>NZ_JBVJNZ010000001.1:522584-584571 GCF_055583445.1 Streptomyces sp. NPDC104761 | reverse complement strand
TTGGTAGGGGCAGAGGGGGGTTTGGCGGGGGGGGACTGCCGCCTGGCCCCGGTAACCCGCTGCCTGCGGGCCACGGAGGTTGTGCCCCCTGGCGCGCCCCCCCCCGGGGACCACACCTTCCGTACACGTTCTGCGCCGACGGCGAGCGGGCGCCTGCGCCGTGCCGACGGCGATGCGCTACAGCTTTCGCAGCCATTCGTCGGCGACTCCGTGCAGCGCCCGGTCGTCGGGCCGGACACGGGAGTCGTCCAGTCGGAAGGTGAGCCGGTCGACGACGGCGACCACTCCATCGATCTGACGGGTCATGGAGACAGCGATCTCCGTGTCGGTCTTGCGGTCCATCTGGCCGGTCAGGGTGACCACCCCCTCCGAGACGGACACGTCGACGGTGTGCGGCGGCAGCCACAGGGCGCGCTCCAGCACTTCCTCGACGACCTGTGTGCTGATCTCCGTGTCGGGCCGCAGGAAGACCTGCAGCAGGTCGCGGCGGGTGACGATGCCGACGAGTCGTTGCTCCTCGTCGAGGACGGGCAGCCGCTCCACGTGGTGCAGAGCCATGGCGCGGGCGGCCTCGACGATGGTGTCGTCGGCGTGGACCGTGACGGGCGGTGCCGTCATCAGCTGTCCGGCGGTGCGGGCCCGTGCCTTCGCGGCCCGCATCCGGCCCCTGCGGGTCAGGCCCGCGAGCCGGTGGTGTTTCTCCGGCTCGTAGGGGTTCGGGGCGTCGGCCTGCCGGACCATCAGGTCCGTCTCCGAGACGACTCCGACGACCTTGTCGTCCTCGTCGACGACGGGGAGGCCGCTGACGCGGTGCTCACCGAGTAGCCGGGCCACTTCCTTGAAGGGCATCCCGCGCACGGCGCGGACGACCTCCGTGGTCATCACTGAGCCGACCTTGTTGTGCTTCATGGCTTTCCTCCTCGACAGAGTCGACGCGAATGGGGAGTCGGGGCCTGGACGCCGGCAGACAGGCAACTCGGGCAGAAGCAGCCGACGCCCGGGGGTAGAGCGGCAACGGAACACATCCGCAGGCTCCTCGAGGTCATCTCCCGGTCGAAACCCTGCAGTTGGCCATGGGTACCGGCCGCGCCGCGTGCAGGCCCCCGCGTCGGGCCGTCCTTGAGCAGGGCATGGACCGTGGGCTTGCTCTGAGCTGCTCACACCCCATCGCCAAGTCCCCCAGGTCTGTTGACACTCCGAGCATCCACCTGAACCGGCCGTGTCCCCATGGGCTGTTCGGGGACGGATCGGGGACCGGTCGGCCTTCGGTCCGGGGCGGGTTTCAGGTATGCCGGGCTCGAGCGGCGGCCACGCGGTCCACGGATGACAACGGGACGAGGGGCCCGTCGATGACTCGTACCCGGGGCGCCCCACCCGGACGGCGCCGGCCTTGGCCGGGGACGGTGTACCGGCTTCCCAGGTCGAACAGGTCACCCCATCGGCCCGTTCGTCCGCACCGTGGCCCTCGGCCGCGTCCGGGCCGTCCGGCGTGACGCGGGGCCCGTCCGGCCCCTGCCCCACCTCCGGAGGCCGGGGCAGCGTGGAGGGCACCACCGATCGGTTCCGACGGACGCTCGTGACAGGGCGGGGAGGAGACCCGATGTCCACCGCACTTCTCGACGTGGCGACACTGGAGAAGATCGTCTCGGCCGCTGTGGCCGCCCCGTCGATCCACAACACCCAGCCCTGGCGATTCCGGCTGGTCCCGGAGACCCTGACCCTGCAGATCCGGGCAGCCGCCGACCGCGGCCTACGGCACATCGACCCGTCCGGGCGCGCCCTGCACCTCTCGGTGGGCTGTGCGTTGTTCAACGTGCGCCTGGCGGTCGCGCACTTCGGGTGGGAACCGGTGACCCGGCTGCTGCCCAGGCCCGACGAGCCAGCTCTGCTTGCCACCGTACGCCTCGGCGGCACCGCCCGCTTCTCTCCGGCCCCGGGTCTGTACGACGCCGTGTGGCGCCGGCACAGCAGCCGTTTGCCGTTCTCCGACCGAACATTGCCCACTGCCCTGCTGCATGAGCTCGCCGAGGCCGTGCACGCCGAGGGGGCGCTGCTCGGCCACCCGGGTCCCGAGGAGACGGACCGCCTGCTGCGACTGACGCTGGAGGCGGAGCGGCGCAACACGGCCGACCGGGACCGGGCAGTCGAGAGCCGCCGCTGGATCCGGGAGCCGGACGCCACGGCACTCGGCATTCCGCCGCTGGCCGTCGGGCCGCAGGACTGCCGGGACCGGGTTCCGGCGCGGGACTTCGGGGCCCACCGTCACCGGGCCGCCCTCACCGCCCGCCCCTTCGAGCAACGGCCCACGATCGCCGTACTCTCCACCCCGCACGACCGCCGGGCCGACTGGTTGCGAGCCGGTCAGGCACTTCAGCACGCCCTGCTGGTGGCGACGGCCGCCGGCGTGCGGGCGTCGCTGCTGCATCAGGCCCTGGAGTGGCCCGACCTTCGGGAGCAGTTGGCAGAGCCGGAGGACGGCCCGGTGCACGCGC
Source organism: Streptomyces sp. NPDC104761 (assembly GCF_055583445.1). Lineage (NCBI taxonomy): Bacteria > Bacillati > Actinomycetota > Actinomycetes > Kitasatosporales > Streptomycetaceae > Streptomyces > Streptomyces sp. NPDC104761. The sequence continues at coordinate 582,079 of NZ_JBVJNZ010000001.1, read as the reverse complement.
AGATGCTGATCCGTCTGGGTTACGGACCGGAAGGACCGGCCTCCCCCCGCCGTACGGCGGCACGGACCCTGGAAGAGAGTTAGGCATGTAGTCCATCCAGAGCGCGCGTGGAACAGATTCTCCCGGCAGCTGCCCCCGTCATGTTTTCGGCGGTCCTGCAAGAGGGCCGCCGGCCTCCGGGCCCGACAGGCGCCGTTGGTGACGCTGATGAGAGGCCCGGCTACCGCCCGGCCCGGCGCAACGCCCGTCCCGCTTGCGGGCGGCAGGTCTGCATGACGTGGATGCGCGCACGGCGGCCTGGACATCGGCAAGACGAACCATCACGGGCAGGGACTCACCCCGGCCGGCAAGAAAGTCTTCGACAGACAGCTGCCCAGGCCGGTGGCGGTGGGACAGCCGTCGAGCAGCTGGGGCCGATACTGCAGCCTCTTGAGCCAGCCAGATCACGACGCCGGGGTCGAAGTGCGGCAAGGCAACTGATAAGGGGGACCGCCCTTTCCGTCCTGGCGGCCCCCGAAGTCCCCTCCGTCTCCCTCATCGTGCCCTTGCGGTCGCGGGCTGCTGACAGGAACCGGCCCCGGCGCTACCCTCCGGGCACTGACATGGGACGACGGGGGAAAAGTGAACAGGCTTCTCGCATGTGCAGCGGTCGGCGCGGTATTGCTCTCCACGGCGGCCTGCGCCGCAGGGAGTGGCCCGTCCAGGGTGAAGCGGTCACCCGCGGCCTCCTCGACGCGCACGGCGTCGTCGCAGCCCACTACAGCCGACCGGGGCCAAGTGGTCGATGCGTCCAGAGCCAACCTCACGGCGCAACTGTCCAGCAAGGACCTTCCGGGCCCGCACGGGATGTTCACCGCCGCCGTCGGCCGCAGCGCCGCCACGTTCGTCTGGGAATCGGCCGACGGGCGCTTCTGCTCGGGGTCGGCAGCCACGACCGGCGGGTTCATCACGTCGTTGTGCGTCTCCGACCGCCGCGACACTCCCTTCTCCGTCCGTCCCGCACTTGTTCCCCTGCTCAGTACGTACACGTTCGCCGAGGTCCACGTGTTCGGCGCGGACCGCGAGATCGTCCAGTCGGTCACGTGCAACGGCACCCCTCTCACGGTCCGCCGACTGCCACCCGTCCTGGATGGTCGGCGTGCGCTCTACGCCTTCGACCTCTCGGAACCGACGGCCGGACGGGTCACCGTCACCGTCGTCCGCGGCCGCGCCACGGCCACGGAACACGTCAAGCTGTTGGGCGGAGTCCTCCGGCACAAGGCGTCGTGCCGCTGACGCGGCACGGGTGTGGGAACGGTGTTCGCGAGTCGAGTACGGATGGGCCATGCGGACACAACAGGCCGCAGTACGACCCGCTTCGCCGTCGACGTCGTCCTGGACGGTTCGGCTACCGCTCCCCCACGGGCACCTGCCACACCAGTGAAGTGCCGCCGCTCTCAGGGCGGTTGACCGCCAGCGAGCCGCCCAGCTGCTCGGCGCGCTCGGCCATGTTGCGCAGCCCGCTTCGGCGGCCCTCGGCCGGGATGCCGACGCCGTCGTCGGTCACCGTCAGCCGTACCTCACGGCCGTCGGTCTCCAGGGCCACATCGGCCCGCTGCGCCCGTGCGTGCCGGGCGATGTTGGTCAGGGCCTCGGACAGTACGGCGATCACGTGATCGGCGATCTCCCGCGGCACCTCCGTGTCGACCAGGCCCTCCATACGCACGCTGGGCGGGAAGCCGAGGACCTGTGCGGCCTCGCCGATCGCCCGTACGACACGGGCTCGCAGTCCCGTCCCGGCACCACCGTCCCGTGCCCGCAGCCCGAAGATGGTCGATCTGATGATCTTGATGGTCTCGTCCAGGTCCTCCACCGCCCGCATGACGCGCTCGGCGGCCTCCTCGTGCTCGATGAACCGGCCGGCGCTCTGCAGCGTCATACCGGTGGCGAACAGCCGCTGGATGGCCAGGTCGTGCAGGTCCCGGGCGATACGGTCGCGGTCCTGGAGCACCGCGATCTCCTCGGCGTCCCGGCGGCGGTCCGCCAGCTCCATCGCCACGGCGGCCTGAGCGGCGAAGACCTGCAGGGTCTCGGTCTCCGTCCCCGTGAACGGCTGCCGTCCGGTCTCCCGCGCCAGCAGGACCACCCCTCGCGGACCCGCCTCGCCCGTGCCGATGGGCACCGCCGCGGCAGGGCCCAGTCCCCCGAAGCGCGGAGGCTCCAGGGAGATGCGCTCATCGTGGCCGACATCCTCGCTGGTGACCGGAGCCGCAGCCGAGAAGGCCAGGCCCATCAAGGTCCGGTCCAGGGACAGCACCAGCCCCTCGTGCGCCTCGGCGCCGAGGCCGACGGCGATCTCCACGGCCAGCGACTCGGCGCCCTCCACGGGCAGGGCGACCACGGCGAGGGCCGACCCCGTGATCTCACCGGCCCGCTCCGCGATCAGGGCGAGGACCTCGGTGCGGTCGCCACCGGACATCAGCCGGTGGGTGATCTCGGCGTTGGCCTCGAGCCAGCGTTCCCGCAGCCGCGACTCCTCGTACAGGCGAGCGTTGTCGATCGCGACGCCGGCCGCCACGGCCAGGGTCGACAGGACCGACTCGTCCTCCTCGTCGAACTGCAGGCCGCCGCGCTTCTCGGTCAGGTAGAGGTTGCCGAAAACCTGGTCGCGCACCCGGATGGGCACCCCGAGGAAGGTGTTCATCGGCGGGTGGTGGGCCGGGAAGCCGTGCGAGGCGGGGTGCTGGGAGATCTTCGTCAGCCGCAGCGGCTCGGGGTGGCGGATGAGCTCTCCGAGGATGCCGTGGCCTTCGGGGAACGGGCCGATCGCGGCGATCTGGTCCTCGGTGACACCGATCGTGTGAAAGGCGGACAGCCGCCTGCCGTCCGGGCCGATCACGCCCAGGGCCGCGTACTCGGCGTCGACCAGCGCGGCCGCGGCTTCCACGATGCTGTGCAGCGCCTGCTCCAGGTCGAGCTCCCGGCCGACCGACAGCACCGCCTCCAGCAGGCTGTGCACCCGGTCCCGCGTACTACGGGCCGCGTCCAGCCGTGCCTGCAGCTCCTCCAGCAGCTCGTCCAGCCTGAGCTGGGGCAGCCGCACTCGAGCCCCTCCGGGCTCCTCGGAGCGTGCCACCGGTGACCCTCCCGATCGTGCGCAGGCCGGGCCGACAGTCGGTTGTCCGGTCACATGACACCGTAACGTTCCGGGCCCGGTGAGAGAACAGAATCCGCCTTGCCGCGCCATCCTCGTGGGGCGCCGCACACCTTCGCGCACGGTCCTGACCGTGGAGCTGGACAGTACCGGCGGTGAACACCCCGCGCAGTCGCCCGCCGCCCGCAAGTCCGGGCCCACCAGGCCCGGGGGTGGCCCGAACGGCCCTAGTGCCGAAGGTCGCTTCCCCGTTCGAATGATGTGATCCATCAGAATCGGCCCGCGGACGAAACCACCGTGGGCGAGTGACCAGAACACCTACGGATACCGCCTATGGCCCTGGACCAAGCGCAGCCGGTCTCCCCGGGACCCCGCGAGAGCGTGACGCTCGACGCCGCGGAGGCCTTCAGACTGCTTGGCAGCGTCTCGATCGGCCGGGTCGTCTTCACCCAGCACGCCCTGCCGACCGTGCGACCGGTCAACCATGTCCTCGACGGCGGGGACGTCGTCATCCGCACCCACGAGGGCGCGGCCCTGACCTCCCGCAGCCGGCAGGCGGACGCGCCGGGCGTGGTCGTCGCCTACGAGGCCGACTCCATCGACCCCGTCACCCATCTGGGCTGGAGCGTCGTGGTCACCGGGTACGCCCGGCTGGTCACCGACGCCCGGGAACTCGCCCGCTACCGCGAGTTGCTGTACCCCTGGGTGGGCGGTGCGATGGACTACGCGGTCCGCATCCACCCGGATCTGATCACCGGCATCCGCCTGGCCCCGGCCGCAACCTGAGTCGGGCGGTGGCAGACGTACGGCGGCCGTGGCGGCTCGGCCTGACGTGAGCGGTCAGCCGTGCGGAACGCCGGCCGCTGTGGGTGTGGCGCCGAAGACCCCGTGTGGCGGCAGGTGACGGGAGTGGACAGCACCCGAAAGGGCGCCGCCGCTGGGGGGTGTTTCCCTCAGCGGCGGCGCCCCCGGTGCGATGCGCTCCGGTCCGGCGCAGCAGCCACCGGTTTCGGAGCGGCTCGCGGTTCGGGCCGACGGTCACAGCAGCCAGCGGTTGCGGTTGACGAAGGGCAGCCGTGCCCAGACCCTGCCCAGGCCCCAGGTGGCGCCGGCGCCCGCCGCCGCGAGGGCGACCAGCACGACGGCGTAGACGAGGTGGTAGTCGGCGAACGGGTTGGTGGACATGCTCAGCGACCCGTCCGAGAGGTGCTTGGCCGGGGGCCACTCCGCCATCCACATCAGGGCCATCATCGCCGTGCCCGCCACCGCGGTGAGCCGCAGCGCGACGCCCGAGACGAGTGCCAGGCCGATGCCCAGCAGGCCGAGCATGAACAGCCAGTCCGCCCAGCCGGCCCCGGCCCAGTCGTGGAACGTGGACTCCAGCGGCCCGGCCGCGACCGAGCTCAGGAAGCCCTTGGTCGGCGAACCGCCGTCGATCCAGCCCTTGCCGGACGGTGTGGCGTAGCCGAAGCCGAAGGTCTTGTCGAGGAACGCCCACAGGAAGACGAACCCGGTCAGCAGGCGCAGCCCGGCGAGCACGTGCGCACCGGTCACGGTCGCCGTCGCGGTGTCCGCGGCCTGCGGAGCCGCTTCCGCCCGGTGCCGGGACGGGAGACGGAATCCCAGGTGGCGTTGCGGGTGGTGGTGCACTGCCATGATCTTCATCCCCTCCGAGGAGTGTCACGCGGGGGCTGTCGCGGCCCTCGTCGCGTTTCCAATGTCCCGCCTGCGCGCCGCCGGCCGGAGGGGCTGCACGGGCCCCACCGACGGCCCGAACGTCCCCTGTCGCAGGACCACTTGGCGACAGCGGACGCTCATGTCACCGGCCCGTGGGCACCAGTACGACCGGACAGTGCGAGCGGTGCAGCAGGGTGTGTGCGACGGGGCCGAGGTGCGGCCCGGGGTGGCCCTTCCGGCGGTGGGCGCCGATGACCACGACAGCCGCCTCACGGGTCGCCGCCAGCAGGGCGTGGGAAGGTCCGGAGCGCACGGTGCGGCCATCGACGCTCACGCCGGGGTAACGCTCCTGCAGACGCGAGAGGCTGAAGCGGGGCACGGCCGCCTCCGCCCGGTCCCGCTGGGCCAGACGCTGCCCACCGGGGCCCGACGCGGGGACCTGCCAGGGCAACTCCGGTGTGACGTACCGGTGGTCGGGTGCGTGCAGGGCCCACAGCCAGGCGCCACGACGTTCCGCCTCCTCGAAGGCGTACACCGCTGCCCGAACGTCGGTGTCGTCCCGCAGGCCGAGCAGCACCGCCGGCCGCTCACCGAGGCGCGCGTCGCCGGTGTCGCACGGGTGGTCCTCCCTCACGACCATCAGCGGACCGTGCACATGCGCGGCCAGCCTCAGGCTCACCGAGCCGAACAGGGCGCCGGTGACCCCGCCGAACCCTCGCGTGCCGACGACGGTGAGGGCGGCGCACCTGCTCTCTTCGGTCAACACCTTTACGGCACTTCCCTGTACGGCCTTGGTCACCACACGCAGGCCGGGGTGGCGAACGGCGACGCGCGCGGCGGCCGACGCCAGGATGGGCCCGGCCTCGTCGTCGTCCGGCACCGCATAGACGACGCGCAGTTCGGTGTGGCGGCGTACGGCTTCGCCGGCGGCCCGGTCCAGGGCCCGGACGGCTACCAGCGAACCGTCCACTCCGACGGTCACGTGATGGAGAGTCATGTCCCTTTTCCCTTCTGTGCCTTGCTGCTCGCACGCGGCGGAAGGGGCCGCCGGGACCAGGGCGCGGACACCGCCGGGCGGCTCGCGGGTTCCGATACGGCTCCGAGGACGATGCTGGTGCCGCGCGCACACCCGGGGCAGGGACCGCGAGAACCCCACCGCACGCCGTACGGCCCCTTGTCGTGGGGCCGTACGGTCCGTTGGCGGTTCTCGTCCTCGGTGGCGCGTTCCGCGGCGTCGGGCATGCGCACCGTCTTGTCCACGGGTTCTCCCGGTCGGCCACTCAGCCGGAGGTCCTCAGGTCCACGCCGTACATGGTGCGTCCGGCGACCAGTTCGCGTCCGGTCACCAGCTCCGGCTCGATACGGACGAAGACCTCCTCCGGGGAAGCCACCCAGGAGCGGGGCCCGGTAAGGGCAAGGCGCTGCTGCTCGACGGGGTCGGTGACGACCGTGGCACGCCCGGTGACGACGACGCTCCAGCCCGAGTGGGCCTCCGCATCGACCTCGTCGGCCTCGAAGGCGACCACCGCGCCGTCGATCGCGTGGACAAGCTCCGAGGCGGCCGAGGTACGCAGCAGCACCGCACCGTCCCGGTCCAGGCAGAAATTGACCGGAAGCACGGCGGGCAGGGCGTGGCGCGTGTGAACGATACGGCCGACAGCCGCCCGCGTCAGCAGCCGCAGGCACTCGTACCGATCGAGTTCACGGAATCCGTCGTCGGGGTACATGAGCCGGCCATTCCTCAGCTCGTCGTCCACCGCCGGGTGCGGCGGTATGGGTACAACCCCATCTTTCGCTTCGCAAAGCCGAGTACCAGGGGCCGTCCGTCCCGGCCTGTGCGGACAGTGGCCCCTTGTGGCGGGTCGGCTCCGGCTGACGGCAAGGCGCGGTCCCCGCGTGACGACTGTTCACAAGTGCGGCGACAGCAGACGGAGACGGCCCTCCTCTCGGGAGGCCCGAATCCGGGGCCGAACGTCCCGTTCCGGGGTCCGAGCGGCCTGTGGCGTTCGGACATTCCACCGCACACCCTGAGAAGAGGGACCCCTCGGGCCCGCCCGTCCATCCGAGGAGGAGACCATGCACGGCAAGCCGCATACCGTGAGCGAGGTCATGACGCACGCCGTGGCCGCCGTGGGCCGCGATGCCCCGTTCAAGGACGTCGTGACCCTGATGGAGCAGCGGAAGGTCAGTGCCGTGCCCGTCGTGGAGGGTGACGGCCGGGTGATCGGTGTCGTGTCCGAGGCCGATCTGCTGCGCAAGGAGGAGTTCCGGGACAGCGCCCCGGACCGGTTCACACAGCTGCGGCGTCTGGACGATCTGGCGAAGGCCGGCGCGGCGACCGCCCAGGAGTTGATGAGTTCGCCCGCCGTGACCGTGCATCCCGGTGCCACCCTCGCCCAGGCGGCGCGCATCATGGCGCACCGCAAGGTCAAGCGGCTTCCCGTGATCGACGACGAGGGCCTGCTCAAGGGCGTCGTCAGCCGTTCCGACCTGCTGAAGGTCTTCCTGCGCGACGACAAGGAACTCGCCGAAGAGGTGCGTCACGAGGTCGTCGACCGCCTCTTCCCCCTCTCCGCCGACCACATTCAGGTCGAGGTCGCAGAAGGCGTCGTCACCCTCACCGGGTGGATCGACGGCTCCGGCCTGGCCCCGGTCGCCGAGCGGCTGGCCCGCGCCGTCGAGGGCGTGGTGGACGTCCACTGTCTTCTCGTGCCGGTGTCCGCACGGAGTGACCTGGGATGACGGAGCCCTACGCGACAGGACCCCGGTATCGCAGGTTCTCCTGTCCGGCATCCGAGATCATCCCTTGCCCCCGCTGAAGTTCCGCCACTGGGGACCGATCTGCCGCCACTCCGCGTCCCACTCGTCGAGGCGGTGTCGCATCAACTGCCTGCGGAGCACCCAGCCGGCACCCCACACACCCGTGCCGGCGAGCGGGGCCACGAGGGCAGCGGTCATGACGGTCTCGAAGGTCGCCTCCGCCTGGCTCGGCGGCGGGCCGACGAGCCGTTCGCCGTGGTTCACCCAGACCTGGAGCCGACTGCCCGTGGTGGCCATGGGGTCGGCCTTCGCCAGACCGGTGTGCGTGGAGCCGTCGGCGGCCGTCCAGCGCACCGTGACCCACACCTTCCCCACGTCGTAGCCGGCGACGACCGGTGAGCCGACGGCCCCGTTCTCGGTCAGTTCGGCGGACACGGTACGAACGGCGGCGCGCCGTTCGGTGAACGTCTGGTCCACGGCATGGCCCGCGGCCCATCCGGCGAGCAGCCCCCCGAGGAGGGTCACCGTCCAGACGGCGAGCACGATCCAGGCTTCGACGACGTCGCTGTGCCGGCGCAGCGCATTGTGCCGCCAGCGCCAGAGCGGTCTGGTGGTCGCGTGCGCTCGGTCGGTCGGTGCCATGGTCTCCGTCGCCTCCTTCCGGGACCCGCGACATGCGGGCGCCCGCGCCCTCAGACCGGGGAGACGCGCTCGTCGCCGGGGAGGTGCGGGACGATCGTGTGCCGGATCTCCTCGGTGATGTCCTCCTTGCGCAGCAGATCCGCTTCGGAGACGACACCGACCACACGTCCGTCGTCGTCCAGGACGGGTGTGCCGGTCATGGCGACCTCCAGGGCTCGGCTTCCGGGGTCCGACACGCTCAGACTCGGTCACCTGTCCGCGCGGGTCTTGGGCCGAACGGCCCCGTTCCCGGTGCCGGCCTTCCCCGATCCCGTCGGCTTGTACACCCGCAGCTGACATCGGCGCCATCGTGCCCGCGCGCGGGGAGCGCGCAACGGCACGTGGACTCGCGGACCGGCTGTGGGACCGGTTGCGCACCCGGGAGCGTAGGGGCCGGTCGGCACCGCGCACGTGACCATCGGCACCTGTGCGGGTCCGTGGCCCGCGAGAGACTGGCATCAGGAGCGGCACCGATCCCCCGCGGTGCCGCTCCGTGCGTACCCACAGCGCCTTTCCCGGCGGCCTCGAACAGACCGTGTACGACGCCCGGAACCCGTCGTCAGCTCGCGCGGACGGCGACCTCGTGCTGCTCCCCGCCGAGCACGACCTTGAGCGCGCCGGTGTCGGCGGCGCCGGCGAAGACGTCGTACGCCTCGGCCATGTGGTCCAGCGGGAAGGTGTGGGTGACCAGCTGTGCGGTGGGCAGCCGGCCGGCCGCCGTCATCCGCAGCAGGGTGGGCGTGGAGTGGGTGTCCACCAGACCCGTCGTGATGGTGACGTTCTTGATCCACAGGGTTTCGAGGTGGAGCGTGGCCGGCCTGCCGTGCACGCCGATGTTGGCGACGCGACCGCCGGGCCGCACCATGCGGGTGCACAGCTCGAAGGTCTCCGGCACGCCCACGGCTTCCAACGGCGGTTCTGTGCCGGGCGCGCAACCGCGTCCGCGCACGGAGGGGCAGACTCCGGCTCGTCCCGCCCGGCGGTGATCTCCCACGACTGTTGCGCGGCACGGGCCTCGGCGGTGCCTTCGAGCTGTACCCGGGAGTCCCCGAGGCCCTTGCCGAAAAGGCCGCACCGGGACCGACCGCCGCCGCGGTCGCGCGACCCGTCCCCGACAGGGGCTGAACGTCCCTTGCCGACGGCGGAGTTGGCCTGAGCGGCCCCGCGCCTGTCCCTGGTCGGCCCCTGCCCCGGCCCACGGCCTGCTGCCACTTTCGGAAGTGTCATCACGACCAGGAGGAGGTGCGCACCGATGCGCCGGACCAGGCACACGAAAAAGCTGCTGTGGCGGTGGCGGAGCAACCCGTTGCGGCGACGCGACGACATCATCGAGGCCTGGATCGTCCTGGCCGTATGGACGCTCGTCGCGGTGGGCGGGACCGTCACCGCACTGGTGACCGCCCGGGCCGCGGACGACGTCTTCGCACAGCAACGAACGGAGCGGGAGTCCGTACGGGCCGTGCTTCTCTTCGACGTCCCGCAGAGCGTCAGCGGGATCGGCACGACGGGCGAGCGCACGACGACCACGGTGGTCTGGACCGCACCCGACGGCACCACGCACACCGGCCGGACCCTCGTGGACACCGGCAGCCGGGCCGGCTCCACGGTCACGGTCTGGGAGGACCGCCAGGGCCGGCTGACCAGCCGGCCGCCCAGCCCCACGGCGGCCGCGGTCGAGGCCGGCGTCCTGGGGACGGCGGCCGGCACCGCACTGGCAGGAGCGGTCGTGGGCGCGGGTGCGATCGCCCGCTGGCGACTGGAGCAGCGGCGGCTGGACCTGTGGGGCCGCGAGTGGACGTCCGTCGGACCGCGCTGGGGTCACAAGACCGGCTGACCCATGACAAAGCGCGTGAACGGCGCGGCCGTTGCGAATGCTCGGCCGGGCGCCGGTGACCGTCCACGGCGTGACCGGGTGGACGGCACCGCGCCCTTTCCGTGCCGCTCGGCGCTCGGCCGCGTCTCGTCCGACGGCGGTCACCCGGCGCGTCGACGGCGGTCACCCGGCGCGTCGACGCCGGCGCAACCCGGGCCGCCCCGTCGGTCCACGGCCGACACGAGGTCAGCCGTGGGCGACCACGGCAACGGGCGCGGCGACATGGTGCAGAGCCGCATGGGCGACATGACCGATGTGGGCGCCGATCGAACCGGTGCGGATACGACGGCCGACCACGGCCAGCGAGGCATCGCGGGCGGCACTGACCAGGACCTGTGCGGCGCTCCCGCACCGGCTCGCCTCGATCACTTCGACGCCCGGGAACTTCTGCCGCCAAGGACGCAGTGCCTCGGTCAGAGCGGCGGCGTTCTGGCGTTCCAGCTCGTCGTAGAGTTCGGCGTCGCCGGGGAAGCGGTAGTAGGAGATGGACGGATCGGGCCAGGCGTGGACCGCCCGCAGCGGTGCCTCGCGGTGCGCCGCGGCGTCGAAGGCGAACTCCAGCAGCGTGTCGTCCGGGTGCCTGGTGTCCAGGCCGAGCACGACGGGCCGGAACGGCGTGGCGGCGGACGGGACGCCCGCCGGATCCATCCCGTGCTCGTCGGCGGCCTGCTCCCCCGCGCGCACGAGGACCACGGGGCGTTCCGCGCGGGCTACGACGGCAAGGCTCACCGAGCCGACCATGAACCCGCCGATGCCGCCGAAGCCCCGCGAGCCCAGCGCGAGCAGGTCGGCGCGGCCGGCCGCCTCGCACAGCGCGTCGGCGACCGTACCGGCCGGCTGTTCCGTGAGTACGTCGACACCGGGGTGCCGCAGCCGGATGCCTTCCGCGAACTCCTGTGGCATCTGCTCGGTCCACCGCTGGTGCGTCTCAGGCCCCACCAGGGGAGCCTGTGCCAGAGGCTCGGGAGCCGGCTCCCTGACGTGCACGATGTTCAGAGGCAGTCCGCGCAGCCGTGCTTCGCGCGCTGCCCACTCGGCGGCGGCCCGGCTCTCGGGCGATCCGTCGAGTCCTACGGTGACGGTTCGGACCATGATCTTCACCTCGGCCTGCCCGCTCTCCGTGGATGTAGCGGCTGCCACGACCTGTGACGTCGTGCCCGTCGGGAGCCCGCCGGGCGTCCGGAGTCGGGTACAGCACCATTCTGGGGAACGGGCAGCGGTCCTGCGAACTCACCTCGCGTCACCCGGCCACGGGAGCGGGCCTCACCAGGACGTCCCGGTAAGGCCCGATGCCGCCGTCGTCTGCCCGGCCTGTCGGGCACCGTCAGTGTTTCAGCTCGCCTGCGATCCCGGCCGCCCACGCCTGGACGGCCTCGAAGTCACGGAAGTCGCCGCCCTTTCCGGAGTGCAGGATCCTCCGGGCCAGCCAGCCGTCCGCATCGGTGTCGAGGCAGCCGCCGAAGGTGGCATGGTCTCGGGCGTGCACCTCGTCCATGGCGTGCCGCACCCCGCGCACGGGCGGGATGTCGCGGCCGGAGGCAGAGGTGTCGAGCGGGCCACTGCTGAAGAACCACACGGGCCGCTCGGCGAGGTCGTTGCGGTGCCTGCGGATGAACGTCCGGGCGTCCTTGTGCCAGCGGCCGGCGTACAGTGCGCCGCCGATGACGACCGCGTCGTACCGCGTGACGAAGGGCACGGACGCGGCCGCCATCGTCTCGACGGTCAGCCCTTTCTCACGCAAGGTGTCGGCGATCGACTCCGCGATGTGCGCCGTCGAACCGTTCCTGGTGCCATAAGTGACCAACACGGTGCCAGTCATGGGGATGATCCTCCTCTCACAGTCCGCGCGGCCAGTCGTCGGCCGCGCCGTGCAGTGCCTGTTCCTCGCGGATCCGGGAGTCGTCCAGGCGGTAGGTGAGCCTGTCGACGACGTCGGCCACGCCGTCGATCCGGCGGGTCATGGAGACGGCGATCTCGGAGCAGGTCGTCCGTCATCGCTCTCCAAACCGGTCGGCACTGCGAGCATCGGGCGCGCCGGAGCCGGGTCCCATGGGCTGTCCGGGGCGAGGGGAGGGGCCGACCGGCCCCGACTGTGGCCCGCGCCGAGCGTGCGTCGGCCGTCCTCGCTCTGATCGAAGGCGCTCGGCCAACCGCCGGATCGACAACCGTGCCGGAGGGGCCGCACGGGCCCGGCCTGTGACCAATGGCCCCATGACGCCGTCGCCCCCGCCGGGAAGCGTGGGACGTGCGGATTCCATGCACGGACGCAAGCGACGAGGAGTGGTGTCATGGCGAAGGCATATCTGGTGGGCAGCGGAATCGCGGCGCTGGCCGCGGCCGGTTTCCTGATCCGTGACGGCGGTTTCGACGGCGCGGACATCCATCTCTTCGAGGAGCAGATGGGCATCGGGGGCAGCCTGGACGCGGGCGGCACGGCGGAGGCCGGCTACACCATGCGTGGCGGGCGGATGTTCGAGGCTGAATTCCGCTGCACCTACGACCTGTTGTCCGGCATTCCCTCGCTGGACGATCCCTCGGTGTCGGTGACCGAGGAGATCCTGGCCGGGCACGAGGACTTCGCCTGGGACGACATCGCCCGTCTGGTCGACGGCGACGGCAAGATCGTCGACACCCGCTCGATGGGATTCTCCGAGCGAGACCGGCTGGACCTGGTCCGGTGCCTGGCGAGTCGCGAGGGACACCTGGACGGCAAACGGATCACGGACTGCTTCGGCGAACACTTCTTCACCACGAACTTCTGGTTCATGTGGTGCACCACGTTCGCCTTCCAGCCCTGGCACAGCGCGATCGAGTTCCGCCGCTACCTCAGGCGCTTCGTCCACCTCTTCCCCGAGTTCGCCTCCATGTCCGGCATCCACCGCACCCGCTACAACCAGTACGACTCCATCGTGCGGCCCCTGGCCGACTGGCTGCGCGGGCAGGGCGTGACCATCCACCCCGGGTGCAAGGTCACCGACCTCGACCTCGCCCCCGGAACCGGCAACGTCACCGTGGAGGCCATCAGGATGTCCCGGGCCGGCCGCGAGGACAGGATCGCCGTCACTCCCGAGGACCTGGTCCTGGTGACCAACGGCTCCATGACCGACGCCTCCAGCCGGGGCACCCACACCTCACCCCCGCCTCCGCCCACTTCCCGCTCGGACGCATGGCTGCTCTGGCACCGGCTGGCCCGCGGACACGAGAACTTCGGTAACCCCGACGTCTTCGACAAGCATGTGAAGGAATCCCGCTGGGAGTCATTCACGGTCACCGCCAAGGACCCCGCCTTCCTCGACGCGCTGGCCGAGTTCAGCGGGCGGGAGACCGGCAGGGGCGGGCTGATGACGTTCACCGACTCCAACTGGCTGCTCACCATCGTCGCCAACCGCCAGCCCGTGTACCGCGACCAGCCCGAGGGCGTCTCGGTCTGGTGGGGCTACGGCCTCTTCCCCGCCCGGGCCGGCAACCACACGCCCAAGCCCATGACCATGTGCTCGGGCCGGGAGATCCTCGAAGAGGTCCTGCACCACCTTCACTTCGACGACCGCACCAGCGCCCGCGTCCTGGAGACCTCCACCGTCATCCCCTGCGTGATGCCCTACATCACCAGCCAGTTCCTGGCCCGCCGCCGCGACGACCGCCCGGACGTGGTCCCGGAGGGGTCGGTGAACCTCGCCTTCATCGGACAGTTCACCGAGGTACCCGACGACGTCGTCTTCACCGTCGAGTACTCGGTACGAACGGCCTGGACTGCCGTGTCCCAGCTGCTGCACCTCGGCACACAGCCGCCGGCGGTCTACAAGGGCCACCACGATCCGCATGTCCTGGCCGCGGCCCTGGAGACCCTGCACCGCCGGTAGCGCGTGCAGCGCAGGGGAACATGGGGCAGCCCTTGTCCTTGGCCATGGACGCCGACGGAATGGCCGCCGTTACGGTGCCGTGCTCTCGCGCGGGATGTCGAACTCCACGTCCACGACCCCTTCGACGGCCCTGACCAGACGCGCTGCCACGGGGACGAGGGCCGTGTCGTGGATGCGTCCGGCGAGCGTCACGACACCTTCGCTCACCTCCACCCGCACGGCCGACGTCGGGAAGAGGTACGACCCGATGTCGCGCCGCACCTCGTCGGCGATCTCCGCGTCGCCCCGCAGGAAGACCTTGAGCAGATCGCCCCGGCTGACGATCCCCGTGAGCAGCCCGGCTTCGTCCACCACGGGCAGCCTCTTGACTCCTTCTCGCGCCATGGTGCCCGCGGCCTCGGAGAGGGTGGCGTCGGGCCGGACCGTGACGGCGGGGAGCGACATGAGGTCTCCCGCGGTGAGGGCGTCCGCCTTCGCCACGTCGACCGCCTGGCGCAGCTGGAGGTAGGCCGCGTCGGGGTCGTCCCGGAGTTCCTCGTTGGCCAGCAGGTCTGCCTCGGACACCACGCCGACCACCCGGCCCGCACCCTCGATCACCGGCAGGGCGCTGACCTGCCGGTCCCGCATGAGCCGCACGATCTCCTTGAAGGGGGCTCGGCGGCCGACGGCAGCGACCGTGCGGGTCATGACATCGCTGACGTGGTGCGGGGTGCCGGACATGGCGACTCCGTCGGGCTCGGGGGACATATCGGGGTCCCTTCCAGGGTGCGCCGGACGGACAGAACGAGCCAAGGGCTGCCCGGCCCTTCCACCGGCCGTTCGGCTTCCGTGCCGGAAGGGCCGCTCGCGCCGCACTGGGGACTTGTGGCCCTTGACCCCGACCACCGCGTCAACGCCACGCTGGTTGTCTCAGCCCTTGCCTCGGGAGGTGGAGACCATGTCCGCTACCGTCACCGTAGGTCTCGACGGGTCGCCGGAGAGCCGGGCGGCAGCCGAGTGGGCGGCGCGGGAGGCGCTGCTGCGGGCGCTGCCCCTGAAGATCATGTGTGTCCGGGAGCCGACGCCCCGGCGCGTTGCCCAGACCCTGTTGTTCGACCCCGACGCCTATCAGCACTGGGCCGAGCGGACGGCGCACGAGTCAGCGGAGAGCATCCGGCTGCGTCACCCGGGCATCACGGTGTTCACCGAGCACCCCACGGGGACCGTGGCCGACGTCCTGAACGAGGCGGCGGGCTTCGCCGAGCTTCTGGTGCTCGGCTCCCAGGGCCTCGGTGCCTTCGGCGGCTTCGTGGTCGGCTCGGTGAGTCTGGCGGTCGTGGCGCGCGCCGAGCGCCCGGTGGTGCTGGTTCGCGCGGCAGAGCAGGCCGCCGACGAACACCGGGCGGCCCCGGTCGGCGTGCCGTCCGCCGAGGCGCCGTTCCGGCCGGTGGTACTCGGCCTCGACATCGATCACGCCGACGACACCCTGTTGGAGTTCGCCTTCGACGCGGCCGCACGCCGGAAGGCCGCCCTGCGGGTCGTCCATGCCTGGCCCGAGCCGCCGGCCTCCCGCGGCCACCGCCATGAGGCTGAACTCCACGACTCGCTCGAGCGCGGACAGGCCGCTCTCCTGAGGAAGTCCCTGCGTCCCTGGGGGCAGAAGTTCCCGGACGTCGAGGTGATCGAGGCGAGCCGGTGCGGCAGCGCGGCGCAGATCGTCGTCGACGACGCCCGTGACGCCTCGCTGGTGGTCGTCGGCCGTCGTATTCGCACCGGATCGTTCGGTCCGCACATCGGCCATGTCACCCACGCCGCCCTGCACCACATCGCGGTCCCCGTCGCGGTTGTCGCACACGGCTGACCTGCTAACCCAGCGGAGGGCAAGCCACGGGCGCACCGTTGGTACATCGCTGACGGCCGTCCCGCAGGCGCCGGCCCCAGCGGGCCCGGCCTGGGCCGGTCGGGCCGGCACTCGGCTGACCGTCCGGGCCGGAGGGTCTGCCGTGCGGGCCGCTCGGCCCATGCCCGGGGGCAGCTCGTGGCGCAGCCTGAAGGTGTCGCGGAACGGCACCCAGCTCCTGGAGGACGCCATGAACGGCGTGCACTGCGAGCTGTCGGGCCCGCGCCGCCGTCCGGACCTCCCCGCCTCCCAGCGAGCGGCCCCCGCCTGATCCCGGGTCCCGGCAGGTCCGTCGCCGGATCGGGGTTCACGCGGCGTCGGCGGCGGTGAGCCGGCAGTTGACGCCGATCACGCCTTCGACGCCCCGGACCAGACGTGCGGCCAGCGGGATCCGGGCGGCATCCGCGACACGTCCGGTCAGGGTCACGACGCCCTCGGTGACCACGACGTGCACGGGTTCGATCGGGGCCGGGAAAAGGACGTCGACGATGTCGCGGCGGATTTCGTCGGCGAGATCGTTGTCCGGGCGCAGAAAGACCTTCAGCAGGTCGCCGCGGCTGACCACGCCTTCAAGTGCGCCCTCGGCATTCACCACGGGCAGCCGTTTGACGTGCCGCAGGGCCATGATCCGTGCTGCCTCGGCCAGCGCGGCGTCGCTGTGAACGGTGACCGCCGGTGTGCTCATCAGCTCCTCGGCGCGCACCGCCCCGGCCTTGGCCAGGTCGGGCAACCGGCGCAGCTGGGTGAACCGGTCCGGATCACTGTCCCGGAATTCCTCCTTGGGCAGCAGGTCGGCCTCGGAGATCACTCCGATCACCCGCCCGTCGCCCTCAAGCACGGGCAGAGCACTGACCTTGAACTGCTCCATGCGCTCCACGATGTCCTTGAACAGGGTCTCGCGGCCCACGGCCACGACGGCGCGTGTCATGACGTCACCGACCCTGTGCGGGCTGCCGTGCATGGTCCTCTCCTCAAGAGCCGCGTTCATGGCCGTGCGGAGGTCATCCCACCGACTGCCCTTCCTGTGCTGATGAAACCAGCGTGCGCGCGCCCGGGCTCCGGCGCCACAGGCCACCCGGTCCGGCACAGGACCCTGCCCCGCAGTGCAGGGATGTCCATGCCTTCGCCGCTCGCACGTGGTCCTGGACGTCCGCGGCCCGACGCGAGCGGCGCCACCCCTTTTCGAGGGTGTGCGCGGCCGGCGAGCGACCGGCCGCGCACACCTGGTGCGACTCCGGCATGCCCTGTCTCAGCCGCGCCGCACCGGGATGGTCCTCGTTCCCGCCTTCTCCTCCGGGACCGGGACCGTGATGGTCAGCACACCGTCCTTGTACTGCGCGGTCGCCTCGTCGCCCTTCGCACCGGAGGGCAGGCGGACCGAACGGGCGAAGGTGCCGTAGCGGAACTCGGTGCGGTGCTTCTCCGTCTTCTCCTCACCGCGTTCGGCGCGCAGGGTCAGAACGTTCTCCTCCACCGTGATCTCGACGTCCTTCTCGGAGTCGATGCCGGGGAGTTCGGCGCGCAGGACGTAGATCCCGTCCTTCAGGTGTTCCTCGATGCGGATGCCGTGGACTCCCGCAGGCATATGTGTCCCGGGGATTCCTCCCTCGACCCAGCCGAACAGCTCGGGCAGTGCCGGGAAACCGGGCAGCCGCTCCATCACGCCGCTCATGCTCCGCCTCCTCTCCTGAGTGGTCGCGTCAAGCGTCCCGCCGGCGCGGCACGGTACGCGTGGGCCGTCCGGGCCCCTGATGGACCCGGACGGCCCTCGCCTCCGCCGCCCGTCACGGTGTCGCCCCGTCAGTCGTGCGGCACCACGGCGACCGGCGCGGAGGCGTGTTGCAGCACCGCATGGGTCACCGGGCCGATGTGACCGCCGAGCGAGGCCTGGCGCCGCTTTCGTCCCACGACGACCAGCGCCGCGTCCCGTGAGGCGTGTACGAGGTGACGGCCGGCGCCGCCGACCACGGCCTGTGCCCTCACCTCCACGCCGGGGAACTTGTCCCGCCAGGGCCGCAGGGCATCGCCCAGCTCCTGCCGTATCTCCTCCGCCAGTTCGAGGTTCAACCCTGCATCCAGGACGGCGCCATAGCCGTAGGGGGCCGCCTGGGTCCAGCCGTGGACCACCCGCAGACCGGCCGCCCGGCGCCGGGCGGCCTCGAACGCGAACTCGATGACGGCGTCGTCCGGGTCGGCGGCATCGAGTCCGAGCACGATGTCGCGGAAGGGGGCGGTGATCGACCCGGCGCCCGTGGCGTCCGGCAGATGCTCGTCCTCGGCGCGCTCACCGGCCCGTACGAGGACGACCGGCCGCTCGGCGCGCGCCACGAGGGCGAGTGCGACGGAGCCGACGATGAACCCGGGCACGGTCCCGAGTCCCCTGGACCCGAGGACCAGCAGTTCCCCGTCCTCGGCGGCTGCCAACAGGGCGGGGACGGCCTTCTCCTCGACGTCCCGGCTCGTGATCCGGAGCCCGGGGTGGCGCCCGGCGAGCCGGGTCTCCGCGTCGCGCAACAGGCCGTCGGACCGTCTGCGCCGTACGTCGAGCACGTCGAGTGCCGGAAATGCCGCGCACGGGGCGTACATGGGGCGCGGTGGGTCATCGGCATGTACGAGGCACAGGGGCACATCACGTTGTGCCGCCTCGCGGGCGGCCCAGTCTGCGGCGGCCAGGCTTTCGGGCGAGCCGTCGAGACCGACGATGATGCCGGACATGTGCGGACCTCCTTGAGGGATACACGCTCAGTCTCCGACGCACGCGCATGTGACAGCAGGGGCCCGAGGTCCCTGCCACGGGGCCCGATCGGCCCTCCGGGACCAGGGAGACGTGCGGCTCCACCGCGAGGGAAAGCCCGGCGTGACCGCCGTGTCGTCGGCGCACCGACCGCAGCGGGGGGGGGGGGGGGGGGGGGGGGGGGGCGGGGGGGGGGGGGGGGGGGGGAGGGGGGGGGGGTCCCCACGCGGGGAGGAAAGCCCTGGTCTCCTTTTCGTTTCCCCCCCCCCCCCCCCCGCCGGGGCCCCCCCCCCCCCCCCCCCCCCGCTCTGGGCCCTGACTGCCACGCGCGTCAGGAGTGCACCGCCGTGCGGTGGTCCTTCCGGACCACCCCGTGCCGGATCGGCTGGTGCGCCGGAGACCTCCGGTGCGCCCGACGGCGCTGCAGCCGGACCACGAGGTCGTCGAAGAACGCGGCTAGGACGCACGTGAGTCCCGTCGCCAGCACGAGCAACACCGCGAACCTCTCCCAGAACTCCGGTGTGAGACTGGTACCCAATGTCCTCGCCCTCCCTGATCTGCGTCGTTCTTCTTGCTTCCAGCACACTCCGGCGCCGGGTGCGGCGCATGAGCCGAGGGGGTCGGGCGGAGGTCCGACGGGGCCCTTGCGCGCGGGACCGCATGGGCCCCGGGGCCGTCGGCGCTGGATGGCCTCTCGTGGCCACGGCGACCGACGGCCGTAGGACGCGGTGGCTCCGGGCTCCCGCCTGGGCCGGTCGGCCCAGTGGCGGGGACCGACAGCACCTGCCAGCACGGGCCCTGCGCTCCGACGCTGGAGCTGTACGCCGCCCCGAGACCGACGGAGGAGACCGGCGCCATGATCCGTTACGTGTACGACTTCACAGAGGGCGGCCGTGACAGGGCCGACCTGCTCGGCGGCAAGGGGGCGAACCTGGCCGAGATGACCCGGCTGGGGCTGCCCGTCCCGCCGGGCTTCACCGTCACCACCGAGGCCTGCCGGGCGTTTCTCGCCACCGGCGCCGAGCCGGACGGTCTGGCCGGCGAGATCGCCGAGCACCTGACGGCCCTGGAGCGAGCGTCCGGACGGCGGCTGGGCCGGTCCGACGACCCGCTCCTGCTGTCCGTCCGCTCCGGGGCGCGGTTCTCGATGCCCGGCATGATGGAGACCATCCTCGACATCGGGCTCAACGACGACTCCGTCCTCGGCCTGGCCAAGGTGTCCGGGAACGAACGCTTCGCCTGGGACTCCTACCGTCGTCTCGTGCAGATGTTCGGCAGCACCGTCATGGGGGTCGACGGCGCTCTCTTCGAGAACGCCATGGCCGATCTCAAACGGGACCGTGGCGCGGCGAACGACCTGGGCCTGGACGCGGCGGACCTGGCGGGGCTCGTCGGGACGTACAAGGAACTCATCCGGCGGGAGACCGGGAAGGACTTCCCGCAGTCCCCGGACGAGCAGCTGCGCCGGGCCGTCCTCGCCGTCTTCGAGTCCTGGCAGGGCGAACGCGCCCGCGTCTACCGCCGACGCGAGCACATCGCCGACGACCTGGGCACCGCGGTCAACGTGCAGACCATGGTCTTCGGCAACCTCGGCCCCGACTCCGGCAGCGGCGTCGCCTTCACCCGCGACCCGGCCACGGGACTGCGCGGCCTCTACGGGGACTATCTGGCGAACGCGCAGGGCGAGGACGTCGTCGCCGGCATCCGCAACACCGTCCCGCTGACCGCGCTGGAGGAACTGGACCCGGCCTCGTACACCCAACTGCTCGGCCACCTGCGGACGCTGGAGACCCACTACCGCGACCTGTGCGACATCGAGTTCACCATCGAGCGCGGCCGGCTGTGGATGCTGCAGACCCGGGTGGGCAAGCGCACCGCCGAAGCCGCGTTCGCCATCGCCTCCGAGCTGACCGACGAGGGCCTGATCACCGCCGACGAGGGCCTGGCCCGCGTGAGCGGGGACGGCCTCGCCCGGCTGATGTTCCCCCGATTCGACACCAAGGCCGTCGGCGAGGCGCTGGCGCACGGTCTGCCGGCCTCGCCGGGTGCGGCCGTGGGCGCCGCCGTGTTCGACTCGGCCGAAGCCGTCCGCCGCGCCGCCGCAGGCGAGAAGGTCGTCCTCGTACGCCAGGAGACCACCCCCGACGACCTCCCGGGCATGCTCGCCGCACAGGCGGTGCTGACCAGCCGGGGCGGCAAGACCAGCCACGCGGCCGTGGTCGCCCGCGGCATGGGCAGGGTGTGCGTGTGCGGCGCGGAAGCACTCATCGTGGACACCGCGGCGCGACGCTTCGCCGTGGACGACACCGTGGTCGAGGAGGGCACCGTCGTCTCCGTCGACGGCTCCGGGGGTGCCGTGTACCTGGGTGCCGCGCCGCTGGTCGACTCCGAGGTGATGCGGTACTTCGAGACCGGTGAGCGGTCGGCGGGGCTGGTCGACGCCGTGGCCCGGGCCATGTCGCGGGCCGACGGGGTGCGGCGTCTTGAGGTGCGGGTGAACGCCGACACGCCCGAGGACGCCGCCCGGGCCCGGCGGTTCGGCGCGCAGGGCGTCGGGTTGTGCCGCACCGAGCACATGTTCCTCGGTGAGCGCCGCAAGCTGGTCGAGGCGATGATCCTGGCCCGAAACGAGACCGAGCGCGAGGCGGCGCTCGGCGCGCTGCTGCCGCTCCAGCGCCAGGACTTCACCGGCATCCTGGAGGCGATGGACGGCCTGCCGGTCACCATCCGGCTCATCGACCCGCCGCTGCACGAGTTCCTGCCCGACCGCACCGACCTCGCCGTGCGCATCGCCACCGCCGAGGCCCGGGGCGAGCACCCGGACCCGCACGACACCGAGCTGCTCGACGCGGTCAACCGGATGCACGAGGAGAACCCGATGCTCGGGCTGCGGGGGGTGCGCCTGGGCCTGGTGGTGCCCGGTCTGGTCGCCATGCAGGTGCGGGCGATCGCCGAGGCGGTCGTGGCGCGTACGAGGGCCGGGGGCTCCCCCGAGGCCGAGATCATGGTGCCGCTCGTCGGCGCGGTCGAGGAGCTGCGGATCGAACGCGAAGAGGTGGAACGCGTCCTTGCCGAGGTCTCCGAGGAGTCCGGCGTCCCGGTGCACTGCCCGGTCGGCACCATGATCGAGCTGCCCCGGGCCGCGCTCACGGCCGGCCGGATCGCTGAGGAGGCGGAGTTCTTCTCCTTCGGCACCAACGACCTCACCCAGACCACCTGGGGCTTCTCCCGCGACGACGTCGAGGCCGCGTTCTTCTCCGCCTATCTCGACAAGGGCATCTTCGCCACCTCACCGTTCGAGACGCTGGACGTCACGGGCGTGGGCCGGCTGGTGCGGATCGCCGTCGACGAGGGGCGCGCGCGGCGACCGGACCTGAAGATCGGCGTCTGCGGTGAGCACGGCGGGGATCCGGACTCCGTCCACTTCTTCCATGCGGCGGGCCTCGACTACGTCTCCTGCTCGCCGTTCCGCGTACCGGTCGCCCGACTGGAGGCCGGACGGGCCGCGCTCCCCGAGCCGGGGACGAGCGACAGCAGGTGACAGGGGGCGGGCTCCGTGGCGGAGCGGCCCTCACCGACGGCAGCGGGACCTTCTGTTCTCGAGTCCCGGAGACCCGCCCACCGAGACGTGGGCGGGTCGGACCCTCCGCACAGGACGCTCGGCCCTGCTCGGGCCGAGGCACGGGAGGGAGCCTGGAACCAGGTATCGGATCCGGCCGGCGACGGCCCGCCCCGCACGCAGGCCCGGTGGACGACCCGACCTGGACACCGGACGAGGAAGGAAGTGGGTGCCATGGCCCGCATCGTCGGCGAGGTGATGACAGGCGACGTCGTCGAGGCGCACCGGGACACGTCGTTCAAGGATCTGGTGCGGTTGCTGGACCGGCATCGGATCAGCGGGCTGCCCGTCGTGGATCACGACGACAAGGTCGTGGGCGTGGTCTCCGAGACGGATCTGATCCGGCACCAGGCAACCAGGTCGGCATCCGGCCGGGCGGGAAGGCTCCGTATCCCTCCGCTGAGGCGCGCGGCCCGTCGGGCCGCCGCGGTCACCCGCGCCGGGTCCGGCACCGCACAGGAGCTGATGACGACGCCCGCGGTCACCGTGCATCCGGAACAGCGGATCGCGGACGCCGCGCGCGTGATGGAGCGGCACGGCGTGGAGCGTCTCCCGGTCGTCGACGAGGAGGACCGGCTGATCGGCATCGCCACCCGCCGGGATCTGCTGCGTGTCTTCCTGCGCACCGACGACGAGATCCGCCAGGAGGTGTCCGACGACGTGGTGACCCGTGCCCTGGGCCTGCCGGCCGACAACGTGGCCGTGTCGGTCCGCGACGGCATGGTCACGCTCGCCGGGGCCGTCGGGCGACGGGACGACATCCCGCTCGCGATCCGGCTGACGTATCGGGTGGACGGAGTGGTCGGCGTTGTCAACGGGCTGAACGTCCGCATCGGTTCGGGGCCGGTCAGCCCTCCGAAGGGACCGGCGGGACCTGGGGGCGGGCTCCGCTGAAGAGAGACGCTGCTGGTGGGAGCGGTACCGATCCCCCGCAGTGCCGATCCCACCCCGTGCTCTCACCCCGCACCGCCGCCCCCGCGGCGGCGGTCTCCCGACGACGGAGGCCCGCCCACCATGACCCGCCACGACGACCGCAGCGCGACCACCGGACTCACCGAGGCGCCGTCCGACATCGCCATCGCGGTGGACCGGCTGGTGACGAACGGACTCAAGGCACTGGCCGACTACGAGGCGCTGGACCAGGAACAGGTCGACCACATCGTGAAGAAGGCCTCGGTCGCCGCCCTCGACCAGCACACCGCGCTCGCGCGGCTCGCCGTGGACGAGACCGGACGCGGTGTCTTCGAGGACAAGGCCGCCAAGAACATGTTCGCCTGTGAACACGTCACCCACAGCATGGGCCGGATGAAGACGGTCGGGGTCATCGCCCGCGACGACATCGACGACATGATCGAGGTCGCCGAGCCCGTCGGCGTCGTGTGCGCGGTCACACCCGTCACCAACCCGACCTCCACCACGATCTTCAAGGGGCTGATGGCGCTGAAGACCCGCAACCCGGTCGTGTTCGCCTTCCACCCCTCCGCCCAGCGCTGCAGCGCGCAGGCGGCCCGTGTCGTGCGCGACGCGGCGGTCGCCGCGGGCGCGCCCGAGCACTGCGTGCAGTGGATCGAAACCCCCTCCGTCGAGGCGACCGGCGCCCTCATGCGCCACCCGGGCGTCTCGCTCATCCTCGCCACCGGCGGCAACGCCATGGTCAAGGCCGCCTACTCGGCCGGCAAACCCGCCCTGGGCGTGGGCGCCGGCAACGTCCCCGCGTACATACACAAGAGCGCCGAGTTGCGCCGGGCCGTCAACGACCTGGTGCTGTCCAAGTCGTTCGACAACGGCATGATCTGCGCCTCCGAACAGGCCGTCATCCTGGACGAGGAGATCTACGACGCGGCCCTGGCCGAATTCCGCACGCTGCACGCCCACGTGGCGACCGCCGAGGAGAAGGCGAAGCTGGAGGCGTTCCTGTTCCCGGCCTCCCGGTCGGCCGACAAGGACACGGGGGTGGGCTGCGAGCCCAAGGTGAACTCCGCGGCCGTCGGCCGGAGCCCGGCGTGGATCGCCGAGCAGGCCGGGTTCGCCGTACCGGCCGACACGTCGCTCATCCTGGTCGAGGCCGCTCAGGTCGGCCCGCAGGAACCGCTCACCCGGGAGAAACTGTGCCCGGTCCTCGCCGTCCTGCGCGCCGACTCCGAGCAGCGGGGCTTCGACCTCGCCGCCGACATGGTCGCCTTCCACGGGCAGGGCCACAGCGCCGTCATCCACACCGAGGACAGCGCCCTGGCCGAGGCGTACGGCCGCCGCATGAAGACCGTACGGATCATCGTCAACTCACCCTCGTCGCAGGGCGCGATCGGCGGGATCTACAACAGCCTGCTCCCGTCACTGACACTGGGATGCGGCTCCTGGGGCAGCACCTCGGTCTCCAACAACGTCTCCGCGGCCCAGCTCCTGAACGTCAAGCGCGTCTCGGTGCGCCACAACAACCTCCAGTGGTTCAAGGTCCCACCGAAGATCTACTTCGAGCCGCAGTCCATCCGCTACCTGACCTCCATGCCGGACGTCCACCGCGTCACCGTCGTCACGGACGCGACGATGACCCGCCTCGGTCTCGTCGACCGGGTCGAGCGGGTGCTGCGCCGACGCCGGGAGCCGGTCACCATCCAGGTCATCGACAACGTCGAACCCGAGCCCAGCATCGACTCCGTGCGGCGCGGCGCCCGGCTGATGGGCGACTTCCGCCCCGACACCGTCATCGCGCTCGGCGGCGGCTCCCCCATGGACGCGGCCAAGGTGATGTGGCTGCTGTACGAGCAGCAGGCGGAGGGCAAGGACGTCGACTTCGCCGACATGCGGCACAAGTTCTCCGACATCCGCAAGCGCGCCTTCCGCTTCCCGACACTGGGCGGGCTGGCCCGCCTGGTGTGCATCCCCACCACCTCCGGCACCGGTGCCGAGGTGACCCCGTTCGCCGTCATCTCGGATCCCGCCACCGGCAAGAAGTACCCGCTGGCCGACTACGCGCTCACCCCCAGCGTGGCCATCATCGACCCGCTGCTCACGACCGGGCTGCCCAGGGCACTGGCCGCCGACAGCGGATTCGACGCCCTCACCCACGCCGTCGAGGCGTATGTGTCCGTCTACGCCAACGACTTCACCGACGGCCCGGCCCTGCACGCGATCCGGCTGATCTTCGACAACATCGAGGCCGCGGTGAACGACCGTGCGGCACAGCCCGGGGCCCGGGAGAAGATGCACAACGCCGGCACCATCGCGGGCATGGCGTTCGGCAACGCCTTCCTCGGCATCGTCCACGCGATGTCCCACACCCTCGGCGCCACCTTCCACATCGCGCACGGCCGCACCAACGCCGTTCTCCTGCCGCACGTCATCCGCTACAACGGCACCGTCCCCACGAAGCTCACCGGCTGGCCCAAGTACGAGAACTACCGTGCTCCGGAACGCTTCCAGGACATCGCCCGCACCCTCGGCCTGCCCGCCACCACGCCCGGCGAGGGCGTCGACTCGCTGGCCTCGGCGGTGGAGCGGCTCCGCGACGCGGTGGGCATCGAGCCGACGTTCCAGGCCCTCGGCGTCGACGAGCGCGCGTTCCTCGACGCCCTGCCCCAGCAGGCCCTCAACGCCTACGAGGACCAGTGCGCGCCCGCCAACCCGCGGATGCCCATGCTCGACGACATGCAGGATCTCATGCGCCTCGCCTACTACGGCCGTCCGCAGGACCGTCCCGGGACTGAGCAGTCGGCACGGCCGTAGCGCGAGGGCGCCACCGTCGCGCCGGCGTCCGCTCCGACCGCCGGTCGTGACAGGGGCCGCCGGGCCGGTACCGCAGAGGTGGCGGGCCCTTCGGCCCCTCTCCGGACCCCCGCCCTTGGAACGGCACCGCTCCTGGCCGACGCACTGCGCCCGTGGCACGAGAAGTACCCGGACGTGCCGGTGCTCCAGGACGTACTTCTGCTGCCTCCGGTGCAGGCGCTGCTGCACCACTGCGGGAGCGCCGCGCTGGTCGTGGTGAGTGCCGGCCCCGGTCCGGAGTGCGGCGAGGTGATACGGACCCTCCAACACGAGGCCGAATGCCCCGTCACCGTGATGCCGACGCCGACGGCATCGAACTGACCCGCCCCGGCACCCCGCGCTGAACGGCCCTGGCACACGACGTGAGCCGTGTGCCAGGGCCGTTCGGTGTCGACGGAGCACCGCCCCCGGTCCTCCTGCCACATGTACGCCACGGCACCGGCGCCCGGAACCGGTCGGGCCTCGGTCACAGGGGCCGGCGGCGACTCGACGGTCAGGCCGTCCTTGCGCGGTGCGTCGGCGACGACCTCGGCGATCCGTGCCGTCGATCCGGCGGGTCGTGCACCGGGCGATCTCCGTCCCGCTCTTGCGGGGCCCGGCCGCGGGGGTCAGTCGTCGGCCACCAGGGCGGTGAGGTCGAGGAGCCGGTTGGTGTAGCCCCACTCGTTGTCGTACCAGCCGAACACCTTGGCCAGGGTGCCGTTGGCCTGTGTCAGGGCCGGGTCGAAGACGCACGAGGAGGGGTCACCGATGACGTCACGGGAGACGATCGGGGCCTTGGACACTCGCAGGATGCCGTTCAGCGGTCCGTCCGCGGCCGCCTCGAACACGGCGTTGATCTCGTCCACGCTCGCCTCCCGGCCGAGCACCACCGCAAGGTCGGTGAGCGAACCGTCCTCCACCGGTACCCGGACCGCGATCCCGTCCAGCGCCCCGGCCAGCTCCGGCACCACCAGCCCCACCGCGCGGGCGGCACCCGTGCTGGTCGGGATAATGCTCAGGGCCGCCGAGCGAGCCCGCCGCAGGTCCTTGTGCGGGCCGTCGAGCAGGGACTGATCATTGGTGTAGCCGTGGATCGTGGTCATCACACCGCGCTCGATACCGAAGGCGTCGTCGAGCACCTTCACCATCGGAGCGACACAGTTGGTGGTGCAGGACGCGGCGGAGACGATCCGGTGCTGATGCCGGTCGTAGGAGGCGTCGTTGACGCCCATCACGATCGTGGCGTCGACGTCCTTGCCCGGCGCCGACAGCAGCACGGTGTGGGCGCCCGCCTTCAGGTGCAGGGCGGCGGAGTCGCGGTCACGGAAGCGGCCGGTGGACTCGACGACGATCCCCGCGCCGTAGTCCGACCAGTGCAGGGCGGCCGGGTCGCGCTCCGCGGTGACGGCGATGCGCCGGCCGTCCACCGTGATGGAGCTGTCGTCGTGCAGGACGTCGCGTCCGATGTGCCCGAACGTCGAGTCGTACTCCAGCAGATGGGCGAGCGTGGCGGGCGAGGTGACGTCGTTGATCGCGACCACCTCGACGTCCTGCGTGCCCGCCTCGGCACGGTCCAGGGCGGCGCGCAGGTAGGTGCGGCCGATGCGGCCGAAGCCGTTGATGCCGACGCGTACGGTCATGGCGGTGAACTCCTTACAGGGTCGGTGGTGCTCAGGCGTTCCAGGTCCAGTCGGCGACCTCGGGCAGGTCGGTGCCGTGCTCGCGGATCCAGGCCTGGTGGCGGGTGCGGGCGTCGGCCATCTGCTGGCGTACGGCGGCGGCCCGGACCCCGAGGCCGGGCACCCGGTCGATGACGTCCATGACCAGCCGGTAACGGTCCAGGTCGTTGCGGACGACCATGTCGAACGGCGTGGTCGTGGTCCCCGACTCCTTGTAACCGCGCACGTGGTTGTGGTGGGTGTACACGAGGTTCAGGCCCGGTGAGGTGCCCCAGTGGCCGAGCAGCCGGGGCTTGATGTGCTCGGGACGCAGCGGCTCGGTGAGCAGCGGGTTGGACATCAGGTAGATCTGGCCCGCCGCCAGGTAGTTGGCGGCACGCCAGTGCGCGTCCAGGGTGCGTACTTCCTCGTCGGACAGTACGGTGGCGTCCTGGTGTTCGACCGTGGACATCGATGACACTCCGGAAGTCGTCGGTGTGAAGGCCGCCAAGGGGCCTTGGCGGCCGCAGAGTTCAGCGGGTGGCCGAAGCGGCACGGTCGGCGAGACGGCGGCGGGTCGCTGGGCAGCCGGCCACCGCGCTCACGCCTGTTCGGGTACGACGGCCACCGGGCAGGCGGAGTGGTGCAGCACCGCATGTGCGACGCGCCCCAGTTGGAGTCCGAGGTTCTCCGGGTTGCGCCGGGCGCCGACCACCAGGAGGTCGGCCTCGTGGGAGGCGGCCAGGAGCAGTCGGCGGGCCGGACCCTCGACCGTGCGGGAACGCACCTTCACATCGGCAGGGGCGTCCTTCAGCGCGTCGGCGAGGACTTCGGCGGCGTGCTGTTCGTGCAGCCGCGCGGGTTCACCGGCGAGCAGGGGGTGGTCGGTGGTCTCGTGGGCCGGGCACCGCCAGGCCCGTACGGCGTCCAGGGTCGCGCCGCGCAGCCTCGCCTCCTGGACGGCGAAGCGCAGGGCGGCGGAATCCGTCCCGCGCTCGCCGACGCCCAGGAGGACGTGGCCGTGATCTCCCGCACGGACCTGGTTGTCGTGACTGCCGCGCAGCACGATCACCGGGCAGGCCGCGTGGGCGGCGACGGCCAGGCTGACCGAGCCGAGCAGCATGTCGACGAAACCACTGCGACCACGGGTGCCGAGAACCAGCGCGGAGGCGCTGCGGCTCTCATGTACCAGCGCGTACTCGGGTTCCTCGGGCAGCACCTCGGTGGAGATCCTGACACCGGTCTGGCGCTGGTGGGCCCGCTGTGCGGCGGTCCGGACGACGTCCTCGGCCATGACCTGCTCGGACGGCTTGCCCAGGTCCTCGGCCAGTGAGAAGCCCTCGTACCGCTCCCAGAGAGAGGCGTACACCAGCCGCAGCGGCGCCCCGCGCAGGGCCGCCTCGTCGGCCGCCCAGTCGACGGCCCGCAGGCTGGGCTCGGAGCCGTCGACGCCGACGACGAGGGGGAGGTCCATCGTCCTCACCGCCCCGCGCCCATGTCGAAGACGATCCGGGCCTTGACCTCGCCGCGCAGCACCTCGTCGATGGACTCGTTCACGGAGGCCAGGGGGCGCGTCTCGCAGATCACCTGGGTCTGTCCGGCGGCGTGCAGCTGGAAGACCTCGGCGAGGTCCTGGCGGGTGCCGACGATCGAGCCGATGACGCTCGTGCCGTTCAGGACGGTGTCGAAGATCGGGACGCGGACCGTGCCGTGGGCGGGCAGCGCGACCATGACCAGCTTGCCGCCGCGCCGCAGTCCGGAGTTGACGGCCTCGAAGGCGGCGTCGTTCACCGCGAGCGCGATCGCGGCGTGCGCGCCGCCGTGGCGCTTGAGGACCTCGCCGACGTCGTCCTTGCGGGCGTCGATGACGAGGTCCGCACCGAGCGCGGTGGCGAGTTCGAGCTTCTCGTCGGTGACGTCGACGGCCGCCACCGTGGCACCGGCGATCTTCGCGTACTGCACGGCGAGGTGGCCGAGCCCGCCGATGCCGGAGATCGCGACGAGCTGGGTCGGCCGCACTCCGGCGACCTTGAGCGCCTTGTACGTCGTCACGCCGGCGCAGGTCAGCGGGGCGGCGTCGACGGCGCTGACGCCGTCGGGCACGGGCTGCGCGAAGTCGGCCCAGGCCAGCATCTTCTCCGCGTACCCGCCGTCGCAGCCGTAGCCGGTGTTGACCTGCTGCTCGCACAGGGTCTCCCAGCCGGACAGGCAGTGCTCGCACCGCCCGCACGCCTTGCCCAGCCACGGCACGGCGACCCGCTGGCCGACGGCCAGGTGGGTGACGCCCTCGCCGAGCTTCTCGACGAGTCCGACGCCCTCGTGACCGGGGACGAACGGCGGGTTCGGCTTCACCGGCCAGTCGCCGTGCGCGGCATGGATGTCGGTGTGGCAGAGCCCGGAGGCCTCGACGCGGACGCGGACCTGGCCGGGGCCGGGCTCGGGGTCGGGGCGCTCCTCGATGACCAGGGGCTCGCCGAAGGCTCGTACGACTGCTGCCTTCATGGTGGTTCTCTCCTCGCAGTATCGGGGTGGTCAGTCGTGCGGGACGACGGCGACGGGGGCGGTGGAGTGGTGCAGCACGGCGTGCGTGACGTGGCCGATGTGGGCGCCGAGGGGATTGCGCCGGATGCGCCGGCCGACGACGACGAGGGACGCCGTCCGTGCCGCGTCGACGAGGAGTACGGCGGCGCTGCCGTAGTGGGACTCCTCCACGACCTCGACGTCCGGGTACTTCTGCCGCCAGGGGCGCAGCACCTCGGCGAGTGCCTTTTGCTCGCTCAGGGAGAGCGCTTCGTGCAGGGGCGGATTCACGGGCATCCCGTACGCGTAGTACGGCGGCGGGAACCAGCCGTGCACGACACGCAGGGAGGTGGCGCGGAGCCTTGCGGCCTCGCATGCGAATTCGATCAGCGTGCCGTCGGGGTGATCGGTGTCCAGTCCCAGGACGACGGGCCGGAAGGGCGCCGCGACGGAGGGAACTCCCGCCGGGTCCGTCTCGTGCTCGTCGACGGCCTGCTCCCCGGCTCTGACCAGGACCACGGGTCGCCCCGTGTGGGCCACGGCGGTCAGTCCGACGGAGCCGACCATGAAGCCGCCGATGCCGCCGATGCCGCGCGAACCGAGAACGAGCAGTTCGGTGTCCTTCGCCGCCTCGGCGAGCACGTCACCGGGCGTGCCCGACAGTTGCTCGACGGTCACCTCGACGCCGGGGTGGCGCCGGCGGAGCCCGTCGGCGGCTTCGCGTGGTATTCGCTCGGTCCAGTGCTGCTGGGTCTCGGGTCCGACCAGCGGCGCCTGCGCCATCGGGTCGGGGACCGGCTCCCAGACATGGACGATCTTCAGGGCCAGGTCGCGCAGCTTCGCCTCACGGGCTGCCCTCCCCCACTGCCTAAAGCGTGGGAGGTGCCCCCACGCTGCGGCCCGGCTCTCCGGTGATCCGTCGAGGCCGATCGTGATGGTTCCGGGCATGGTCTCTGCCTCCTGGGGCGGGGGACGCGATTCCAGCGTCAACTTCGAGGGGGTGTTCGGGCAGGGGCCACTGGTCCCCCATGGGGTCCGGCCGTCCCCTGCGCGGCCCAGCGCGGTGGGCCGCGTGCGGCCCAGCGCGTCCGGTCGGTCAGCGCAGCCAGCCGTGCTCACGGACGAGCGGCAGCCTGGCCCAGAGCCTGCCCAGGCCCACGGCGTTCCCGGCGGCGGCAACGGCCGGCACGACCAGAGCGAGGGCGTAGATGACGTGGTAGTCGACGAACGGGTTGGTGGACATGCTCGGCGACCCGTCGGAGAGGTGCTTGGCGGGCGGCCACTCGGCGATCCACATCAGCGCCATCATCACGGTGCCCGCGACGGCGGCGAGCCGCAGCGCGACCCCAACGACCAGAGCGAGGCCGATACCGAGCAGGCCGAGCATGAACAGCCAGTCGGCCCATGAGTCGCCGGCCCAGGAGTGGAAGGTGGACTCCATCGGCCCGGCGGCGACGGAGCCGAGGAAGCCCTTGGTCGGCGAGCCGCCGTCGATCCAGCCCTTGCCGGACGGTGTGGCGTAGCCGAAGCCGAAGGTCTTGTCGAGGAACGCCCACAGGAAGACGAACCCGGTCAGCAGGCGCAGGGAGGCGAAGGCGTAGGCCCGCGCGGTGTGCGTGCCGGTGCGCGCCGACACGGCCGGCTCGGCCGCGGAGGCGCTCCGGCCCCTGCGGAACGACGGCAGGTGGCGGCCGGAGGTCCGGTGCGGGTGCTCGTGCACGGCCATGATGGTGATTCCCTTCGGGGCGGTGGGGCGTTACCTGACGTCCCTCACTCTCGTGCCGGACGCCGGGCGCCACCGGATGCCGAAGGTCCGTCACCATGGGGCTGAACGGCCCTGCTCGCGAGGGCTGTTGGGGGCCGGCGCAGCGGACTCGGTCGGCGAGGACCGGGTCTTCCCGACGCTCCCGACGGCCGTGGCCGTGTACCGGCGCTGGTCCCAGGAGAACCCCAGACAGACCTGACCGGTGCGGCTCGGCAGCTGACCGACCGCTTCGTCCCCGTTCAGTACGCCGACAGGCCGTGCGCGCGGAACTGTTCCCGCACCTGCTCGACCGATTCCCGTGTCGGAGTCGGGGTGCCCCGCAACGGGAAGGGAATCCCCAGATCGGCGTACTTCGCGGCGCCGAGCTTGTGGAACGGCAGGACGTCCACGCGGTCGACGGAACCGAGCGCGGCGACGAAGCCGGCCAGGCCCTCGACGGAGTGCGGCTCGTCCGTCCAGCCGGGGACCAGGACGTACCGGATCCACATCGGGACGCCGAGACGGTCGAGACGGGTGGCGAAGTTCAGCGTGGGGGCGAGTTCTCCGCCTGTCAGCCGACGGTAGGTCGGGACGTCGAAGGACTTGATGTCCAGCAGGACCAGGTCGGTGTGGGAGAGGAGTTCGTCGGTGGCGCGGGTGCCGAGGTAGCCGGAGGTGTCCAGGGCGGTGTGCAGGCCGGCCTCCTTGCAGCGGCGCAGCAGTTCGCCGGTGAAGGCGGACTGGAGCAGTGGTTCGCCTCCCGTGACGGTGACTCCGCCGCCTGCGGTGGTGACGAAGGCGCGGTACTTCTCGATCTCCGCCATCACCTCGTCGACGGTCGTCTCCTTGCCGTCGCGCATGTGCCAGGTGTCCGGGTTGGCGCAGTACAGGCAGCGCAGCGGGCAGCCGGAGACGAAGAGGACGAACCGGGTCCCGGGACCGTCCACGCCGGTGGACAGGTCCCAGGAGTGGATCCGGCCGCGCCGGACGCGGCTCACAGCGATCCGTGGAAGGTGCGGCTGATCACGTCGAGCTGCTGCTCGCGGGTCAGGCGGACGAAGTTGACGGCGTAGCCGGAGACCCTGATGGTCAGGTCGGGGTGGTTCTCCGGGTGCTCCATCGCGTCCTCCAGAGTGGCCCGGTCCAGGACGTTGACGTTCATGTGGAAGCCACCGTCCGCCGTGTACGCGTCGAGGATGCCCACCAGATTGCCCGCGCGCTCGGCCGGGTTGTGGCCCAGACCCTCGGGCGTGATGGTCGTGGTCAGGGAGATGCCGTCGCGGGCCTGCTCGTAGGGCAGTTTGGCCACCGAGAGGGCCGAGGCGGCGACGCCGTGGCGGTCGCGGCCGTTCATCGGGTTGGCGCCGGGGGCGAAGGGCTGTCCGGCGTGGCGGCCGTCGGGGGTGTTGCCGGTGTGCTTGCCGTAGACGACGTTGGAGGTGATGGTGAGGACGGACTGGGTGTGTTCGGCGCCCCGGTAGGTGGGGTACTGGCGGACCTTCGCCATGAAGGACTCCACCAGGCCGACGGCGATGTCGTCGGCGCGGTCGTCGTTGTTGCCGTACGCCGGGAAGGAGCCCTCGGTGCGGAAGTCGACGGCGAGTCCGGTGGCGTCCCGGAACACCTTCACCCGGGCGTACTTGACGGCGGACAGGCTGTCGGCGGCGACCGAGAGTCCGGCGATGCCGCACGCCATGAAGCGGTGCACCGGGTAGTCGTGCAGGGCCATCTCGATGCGTTCGTAGGCGTACTTGTCGTGCATGTAGTGGATGACGTTGAGCGCGTTGACGTAGGTCCGGGCCAGCCAGTCCAGGACGTGGTCGTAGGCCGCCGAGAGTTCCTCGTAGTCGAGGTACTGGCCGGTCAGCGGGGGCGCCACGGGGCCGATCTGTTCGCCGGTCATCTCGTCACGGCCACCGTTGACCGCGTACAGCAGGGCCTTGGCGAGGTTGACCCGGGCGCCGAAGAACTGCATCTGCCGGCCGACCTGCATCGCCGACACGCAGCAGGCGATCGCGGTGTCGTCGCCGGTGCGCGGGCGCATCAGTTCGTCGGACTCGTACTGGACGGCACTGGTGTCGATCGAGACCCGGGCGCAGAACTCCTTGAATCCGGCGGGCAGCCGGGGCGACCACAGCACGGTGAGGTTGGGTTCGGGGGCGGGGCCGAGGTTGTACAGGGTCTGCAGGAACCGGAAGGAGGTGCGGGTGACCAGGGTGCGGCCGTCGGCGCCCATGCCGCCGATGGACTCGGTCACCCAGGTCGGGTCGCCGGAGAACAGGGCGTCGTACTCGGGGGTGCGCAGGAAGCGGACGATCCGCAGCTTGATCACGAAGTCGTCGATCAGTTCCTGGGCGCCTGTCTCGTCGAGGATCCCGTCCGCCAGGTCCCGCTGGAGGTAGACGTCGAGGAAGGTGGAGGTGCGGCCCAGCGACATCGCGGCGCCGTTCTGCTCCTTCACGGCGGCCAGGTAGCCGAGGTAGAGCCACTGCACGGCCTCGTGGGCGGTGGTGGCGGGCCGGGAGACGTCACAGCCGTAGCCGGCCGCCATCTGGGTCAGCTCGCCCAACGCACGTATCTGCTCGGCGAGTTCCTCCCGGTCACGGATGACATCGGTACCGGACGCGCAGGCGTCGAGCCTGGCCCGCTCGGCCTTCTTGGCCTCGATCAGCCGGTCGGTTCCGTAGAGCGCCACGCGCCGGTAGTCGCCGATGATCCGGCCGCGGCCGTAGGCGTCGGGCAGTCCGGTGATGACGCCGGCCTTGCGGGCGGCGCGCATCTCGGGGGTGTAGGCGTCGAAGACGCCGTCGTTGTGGGTCTTGCGGTAGGTACCGAAGACCGTGGTCACGAACGGGTCGGCCTCGTAGCCGTACGCGCGCAGCCCGTTCTCCACCATCCGCAGGCCACCGTTCGGCATGATCGCGCGCTTGAGCGGGGCATCGGTCTGGAGACCGACGATCAGCTCGCGGTCGCGGTCGATGTAGCCGGGCGCGTGCGAGGTGATCGTGGACGGGGTGGCGGTGTCGACGGCGAGGACGCCCCGGCGGCGCTCCTCCGGGAACAGGTCGCTGACTTTCCCCCAGACCGTGCGGGTGCGCTCGGTGGGGCCGGTCAGGAAGGACGCGTCGCCCCCGTACGGGGTGTAGTTGGCCTGGATGAAGTCGCGCACGTCGATCCGCTCGCGCCAGGTGGTCCCGTCGAACCCTCGCCAGGCCTCGGTGACCCGGTCGCCGACTGTCACGGTGGTGGTCATCGCCGTCTCTCCTCGGTTCGCACATGTCCTGCAGTTCGATGCTTGTCGTCCGTGATCGCCACGGGGAGTGCCGGACAGTGCCGGTGGGCGGGCCGTCCGGCCCCCGGTCCCGTGGGCCGGACGGCCCAGCCGCTCCCCCGCTCCGGTACGTCAGCCGGCCATGAGGTCGGGACGGATCAAGGTGCCCGACCTGCCGTGGACGATCTCGTACGCCGCGTCCAGGGCGCCGATGGCGGCCAGCCCCCCGGTCCGTTCCACGAAGCGGGCGGTCGCCTCCGCCTTGGGCCCCATGGAGCCCTCGGGGAAGCCGGCGGTGCGCAGCCGATCCGGGGTGGCGTCCAGCACGGGCTGCTGCTCCGGGGTGCCGTAACCCTCGTACACACAGGGCACGTCGGTGAGGACGAGCAGGAAGTCGGCCTTCAGCTCCTCGGCGAGCAGGGCGGCTGTGAGGTCCTTGTCGACGACCGCCTCGACGCCGGTGAGAGCCCCGGTGTCCTGGTCGGCGGTGACGGGGACGCCTCCGCCGCCTGCGCAGATCACCAGCGTGCCGCTGTTGAGGAGTTCGTGGAGGGTCTCCGTCTCGACGATGCCCTGCGGGAACGGGGAGGGCACCACGCGGCGCCAGCCCTTGCCGTCCAGCCCCATGCGCCAGCCGCGGTGCCGTGCGAGGGCCTTGGCGACGTCCTGGCCGTAGACCTGGCCGACGAACTTGGTGGGCCAGGCGAAGGCCGGGTCGTCGGCCCGGACGAGGGTGTGGGTGACCAGGGTGGCGATGCGGCGGCCGGGCAGCGCGTTGTGCAGGGCGCGGGCCAGCAGGGCGCCGATCATGCCCTGGGTCTCGGCGCCCAGCACGTCGAGGGGGTAGGGGACGGTCAGCGCCGGGTCGGCCGCGCTCTCCATGGCGAGCAGGCCGATCTGGGGGCCGTTGCCGTGGGTGATGACCAGTTCGTGTTCGTGAGCGAGGGCGGCCAGGGCGGTGACGACCCGGTCGACGTTCTCCTGCTGGACGGCCGCGTCGGGGCGGTCGCCCCGGCGCAGCAGGGCGTTGCCGCCGAGGGCGACGACGATGCGCATGGCTCAGTCCTCCAGGGTGGCGACGAGCACGGCCTTGATGGTGTGCAGCCGGTTCTCCGCCTGGTCGAAGACGATCGACGCCGGGGAGGTGAAGACGTCGTCGGTGACTTCCAGGCCGTCCAGGCCGTAGGTGTCGAAGAGGTCCCGGCCGAGGCGGGTGCCGCGGTCGTGCAGGGCCGGCAGGCAGTGCATGAACTTCACGTCGGGGTTGCCGGTGAGGGCGAGGGTCTTGTCGCTGACCTGGTACGGGAGCAGCAGTTCGATGCGCTCCCGCCAGGTGTCGGCGGGCTCGCCCATGGAGACCCACACGTCGGTGTGCAGGAAGTCGGCGCCGCGTACGGCCGTCTCGACGTCCTCGGTGAGCAGGATCCGGGCTCCGCTGTGCTCGGCGAGCTCACGGCACCGGGCGACGAGTCCGCCGTCCGCCCACAGCTGACGAGGGGCGGCGATCCGGACGTCCATGCCGAGCAGCGCGCCCATGGACAGCAGCGAGTTGCCCATGTTGTTGCGGGCGTCGCCGAGGTAGCAGTAGGCGATGTCCTGCAGGGGCTTGCGGCTGTGCTCGTGCATGGTGAGGACGTCGCACAGGCTCTGGGTGGGGTGGGCGGTGTCGGTGAGCCCGTTGTGGACGGGGACGCCGGAGCGGGCGGCGAGCTCGGTGACGAGCGCCTGGTCGGAGCCGCGGTACTCGATGGCGTCGAACATGCGGCCGAGGACGCGTGCCGTGTCGGCGATGGACTCCTTGCCGCCGATGTGGGTGTCGCCGGGGCCGAGGTAGGTGGTGTGGGCGCCCTGGTCGGCGGCTGCCACCTCGAAGGCGCAGCGGGTGCGGGTGGAGGTCTTCTCGAAGATCAGCGCGAGGTTCCGGCCGGTCAGCCGGGGCCGCTCGGTGCGGGTGTGCTTCTCCGCCTTGAGGTGGGCGGCGAGGGTGAGGAGGTGGTGGATCTCGGCGGCGTTGAAGTCGAGTTCGCTCAGGTAGGAGCGGCCTCGGAGGTCGACGGTCATGGTGGTTTTCCCTTGCTGCGTCAGTTGGCCGGGTCGCGTTCGATGGGACAGCTCATGCAGCGCGGTCCGCCCCGGCCGCGGCCGAGTTCGGCGCCGGCGATGGTGACGATCTCGATGCCCTGCTTGCGGAGGTAGGTGTTGGTGGTGACGTTGCGCTCGTAGCCGACGACGACCCCTGGGGCGACGGCGAGGAAGTTGCTGCCGTCGTCCCACTGCTCACGCTCAGCACCCCGGATGTCCTGCGGCGCGGAGAGCATCCGGACCTTGTCCAGGTCCAGGGCCTCCGCCAGGGCGGTGACCAGGTCGGAGTCGGCGGTGACGTCGAAGCCGGTCTCGCGGGTGCCGCTGGGCAGCAGCGTCCAGGAGCGCAGCGAGTCGGCGAGGCCCGGGTAGATCGTGAAGGCGTCCCGGTCGACCATGGTCAGCACCGTGTCGAGGTGCATGAAGGCGCGGGTGGCGGGCAGTTGGACGGCGATCAGCCGGTTCGCGGTGCCGTCGGCGAACAGCCGGGCGGCGAGGTTCTCAACGGCCTGCGCGGTGGTGCGCTCGCCCATGCCGACCATGACGGCGCCGTTGCCGAGGACGTGCACGTCACCGCCCTCCAGGGTGCCGACCGCACCGTCCAGGAGCGGTTCGGGGGCGACGCCCGCGAACAGCGGGTGGAAGCGGTAGATGGCCTCGGCGTGCAGGCTCTCCCGGCGGCGGGCGAGCTTGGCCATGGGGTTGACCGACAGACGGCCGTAGATCCAGCACGAGTTGTCGCGCGGGAAGAGGTGGTTGGGCAGCGGGGTGAGCGCGAAGTCGTCCGCGTCGAGCGCGTTCCAGACCAGGCTGTGCGGGGGCGCGAGCGGCAGGTCGCTCTTGAGGATGCCGCCGATCAGGTATCCGGCGAGCGTCTCCCCGTCGAGTTCGGCGCACAGCTCACGCACGGGGTCGACGAGGGCGGGACCGACGCCGGCCGGGGTGACGATCCGGTCCAGGAGCCAGTCGCGGGCCTCGGCAGTGTCGAGGGTCTCGGCGAGCAGGTCGGCGAAGTAGTGGACGCGCGCGCCGTGGTCGCGCAGCACCTGCGCGAAGGCGTCGTGTTCCTCGCGGGCCCGCTTGGCCCACAGGATGTCGTCGAAGAGCAGGGCGTCGACGTTGCGCGGGGTGAGGCGGGCGAGTTCGAGGCCGGGGCGGTGCAGGATCACCTGGCGAAGGCGGCCGACCTCGGAGTCGACGTGAAACGTGTTCATGGCTTTGATTCCTCTGGCGTGGGGCACGGGGCGGCCTTGGGCGGGGAGGCTCTGTCTGTCCAGATGACCGCGGCCAGTCCTGGTGACGGCGGCCAGTCCCGGTGACGGCGGCCAGTCCTGGTGACGGCGGCCAGTCCCGGTGACGGCGGCCAGTCCCGGTGACGGCGGCCAGTCCTGGTGACGGCGGTCAGTCCCGGTGACGGCGGTCAGTCCTGGTGGCGGTGGACGCTCCGCTTGCGTGGGCCGCCGACTCGGTTGGTGCCCAGCCCCCGGGAGATCCGCTTGACCGGCGCCGGGACCGCTGTCTCGGGGGCTCGCCCTTCGCGCGGCGCGCGGGCGAGGGGGATCGCCGCGTTCGCGTCGCCGTAGGTGCCCTGGCTCCGCTTAAGCCAGACGTAGACCGGCAGGCCCAGCAGCAGCACGAACAGGCCGTAGTAGACGGTCTGGTAGCCGCTGCCCTGGATCGACCAGTAGGAGAAGGCCATGGCGACGGCGGCGATGGTCACGTCCCGGGCCAGTCGACGCGGGCTGAGGCTCTCCCGCCCGCGCACCAGCAGCCAGTACAGCTGGGCGGCGGCGGAGAAGAGGTAGGGGATCACCGCGGTGAGCACACTCAGGAGCACGATCTTGGTGAAGACGTCCTCGAAGCGGGTGTAGCTGAACACGGTGATCAGCGAGGCCAGCACGGTGGAGGCGACGATGCCGAAGGCCGGCACGCCGCTCTGCCCGCGGAGCTTGGCGAAGGCGCCGGGGAAGAGGCCGTCGCGGGCGGCGGCGTACGGCATCTCCGCGCACAGCATGGTCCAGCCGTTGAGCGCGCCGATGCCGGAGACGATCGCGGCGATGGCGACGGCGTTCCCGGCCCAGGTGCCGCCGAAGATGTTGTTGGCGGCATCGGTGAACGGCGCGGTGGAGGAACCCAGTTGGGCGTGGGAGACGGTGCCGAAGACGGCCAGGGTGCCCAGGATGTAGATGACGGCGCAGACGAGCGTGCCGTAGACGGTGGCACGGGGCACGTTCCGCTCCGGGTCGCGCACCCGGCCGGCGACCACCGAGGCGGCTTCCAGCCCGAGGTAGCTGAACAGGGCGATGGCCCCCGCCGCGGAGATCGCGCCCAGCGCCGACTGGCCTCCGGCGTTGAAGGAACCGAAGTTGGCTGGGTCGATGAAGAACAGCCCGATGCTGGCCATGAAGATCAACGGGATGAACTTCAGCACGGTCGTGATCACCTGGAACGCGCCGATGTTGCGGACCCCGGTGAGGTTGATCGCCGCGGGTGTCCAGAGTCCGACCAGCGCGAGGGCCACCGAGATCCACGTCTTGTGGCCGGTGTTCACGAAGACCTCGACGTAGCCGACCCAGGCCACGACGATCGCCGCGTTGCCGGCCCATGCGGTGATCCAGTACGACCAGGCGTTCAGGAAGCCCGCGAACTCACCGAAGGCCTCCCTGGCGTAGACGTACGGTCCGCCGCTCGCCGGGACCCGCTTCGACAGGGAACCGAAGGTCGACGCGAGCGCCAGCGCGCCCAGGGTCACGGCGGCGAAGGCGACCAGGGAGATCGGCCCGTAGGAAGCGAGGGCCGAGGGCAGGGCGAAGACTCCGGTACCGATGATGCTGCCGATCACGAGTGCGGACGCGGCGGGCAGCCCGAGAGCTGCCTTGGGCGCCGCTCGCTCACCACTGGTCGTGGTTCTGGACATGGCTGTGCTCCTTGTGCAAGTCGCTGGAGGTGCGGTCGATGCAGGTCGCTGCGAGGGCCGCGGCCACGAACGATGCTTCTGCGCCATGCCGGATCGGGGCAGCGGCCACACGGTCCCGCGCGGTTGCCGAAGGTCCCGGTCCTCAAGGTCCGTGCAGCCCAACCGGCCTTGGACGCGGGTCGTGTGGGCCGCTCTGAGGGATCGTCAGCACCCGGGGCTTCGACGCCTCGAAGTCCCGCGGCCAGAAGACGATCAGCCGTCACCCCCACCGCGGGGCCGGGAGACAGGCGCACCGTCCCCTTGCGGCGCACGTCGGGGCCGTACCGACATTCCCTCTGCGGTACCGAACGGACCGATCAGTGGACCGAGCGGCCCATGGCCCGCCCGGAGACCGTGGCCGCACGCTGGCTCCGGAAACTCACACATCCGCCCGGAGGCAGGCCATGACCGCTTCGCCCACCCCCACCATGGCGCTTTCGCTGTCCGCCGCACACCGCGAGCGGCTCATGCGCCTCGCCCGCGAGGTGTCCATCCCGCAGGAGACCCGCCTGTTCGAGGAGGGCGAACGCGCCGACCGCTTCTGGATCATCCGCACCGGCAGCATCGAACTCGACCTCCAGATGCCCGGTCGCCGCACGACCGTCGTCGAGAACCTCGGGCACAACGAACTGGTCGGCTGGTCCTGGCTCTTCGCCCCGCATTTCTGGCACCTGGGCGCCGGGACGACCACACCGGTACGGGCCTACGAGTTCGACGGCACCGCCGTCCGGTCCATGTGCGAGGACGACCCGGCGCTGGGCAACGACGTCAGCCGGTGGGTCGGTCAGGTGCTCGCCCACCGTCTCCGCACCACCAGGACGCGGCTTGTGGACCTGTACGCCCCGCACGGCGCCGGCAGCGCTGTCTGAACCCTCCCCGGCACAGGACGAAGGAGTGACCATGCACGGCACGCCGCACATCGTCAGCGATGTCATGACCCACACGGTCGCCGCGGTCGGTCGCGAGGCGACCTTCAAGGAGATCGTGCGGCTGATGCAGGACTGGAAGGTCAGCGCCCTGCCCGTCGTCGAGGGCGAGAACCGCGTCGTCGGCGTCGTCTCCGAGGCCGACCTGCTGCACAAGGAGGAGTTCCGCGACAGCGACCCCGACAGGTACACGCAGCTGCGTCGTCTCTCCGAACTGAGGAAGGCCGGCGCGGTGACCGCGCAGGAACTCATGACCTCCCCCGCCCTCACCGTCCACCCGGACGCCACGCTCGCCCAGGCCGCCCGGACCATGGCCCGGGCGAAGGTCAAGCGGCTTCCCGTGGTGGACGCCGTGGGCATGCTCGAAGGCGTCGTCAGCCGTGCCGACCTCCTCAAGGTCTTCCTCCGCACCGACGAGGAGATCGCCGAAGAGGTGCGGCGCGAGGTCGTCTCCTACCTGTTCCCCACGCCGGAGTCCAAGGTGCGCGTGGACGTGTCGGACGGCCTCGTGAAGCTCGTCGGCCGGGTACGGGACGCCTCCCTGGTACCGGTGGCGGCACGGCTGGTCCGCGCCGTCGAGGGCGTCGTGGACGTGGACTTCGACCTCACAGGCCGCGGCCGTCCGGCCGAGCCGAAGAAGACTCCCGGGGAGGGCGTCGGGACCGTCGACTCCGCGTGATCCTGCGGGGACACTCCGGGCGGGTTGGGCCGGTCGGCCCTAGCACATTCGATCCGGGCGCGTGATGATCGGCGTCAAGGACAGCCCGAAGTCTGTCCTCCGTCGGGGAACGAGAGGTCACCATGCCGGAGTCACGCACGTTCAGCGAGCAGAACCCGATTCGCGTGTTCCTGCTCGACGACCATGAGGTCGTCCGCCGTGGCCTGGCCGACCTGCTCGACTCCGAGCCGGACATCTCCGTGGTCGGCGACGCCGGCACCGTCGACCACGCGCTCGCGCGAGGCCCGGCGCTGCGCCCCGACGTCGCCGTCCTGGACGTACGGCTGCCCGACGGCGACGGCATCACGGTCTGCCGGGAGCTGCGTGACCAGATGCCGGAACTGGCCTGCCTCATGCTGACCTCGTTCGACGACGAGGAGGCCCTGCTCGACGCGATCATGGCCGGGGCGTCGGGCTATGTCCTCAAGCAGATCAAGGGCTCCGACCTGGTCTCCGCGGTGCGCACGGTGGCGTCGGGCCAGTCGATGCTGGATCCCGCCACCACCGCCCGCCTGATGCGCTCGCTGCGGGCGGAACCCGCGGACAGTCCCGCCGTGCCGTCGGAGATCGCCGGTCTCTCACCTCGTGAGCGGGACATCCTCGCGCTGATCGGCGACGGGCTGACCAACCGCGAGATCGGCAAGCGGCTCTACCTGTCGGAGAAGACCGTCAAGAACCACATCTCCCGGCTGCTGGCCAAGCTGGGCGTGCAGCGCCGGGTCCAGGCCGCCGTCCTCGCCTCCCACCTGGAGCAGCCGGAGACCGGCGAACGCCCGGCGCGGTGAGACGGGCCGGGCCGTCAGGGAGGGGCCGGCCCGGAGCGTCGCCGGGGCGGCGTGCGCACATTCGCGAACCCGGCGGACGGCCGTCCCGGCAGCCGGGTCACCGAGCATGCCCGAACGAGCACGGCGTCCGCCCCAGGAGGTGTCGGTCATGAGTGGGTCCCGCTCCCCCCGGGCGGTTCGAGGGCAGCGCTCGCGCCGGAGGCCCGGTTCGTGCAGTGGCCGAACCGGTGGGCCGTGGACACCGGAGTTCCCGTGCTGACGGCCGCGACCGGGGGCGCGGAGCAGACGCGTCCGTCCCGGACACCCGGCCCGCCGGTACAGACGCTGGCGTCGCCGGAGGTGTTCACCGCGCTTGACGCCTCCGCTCGGGGCCTCGGCTCGGCGGACGCGGCGGCGCGCCGGGACCGGTTCGGGCCCAACGAACTGCCGCCCGCGCGACGCAGGAGCCTGTGGCGGGAGCTGGCCGGACAGTTCACCGACCTCTTCGCGGTCGTCCTGCTGGTCGCGTCGGCGATCACTTTCCTGGCCTACGGGCTCCAGGAGCCCCGCGAGGCGGGCACCCTGCAACTGGCCGTGGCGATCGCGGGTGTGGTCGTACTGAACGCGGGCATCGGCTTCGCCCAGGAGTACTCCGCGGAGCGGACGGCGGAGTCCCTGCAGGCCATGGTCCCGCACACCTGCCGGGTGCTGCGCGACGGGGAGCGGCAGGAGCTGCCCGCGCGGGATCTCGTGCCCGGGGACGTCGTCGTCCTGGAGGCCGGGGACGCGGTGCCTGCGGACTGCCGCCTCGTCGAGGCGCACGAGGTCTCCGTCAACAACGCGGCGCTGACCGGGGAGAGCGACGCGGTCGCCCGTACCTCCGACCCGGTGCCCGCCGGGCCGGTGCTGGATGCGCGCAACTGCCTGTTCATGGGCACCGACGTCGTGGCGGGCTCCGCGAAGGCCGTGGTGTTCGCCACCGGCGCGGCGACCGAGTTCGGCGGGATCTTCCGGCTCGCCTCCTCGGCGACGCGCCAGAAGACCCCGCTGCAGCTCCAGGTGGCCTCGATGGCCCGGCGGGTGGCGGGGGCGGCGCTGGCGATCGGAGCCGCCCTGTTCGCGGTGCGGCTGCCCTCGGGGCAGCCGTTCGTCGAGACCTTCGTGTTCTCCCTGGGGGTGATGGTGGCCCTTGTGCCGGAGGGTCTGCCCGCGACGCTGTCCGTCTCGCTGGCGATCGGCGTACGGCGCATGGCCCGTCGGCACGCGCTGGTCAAACAGCTGCTCGCCGTGGAGGCGCTGGGGTCCACCACTGTCGTGTGCACGGACAAGACCGGAACGCTCACCCAGGCCGAGATGACCGTCGTCCAGGCGTGGGCCGGCGGTGTGCGGCACCCGGTGTCCGGGGTGGGGTACGCGCCCG
The DNA here is from genome assembly GCF_055583445.1 of Streptomyces sp. NPDC104761. Lineage (NCBI taxonomy): Bacteria > Bacillati > Actinomycetota > Actinomycetes > Kitasatosporales > Streptomycetaceae > Streptomyces > Streptomyces sp. NPDC104761. Next base: position 538,060 of record NZ_JBVJNZ010000001.1, on the reverse strand, counting down.
AGGGCGAAGTGGCCGACCCCCGGTCGGTGGGGGATCTGCTGCGGGCGTCCGCGCTGTGCTCCAACGCCCGGCTCCTCCCGCCCTCCGCCGACGGCGGGACGTCCGCCCCGGCGGAGCACCGGGGCTGGCGGGTGCTCGGCGACACCACCGAAGGCGCGCTGCTGGTGGCGGCGGCCAAGGCGGGACTCTACCGTGCCGCGGAGGAGGCCGCCGCCCCGCGGGTGGCGGAGTACCCCTTCGACTCGGTCCGCAAGCTGATGAGCACGGTGCACGGTGACGCCGGCCGCGGGTACCGCGCCTATGTCAAGGGCGCGCCGCAGGAGCTGCTCGCCCGCTGCACGACGATCGACTGGGGCGGAGAGCGGCGCCCGCTGAACGAGGAACTCCGTGCCGCCGTCATCGCCGCGAACGACGAGCTGGCGTCGCAGGGGCTCCGCGTGCTGGCCGCGGCGTGGCGTCCTGTGTCGGGTCCGCACCCGGCACAGGAGGAAGCGGAGTCGGAGCTGACGCTCCTGGGGCTGGTGGGCATGCTCGACCCGCCCCGGCCCGAGGTCAGCGACGCGGTCGCCGCCTGCCGACGGGCCGGTATCCGTATCGTCATGGTCACCGGGGACCACCCGCTGACCGCGGAGGCCGTCGCCCGCCGGGTGGGCATCGTCACCGGGCCCGCACCGACCGTGGTGACCGGTGACCGGCTCGACGCCCTGGACGACGACGCCCTGGACCGGCTGCTGGCCGTTCCCGACGAGCTGCTGATGTGCCGGGTCAGCCCGGAACACAAGATGCGCGTGGTCACCGCCTTGCAGCGACGCGGCGAGGTCGTCGCCGTGACCGGCGACGGTGCCAACGACGCGCCCGCTCTCAAACACGCCGACATCGGTGTCGCGATGGGCGCCTCGGGCACAGACGTCGCCAGGGAGGCCGCGGTGATGGTGCTGCTGGACGACTCGTTCGCCTCCATCGCGGCGGCGGTCAGGCTCGGCCGGTCCGTCTACCAGAACATCCGCAAGTTCCTGATCTACCTGTTCAGCCACAACATCGCCGAGCTCGTCCCGATCCTGGCCGCGACCTTCGCCGGGTTCCCCCTGGTGCCGATCAGCGCGGTGCAGATCCTCGCCATCGACCTCGGCTCCGACGTCCTGCCCGCGCTCGCGCTCGGCGCCGAGCCACCGGAGTCCGACGTCATGGACCGCCCCCCGCGCTCCCGGCGCGAACGGCTCTTCTCGACCTCCGTGATGGGACGCATCCTCTTCCTCGGCGGCATCCAGGCCCTGGGCGTGACCGCCGTGTTCTTCTGGCACATCCACGCCTCCGGAATCCCGTACTCGGACTTCACCAGACACGACCTCGTCTACCGGGAAGCGATCACCATGGTCCAGGCGGGCATCGTGGTCAGCCAGTTCTTCAACGCGCTCGCGGTGCGCACCGACCGGCAGAGCGTGTTCCGGGTCGGGCTGCTGTCCAACCCGTGGCTGCTGGCCGCCGGCGGCTTCGGCATCGCCCTGATGGCGGCGATCAGCTACCTGCCCCCGCTCCAGTCCCTCTTCGACACGGCTCCGCTGACCGCGTCCGACTGGGCGGCCCTCGCGGCTTTCGGCGCACTGCTGCTGGCCGCGGAGGAAGCCCGCAAGTGGTGGCTGCGGCGACCCTGGGCGACCCGTCCGAAAGGAGAAGCACGATGAGAGTGATCATCGCGGGCTGCGGCCGGGTGGGCTCCACACTCGCGGCCCGGCTCGTCACCGAAGGCCATGACGTGCGGATCGTCGACCGGTCCGCCCGGACCCGCCGACGCCTTCCCACCGGATTCCCGGGTCAGTTCCACGAGGGCAACGCCTACAGCCGCACCGTGCTCGAAGCAGCCGGAGTCGAGCACGCGGACGCGTTCGTCGCCGTCACCTCCGGCGACAACAGCAACATCGTCAGCGCGCGGACGGCCAAGGAGTCGTACCGGGTGCCGATCGTCCTCGCCCGTATCTACGACCCCCGCCGCGCCGACATCTACCGCGACCTCGGCATCCCCACCGTCGCCAGTGTCCGCTGGACGGTGCACGAGATCCACCGGACGCTGCTGCACCGCCATCTCACGCCCGAACTCACCTTCGGCAACGGCGAGACGCTGCTGGTCCGCTCGCAGCTGCCCGACCATCTCACCGGGCGGCGCCTGACCGAATGCGACGTCGACGGCGAGATCCGCGTCGTGGAGGTCACCCGCGCGGGTCGCTCGCTCGTGCCCGGCCACGGCACCCCGGCCGAGCCGGGAGACCTGGTCACCTTCGCCGTCGCCGCCACCGCACTCGGGCGGTTGCGCGGCTTCCTGGACAGGGAGTTGGGGACATGAGGGCTCTCATCGCCGGCGCCGGGCGCCTGGGCACCCAGATCGCCCAGGTCCTCGCAGCCGCCCGCAACGACGTCACCCTCGTCGACGTCGACGAGGACCGCGTCGCCGAACTCGAAGGCCATCTCGCCGTGCGCCTGCTGGCCGGGGATGCCTGTGAACCGGCCTTCCTGGAGGAGGCCGGGGCACTCACCGCCGACCTGGTCGTCGCGGCCACCGGCGAGGACGAGGACAACCTCGTCATCAGCCTCCTGGCCAAGCGACAGTTCACCGTTCCGCGCGTCGCGGCCCGGGTCAACGACGCGGAGAACACGTGGCTGTTCGACCAGAGCTGGGGAGTGGACACCGCGGTCCCCGCGGCCACCCCCCTGATCTCCCTCATCGAGGAGGCCACCGGCGCCACCGACACCGTCGCCCTGCTGCGGCTGAGCAAGGCGGGCGTCGACGTCATCGAGACCGCCATCACGCCGGAATCCGGTGCCGTGGGCCGTACGCTCGCCGGGATCCGCCTGCCCGCGGGCGCCGTCATCGCGACCGTCATCCGCGACGGCCAGCCCACCGTCCCGGCCCTCGAGATGCGTCTCCAGCCCGGCGACGAGCTCCTCGTCGTCTCCCACGCCGCCACCGAACAGGAGATCCACGCCGCCTTCCAGTGACGACCGCGGTCCGGGCGCCCGCTCACGAACGCCTGACCAGGACGGACAACCTGGAGGCATGAGTAAGCCGGGCACCCGTTCCGCACACAGCCCGCTCCACCGCCCTGCCGGCCGAGGACCAACGTCCCGGGGTGGAAGGGCCCCTCCGGCCCATGCCGGGCAGGGGGACGGGGCCCACCCTGGAGGGGGGACGCAAGGACCACGGGGGCCCACGGACGAGAAGACCCTCGTCCTGTCGCCGCGAGGAAGCGAGTGACCGTGATGCTGTGGTACGGACATGACTCCGGTGGATGGAGCTGGATGGCCATGTCGGCCGGCGTGATCCTCTTCTGGGTCGTGCTGGTCGCCGTCGGCGTCCTGCTGTTCCGGGCACTTTCCCGGTCGGCCGACAGCGGGGCGACCGCCACCGCTCCGCCGACGGGTCCGACGCCCGAGCGAGTCCTCGCCGAACGCTTCGCCCGCGGGGAGATCGACGAGGACGAATACCGACGCCGCCTGGCAGTCCTGCGCGCCGACGACGGCCCCCGTCCCAGCAAGAGCTGACCACGTCCGGCGACACCGCCCAGAGGCCCCTCGCAGGGCGGAACGGCTCGTCCTCGGACCTCCTCGGCTGGGCGCACCCGGACCTCGATACACGGACCGTGACGGCCCTGGTCGAAGACGCCGCAGCCGCTCCGCCCATGCACAACGCGCAACCGTGGAAGTTCAGCTTCCGCCGCGGCGACAGCACCGCCGCGACCACCCCGCGGGACGTGACCCCGTGTCCGCCAGTGCGCGGGGCGATCTGTCCGCCACCGGGGGCAAACCCGTGGCCGTTGACAGGCCGCCTGCGTCAGGCTCGCGGTGTGGTCGAGGACGGCCGCCCCCGGCGGCCGAGCCGCCGAACGCTTCCGCCCGGCTGACCCGACAACGCCGGCCTATGCGGTGCCGGCGGTCAGGCGGCGTACCTGCTGCGCCCTCTCCTGTGCCTCGCGCTCGGCCTGCGCAACGACATCGGCAGCGGACCGGCTCTGTTCGTCTGCTTCCTCCTGGTCGTTCTCCGCTTGCTGAACCTCCTCGCGCGCCTGCTGCAACCGTTCCTCGGCGGCAGACATCCGCCGGCGGGCCTGCTCGGTGCGCTCGCGCGCCTGCCGCAGCCCGGCGTCGGCGTCCTCTCGCCGGGCGCGCTCATCACGCAGGCGCTGCTCGGCCACCTCGGCCGCCTCCCTGGCCCGGGCAAGCTCCTCCTGGCGGGCGCGGCGCCGGTCTGCGACTTCGTTCTTGGGAGCCCGTGGCCGAGGCGAGGGCGCCGGGGGGTCCCGGGAGCCGGGCCGATCTTCCGACGGGGCAGTGCTGAGGCTGAAGTCCGAGGGCGGGGTGAGGGCGTTGACCAGGCGGCCGGCCGCCCACTGGTCGGCGGCGTCCGGATCGGCGAGCACGGCTTGCAGAGTCGCTTCGAGGTCCTGCTGGACCGACTGCGAGAGCCGGTGCCCGGCGTCGCGGGCGAGTTGGGCGGTCTCCCGGGACAGGGCGGCTACGACGCGGCGGCGTTGCGTGGAGAGCTCTTTGAGCCCGTCGGCGTCCAGGGCGTGGTAGGCCTCGCGCAGTGCCTGTCCCAGTTCGAGGAACTGCCGGCTGTCTTCTGGCTGGGAGCGCAGCAGCAGGTTGGCCGCCCAGGCCGCGAGGGTGGGGCGGCGGGCGGCTTGGATCCTGCGGGCGTCGTCCGGCCGGCCGGCTGTTCTCGCGGCGGCGGCCAGTGTCTGCCGCCGGGCGACGAAGTCGGACGGCGGCGTGACGTACAGCTCGTCGAGGACGGACTCCACGTCGTGTCCTGCGCCGCCCCGGCGGCCTTTGCGCGCGTTCAGCGTTTCCCCACCTCCAACCCGCCCACCAGCAGGCACGCTGAGGTCACGCCCGGCCCGGTGCGGCAGACCGGTCCTGGCCGGGGCGGCCCAGGAAGCCGCGGGCGGACAACGGCGGTGGGCCGTGGCGGTCGCGGGTGTTCTCGTCGAAGTCGTCGAGGAACGCGTGCAGGGCGTCGCCGGTCTGCGCGAGGGAGCCTGCGGCGAACAGCACGGGCTGATACCCGGCCACCTGGTACGGCACCCGGACCAGGTCGGGGATGTTCCGCTGCCGGATCTCCGCCTGCGCGAAGCGGGCCGGCTCCCCGTACGACGACAGCAGCGAGGCCCCGTGAAACGCGCGGCGAGGGGGCACCGACTCGGTGTCCGTCGGCGGCAGCCACGATCACGTCCCGCCGCCGCACGTACGCGGGTCGGCGAAGCCTGGATGCTCCCGAGCGTCTGCTGGCGTACGGCCCTGCGGATCCAGCGGGCTCCAGCCAAAACCATGGGTCACGCGCAGCATCCTGCGCCGGACTCAGGGCCGCAGCCAGCGGACTCGCCGATTACACCCGAGACGGCCGGGGTGCTGCCGGCCTCCCATGCCCCGGTCGCCCTCTCCACCGCCCGCACCCGCGCCCGGACGGCGCAGGCCGTCGCCACCCGCCACACCGTCGGCGAGGCCATGGGCGTCCTCATGGCGCACCAGGGGGCCGGGAGAGAGCCGCAGCCGTTCGTATGCCCTTGCTGCCGGAGTGTGAAGGTTGCCTACGTGGGTGGGGCAGGGGTACCCGGCGCTTCTGAGGCTTTTGTGCCAGATGAGGAGTGCTGTGCAGATGAAGGAACAACTCGCCGGCCCCCTCTTTCCGGGCACGAAACAGCCAGGCCGCACGGTGCGTGTCGCCTCCGTGCCTGCCGGCCACGTGTACGTCCGGCACTGCGCCGATCCCCACGGAGCGGACGGAGTGGTGCGTCTCGCGGATCCCCGGCCCAACGGCGCGCCCAGTACATCTCAGCGCTGGTGGCCCCCGGTCATGCTGGATCCGGCCTGGGTCGCCCGCCACCAAGATCGGTTCGACGTGTTCCATCTGCATTTCGGGTTCGACGCGCAGGGGCCCGACGCACTCCGTGGACTCGTCGACGCCTTGCACCGGCACGGCAAGCCGTTGGTCTACACCGTGCACGACCTGCGCAACCCGCATCAGGCAGATCCGGCGCCGCATCTCGCCGCTCTCGACGTTCTGGTTGCCCATGCGGACCAGCTGATCACCCTCACCCCGGGCGCCGCGGACGAGATCGCCCGGCGCTGGGGCCGTACGGCGAAGGTACTACCGCATCCTCATGTGGTGGAACTCTCTCGCCTGGCGCGTGCACGGCCGAGACGGCCAGGTTTTCGGGTGGGAGTACACGCCAAGAGCCTGCGTCCGAACATGGCCGTCCTGCCTGTGGTGACAGCGCTCAGTGAGGCGATGTCCGAACTGCCCGGTGCCGAGCTGCTGGTGAACATTCACCGCGAAGTCGGCGACCCGTCCGCGCACGCGTACAGCCCGGACGCCCTGACCGAACTGGAAACGCTCGCCGCGCGCGGCCGGTTGACGCTGCAGGTCCACGACTACTTCGACGACGACCGACTGTGGGACTATCTGAGCGCCTTGGACGTGTCGGTGCTGCCGTACACCTTCGGTACCCATTCCGGCTGGCTGGAGGCGTGCCACGACCTCGGTACCGCTGTCATCGCTCCGAGCTGCGGTTTCTACTCCCAGCAGCGTCCTTGCCTGTCCTACGGGCATACCCAGCGTGAGGGCCTGGACGAAGAGTCGCTGCGCGACGCGGTGGTGACCGCCTACCGCACCCGGCCGGCCTGGCGGGCCACAGTGGCCGGCCGGGAAGCCGAACGCGTCCGCGTGGGCGACGCCCACCGCGCCCTGTACAGGGAGTTGTTGGAGTGACCGCGGCCCTGCGCATCGCCCTGATCGCATCCGCCCGGTACCCCGTCCGGGAACCCTTCGCGGGCGGGCTGGAGGCACACACCTGGACGCTTGCCAGAACGCTCACCGCCCGCGGCCACCGCGTGGGCCTGTTCGCCGCGCCGGGATCGGACCCGATGCTGGATCTGGACGAACTGCCGGTTCACCGGGCGGCGCTCAGCACCGCTGCCCGTGCCGATGTCAGCATGCCCGACCCCCAGTGGATGGACGAACACCACGCCTATTTGCGGCTCATGCTGGACTTGTCCGAGAACGGCGGCAAGCGCTTCGACCTGGTGCACAACAACAGCCTGCACTACCTGCCGATAGCGATGGCCGCGACCGTGCCCCTGCCGGTGGTGACCACGCTGCACACCCCGCCCACCCCCTGGCTGGAATCGGCCATTCAGACACGTCAGCACTGCCCGGTCACGTTCACGGCCGTCAGCGCCCATACCGCACGTGCCTGGCGGCCCACCGTGCCCGCGGCACGGATCGTGCGCAACGGCGTCGACACCCGCGCATGGTCTCAGGGCCCGGGTGGAACCTACCTGGTGTGGTCGGGACGGCTGGTTCCCGAGAAGGGCCCCCATCTGGCGGCCGAGGCGGCCCGCAAGGCCGGTTTTCCCCTGCGACTGGTCGGCCCGATAGGCGACCTGCGGTACTTCACCGATTACGTCGAGCCTCAGCTCGGCGACGGTGTCGACTACGTCGGGCATCTGGACCGCCGTCGGCTTGCGAGCCTGGTGGGCGGTGCATGCGCCGCGCTCGTCACGCCGTGCTGGGACGAGCCGTACGGGCTGGTCGTGGCCGAGGCCCTGGCCTGTGGCACCCCGGTGGGCGGCTTCGACCGAGGGGCGTTGCGCGAGATCCTCGATCCCGGGTGCGGACTCCTCGCCCCGGCCGGGGACACCACCGCTCTTGCCGAACTGATCCCACAGGTCGTGCGGTTGGACCGCGGGGCCGCCCGGGAGCGCGCCGAACGCTTCTGTTCGCTCGAGGTGATGGCCGACCAGTACGGCGCGCTCTACGAGGAGCTGGTCACATGATCGGCTACTACGTCCACCACCACGGCCTCGGCCACCTGCACCGCGCACGCTGCGTGGCCCGGCACGCGCGGACGTCGATCACCGGCATGTCCTGTCTGCCTCGGCCCACCGACTGGAGCGGCGACTGGGTCCGGCTGGCACCGGACGCCGGGCCGGAGACCGCTGCGGCAGACCCGACGGCGCACGGCCGGCTGCACTGGGTTCCGCGACGCCACCCGGGGCTCCGCACCCGTATGGCGGACATCGCGCACTGGATCGAGCGGGCCGACCCGGAACTCCTGGTCTGCGACGTCTCCGTCGAAGTGGCCGCACTCGGCCGGCTCATGGGCGTCCCCGTCGTGGTGGCCGCCATGCGTGGCGAGCGCGGCGACCCCGGCCATCGTCTCGCCTACGACCTCGCCGAAGCCCTCCTGGCCCCTTGGCCGGCGCTGGCCGCCGAGCCGGGCTGGCCCGTCGGCTGGTATGCCAAGACGACGCACACGGGGGCCTTTTCCCGCTACGACGGCCGGGAGCGGCCGGAGCGGCCCGGGAACGGTGGCGAAGTACTGCTGATGCTGGGAGCCGGGGGCGCGGACGTGGATGAGGCTGACGTGCGCAAGGCGGCGGAGGCCACACCCGGCTGGAAGTGGACCGTACTGGGGGGAGCCGCCGGCTGGGTGGAGGACCCGTGGCCGCTGCTGTGCCGGGCCGACGTGGTCGTCACGCATGCCGGGCAGAACGCCATCGCCGAGTGTGCCGCCGCCCGCGTCCCCGCCGTGGTCGTCCCGCAGACCCGGCCACACGGCGAACAGCATGCCACCGCTCGTGCGCTGACGGCCGCTTCGCTGGCCACCGTGTGCGACACCTGGCCGGAGCCACAGGACTGGCCCGCGCTGCTCGCGCGGGCGCGACAAGCAGGCGGCGAGCGCTGGGACCGGTGGGCGCCCGGCGACGGCGCCGCTCTCGCCGCTCGGCTGATCGACACCTTGGCAACCCGTTACGGGCCGCCGGGGAGCTCGGTCCCGCCGGCCCAGGAGGGTTCCTCATGCGTACGGCGGTGATCACCCTGGTTGCGGGGCGGCACCGGCATCTGGCGCTCCAGCAGCGTGGGCTGGCCGACGGCACGCACCACCCGGACCATTACGTCGTGGTCACCCTCGACGACCCGGATGTCGCCGAGGTCGTCCGAGACCGGTCACCGGACGCCGACGTGACCACGGTGAAGCTGGCCGCCGGCCGGTTGCCGCTCGCCACCGCTCGCAACGTCGGTGCCCGACGAGCTCTGGCCGCCGGCGCTGAACTGCTGGTCTTCCTCGACGTGGACTGCGTTCCAGGGCGGACCCTGCTCCGCCGCTACACCGACACGGCCGCCATCGCCGAGGCAACCGGCGACCGCGCCCTGCTCTGTGGCATCGTCGCCTACCTGCCCCCGCCGCCACCGAGCGGGTATCGACTGGAGGAACTGCCCGAGTTGGCGCCGCCACATCCAGGACGGCCGAGCCCGGCCGACGGCGAGATCCTGCGCGGCGGCGATCACCGGCTCTTCTGGTCCCTGTCGTTCGCTCTGACCGCTGATACCTGGCGACACACAGGCGGCTTCTGCGAGGACTACACCGGTTACGGCGGAGAGGACACGGACTTCGCCCGCACCGCCGCGGCACGAGGTGTGAACCTGTGGTGGGTCGGAGGCGCCCCCGCCTATCACCAGTACCACCCGGTCAGCCACCCCCCGGTGGAGCACCTGGACGACATTCTGCGCAACGGAGCTGTGTTCCACCGGCGCTGGGGCAGCTGGCCCATGGAGAACTGGCTGCTCGACTTCGCCCGCCTCGGATTGATCCGCCACGACGCCACCACCGACACCTGGCACCGCACCGGCAAGCCCGTGACGCGGACCGCCGAGGTGGCCGGCGCCGACCTGGGTGCGGGCGATCACTGACGCGGTGGCCCGTTCGACCGCGACTTCGTCGAAGCGCACACCTCGGCATCGAGGAACTCGCCGAACGCGTCGCCGAACACCGCCCCGGCCCGGGCTGCCCGCATCTGTGACGTACCCGCCCGAGAGAGCACCGACCCGCCCGAGAGAGCACCGAGGCAGCGAAGATCTTCGGCGGTGCCAAGCGCCTGCTGTCCCCCGTCCTCCAGGGCTTCTACCAGTCCCACCAGGCCACCGCAGCCGCGGCGCCGGCTCCGTGCCGGTTTCCGCACACCTGGCGCACTACGGCAGCGGGGACCCGCCGGTGGCGTTGACGATCTCCGCGGTGACGTAGCTCGCCTCCGCAGAGGCGAGGAAGACATACGCGGGAGCCATCTCCGCGGGCTGGGCGGGGCGACCCATGGGTGACTGCTTTCCGAACTCCGTCGTGTCCGGAAGCGTTGCCGGGATCAGCGGGGTCCAGACCGGCCCCGGTGCGACGGCGTTGACGCGGACTCCGTCGGCGGCGACCATCTGGGCCAGCCCCTTGGTGAAGGTCACGATGGCCCCCTTGGTCATGGCGTAGTCCAGCAGGTGAGGGCTGGGCTGGTAGGCCTGGACCGAGGTGGTGTTGATGATGGAACCGCCCCGGGGAATGTGCGGCAGCGCCATCTTCGACAGCCAGAACATGCCGTACAGGTTGGTGCGCACCACGCGGTCGAACTGCTCGGTGGTGATCGCGGCGATGCCGTCCGGCTGCGACATCTGGTAGGCCGCGTTGTTGACGAGGATGTCGATGCGGCCCCATTCCTCCACCGCCCGGGCGACCAGCCGCCGGCACTGCTCCTCCTCCCGGATGTCGCAGGGCACGGCCACCGCCGTGCGGCCCGCGTCCTTGACGAGCCGCGTGGTCTCCGCTGCCTCGTCGCCCTCCTCGGGCAGGTAGGTGAACAGCACGTCGGCGCCCTCACGAGCGAAGGCCAGCGCGACGGCGCGCCCGATGCCCGAGTCGCCGCCCGTCAGCACCGCCTTGCGATCCTGGAGCCGTCCCGCGCCCCGGTAGGAGTCCTCGCCGTGATCCGGTGGCGGGTCCATGGGACCCGTCCACCCGGGATGCTCCTGGTCCTGCTCCGGAAAGTCCGGTGCAGGCTGCCGGGGCTGGGAGCGTGATGTGTCAGACATCGGATCGTCCTTCCTCCCGGGCTGCGACGGACACGCTGGGCTTTTCCTGTACGTCCGCTCGCATGCCGACGCGCCCTTATGGCTGCGCAGTGGGCATTCCGTCCGCTCAGGGCTGAGTGCCCGGGACCAGTTGATCCATTCGGGCTTGTCGACGGTCGGGTGGGAGTTCCACGGTCCCTGCCCCCCGCGCGGGTACCGGCGAGGGAAGGGGGATGATGTCACCGTTTGGCCGCATAGGCGATGGAAACTCGAAATGCCGAGTTCATGTGCAAAGACGCAAGGACGCAACGCCCGCAATCCGTGGCCCACCGCCGCGGTCCAACGAGATCCGAGAGGAGTCCGTGTCATGACGACTCCTGATCCTGCACCGGGCCGAACCCCCGGACTCACACCGGGCGACGGTGTGCCACCAGGTGAAACTCCACCCGCTGAGGGAAGCACCTCCTCCGGCATCTCCTATCCCGAGCCGCCCGAGCCGCGCAAGGGGTGGGCGGCCTTGCCACTCGTCCTCATCGGGGCCGTGGTGCTGCTGGTCGCGATCGGCCTCATCGCGATGGTGGTGGCACTGATCGGGTAGCGATGCACGGTGCCGGCCCGGATGCGAGGGCCGCGTGGAGCTCGCCGAGAGGGCGGCGGGCGGCGGCGGTCAGGTCGGTGAGGGCGGTGATCTGGCCGGCGGGACGGCGCAGGTCGGCCGCGTTGGCGCGGGCCCAGGTGGCGGTGGTGCGTTCGGCGGCCCGGGCCTGGCGGGTGGCCGTCACGCGCCGCTCTCCGGTGGTCCCTGCCGGTCCGGGGCGGCCGCGCAGGTAGCGGCGTTCGGCGGCCTGGCGGCTTGCGACGCCGAGAGGCTGGGCGAGGTCGGCCCAGCTCGCGCCCGCGTCGCGGGCGGTCTCGATCAGGCCGGTCTCCCAGCCGGCGAGCCGCTCGCGCACCTGCCGCAGCAGCATCAGGGAGGCCAGCGCCTGCTCGGGACCGGGGCCCGCGGCGTCGGGGATCTCGTGCTGGGCATCGCGCAGCGCGTCGTCGATGGCGTTCAGGGCCGCCGCGGCGGCGAGGAACGACGCCGGCTGTGGGCGTTCGCGCCAGTCGTGGACGGCTGGTCGGCCGCGGTCACGGGCACCTCCTTCCGGTTGTCATCACTTGGACGACGTCGTGTTTGTCATCCATCGGATGACGTGTTACAACGGTGTTCGTGAGGCGCATTGGCAGCAACTGCCTGAACCCGCTGGAGGTGTTTTCACGATGTTGATGCGCACCGACCCCTTCCGTGAGCTGGACCGGCTGGCACAGCAGCTGATGGGCCCCGGCACCTGGTCCCGCCCGTCGCCGATGCCGATGGACGCCTACCGCGAGGGCGAGGAGTACGTCGTGGCCTTCGACGTGCCCGGTGTCACCGCGGACGCGATCGACATCGACGTCGAACGGAACATGCTCACCGTCAAGGCCGAGCGCCGGCCGGTCGCGAAGGCCGACGACGTGCAGATGGAGCTGTCCGAGCGGCCGCTCGGCGTCTTCTCCCGCCAGATCGTGCTCGCCGACACCCTGGACACCGAGCACATCAAGGCGGACTACGAGGCGGGCGTGCTCACCCTGCGCATCCCGATCGCCGAGCGCGCCAAGCCCCGCAAGATCTCCATCGACGTCGGCTCCGACCGCAAGGAGATCTCCGGCTGACACCGGCCGGACGGGTGCGGAGGGGCGGGCCCCCGATCTCCCCTCCCCCGCCCTCCGCACCCCCCAAGCAGCCCGAAGAGGAAGGGGTGGCGGCTGAGATGACCCTGCGACGCGAAGCGTTCCTCGGCCAAGTGAAGGAACGCGGCGAATACGGCACGGCGGAGGAAGCCGAGCGGGCAGCCCGCGTGGTGCTCGCGCTGCTCGGCGCGCATCTGGTCGGCGACGTCCGCGCCCAGCTCGCGGCGCGCCTGCCGGAAGGCTTCGCCCTGATCCTGCTCAACCCGCTCCAGAGTGCCGAACCGCTGCCTCCGGAGCGTTTCGTCCGGGCAACCGCCGCCTGGATCGAAGGCGCTACCGAGCAGACCGCGGCCTGGGACGTCAGCGCCGTGCTGTCCACCGTCGCCGACGCCGCCGGCGACGACCTGCTGGGCCAGATCCTGCTCCAGCTCCCCGCCGGCTACGACCTTCTCTTCGGCCGCCCCCAGCCCGCCTGACCATGACGGGTGGCGCCGCACCAGCGGCACCACCCGCCCGGCTGCTCCGGGTTACGCCAGGGGCCGGTGCGGAAACGTCCGTCGGCGGTGCCGGGCGAGAACGACCGGCCCGGGGCGGAAACGTCCGAGGCAGCTGAATCGTGAAGGCGCTTCCTCGGTTCGTCCGGTCACGGCGGCAACCGCGACGACGGTCACACCGACGCGCGGACCACGATCCGGCCCGGAACGGGCGCCAACCCCCCGGCGTCGATGCCCAGGGCGTGGCGAGCGGCGATGCGTCCGAGGATCTCGGCATCGATGTGGACGGTGGTGAGCGCCGGCGTGGAGAGGGCGCCGTACTCGATCTCGTCGAAGCCGATCACGGCCACGTCCTCGGGCACCCGCAGTCCGAGGTCGCGCAGGGCGGTCAGCGCCCGCAGCGCGATGTCGTCGTCGAAGGCGGCCAGCGCGGTCAGCCGCGGGTGAGCGGCCAGGAACGCCTCGACGGCTGCAGCGCCCGCCGCCCGGGGCCGCGGCACGACGAATCGCTCCAGGGGAGGCAGCCCGAGCCGGTGGGCGGCCTCCCGGGCGAAGCCGAGCCGCGTCTCGGTCAGCGGGAAGTCGTGGTCCGGCAGGGCCATCGCGATCCGGGAGTGCCCCCGCTCGGCGAGGTGGCCGATCTGCAGCGCGGCGTTGAAGGCGAAGCCGCTCTCCCAGTCCTCCTCGGCAGGCTCCTGCCCCCGCATGTAGACCTCGCCGAGCCGCAGCACCGCCCGCGGCGCGATGGTGTCCAGGACCTTCTGCGTTGCCTCCGGGATCGCGTGCCCGTGCCGGACCAGCAGGATATGGTCGTGCTCGGCCAACTCCTCGTCCAGGCCCCGGACATAGCTGCGCGAGAAGTTCCCCTCCATGCCCCAGTCGACGTTGAGCACGACGATGCGCGAAGACCCCTCGCGCAGCGCACGGGCGATGCCGTGCGGGACGTACCCCAGCTCCCGGGCGGCCTCCACGACCCGTTCCCTGGTCGCGGTGGAGATCGTCTGCCGGGGGTCGTCGTTGAGAACGAAGCTCACCGTCGCCCGCGACACCCCGGACGCCTTCGCCACGTCGGTCAGGGTCACCCGGCCCGAACGGCCCATGCCGGCTCTCTCCCTCTCAGTGGACCGAATCGCCCCCGGCCGACGCCTTCGGCGAAAGACCGTGTCCGGGCTCTAGAACGATTAAGCATCTGGCGCTACCCTACGCCGCTAGATCGTTTCAGCGCTGTGTCCGGGGCACGCCGCATCTCCCCGAGTCCCGACCGCCGGCAGCTCTCCGGACGGGCCGGCAACAGTGATCGTCGCGGACCCGCGGAACCCCGCCCGCCGGGCCCTACACCGCGACAGCCCTGCGCTCGGCACCCCACTGGGCGGCGCGCACGGTGTTGACCAGGAGCATGGCGATGGTCATGGGGCCGACGCCGCCGGGGACCGGGGTGATGCGGTCGGCGATGCCGTCGAGTTCGTCGGAGCGGACGTCGCCGGTCAGTCCGGCGGGTGTGCGGTGGATGCCGACGTCGATGACGACGGCACCGGGCCGGACGTGTTCGGGTCCGACGAGCCCGCGCACGCCGGTGGCGACCACGACGATGTCGGCGGGCCGGGTGACGGCCGCGAGGTCGGTGGTGTGCTCGTGGGCGACGGACACGGTCGCCCCGCGCCGCAGCAGCAGGTGGGTCAGGGGTCTGCCGACGAGCTCGCCCCAGCCGACCACCGCGACGTGGGCGCCCCGGAGGGGAATGGCCTCGGCGTCGAGGAGTTCGATGACGCCGCTGGGGGTGCACGGGCGCAGGCCCCGTTCGCCGCGGGCGAGGCGGCCGAGACTGGCGGTGGTGAGACCGTCGACGTCCTTGGTGACGGGGATGCGGTCGATGAGGCGGGCCGCGTCCAGGTGTGCGGGCAGCGGGAGTTGGAGCAGGATGCCGGAGACCTCCGGGTCGGCGGCCAGTTCGTCGATGACGGCGGCCACGTCGTCGTGGGTGGCGTCCTGGGCGAGGTGGCGGTGGAAGTCGCGCATGCCGGCCTCCCTGATGGCGCGGCGTTTGGCGGCGACGTACACGGCGCTGGCCGGGTCGTCGCCGACGAGGACGGTCGCGAGCCCTGGGACCATGCCCGAACCGGCCGCTCCGGCGACCTCCTCGGCGACCCGTGCCCGGATCCGCCGGGCGATCCCGCTGCCGTCGATCGTGGTTGTCATAGTGGCGAACCGCTTTCTTGTCGTGAGGAACGATTCGCCCGGGTGGGAGGGTGCTGCGTGCGGTCGGTGTGACCTCGGCTGTACGGCGCCGGGGGGGGTGGGGGGGGGGGGGGGGGGGGGAGGGAAGGGAGGGGAGGGGGGGGGGGGGGGGGGGTCGGCGGGGGGGGGGGGGGGGGGGGGGGTGGGTGGCT
>NZ_JBVJNZ010000001.1:414784-522576 GCF_055583445.1 Streptomyces sp. NPDC104761 | reverse complement strand
ACTCCCTCCCCCCCCCCCCCCCCCCCCCCCCCCCCCCCCCCCCCCCCCCCCTTGCCCCCCCCCCCCCCCCCCCCCCCCCCCCCCCCCCCACGACGAGACCGCCTGTCCCCGCACCGGGCGGTGGTGGTGCCGTCGGCCTGTGCTGTCAGGCGAAGACGATGGTGTGGTTGCCGTTGCGGATGACGCGGTCCTCGGCGTGCCACAGCACCGCGCGGGAGAGCACGGCGCGTTCCACGTCCGCGCCGCGGCGGGTGAGGTCGGCGGCGGTGTGGGCGTGGGTGACGCGGACGACGTCCTGCTCGATGATGGGTCCTTCGTCGAGGTCCTCGGTGACGTAGTGGGCGGTGGCCCCGACCAGCTTCACGCCCCGTTCCTTCGCCTTGGCGTACGGTCCGGCGCCGATGAAGGCCGGCAGGAAGGAGTGGTGGATGTTGATGATGGGGACGCCGACCTGCTCGATGAAGTCGCCGGAGATGATCTGCATGTAGCGGGCCAGGACCACGAAGTCGACGTTGCCCCTGAGCAGCCGCAGGTGCTCGGCCTCGGCGGCGGACTTGTCCGCGCCCTGGCAGGGGACGTGGAAGAAGGGGATGCCGAAGGAGCGTACCTCCTCGGCCACGTCCGGGTGGTTGGCGATCACCATGACGACGGTGACGGGCAGTTGGCCCTGCCGGTGCCGCCACAGGAGGTCGAGCAGGCAGTGGTCGGACTTCGAGGCGAAGATGGCGACCCGCTTGGGCACGGCGAGGTCGCGCAGGGTGTAGCTCAGCCCGAACGCGTCCACGAGGTGCTCGTCCAGGTCGGCGCGCAGGGCCGGCAGCGCGGCCTGGAGACCGTCGAGGCCGAACACGGTGCGCTGGAAGAAGGCACCGCCCTGCGGGTTGTCGGAGTACTGGTCGAGGGAGACGATGTTCGCGCCGTGCCGGCCGAGGACCGAGGTCACGGCGGCGACGATGCCCGTGGCGTCGGCGCCCTGCACGATCAGCGAGGCCTGCGACGTCGACGCCCTGCCCACGGTGGTGCGGGCCGGGGCGGCGTGCGTGAGGGTCATGCCAGGCTCTCCTTACGGAAGCGGGCGGCCCAGTCGGAGGTGGCCTTGAGCCCGCCGAACGTATAGAAGTGGATCTTCAACTCGCCGTGGCGGACGGGGTCGTGGGCCGCGGCGAGGTCGCGCAGGAAGCGGTCGGGTCCCGCGGTGCCCATCAGGTTGGTCAGGGAGAACCCGTACTTCTTCACGACGGAGGCACTGGTGCCGACGCCGAAACGGGCCGCGTACGACATCAGGCGGCGCACGCCGGCCGGACCGGGCACGCCGATCCTGACCGGCAGCCCGATGCCGTGGCCGCGGACCTCCTCCACCCAGGCCAGCACCGGATCGACGTCGAAGCCGAACTGGGTGATGATGCCGCCCTCCAGGGGCTGGGCGGTGAGCGCCGAGTGCTTGGCGCGCAACGCGGCCCAGAGTGCGCCGCCGTCGATCGCCGGATGGCCTTCCGGGTATCCGGCGATGCCGACGTGGCGGACGCCGTACTCCTGCAGGAGCCCCGTGTCGATCAGGGACAGGGAGTCGGTGTAGGGGCCCTCGGGGTGGGCCGGGTCGCCGCCGACCAGGAACACGTTGTCGCCGGTGCCGTCCGCCCGCAGTCCGGCCAGGAAGCGCTCGAAGTCCTCGCGCGAGCCGAGACGGCGGGCCGATATGTGCGGGACCGGGACGAAGCCGAGCCGCTTGACCGCCCTGGCCGCCGCGAGGCGCAGCTCCAGGTCCTCGTTGCCGAGGAAGGTGACATTGATCCGGGTGCCCTGCGGAATGCTGTCGCGGGCCTCCTCCAGTTTCGGGACGTCCTTCCCCGTCATCTCCAGGGAGAAGTCCTCGAGCAACGACGTGCCGGCCGCCGCTCGTACCGTGCTCGCGGGATTCATCTCTCTCGCCTCGTCTTTCGTACGGCCGTCGTCAGCGGTCGCGGCGGTAGAGCGTGCGCGCGTGCTCGTCGAACGGGGAGGGCTGGACGGTGGCGCGGATGCGCGGGAAGCCGAGATCGGCATCGGGGTCGGTGCCCGCGCCCGGGTGCTCGCCCCAGACCACCTCGACCCGGGTGCCCGGTTCGGCGTGCTCGGCGTCGACGAGGCTCTGCGCGAGCACGGCGCCGACCGGGTCGATCGACGCGCTCTGCATCGTGACCCCGACCAGTCCCGCGTCGGTCTCGACGCGGTGGCGGGCGTAGGAGAGGACGAAGCCGGGGTCCTCGCCCTGCCCGACGACACTGCGCACGTCGTCCGGATCGAGGACCAGGGTGACCTTGGAGCGCAGTGGCCCCTCCTTGGCCTTCAGGAGGGCGTCCCGGCCGACGAAGTCGTGGTTGAGGTGGATCAGCTTGCCGTAGCCGAGTTCGAACGGGGAGACGTAGTAGTCCTCGATGTCCGGGGAGAAGAAGCTTCCGTTCAGCGGGCGTTTGCCCTCGATGCCGAACAAGGGCAGCCACGTGCGGTATTCCGCGAGCTCGGGGTCGGTGTAGATACCGGGGACGGGCGAGGGGATCCAGCCGCTCTCCACGCTCGGCGTGGTGTACGCCAGCGCCCCGACCTGGACCAGGCCGAGCGGCTCGCCCGCCTTCAGGAAAGCCTCGTGGACGTACGCGGCGTGCTCCCACGGGCCGATGAACTCGAAGCCCGCCTGGCCGGCCATGCCGTGCCGCAGGGCGCGGAAGGAGCGGCCGTCGAGGGTGACCTGGCTGGAGTGGAAGAACTTCGTCTCCGGCAGCGGTCCGCCGAAGGCCCGCTCGACCAGGTCCATCGCCAGCGGGCCCTGGATCTGGTAGCGGAACAGCTTCGGGTCCCCGCCGCCGGGCCGGAACGCTGACGACGCGTCGGTCTCGAACGCGACGTCGTAGCCGCCCTTCTCGGCGTGGTACTGCACCCAGTGCTGCGCGGCCGGGATGCCGCTGAGCAGGTACGTGTTCTCGCCCTGCCGGGCGAGGATGCCGTCCGTGACGATGTCGCCGTGGCGTGTGACCGGCACGTACTGCTTGGCCTGGCCGATCGCGAACTTCTCGAAGTTGTTGACGCC
This sequence comes from Streptomyces sp. NPDC104761, assembly GCF_055583445.1. Lineage (NCBI taxonomy): Bacteria > Bacillati > Actinomycetota > Actinomycetes > Kitasatosporales > Streptomycetaceae > Streptomyces > Streptomyces sp. NPDC104761. The sequence continues at coordinate 519,512 of NZ_JBVJNZ010000001.1, read as the reverse complement.
GTGGTCGGCGAGCACCTTCGTGGCGTCGGGGCCCTCGATCCACATGTCGTACATGTGGTGGGAGAGGTTGAGGAGGGCCACGCCCTCGTGCCAGGCGGCCTGTTCCTGCCGCCAGCCGGAGTACTCGCGGGCCACGACCTCGGGGGTCCACGGCTCGGCGTCCGGCTGCCACAACAGCGCGACGGGCGATCCGGCCTTGTCGATGCCGTCCTGGAGAGAGGGGAGTCCCATGGCGGTTCCTTGTCTTGTAGCGATCTGTCCCGAGAAAGCTAGATCGATCTAGTAGAACTAAATCGATCTAGCGGAAGCTAGCAGAGCGGCCTCACCGAGAGGAGTGCCCGGGGCGCATCCTTTGCTGACGGGACCCGCGTGCCGCGCCGTCGGCCGGGTTCCCGCAGGCCGGGTCGAGGTCCTGGTCGTAGAGGTCTCGGGTGGAGTGGTCGAGGTACGCGGAGGCGATGCGCACCGCGTCGAGCCCCGCGTCGAGCCCCGAGTCGACGTCGTGGACGCGCACGCAGAACGCACATACTGCGCCCGGAGCCGGGCCGCGGCCCCCACTCCGGCTCGCGTCGGCGAGCGACGCCGGTCCTGGGGCGAACGGCCTTGCCACGCCGGTGTGACGGAGAGGACAGGGCCGCCGGGCCCCGGGATCGTGGTGTCCGGGGCCGGACGGGGTTGCCGGCAGGTCAGCGCTTGTCGCTCGCGAACGGCCTGCGGGAGATGGTGGCGCGAAGGGTGGTCTGGGAGTGCCGTTCCACCGAGGGATTGGCGGACCCGCCGTCGGGTTCGCCCCACACCAGCCGGATCTCGCGGCCGAAGCCCACCTCGTCCGCGTCGATCATGCAGACGGAGATCCAGCCACGGACGTTGGCCGAGTAGCTGCACAGGGTCGAGACACCGATCAGCCTGCCGTCGACGCTCTCGACCCGGTCGAACTGCGCGGCCGAGTAGAACGCGGCGGGCATCTCGATGTACTTGAACCGCCGGTCGCCCTGCTCGTACATGCTGGCGAAGACGCGGGCGACGTCGTCGCGGTGCCAGGACAGCCACACCTTCCTGCGGTGCTTGCGCCCGCGCATTTCCTCCAGAGCCTCCCGGCCGATGAAGTCGTGGTCGAACCTGAGGATGTGGCCGTAGCCCAGGTCGTAGGGGGTGACGTAGTAGTCCTCCACCTTGTCCGGGGTGAAGCTGCCGCCGGTCGAGAGGTGGGCCTCGAAGGAACGTGCGCCCAGCCACTCGCGGAACCGGCGCGTGCTCTCGCCCGAGTAGACGGCGGGCACGGTGGAGGCGATCCAGCCGGACTCGGTGGCCACGGACGCGTAGGCGCGGCCGCCCACCTGCCGGATCCCGTACGGCTCGCCCGCCTCCAGGATCGTGTCGCGGATGCCGTCGAGGTCGGCGTAGGGGCCGAAGAACTCCAGGCCCGGGAAGCCGGACATGCGGTGGTTGAGGGCGGTGGTCTCGTACTTGCCGATCTGGAAACGACCCATGCTGAAGAACGGGATGTCGGGCATGGGACCGCCGTTGACCACCTCGAAGATGCGGGCCGCGTGCGGTCCCTGCAACTGGAGGCGGTAGAACTCGCGGCCGTTCGGGTTCTGCGCGGTGCGCTCGTCCCGCCGGAGGGTGACGTCGTATCCGCCGGTCTCGGCATGGAAGTGCACCCAGTTGAGGGCGGGCGGCCGGCCGACGAGGCGGACCAGGTTGTCGGCGAGGCAGAAAAGGATGCAGTCGCCGATCATCCGGCCGTCGTGGTTGACGGCGATGAACTGCTTGGCCTGCATCGGGCCGAAGCCCTCGAAGCTGTTCGCGCCGAGCGCCGACAGCAGGCGGTAGCAGTCGGGACCCTCCACGGTCAGGTCGGTCATGTGGTGGGAGAGGTCCATGAGCGCCGCGCTGTTGCGCCAGCTCTCCTGCTCGTCCCGCCAGTTGGTGAACTCGGCGCGGATCGGGAAGGGGTAGGCCCCCGACCGGCCGCCGCGCAGCAGCCTCAGCGGGCCGCCTGCCTCGCGTATCTGGTCCTCGAGATGTGCCATTGCTTCCTCCGTGTTGTGCCTGTGCGGCTGCGGGCTCGTCACCAGGGATCGGGAAGGGAGGGAAGGGAGGGAGGGAAGGGATCGCCACGGGCAGGGCCGGCGGGTACGCGGGCAGGGGGCGCTCTCGGCCCGGCGTACCGCATACCGCATGCGCAGCGAACGGGAGCGGGCTCCGCCGCTATGTGAACTGTACTGTACAGTACTGTTATGGCCCGACGGGGACAAGGGGTCCGTGCGCACGGCCGGGAAGGCACGGACCGGGGCGGCCTCCACTGCTCCGCCCCGCAAGAAGGCGGCTTATACGATGGCGACCGTGCCCAGAACGAGATCCGCCGACCGCCGGAACCTGATCCTGCGAGCAGCCGGCGAGCTGTTCATCGCCAGAGGCTTCGCGGGCGTCAGCATGGACAACGTCCTGGCGGAGGTCGGCGGATCCAAGGCGACGCTCTACCGGCACTTCTCGGACAAGGCGGAGCTGTTCCAAGCCGCGGTGGAAGCCCTGTGCGACGAATGGTCGAAGCCGGTGCACACCTTCACGCCTCCGGGCACGGATCTCGCCGAGACACTCACGGCCCTGGGCGGGCATTTCGCCGCTCTGGTGCTCAGCCCCCAGGCCGTCGCCCTGCACCGGCTGGTCACCGCGGAGGCCGCACGCATGCCGGAGGTGGGCCGGGCCTTCTTCGAGCACGGCCCGTCGGCCGGCCAGCGTGTCCTGGCCGGGTATCTGCGGCAGGCGCGCGACGCCGGCGAGATCGAGGTGACCGACCCGGCCCGTGCGGCGGCACAGCTCTACCAGGCGATGCTGGGCGACGCCCAGATGCGCCTGCTGACCAACTCCCCGCAGAAGCTGGACGACGCGGAGATCCAGGAGGACATCGCCGTCGCCGTAAGGGTCTTCCTGCGCGGCGCGGCCCCGGCACCCACCCGCACCGGCGCGGTCACGACGCGAGCCGTCGGACGGTAGCCGCGGCGCTCCCGCTCCTTGCATGGACGGGCCGGACCGGTGGTGCGCGACGCATCCCGACTCTCCGGAGTGACCGCCGTGGCACCCGCGCAAGGAAGCGGCTCGCCACCTTAGGTTGCGGTGCGCGCACTCCCCCTGTCGCACGAAGAGGAGCAGCATCACGCGCAGTGATCGCGGTCGCAGTGCGCGGTGCCGGGACGACGAGCCGGTCCGGTCCCGCGTGTCCCGACCCGACCGCCCTCGCCACGTCCCGCACAGCACACAGGAGCCGCCCACCATGTGCCAGCACGACCATCCGACACAGAACCCGGCGAGCGGCACACCCCGGGACGGGACACCGCACCCGTCCCGCCGGACGCTCCTGGGCGCCGTGGCGGCGTCGGCGGTCGCCGCCGCACCGTTGCTCACCGCGGCACCCGCCGCGGCCGCACCCCTCGGGGCCGCACCCGCCACGGCCGCACCCGGCACAGCCTTGTCGCTCGTCCTGCTCGGCACCAACAGCGGACCGCCACCCCTGGCGAACCGCTACGGCATCTCGTCCGCCCTGGTCGTCAACGGCAGGACGTACGTCGTCGACTGCGGCCGCGGAGCGGTGAGCCAGTACATGCGCGCGGGGCTGTCCATGCCCTCGCTCACCGGAATCTTCCTCACCCACCTGCACGCCGACCACATCGTCGACTACTACTCCTTCCCCCTCCTGGCCGCCGGCGCGGCCGGCACGCAGGGGTTCCGGACACCGGTGTCCGTCCACGGCCCCGGCCCCGCCGGCATCCCGTCCACGGTGGCCGGCGCCCCCGGCCCGCTGCCGGGCACCGTCGCGATGACCCGGCTGGCCGGACAGGCGTACGCCGCCGCCCCCACCTTCTTCATGACCGAACACATCGGCATCGACCCGGCCACCCTGCTGGACGTCCACGACGTGCTGCCGCCGGCCGCGGCGGGCGCGTCGGCGACGGACACCGCACCCGCCATGCGCCCCTTCACCGTCATGGAGAACGACGACGTCAAGGTCACCGCCGTCCTGGTGCCGCACGGCGCCGTGTTCCCCGCCTACGCCTACCGCTTCGACACCGACCACGGCAGCGTCGTCTTCTCCGGCGACACGACCCTCTCCCCCAACGTCATCACGCTGGCCCGGGGAGCGGACGTGCTGGTCCACGAGGCCCTCTACCCCGAAGGGCTCGCGGGCCTGGGCCTGTCGCAGTCCCTCATCGACCACATCCTCGCCACGCACACCGACGTGGCCGAACTCGGCCGGATCGCCGCCGAGTCCGGCGTCGGCACCCTGGTCGCCACCCACCTCAGCCCGGGCGACCCGGCGGCGGTCCCCGCGGCGACCTGGCGACGTCTGCTCCGCGACAGCGCACGCAGCGCCGACTTCGGCGGCCGGACGGTCGTGGGGGCGGATCTGCTGAACGTCCCGGTCGTGCGGCGACGGGCGCGCCGGGGTTAGGGCAGGGACGCGCCCCGGCTCTGCGGCTACCCCGTTGCCGCCCGCTCGCGGATGAGCCGCACCGTGCGCACGGGCTCCTCCGGGCCTGCGGGTCCCCCGTGACGTGTCGCTCACCGGCTTCGACGACGTCCCCTACGCCGCGGACCTGACCCCGTCCCTCACCACGGTCCGGGTCCCGTACGAGGAACTGGGGCGGACCGCCGTACGCCTGGCGTTCGACCGCGAGGAGACGTCAAGGGTGACGACCATGTGGTCCTGAGCACCCAGTTGGTGATCCGGGAGTCGGGGCGGCCGCACAAGTGACGTACCGCCGTACCGCCCCCGTTTGGTGCGCTCGGTGGTGCCGATCGGGCTACGGCCGTGCCCCCGGTCGGCCGGGGGCACGGCTTCGCATCTTGGACGCGGTCCCGTCCGGTCGGCTCACACGGTCAGTGCTTGCCGTTGGTGACGAGCCACTTGCCGTCGACCCAGTTGCCGACGGTCTCGTAGCCGGAGCGGAAGGAACCGAGCCAGTTCAGCTCGAGGTTCGCCTCGGCGGTGGACCTGACGGGGGTGTAGCTGCTCGCGTCGGTGGCCGGGCCGCCCGTGGTGTTCTTGGCGTAATAGGGGAAGGGGTACACCGGGCGGGAGGCGGTGGTGTTCCCGCTGCTGTCGACCGACCTTGTCGTCAGGCTGGCCGGGGCGTCGCCCTTGGTGACCCAGTCGGTGATCGCGGTCAGTGCGTCGAAGGTGTCCGGGCCCTGGCCGCCGCCGCAGTGCGCCACACCGGGGAGCAGGAACAGCCGGGCGAAGCTCTCGGTGGCCGCCTCGCCACCCATGGCCTTCTCAACGGCCTTGTAGTAGGCCATCGTTCCCACGGCCGGTATGTGCTGGTCGCCCAGTCCGTGCCAGAGGATCAGCTTGCCTCCGGCCTTCCTGAAGGCGCTGAGGTCCGGGTCGGTGGCGTCGTACATGCCCTCGCCCAGCTGCATGACTTTGCGGTAGTAGGCGGCCGTGAACTTGATGTCCTTGTACGTCAGCGCCGGCTGCGGGCTGTCGAAGATCTGGTAGCGCAGGGTCTCGCGGACGAAGCTGATGTCACCGGAGGCGCCGGTGGCGGTGGCCGGGGTGATGATCCCGGCCCAGTTCAGCTCGGAGCCGCGCAGCTGGTAGCCCGGGTACAGCAGCCTGCCGTGCTCGTCGGTGGGGCCGGCGTAGATCCGGCGCAGGGTGGTGACCTGGTCGGCGGTCAGGCAGTAGTCGTCGGACGTCGACGTCTGCCCGGCCTTGCACCGGATGGTGCCGGGGTCCCAGGTGCAGCTCAGCGGGTCCGCGATGATGCCGTCGGCGGGCGCGCCGCAGCCCTTGAGCACGGCCTTGTGCAGGTCCGCGAGGTCGGCGTTGGTGATGGTCGCCGGGCCGCCGTCGAGGTAGACGGACTGAGCGGTCCAGGCGTGCGAGAAGGTGTTCAGCGCGGTGAAGTTGTTGGCCGGGGCGCCGGCGATGATGCCGTCGAAGTCGGTCGGGTAGCGCTGGGCCTCGGTGAGCGCCTGGTGACCGCCCTGCGAGCAGCCGTCGAAGTAGGAGTGGGTGGCCGCCTGGCCGTAGTACTTCTCGATGACGGCCTTGGACGCCTGGACCAGCTCGTGGTCGGACTTGTAGCCGAAGTCCGCGCGCAGCGTCGGGTCGCTGGAGAAGAGCCCGCCGCCCTGGTAGTGGCCCTCGTCGCTGGAGGCGACGGCGAAGGCGCCGGACGTGAGCGGGACACAGCCGGTGGAGGCGGGGGCGTTGGTCACGTTGGTGTTGCCGCACAGACCGCCGCAGCCGACCTGGAGGTAGTCGGCCTGCCAGCCCGTCTCGGGCAGTTTGATCTCGAAGTGGATCTGCGGGGCGATCACGCCCTTCACGTCGCAGGCGGCCCAGTTGCCCAGCGTGTTGCTGCTCGCGGCGAGTTCGGCGGCCGAGGTGATCTCGAAGGGAACGCCGGGGACAGCGCTCGCCAGGTCCAGCTGGGCGACGGCGGAGCAGGACATGGCCGGCGCGATGCCCGAGGACGTGTCACTCGCCGCCCTGACGGAGGTGGCGGTGGAGACCTGGCCGCCGGTCAGGGAGATGGCGAGAGCCGTACTCGCTCCCGTCACGAGCGCGAGACCCGCAGCGAGGACCGCCAGGAAAGGAGTTGTCTTCCAACGACACCATCTGGAGAGCATGCGCATGCTCCGTCTCCGTTCGAACGTCAGGGAAGCCGGGCGGTTTCGGCGCGGCAGGCGGGCCCATCGGCAGCGACACCGGCCTTGTTGTGTGACTGCGGCTTCGCATGGGGCTACGGCGAGAAAGAACGTAGTCCCGTCCTCCGCCCCCAACAAGACCGTCGACCAAATTGTTGACGTTTTTGTCTCACCGTGACCTCCGGGGCGCCCTGCGCCGTCGAGCAAGCGGCCTTCCCTGCCGGTACCGGGCTCGATGCCGGAGCCCCTGGGCGGCCGGACCGCCGGCCGGGGTTGGGGGGGGGGGGGGGGGGGGCCTCCCCCCCCCCCCCCCCCCCCCCCCCCCCCCCCCCCCCCCCCCCCCCGGCGCTCCGGCAGGGCACCACCGGACCGGACCGCCGCCGTCGTGCGCGCCGCGGCACCCGAGGACCGGGGATTTCGTGGCGTGGCTCGCGTGTCCCCGTCGCCCGCTACCGCGACTGGCGCATGATCCAGTCCCGGATGCCCGGGATGGTGTAGGCGATGCGCCAGGTCTCCATGTGTGCGCTGGTCGTGGAACCGGACGGCACGGTGGTGCCGGCCTGGAAGGACGCGTAGTTGACCGGGGCCTTCTGCTGCTTCAGGCTGCGTACGTCCGCGGCGAACTGGGCGGCGGTGGACCGGCCGTCCCACACGGCGGTGCCGACCTTGGTGCCCGCTTCCTCGATGACCTGGGTGATCGCGTTCTCACCGGGGAAGGCCTTGGTGTCGTCCTGGGAGACGACGATCCACAGCTTCTTGGCGGCGAGCGGCGCGGCCTGGTCGGAGGGCCACTGGCCGGCGACGATGTAGGCGGCGGCGAACAGGTCGGGGTACCTGATGTTCAGGCCCAGCGACATCATGGCGCCCATCGACTGACCGGTGGTGTAACGCCGGTCGGCATCGATGCTGTACTCCTGCGTCACGGCCTCGACGAGGTGGGCCGTGGCGTCGAACAGGGTCGACGGCTCGTAGGTGTCGTCGATCACGACCGCGCCGTACTCGGGCGCCAGGACGAAGGCCTCGTGCCGTGCCTGGTCCTCGTCGCTCGCCCAGCACACGGCGCCCAGCCCCTGGACCAGGGGGCCCTGCGTGGCGACGTTGACGACGCTCGCGTCGTGCATGAACAGCACCAGCGGGTACCGCTTGCGAGGGTCGTAGCGCTTCGGGACGAAGAGGTTGTACTTCAGGGTCTGGCCCGTCGCGGGGTCGTCGAAGGTGAACTGCCGGAAGTCGTCGACGATCAGGTTGACGACCCGGCTGGTGGTCAGGGTCGTGCCGTCGGGTGCGTAGCGGCGGCCCTGGACGGTGGTGACGGTGTCCTTCTGGACGAGGGAGGCCGCGGCCGCCACGATCGTGCCGCCCGGCGTGGTGTCACCGACCTGCGGGCCGCCACTGCCCGGAGCACCGCCGCCCGACCCGTCGGACGCGCTCGGCGAGGGGCTGGGCGACGTGCCGGCGCTGCTCGACGCGGTGGGCGAGGCACCGCCGCCACCAGGGCCCTGCTGGGTGACCCACAGCGCCGCCGCCGTGTCGTCGGCCGAGAGCTCGATGATCACGTAGCGGCCGTCCCTGCCCCGCTCCGCGAGCTCGGCCGTCCTGTTCGCGTACACCTTGGTGATGGTCCGGTCCGTCACGCCGAACGTCGACGTGCTCAGAGACGAGGTGGCGATGTCCCGGTCGTACTCCACGGCCACGGCGATCAGCTTCTGCCCGTCGCCGAAGACCTTGGTGACGGCGGTGGCACCGAGTATGTGACCGGCTCGCGAGCGCGTGCCGTCTGAGGCCGCGGCCGAGCCGTAGGCCGCGGTGCCCAGCAGGGCCGCGGCTCCGGCGGTCGCGGACCCGGCGATGAACGTACGCCTGGCAACCAATGGGAACTCCTCATGGCAGGGGCGGGAAACCGTCGGGAAAATTCACGGCGGTTCCCCTACGGGAATTTTCTGACGTGGCGAACCGCTCCCGGACGCTCGCCGGTGAGGGCGGATTTCATGAACGCGGCGCGGTCGGCGGTCGTCTTCGCGGCCGACGTCACCGTGACGTCCGTGGCGAGTTCGGTGGCGGCCGACCTGCCGTATCGGACAGCGAGGCCGACCCGGATGGCCCCACGGCCGGCTTCCTTCTCTTTCTCGACTTCGCGTATGACACGCGAATGCGAGGGGAATCGAGGACGCCGGCAACGGAGGCGGTGTACCTCAGTGCAGGGCTTTGATGATCCGTTCGATCCGGGCCGCCGCCTTCTCCGCGGTGCCCTTCATGTAGAAACCGTCCACCGCTTCGTAGGTGAAGTGCTCGAAATTCCAGCGGTCGGGCATGTTCTTGGCGCCGCCTTCGAACATCGACATCACGAAGGTGCTGGCGAAGGGCGACGCCTTGCGGATGGCCGTGGCGGTGGAGGTGGACAGTTCGGGCTCCACTCCGGCGAACACGCCCTTGCCGACCTGGAAGATCCACAGGGGTACCTCGGCGGTGCCGACGGGGGTGAAGGTGGCCGTCTTGACCGGTCCGGTGGCCTGGGCGGTCTGGACCTGGGTGGTGGTGATGTCGTCGGTGACCAGGCGGACCGTGACGTTCCTGCCGCGCTCGTAGGAGGTGATGGCCTGCGCCACCCGTACGATCTCGTTCCCCAGGCGCTCGCCCTGCGCGGTCAGCAGGGCGAAGCCGGCGTCGTGCAGGTCGACGCCGTAGGTCCAGTTCTTGTCCTTGTCGATCGTGTAGCGCTTCGAGCGGTAGCCCGGGAACTGGTCGCCGCAGGCGCCGACGAGCCAGAAGCCGATGGCGCCGGAGTACTGGGCCTCGACGTGGGCCACGGCGGCGCCCGCGAGGTCGGCGGTGATCGGCAGGCTGCCGTCGCTCATCACGGAGTCCTGCATCACGCAGGACTGCACGTTGTAGTTGGTCAGCACGGCGATGGGGTTGCCGTCGAGGTCGTTGAACCGGGCGACGTACACGCCCTTGTCCGAGGGACCCTGCTCGTCGGCGCCGAGCCAGTAGCCGTCGGCGGTGAGCACATTGCGGTTGACATTGACATCGGCCGCGCCGGCACCGTAGCCGACCTCGGCGTCCTGGAGGTTCTGCACCGCGTCCGCCACCGCGCTCCGGGCGGCGGCCGCGATGTTCTGCACGTACGCCGCCGCGCCGGAGGACGAACTGGCGGCCTGGACGTGCGGCGCGGAGAAGCAGTGCGTCACCGTGACCATGATGTCGGCGGCGGCGATCCCGGTGGCCGCGGTGACGGCCTGCCGGACCAGCGTGATCGCCTCCGCGCTGATCGAGGTCAGGTCCAGGACGACCAGAGCGATGCGCCGGGACCCGGACTCCACGAGGAGCACCCGCGCGTACAGGTCGTCGTGGACCGAGGTGAAGTTGTCCAGCGGCAGCAGCGCGGACGAGGGGGTGAACGCGGCCTTTCCCGCACCCACTTTCAGGCCGGTGCCGGACGCCGTCGCGGCCCGGGCCGCGGTGGCGCCGCCCACGACGGTCGTGGCCGCCGCGGCGAGGGCCGCGGACGCGGCCACGAAGGACCGCCGGCTCACGGGCCGGGAGGCACCGGCGTCCTCGGTCCCGGCTTCGTGCTGTTCGGACATCACAAACCTCCGCAGTACATCTGGGGCGAACTCGTCAGAAATTCCTCGAGTCCGCCTCGTCGGCTCGTCTCGTTCAAGCGGATTCAGCATCACAAGCGCATCGCGGCGATTCACGAGCATCACCATCGATATGCCGTCGGGCAATTCTCAGGACGCAACCATTGGGTTCATCGCGTGCATGCTGCGCGCCATGCCGGCGTTTTTCGGCTCACCCGGAGCGGAAACTGCACGCGAAACGCAAGGTCGGGCACCCGGTGCGCGCGAAATCGGCCACACATGTCATTTCCTTGGCCGTCCGCTGTGAAATGGCCATGAATTCTTCGCGTCGGCTCTTTTCAGCCGACCCGGCCCGGACAGCGGCAATGCCCGGCCGGCTCGAAGACTCGAAGACCCGGCGAGACGACGGAGGTGGCACACGCAGGCCCGCCTGCCGGTGCTCTCCGGACCGAGGCCCCCACCCGGTCGCGAGGCATGGGCAGTTCAGGAACACCCCCCACCGGCCCGCACCCGAACGAGAGACACGCGCGCAAGCCGCAGGCCTCACGATCCGTGACCACCGCAGGTCGTTGTTGGACGGGCCGTCACATTACCGAACCGTAACCTGCACGGTGGTGCCACGAGTAACTTACTCGCGCGTAAGGTTCTGGCGCAGTCGCCACCGAGCGGCGAGAGCGCGCCCATGGGACGGCCGCGCTCCCGTGCCGCACCCGCCTGTGCACCTCACTCCAGCCGCATCACAGGAGGTTCGCCATGCCCGCACGCAGACGGCTTCTGGCCGCGGCAGTCACCGCTGCCGCCTGCCTAGGCGCTCAGGCCCTCTCGGAGACCCCCGCCTCGGCGGCCGCCGAGGTGGTCTCCCGGGGTGTCGCCATCCCCGCGTTCTACAACCCGCCCGCCGAACTGCCCGCGGCCGACGGCACCCTGATCCGCAGCGAGCCGCTCCGGCTCGCCCTCAGCCTGCCCGGCCTCGGCGGGCCGCTCCCCGGCAGCGCGACCCGTCTGATGTACAAGTCCACGGACTCCACCGGCCGGCCGGTGGCCGTCACCGGCGCCTACATCGAGCCGTCCGCCGCATGGCAGGGCGGCGGACCGCGCCCCCTGGTCGTGGTGGCTCCCGGCACCATGGGACAGGGCGACCAGTGCGCCGCCTCGCTGGGACTCGAACACCCGGTGACGGTCAACAGCCAGACCGTCTCCGTCGGTTACGAGGACCTGGCGATCTACCGTCTGCTCGCGAAGGGCGTGGCGGTGGTCGTCACCGACTACGTCGGTCTCGGCGCGACCGACCGCCTGCACACCTATGTCAACCGCGTCGACGAGGGGCACGCGGTGCTGGACGCCGCCCGCGCCGCCCGCTCGGTCGGCGGAGCCTCCGTCACCGAGGCCTCCCGGGTGGGGCTGTTCGGCTACAGCCAGGGCGGCGGGGCGACCGCCGCAGCAGCCGAACTCCAGGCGTCCTACGCCCCCGACGTCACACTCGCCGGCACCTACGCGGGCGCCCCGCCCGCCGACCTGACCTCGGTCACCAAGGCCATCGACGGCAGCGAACTGGCCGGTGCGCTGGGCTGGTCACTCAACGGCTTCCTCCAGTCCGACCCCTCGCTGCGGCCGATCGCCGAGGCGCATCTCAACGCCACGGGCAAGGCCGCCCTGGCGGACCTGTCGACCATGTGCGTCGGCGACGCGATCCTCGGCTACGCCTACGCGAAGAGCACCAAGTGGACGACCGACGGGCAGTCCATCAGCGACATCATCGCCAACACGCCCGTGCTCCAGTCGTTCCTGGACGGCCAGCGCATCGGCACCCGCACACCGTCCGGACCCGTCCGCATCGCAACCGGCGTCAGCGACGACCTCGTTCCGCACTCCCAAGCCCGGCAGCTCGCCGTCGACTGGTGCCGCAAGGGGGGTGACGTCACGTACAAGGCCGTCGTCCTGCCCGACGTCGGCAGCGCCCTCCTCAACCACTTCGCGCCGCTCCTCACCGACCAGGGCGACGCAGTCCGCTGGCTGGCCGACCGCCTCGCCGGCGAGGCGCCCACCTCCAACTGCGCCGGCCTGCCCGTGCAGCCCTGATACCGGGCCACGCCGGAGTGTGCCGGGCAGGGCGGCAGCAGGTCGGCGGCGGTCCTTCGACGTTCAGGCCGCGGGCGTCGTCGACGGGGTCCCGGGTGGCATGTTGAAGGGTGTGACCACCTGGATCGCCGACGGCAGGGCGGGGCCGTCGGGCGGGAGTGCCTTGTGGGCGCGCATGATCGTCTGGCAGGCGCGGCGCATGTCCTGGCGCAGGTCGTGGTGGAGCACCGCGGACAGGCGGCGCTCGCGCAGCAGCCGGGTGTTGTCTCGGTCCAGGTCGTGGGCGATGAACACCACGCACTGGCGTCCGAGCGCGTCGAACGCCTCCAGGGTGGCGCGGTTGCCGCCGCCCACGGAGTACACGGCCACGATGTCCTCGTCGCGTTCGAGCGCGTCGACGACGAGGTCGTACTGGGTGGTGTCCAGGCCGTCGCTGTCCGTGACCTCCACCAGGGACCGGTGCGGACCGGTGAGGCGCATCGCGCTGCGGAAGCCCATCTCGCGCTCCTCCTCGCCCCGGAAGGATCCCCGGCTGAGGGTCGTGAGCACATGGCCGGGCCGGTCGCCCAGCCACTGTTCGAGGAGATAGGCGGCCGTGGTGCCTGCCGCGCGGTTGTCGATGCCGACGTAGGCCATGCGTGCGCTGTGCGGGAGGTCGGTCACCAGGGTGACGACGGGGATGCCCGCCGCGACCAGTCGCCCGACGGCGGCAGCGACCTCCGGTACGTCGGGGGCCTTGAGGATCACGCCCTGCGAACCCCGCTTGGCGATCTTGTCCAGGGTCCCGATCAGCTCGGCGGCCGGGCAGGTCTCACGGAAGTGGAAGCGCGACCGCACGACGGCGGGATGGAGGGAGGGCAGTTCGGCCTCCAGCGCCTCGCGCACCGCGGTGGAGAACCGCTCCGGTGCCTGCATCACGATGTCGATCATGAAGGTGCGGCCGCCGATGCGGACCTGCGCCTGCTGGCGGTCCAGGTCCTTGATGGCTTCCCGCACCTCCCTGACGGTGCTCTCCCGCACATTGCCGCGCTCGTTGAGCACACGGTCCACCGTGGCCGTGCTCAGGCCTGCCTGGCGGGCGATTTCCCTGATCGGGTAAGGGTGCCTCATGACGGATTCGCAAACCTTCTGATGCACTTTTGATGTATTGCCAAGCATTGAATGATGGCTTCGGGTTCTCAAGACTGGCAGAAATGCACGGACGACGAAAGGACCACGGATGCCCATCTCCACCGCGGGAGCGCGGACCTGGCTGACCGAGGCCGACTGCGACCTCGACGCGTTCCGCTCCCTCGTGGACCAGCGCACCGATCCCGCCGACACCCCCTCGGCCGAGCACGTGGAGCAGAACGTCCCGCTCTACGACAGCGACCGGCTCCGCCTCCTCACGGCCACCCCGGAAGGCCGGCGCGAGGTGCAGGGCGAACTGGTCCGGGCACTGCTCGACGGCCCCGGCATCGTGGTCCTCAAGGGTGCGTTCGCCGATGAGGACGTCGTCGACCGGGCCACCGCGGCCTTCACGGCGCTGATCGAGGAAGAGCGCGCGAGCGGTGCCGCCCGCGGCGACCACTTCGCGAAGCCGGGCGCCAACGACCGCGTCTGGAACGCCCTGGACAAGGTGGCCGTACGGGCGCCCGAGGTGTTCGCCGACTACTACGCCAACGACATGGTCGCGCTGATCGCCGAGGCCTGGCTGGGCCCCGCCTACCAGGTCACCTCACAGGTCAACGTGGTCAACCCGGGCGGCGCCGCACAGAGCGTGCACCGCGACTACCACCTCGGCTTCCTCTCCCAGGAGCGGGCCGCCGCCTACCCGGCGCACGTGCACCGCCTGTCCCCCGTCCTCACCCTCCAGGGCGCCGTCGCCCACTGCGACATGCCCGTCGAGTCCGGCCCCACGCTCTACCTCCCGCACTCCCAGAAGTACGAGCCCGGCTACCTCGCCTGGCGACTGCCCGAGTTCGTCGAGTACTTCGACACCCACCACGTCCAACTCCCCCTGGACAACGGCGACGCCGTCTTCTTCAACCCCGCGCTCTTCCACGCCGCCGGGCACAACCGCTCCACCGGCATCCGCCGCATGGCGAACCTGCTGCAGATCTCCTCCGCCTTCGGGCGCGCCATGGAGACGGTGGACCGTGCGGCGATGGCGCGCGCCCTCTTCCCCGTGCTGCTGCGCCGGAAGGCCGAGGGGGTCTCGGAGGACTGGCTGCGCCGCGTGGTCGCCGCCACCGCCGAGGGCTATCCCTTCCCCACCGACCTGGACCTCGACCCGCCGGTCGACGGTCTCGCCCCGCCCTCGCAGGCGGACACCGTGTGGAAGGCCGTGGCGGAGGGCTGGTCGCCCGAGCTGCTGCACGAGGAACTGCAGGCGGCCGCCAAGCGCCGCCGGAGCTGAAGGGAACACCGGATTCATGGGACTGCTGGAGGACAAGGTCGTCCTCGTCAACGGCGGCAGCCAGGGCGTCGGCGCGGGCATCGTGCGGGCGGCGGTACGGGAGGGCGCGAGCGTCGTCCTCACCGGCCGCCGGGCCGAGGTGGGCGAGCGGCTCGCCGCCGAGACAGGCGCCCGCTTCGTACGCGCGGACCTCGCCGACCCGGAGCAGGCACGCGACAGCGTCGTACGCACCCTCGACGCGCACGGCAGGATCGACTGTCTGGTCAACGCGGCCGGGCTGACCTCGCGCGGCTCGCTCCTGGACACCACACCCGAGCTGTTCGACCAGCACATGGCGATCAACCTGCGGGCGCCGTTCTTCGCCATGCAGGCGGCCGTGGCCGACATGGTCGCCCGTGAGGCGCCCGGCACCATCGTCAACATCATCTCCGACTGCGCCCACGGCGGCCCGCCCTTCCTGGCGCCGTACTCCGCGGCCAAGGCCGGCCTTGCCGGGCTCACCCGCAACGCCGCCCACGCCCACCGCTGGGACCGCATCCGGATCAACGGCCTCAACATCGGCTGGACCGACACCGAGGGCGAGGACGAGGTCCAGCGTGCCTTCCACGGCGCGGGCGACGACTGGCGGGAGCGGGCAGCGGCGGCCCAGCCGATGGGCAGGCTCGGGCAGGTCGACGAGATCGCCGACTTCGTCGTCTTCCTGCTCTCCGACCGCAGCGGGGTGGTGACCGGGTCCGTCATCGACTGGGGCCAGGTCGTCTTCGGCGGCCAGGGCTGAGCCGCTTCGTCGGGAGAGAGGGCGGAGAACCCACCTGGTTCGGCAACCATGAGGCTGAGCGGGATCGCCGGAGCGTGCGAGGGATGACGGACACACCCCTGCGGATCGGCGTCCTGGGCGCCGCCCGGATCGCCGAACTCTCGATCGTCGGACCCGGTCGTGCGGGCGGCCACCGACTCGTCGCGGTGGCGGCCCGGGACCGGGTCCCGGCCGTGGAGTTCGCCGCCGCGCACGGCGTGGAGCGGGTGGTGGACTCGTGCGCCGAGCTGATCGCCGACCCCGGGACCGCGAAGTCCCCCTCGTCCCAGATCAGTTGCCGAGAGCATGCCGGGTATGCGGTTTCTGCAATGAGTTATGCTCGCGCAGCGTATGCGACTGATCATGACGTGGGGGCCCGATGGGTACGCTGGGCGGCAGAACGGCTCTGGTCACCGGTGCCGGGCGCGGGATCGGCCGGGCCATCGCCCGCCGTCTCGCGGCGGACGGCGCGCTCGTCGCCGTGCACTACGGCAGTGACGAGACCTCGGCCCGGGAGACCGTCGCGCTGATCACCGATGCCGGTGGCCGCGCGTTCCCGCTGCGCGGTGCGCTCGACGAGCCCGACGGCATCCGGACCGTGTACGAGCGGTTCGACGCCGGGCTGCGCGCCCTGGGCGAGCCGACCGCGCTGGACATCCTGGTCAACAACGCGGGCTTCAACATCGGGGGCGGTGTCCGTGAGGTGACCCCGCAGGACTTCGACCGGCTCATGGCCGTCCACGCCAGGGCCCCGCTCTTTCTCGTGCAGGAAGGACTTGCGCTGCTGCGCGAGGGCGGCCGTATCGTCAACATCAGTTCGGCGGCCACCCGTGTCGCCCTCCCGTCCGCCCTCGCCTACTCCATGGCCAAGGCGGCCCTGGAGGCTCTCACCCACACCCTCGCCAAGGAGCTGGGGGTCAGGCAGATCACGGTGAACTGCGTGGCACCGGGGTTCGTCAGGACGGACATGAACCGAAGGCGCTGGGCAACGCCCGAGGCCGAGGCCCAGCATGCCGCGCTCTCCGCGTTCGGCAGGATGGGGGAACCCGCGGACGTCGCGGACATCGTGGCCTTCCTCGCCTCCACGGACTCCCGTTGGGTGACGGGACAGTGCATCGACGCGTCCGGCGGCTCGGCCCTGTGACCGCTGCACCGAACGGCAACTCTGCGCGAAGCCCGGGCCAATGACACAATCACAACGCCCCCCACCGCCTCGTCCGCGGCGCGCGAAGCGACCTCGGTGAGCCGGTCAGTGATCTAGTGCGCGCTGGAGTCATGCATGACCGCCTTACCTTCTTCCGAAGGCCAGATCGACACGAGCAGGCCCCATCCGGCACGGGTCTACGACTGGCTGCTGGGCGGCAAGGACAACTATCCGGTCGATGAGGAGGTGGCGTCGAAGCTGCCGCCGGAAGCGCGTCTCAACGCGATGCGCAACAGGGCTTTCATGCACCGCGCGGCCGCCTGGCTGGCCGGCAACGGCATCGACCAGTTCCTCGACATCGGTACGGGCATCCCGACCGAGCCGAACCTGCATCAGATCGTGCAGGGCACAGTGCCGTCGGCGCGGATCGCCTACGTCGACAACGACCCCATCGTGCTGCGGCACGCGGAGGCTCTCCTCTTCAGCAGCCGCGAGGGGGCCACGGACTACATCGAGGCCGACGTGCGGAGGCCGGGAACCATCCTCGACCACGCCCGGACGTTCCTGGACTTCACCCGGCCGGTCGCGCTGTCGATGATCGCGCTGATGCACTTCATCACCGACGACGAGGACCCCTACGGTCTGACGCGGACGATTCTCGACGCGCTGCCCTCGGGCAGCTACTTCATGTTCTCCCACGGCACCACCGACGAGCACCCGCACCTCGTCAAGTCGGTGAACGCGACCTACCGCAAGGGCGAGATCCCCCTGCGCATGCGTACGCGGGCCGAGATCGAGCCGTTCTTCGAGGGCCTGGAACTGGTGGCTCCCGGACTGGTCACGGCGACCCACTGGTACCAGGACCCACCGGCTCCCGCCCAGGAGCTGAGCGGCTTCTACGTCGGCGTCGCCCGCGTGCCGTGACAACGCCCCCGCCCCCGGGGCGAGGCGGGAACGCAGGAGGATCACTACGCTGCACGGGTGTTCTCATACGACGAATTGACTTCGCCGGAACGCGAGTTGTGGGACGCGTTTCCCGAGGGGCGGGCCGTGAGCCTGCGCGCGGACGGGCCCGGGGACGACCGCGCCGTCGAGGGTGGGCGCTGGGGGCCGGAGCGGACGGTCAGGGCCTCCGTGATCGCGGCACTGATGCTGGGCGCGCGCAGCGGGCAACCCGGCGCCGTGCCGTGTCTGCGGCTGGCCGGAGCCCGTATCGCCGGCCCGCTCGACCTGGCCGGCGCGCAGCTCGCGTACGCCCTCTGGCTGGAGGAGTGCTGGTTCGACGAGGCGGTGAACCTGCTCGGGGCGACCACCCAGACGCTCGTGTTCAAGGGCTGCCGGGTGCCCGGCATCGAGGCCGGGGCGGCCCGTGTCGAGGGGAACCTCGACCTGGGGCGCTCGATCGTCGAGAGCGGCGCCCCGTCGCACTTCCACCATCGCGTCACCGCCCTGTCCCTCACCAACTCCCGGGTGACCGGCGGGGTGATCCTCAACAGGGCCGAGCTGAACGCGCCCGGCGGGTGGGCCCTGGCCGGCGGCGGCCTGGTCATGGAAGGGGGACTCTTCTGCCGGCCCGGGTTCGTCGCGCGGGGTGAAGTACGGCTGCCGGGTGCGCAGTTGCCCGGCGGGCTGTACATGAACGGCGCGCGTCTCGAGGAGCCCAGCCCGCGTGGCCTGGCGCTCAACCTGGAGAACTCCGTGACCTCGACGGTCGTCCTGTCCAGCGGGTTCGTCGCGAACGGCACCGTGGAGCTGCGGGGCGCCCGTATCTCGGCCGGCCTGAGCTTCGCGGGGGCCGTGCTGAACGGGCCGCCCGAGGGCGCCGGGCCGTCCCTGTCGGCCTCGTTGATGCAGGCCGTCGACTTCGACTTCACGCTCGCCCGGCCGCCGTCGGGCGCCGTGGACCTGCGGGGTGCGCAGGTGTCGTACCTGCGCGACGGCGAACGCAGCTGGCCGGACGTGGTGGAGCTGGACGGCTTCGAGTACGGCGCCATCAGGGGGGTCGAGGCCGGCGGGCGGCCGGAAGCCGCGGGGCAGCGCAACTCCGTGGCCCGCCGGGTGGCGTGGATACGGCGCAGCCCCGGCTACAACCCCCAGCCCTACGAGCAGTTGGCGAGCTGGTACCGCAAGGCCGGGCACGACGACGAGGCCCGCCGGGTGCTCCTCGCCCGGCAGCGCCACCGGCGGCGGACCCTGCCCCCGGCCGCGCGGGCGTGGGGGCACCTGCTCGACGTGACCGTCGGCTACGGCTACCGCCCCTGGCTGGCCGGCGTCTGGCTGCTCGCGCTGACCCTGCTGGGCACCCTGTCCTTCGGCGGCCACTCCCCCAAGCCGGTCCAGCAAGGCCAGGGCGCCCCGTTCCAGCCGCTCGTCTACACCCTCGACCTGCTGATCCCCATCGGCGGCCTGGGCCAGCGCGGCGCCTGGTACTGGCCGGACGAGGGCCTCCAGTGGCTGGCCTACCTGCTGATCGCCTTCGGCTGGATACTGACGACCGCCGTCATCGCGGGGGTCACCCGCGCCCTGCAGAAGAACTAGCGGCGACTGCCCGGCGCGGGCGCCCTCGGCAGCCGAACGGGCCCGTCCACCGACGGACGGGCCCGGGTCCGGACGCTGGGCGCTGGGCGTGTCAGTTCACGCGCACGGTGACCGTGACGGTCTTGAGCACGGCCGGCAGCTTGGTGGTGTCGACCTTCAGGATCTCGCCGTTGTCGGTCTGGCCCGTGGCCGGCAGCACCTTCTGGTGGACGGTCCACTTCCCGTCGGGGTCGACGGCGATGGTGTCGATGCCGAAGTCGTCGTCGTTGGACAGGTACAGCGTCTTGCCCGCGTCCGTGGTGGCGACGCCCTCGACCTTGTCGTGCCCGAAGAACTTCCCGCTGGGGTCGAGCTGGCTCACCAGCGTCCCGACGTTGAGGTAGGGCTGCTTCTGCGCGACCTGGACGCCGGCGCCGGTGAGCGCGGTGAGCGCGGCGTTGGTGCCGACCTTGCCGACGAACGCCTCCGGCGACTTGCCGCCGACGGTCAGCCCGCTGACGTCGGTGGCACCGTTGATGTCGACCTCGTAGAGGGACTTCTGGGCGAACGGCTCGACGTTTCCGTCGCGCTCGTCGACGACGAACTTCGTGTCGGACAGCGCCGTGATCTCGCTGTTGGCGTCACCGGTGGTGGCCGGGTCGTCCAGCAGGTACAGGTACTGCTTGGTCCTGAACGTGCGCAGGTCGATGGTGACGATGCGGGTGGGCGCGAGGTTGGACGCCTTGGTGCTGCCCAGATCCGGCTGCTGCAGCGCGGCCTGCATGACGCCCACCAGGGTCGAGCCGTCCGGCGTGACCGTCAGGCCCTCCATGCCCTTGTTCTTCAGGCGGTTGGCCAGCTCGGCCGGCAGGTAGGCGAGGATCTTGTGGAACTGGTTGTCCTGGCTGTCCTTGTACGGGGTCAGCCGGCCCAGTTCGTAGCCGTTCGCGTCGAAGTGCGTGAGGTACGGACCGTACTCGTCCGAGACCCAGAACGTGCCGTCGGGCAGCGCCACCAGGCCCTCGGAGTCGTAGCCGTAGGGGTCACGCCGGACGGGCACGGGGGTGCCGCCGTTGGCGTTCGTCGCGGTGACGTCGTCGATGACCTCGCTCGTGTCGTGCGGCGGACGGCCGCTGTACGGCACGCCGCCCAGGCTCTTCGGGCCCTTGAGCGTGATCTTCCCGACCAGCTCGGCCCTGCCCTTGTCGAGCTTGAACTCACCGATCTGCGGGGTGAAGTCGGTGAGCATCTCGGACTTGTTGCCGTCCGGGGCGTCGGCGTTGGGACCGCGGTCGGTGAGGCCGTAGAAGCGGCCGGACTTGCCCGGTACCGGGGTGAGCGCGGAGCCGTAGCCCTCGCCGGAGATGCGGGTGGTCGTACCGCCCGGTCCCGCGACCGTGGCGAGCGAGGGCAGCGGGTCGCCGTTGCGCTGCGTGTCCTTGAACAGCTGCACGGCGTCGGTCGCCGTGTACGTGAAGGTGTCCGTGCCCTTGAAGCCGGCGTGCGGCGTGTACGTGAACGTGCCGTCCGCGTCGACCGTCGCCGTGCCGTGGGACGGGGTGGTGTGCCGCACGACCGCGGTCGCGCCGTCGTCGTTGCGCAGCACGTCACCCGTTACCTTGCCGTGGCCGGAGAACGAGTCGGCGGCCGCGTCGAAGTCGTGCGTCGGGGCCGACAGCCAGCCGTGGGCCTGGGCCACGACGGTGCCCGTACCCGCAACGGCGACGGTGACAAGGATCGCTGTGCCGATCCGGGTGCGCTTGCGCAAGCGAGGTCTTGAGGTCATGCCCATGAACTTGTAGGTCGGGAGTGAACCCTGAGTCGCCATCAGGTGAACCGACGGTTCAAAGTGGCCTGTTTTCGGCCGGGTCGCAGCACGTCCACGCATCTGCCATGTTCACATCTTGACGGACGTGGTATAGACCAACTGCTGATCACTCCGCGGGTGCGCGGAGCCGGCCGGGCGTGCGGCTGCCCGGCCGGCTCGGTGCCGCTCAGCCCGGCAGTCTCCAGTTCTGGGCGGCGGTGCCGTTGCAGGTGTACAGTTGGAGCTGGGTGCCGTTCCCCGTCGAGGAGTTGGGGTCGTCGAGGCACAGCTTCGACTCGGGGTTGACCAGCGACCCGTTGCCGCCGGCGGTCCACTGCTGGGCGCCGGTGCCGTTGCAGGTCCACAGCTGGATCAGCGTGCCGTTGGTGGTCCCGCTGTGGTCGGCGTCCAGGCACTTGCCGAGGGCCCGGACCGTTCCGTCGCCGGCGACGATCCAGTCCTGGGCGTACGTGCTGTCGCAGCCCCAGATCTGGACGTGGGTGCCGTCAGCGGTGCCGGAGGACGCGACGTCCGCGCACAGGTTCGAGGCCACCGACGAGGTGAGCGGACCGATCCGCGGCGAGGTGGGCGCGGTGGTGTCGCCCGCGTACGAGGGCGGCGCCGCGCCGGCCGCGGTCGCCCAGGAGGTGTTGGCGCCGGTGCCCAGCGTGAAGTCCAGCGTGCCGCCGGCCGTGATCGCCGTGGTGGGGGCGTAGGCGTTGTTCCACGCCGTGCCGTTCCACGCCGCGGACTGGACGTAGGGGGCGTTGTCGGCGGCGCCGTTGCCGTTGACCGTGAGCGTCCTGCCCGACGGGAGCGTGACCACGGCCTGCGTGAACAGCGGTGAGCCGAGGGCGAGGTCGGCGGTGCCGGGCGTCTCGGGGAACATGCCGAGCGCCGACCACACGTACCAGGCGCTCATCGCACCGAGGTCGTCGTTGCCGTCGGCCAGGCCGCCCGGCGTGTTCGACCAGATCTGGTCCTGGATCGCCCGCACCGTGCCCTGCGTCCTGTAGGGCTGCCCGGTGTAGTCGTACTCCCAGGGAAGTTCGATGCTCGGCTCGTTGCCGACCCAGGCGTAGCCGTTGGCGCCGGTGTAGCTGCGCAGCACGGTGTCCAGGTAGTGGTTCATCGCCGTGTTGCCGCCCTTGGCGCGGGCAAGCCCACCGATGTCGAAGGGCACCATCCCGGTGTAGATCCACGAGTCGGCCTCGACCATGTCGGTGCCGCTGGTGGGATCGAAGCCGCCGGTCCACGAGCCGCTCGCGTTGCGGGGCTCCACGAAGCCGGAGGCGGGGTTGAGCACGTTGCGCCAGTCCTGCGCGCGGTTGGCGTAGGTCTTCTGGTTCGCGGTGTCCCCGAGCGCTCCGGCCAGCGCGGAGATCGCGAAGTCGGCGGTGTCGTACTCCAGGGTGGTGGCCACCGGGCCGTAGAAGTTGCAGCAGCCGTAACTGCCGTCGTGCGGCATGTAGCCAGGCGAGTTCAGATAGGCGAGGCCGGGGCGGTCGTTGTTGGCGGTGCTCGCCTGTTTCAGCATGTCGGCCAGGGCGGCCGTGGTGTCGAAGTTCCGGGCGCCGAAGGCGTAGTAGTCCGCGAGGATGGCGTCCGCCGGGTCACCGACCATGACGTACGACTCGCCGTTGTTCTCCGACCACTTGGGGAAGATCCCGGTCTGCGCGTAGTCGTCGACCATGGACTGGGCGGTGTCCGAGGCGACCTGGGGCGCGACGAGGGCTTCGAGCTGGGCCTGCGAGCGGTAGATGTCCCAACCGGAGTAGTTCGCGTACACCGCGCCGTGACCGGCGTCCACGGTGTGCGTCTTCCCGTCGAAGCCGTAGTACTGCCCGTTGCTGTCGCTGATCACGTTCGGGTGCAGCAGCGAGTGGTAGAGCGCCGTGTAGAAGCTCTGCTGCTGTGCGGCCGTCCCGCCGGCGATCTGCACCTTGCCGAGCGTGCTGTTCCACGCGTTCTGCGCCGCGGTCCGCGTCGCGTCGAAGTCCCAGCCGGCGTTCTCCGCGGTCCGGTTGGCGACCGCGCCCGCGACCGACACGTAGGAGATGCCGACCTTGGCCTGCACGACCGGGTTGCTCGTGGTGTTGAAGGTGACGTAGCCGTTCGAGGCGGCGGCGGCCGGGGCGGCGCTGCTCCGTGTGCTCTTCGCGGACCCGGGGTGCGCGGTGCCGGGGTTCTTGCCGTGCAGGACCGGCTGGTTGGGCTTCTCAGCGGCGTTCTTCGAGGCCTTGGCGGTGGCCGGAGGCGTGGTGGCCGACGCCTTGGCGAGCGAGCTGCCCTGCGAGGCGAACGGCTGGTCGAAGACCATGTCGAAGTACACGGTGTACGTGTTTCCCGCGCCGCAGAAGTGGCCGCTGGTGACCTGCCCGCTGACCTCCGTGTTCGACACCTTGGTGAACTGGGTCGAACTGGCACCGTTCTGACTGCCCGTCAACTTGAAGATCAGGTTGGCCTGGCTGGTCGAGGGGAAGGTGAAGCGGGCCATGCCGCTGCGGGTCGTGGTGGTCAGCTCGGTGGTCACCTGGTTGGTGAGCGTGACCTTGTACGACCCGGCGGAGGCCGACTCGTCCGCGTGCGAGAACGCGTCCGTGGCACCGGTGTTCACCGCTCCCACCGTCGGCAGCACGGGTATGTCCCCGGCCGCACCGCAGCCGGGACCGCCGATGTGGGTCAGGCTGAAGCCGGTGATCGACGAGTCGTTGTACTCGTAGCCTCCGCCGTCGGGCCGCGACGGCGTGTCCGGGCTCCACTGCACCATGCCGAACGGGACGTCGGCGCCCGGGAAGTCGTCGGCCTGGTTCGACGTTCCGATGAACGGATTGACGAGAGTGGCCGGTGAGGTGACGAGCGCGGCCTTGCCTGCGGCCCACGCCGGGGTGCACAGTCCGGCCGCGGCGAGCGCCGCGGCCGCGAGGAGACCGGTCGCCATGGTGCCGGGAGGTCTCGACAGTCGTGTGATCACGGGGTGTGCTCCTCTACTCGGAAGTTGAGGTCCGACAACGTTGTCGGCGCGGTCGGGAACGCGACCCCGGATGAGGAACGGCGCGCGCCGGGTGGTCGGATGGCCAGCGCTGACAACGTTGTCCGACCGTGGAGACGAGGTGCCTGAGCTACGAACGCTTCGAAGGGTCCCCGGGCCGTGAGCGCCCCGGGAGCAGAGCGGGAACTGTCCGTGAAGCTAGCCACAAGGCAGGGGCATGTCAACGACTGCCGCGCAGTGGCGCGTTGGGTACGACGCGAGCCGGCCGCCGCGGCCTGCGGGTCGCAGACGCCGTCACCGCGGAGCGGCAGGCTACGGTGGCGCATCCGGCGCCAAGGGAGGCAGCACATGATCGACGTCGTTCTCGGAGTGGACGTGGGCACTTCCAGTACCAAGGGCGTCGTGGTGGACACGGCCGGCCGCGTCCTGGGCGAGGCCGTACGCGGTCATGCGGTCGACCGTCCCCGGCCGGGGCACGTTGAGATGGACGCACAGGTGTGGTGGGACGAGTTCGTCTCGCTCGCGGCCGAACTCCTGGACCGCGACGACGTCACCGTCCGGGCCGTCGGAGTCAGTGGCATGGGCCCGTGCACCCTGCTGGTCGACGGCGCGGACCAACCGGTGCGTCCGGCGGTGCTGTACGGCGTGGACACCCGCGCCGGGGAACAGATCACGCGGCTGAACCGGGAGTTGGGGCCGGACACGGTCTTCCGCAGGTGCGGTTCGGCGCTGTCGTCCCAGGCCGTCGGGCCGAAGCTCGCCTGGATCCGCGAACGGGAGCCCGACGCGTGGGCGCGCGCCCGCCGTCTCTACATGCCGGCGTCGTGGCTCGCCCACCGCCTGACCGGCGCCTATGTGCTGGACCTGCACTCCGCCAGCCAGTGCACCCCGCTGTTCGACATCCACGAGCAGCGCTGGATCCCCGAGTGGGCCGAGCACATCGCACCCGGCATCGAACTCCCGCCGCTGCGCTGGCCGGGCGAGGAGGCCGGCCGGGTGCGGACGCCCGTCGCGGGCGTCCCGGCGGGGACGCCGGTCATCGTGGGGACGATCGACGCCTGGAGCGAGGCCGTCAGCGTCGGCGGCCACGGTGTCGGCGACCTGATGCTGATGTACGGCACCACGATGTTCCTGGTGAACACCGTCGACCGGCTGGTGACCAGCCCGTCGATGTGGTCCACGGTGGGTGCCCTGCCCGGCACCCGCTGCCTGGCCGGCGGCATGGCGACCTCCGGAGCCGTCACCGACTGGCTGGGACAGCTCTTCGGCGGCATCGGGCCCGGCGTGCTGTTCGGCGAGGCGGCCGCGTCGCCGCCGGGTGCGAACGGCCTGGTGATGCTGCCCTACTTCGCCGGGGAGCGCACGCCCGTCATGGACCCCGACGCCCGAGGAGTGATCGCGGGCCTGACGCTGGGTCACACCCGGGGCGACCTGATGCGGGCGGCGCTGGAGGCGACCGCCTACGGGGTCCGGCACAACGTCGGGACGATGCTCGCGGCCGGCGCCGACATCCGGCGGATCGTCGCGGTGGGCGGCGGCACCCGGGGCGGGCTGTGGCCCCAGATCGTCAGCGATGTCACCGGCCTCGAACAGATCGTCGCCCGCACCACCATCGGGGCCAGTTACGGTGCCGCCTTCCTCGCCGCCGGGCTGACCGGCCGGCCGGACATCACCGCCTGGAACCCGCCGGAGTCGGTGGTCCGGCCCGATCCCGCGACCGCGGCCGTCTACGGCCGCCGGTTCACCCAGTACCGGGACCTGTACGAGAGCACCACCGCGGTCACCCACGCCCTGGCCCACGACCAGCGGACCGGCCCTCGAACACGCTGACCGGCTTGCGCAGTTGTTGCCGGCGCACCGCGAAACAACGGGCCGCGCAGCGCGGAGTGCGCCTGTTACGGTACGCCGGTGTCAGCGATCAAGCAGTTCCAGGTCACCTTCGACTGCGCGGAACCCGAGCGTCTCGCCCGCTTCTGGTGCGAGGTGCTGGGGTACGTCGTACCACCGCCGCCGGCGGGGTTCGCCACCTGGGACGAGTTCAGGCGCGCGCAGCCGCCCGAGCAGCAGGACGCGTGGTTCGCCTGCGTGGACCCTTCGGGAGTGGGCCCGCGGCTCTACTTCCAGCGCGTGCCCGAGGGGAAGGCCGTCAAGAACCGGGTGCATCTCGACGTGCGGGTCGGCACCGGCCTCGTGGGCGAGGAGCGCCTCGCCGCGCTGGAGGCCGAGTGCGCGCGGCTGGTCCCGCTCGGCGCGGTGCACGTGCAGACGCTGTACGACGGCAATGACGCGTGCATCCCGATGCTGGACATCGAGGGCAACGAGTTCTGCATCGACTGAGCACGCCCGGCCGCCCCGGGGTTGTCCTGGTCCGCTTGGTCAAGTCCATCCGTTCGTCGGGCCCCGGGAGCGCTCGCCGAGGTGCTCCGGCCGCGGCCGCCGGCTGTGGGGCGAGGTGCTGGCGCGATGTCGAACGGCAGCCGTGCACATGGAGGTTCACGACGTCGGGTGCCGGAGTGGTTCGGCCACGGTGCGGCACGGCGTCGTCCGACGCCCGGTCAGAAGCCGGTGAGCGTGGTCTTGTCGATGGCGGAGCCGCTCTCCTGGAGGCGGTGGGCCGCGCGGAGGGTGGCGGCGTTGACCGGGCCCAGGTCGCGGGGTTCCGACCGCTCCGGGCCGGCCCGCTCGCGGTCAGGTCCGGCGGGCGCAGGACGCGAGGCGGTCGGCGAGGGCGGCGACGAGGTCGCGCAGTTCGCCGGGGCGCTCGACGACGAACGGCCGGTCCAGCGCGGCGAGTACCGGAGGCAGCCAGTCGAGCCGCTCCACCCGCAGCTCGACCCGCAGCCAGCGCTCGGCCGCCGGGTCCCGGTCCGCCGCGGGTTCGTGTTCCTCCAGGGTGGCAACGGCGGCGGGCAGCCGGGCCCGGATCTGCTCGGGCGTCCCGTGGATCCGCAGGGTCACCTCGTGCCGGTACCCGGCCGTGGCGAACCCGGAGAGCACGCGCTCCGCGGGAGCGGGGCCCTCGGGCGCCTCGAAGGAGCCGGGCAGGGTCCGCGCGTCCGCGATCCGGTCGAGCCGGAAGGTCCGGTCCGCACCTGCCGAGGCGTCCCTGCCGGTGACGTACCAACGGCCCGCGTGTGCGACGATCCCGTACGCGTGCAGGGTGCGTTCGCTGCGCCGTCCGTCGCGGTCGCAGTAGCGGATCGAGACCGGCCGGCGGTGGCGTACCGCGTCGGCGACGGTGAGCAGGACCCCGGCGTCCGGGGTGTCGAACTCGCCGGGCCGGTCCGTGAAGGCGAGGGCCTCCAGGAGGGCGTCGAGACGGCGCGCGACATGCCTGGGCAGCACCCGCCGGATCTTCGCCGCGGCCGTCTCGCTCGCCGTGAGCTCCGTCGTCAGCCCGGCCCGGCGGCCGGCGACCAGGCCGAGCAGTACGGCCAGCGCCTCGTCGTCGCCGAGCATGAGCGGCGGCAGGCGGTAGCCGGGGGCGAGCCGGTACCCGCCGTAGCGGCCGCGCACCGATTCGACGGGCACGTCGAGGTCGATCAGCTGGTCCACGTACCGCCGTACGGTGCGCCCTTCGACGCCGAGCCGGTCGGCGAGTTCGGCCACGGTCCGGGTGCCGCCCGACTGCAGCAGTTCCAGGAGGGTCAGCACGCGGCCGGTGGGTCGGGACATGGACACAATCTAGCGCGAATACCGGACCGATTCTGTCCGCTATTTCTCCTAGCCTGCGTGGTGCCCAGCTTCAGCACAGCCAAGGAGACACCATGGACTTCGTCTCGATCCGCATCATCACCGGCGACGTGGCACGCCTCGTCGCGTTCTACGAGCGGGCCACCGGGGCTCGGGCGGCGTGGGCCACCGAGGACTTCGCCGAGCTCAGGACGGCCGGCGCGACCCTCGCGATCGCCGGCACCCGCACCGTCCCGCTGTTCGCACCGGGCTCCGCCCGCCCGGCGGAGAACCACAGCGTGATCACCGAGTTCCTCGTCGACGACGTGGACCGCGTCCACCGGAACCTGAAGGACTTCGTCACCGACTTCGTCACCGAGCCCACCACGATGCCCTGGGGCAACCGGTCGCTGCTGTTCCGCGACCCCGACGGCAACCTCGTCAACTTCTTCACCCCCGTCACCCCGGCTGCCGTCGCGAAGTTCGGGCGCTGACGCCTCGGCCGCGCTCTCAGAGGGCGGCCAGCCAGGCCGCCGTGTCGTCGGGGTGCGCGAAGCGGTGGGTGTCGAGGGGGGCGAAACGGGGATCCCCGACCCGGCGCCCGATCTCGCGGCTTCGGGGGCCGTGCTGGGACCAGGCCCACCAGGCCGGGTGCTCCCGGCTCAGCCACCCCGACCAGGTCTCCCTGTTGCCGCCGAAGAGGGCCTCGCGTGTGACGGTCCGCCGGACGGAGCGGCGCAGCACGCGGGGCATGACGACGCGCCTGGGATAGTCCAGCCAGACCACGGTGTCGGCCCGGACCCACAGCAGGTCACGGACTTCCGGATAGCCGAGCGAGTCGACGATCCAGCGCGGCCCGGCGGTGAGCCGTGCCACGTCCGCGGACAGTTCGCCGTTGACAGCCCAGCCGGGGCCGTTGAAGTACAGCGCGTCCATCTCGTGGTAGGGCAGGCCCAGACGACCGCTCAGGGCCCGGGCGAGCGTGGACTTGCCCGCGCCGGTGACCCCCACCACCAAGATCCGCTCCATCCGTGCACCCTATCCCGCGGCCTCACCTGCGCTGCCCTGAGTACGGCTACTCATGCCGCCGCGCACCGGGGCAGGGACGATGGGCCGTACCGGCGGGCGGGAGACAGGGGGACACGGACCATGGGCAGGTTTCTCGGAGCGCTGGCGGCCGTCGTCGCGGCGGCCACGGCGCTGATCCTCGCGTACGTGGCGGGGGCGCCGCCCGCTGTGGTGTTCGCCGTGGGTGCGGGGGTGCTGAGCCTGCTGTGGCTGCTGCTCCTGCTCACCCTGCCCTGGAACCTGTACTTCAGGGCGCATGCGGTGCTCGCCGAGATCGCGGTCAGCCGGGAGAAGGGCATGACGGTCCCGGCGGCCCGGGACGCCGAGGCCGCGCGCATCGCCCGCGCGATGCTCCGGGCGGCGGTCGCGGGGCACCTCGTGACCGCCGCGGCCGTCGTCGCGGTCACCTGGGCGACGGGCGAGTTCACGGGGTACTGGTTCGCCGCGTTCTTCCTGCTGAGCACCTTCTTCCGGCCGGCCGGCGCCTACTTCGGCCAGCTCCGCAGGCGCCTGGGCAGCCTCCTCGAGGACGTCACGTACCCGCGGGACGACGTCGTCGAACTGCACGCCCGGCTGGACCGCGCCGAGGCCGGGACGCGGGTCCTGGCGGATCAGGCGGAGGAACAGCACCGGGCCCTCGCCGAACTGCGGCATGCCGTCGACGCGCTGGCCCAGCGCTCGGACGAACGGGCCGAGGCGGCGGATCGCAGGATGGTGGCGTTGGGAAGGCAGTTCGAGGCCACGGTGAACCGGCTCACCGACGACCAGGAACTCATCGCGGGCATCAAGGCCTTCCTGCGCCTGCTGCGCTCCCCCGACGCCGCCGACGGCGCCCCGGCCTCCGGGTGACCGACCCCCGTCCGCTCCCGCACTGTCTAGGGTTGGGGCATGGACGCCCGTACAACGCACCCCGCTCCGGCTGCCGTTGACCACGCCGAGCTGCTCGCCGACCCGTACGCCGGGTACGCCCGGCTGCGGGAGGCCGGACCCGTGCACCGGATCACCGGCACCGACGGGCTGCCTGCCTGGCTGGTGACGCGGTACGAGGACGTGCGGCAGGCCCTGGCCGACCCACGGCTCTCCCTCGACAAGGCCCACGCCGAGCCCGGCAGTTATCGCGGGCTCGCGCTGCCGCCCGCGCTCGACGCCAACCTGCTGAACATGGACCCGCCGGACCACACCCGCGTCCGGCGCCTGGTGTCCCGGGCCTTCACGCCCCGCCGCATCGCCATGCTGCGCGAACCCGTCCGGGCGACCGCCGACGCGCTCCTGGACGCGATGGCGCCCCTCGGCCGTACCGATCTGATCGCCGCCTACGCGGCGCCGCTGCCCGTCGCCGTGATCTGCGAGCTGCTGGGCGTGCCCGAGGGGGACCGGCCGGACTTCAGGTCCTGGACCGACGCGCTCGTCGTGCCGGACCACACCCGTCCCGGGCGGGCGAAGGAGGCCGTCGGGGCGCTGCTGGCCTTCTTCGTCGGGCTGCTCGCCCGCAAGCGTGCCGAGCCCGCCGACGACCTGCTCTCCGCCATGATCGCCGTGCGGGACGAGGAGGACCGGCTCAGCGAGGACGAGTTGATGTCGCTGGCCTTCCTCATCCTGTTCGCCGGGTACGAGAACACCGTCCACCTGATCGGCAACGCCACGCTGGCCCTGCTGGAGAACCCCGGGCAGCTGGCCGCGCTGCGCGCGGAGCCGGCCCGGCTCGGGCCGGCCGTGGAGGAACTGGTCCGCTACGACGGGCCCGCGCCGCTCGCGATCCGCCGCTTCCCGACCGAGGACGTCGTCATCGGCGGGGTCACCGTCCCGGCGGGCGAGACGGTGCTGCTGTCCCTGGCGGCGGCCCACCGCGACCCGCGCCGCTTCCCCGAGCCCGACCGGCTCGACCTCGGCCGTGACGCCACCGGGCACCTGGGCCTCGGCCACGGCATCCACTACTGCCTGGGCGCGCCACTGGCCCGGCTGGAGACCGAGATCGCCCTCGGCGCGCTCCTCGCACGCTTCCCCCGCCTCGAACTCGACGTCCCGGTGGACCGGTTGGAGTGGCGTCCGTCGATGCGCACCCGCGGGCTGCGCGCCCTGCCCGTGCGCTACTGAGCGGACCGGCCGGCAGGCGGCGGCCCCCCGGTCGCCGCCGCGTGGGCGTGTCCGGGGGGCCGCTGCCGGCGTGCACCGCCGTCAGGTGCTGGTACGCCGGCGGGCCGGTGCCCGGGAGGCCGACTTGGGCTCCCGGGGCAGGGGCTTCGCCGGCGCGGTGTCCCTGGTGCCGAGCACCTGGCCGTCGCCCGCGGTGCGGGCCACCAGGTCGCCGTCCTCGGTGGCCAGCACCTGGTCGCCGTAGAGGTCGTGCAGCCAGTTGGTCTGGTAGATGGTGTCGAGGTAGCGCTCGCCGAGGTCCGGTGCGATGGCGACCGCGGTGAGGTCGCGGGCGTCGTGCCGGGTCAGCCAGTCGGTCGCGCCGCTGACCACGGTCCCGGTCGAGCCTCCGAAGAGGAAGCCGTGCCGGGCCATGCGGTGACACATCCGGATGGTGTCCGGCTCCTCCACCTGGATCACCTCGTCGACGAAGGACTCGTCGAGCAGCGGCGGGCGCATGCTCATGCCGAGGCCCGGGATCATCCGGCGGCCCGGCTCGCCGCCGAACGCCACCGAACCGGCCGCGTCCACCGCGACGATCCGCACCGGCCGGTGCCACTCGCGGAAGTAACGGGCGCAGCCCATCAGGGTTCCGGTGGTGCCGGCCCCGACGAACAGCACGTCGAGTTCCGGGAACCGGCGGGCTATCTCCGGGCCGGTGGTGCGGTAGTGCGCCGTCCAGTTGCCCACGTTGGTGTACTGGCTGAGCCACACGTACCGGTCGTCCGACTTGCACAGCGAGCGGACGTACTCGATCCGCGTGCCCAGGAACCCGCCGTTGGAGTCCTGGTCGGCCACGATGTGCACCTCGCTGCCGAGCGCCTCCATCAGGAGCCTGGTCGACAGGTTGCAACGGGAGTCCGTCACACACAGGAACCGGTAACCCTTGCTCGCGGCGATCATGCTGAGCGCCACGCCGAGATTGCCGGAGGAGGACTCGACCAGCACGGAGTCCGCTTTCAGGATTCCGTCCCGCTCGGCGTTCTCCACCATCTCGTTGGCGGCCTTCAGTTTGATGGATCCGGCGAAGTTGAAGGCCTCGCACTTCAGGTAGAGCGGGTGTCCGCAGATCGACTCCAGGTCGACGTAGAGGTCGCCCTCGTTGAAGGCGTAGGGAGCGGAGATGACAGGCACGGCGGGCCTCCTGGTGCCGGGCCGAGGACGACGGCCTCAGCCGTAGCGGCGCAGTTCGTGGAAGAAGTCATCGATGAGACAGAGGTCCCCGGCCCGGGACACCTCGTCGTAGACGTACTTGCCGACGGCGAGGTCGAGGACGCCGAGTCCGAAGGGCGAGAAGATCACCGGGCGGTCGGGCGGCGGGGCGGCCCGGCCGGCCATGATGTCGCCGAGGGTTCCGTTGAGGAAGTCCCGGTTCCCGGTGAGCTGTTCGACCAGGTGGGGTGACGTGTCGGCCTTCAGGCAGTGGTCGACGTCGTCGACGAAGTTGGCCGCGCCCAGGAGGACCTCGGGGGCGAGGTCGCGCAGGGACACGTGCAGGACCAGCGGGTTGTGGGTGAACCAGGCCGGGTCCGTGACATGGGGTTGGCCGGCGATGGTGGCGAAGACCACCAGGTCGCTGCCGCGGACCAGGTCCTCGGCGTTGTCGTGGACGGTGATCCGCGCGCCGGTGCCGGTCTGTTCCAGGTAGCCGCGGAAGCCGCCGGCGCTGTCGGCGGACAGGTCGTGCACGCCGATCTCGTCGAAGTCCCAGCCGGTGCCGGCCAGGAAGGTGTGGATGTAGCGGGCGATCAGGCCGGTGCCGAAGAAGCCCACCCGGCGGGGGCGGGTGCGGCCCCGGCTGAGCCAGTCGGCGGCCAGGGCGGCGGAGGCCGCGGTCCTGGTGGCGCTGATGATCGAGCTCTCCAGGCAGGCGAAGGGGTAGCCGGTGTCGTGGTCGTTGAGGATCAGCACCGCGGAGGCCCGCGGCAGCCCGGCGCCGACGTTCTCGGGGAAGCTGGAGATCCACTTCAGGCCGTCAACCTGGACCGGCCCGCCGAGGGAGGCCGGCAGCGCGATGATCCGCGAGGCCGGCCGGTCCTCGAAGCGCAGGAAGTACGACGGCGGGTTGACCGAGTCCCCGGCGTCGTGCAGCCGGTAGGCGGTCTCGACCAGCTCCACGAGTTCCTTCTCGCGGCCGCTCAGGGCGCGCTGCACCCGCTCACCGGTGATCACCGCGAAGGTCGGCGCGGATCCCGGCCCGGGCCGGGCCGCCCGGGCGGCCGTGGACAGTACGTCGGTCATCGCTCGCTCGCCTCCAGGGCCTGGCAGTCCTCGGCAGGCCGGACGGGGTCGCCCATGCCGACGAGGACCTGCCGCTCGCCGGTGAAGGCCTCTCTGCTGTGCGCGGTGCGGATGTTGTCCACGAGCAGCAGGTCACCCTGGTGCCAGGGCTCGCGCCGGGTGTGTGCCTCGTAGGTGCTGTTGATCAGCTGGACGACGTCCTCGCCGACCGGACTGCCGTCGCCGTGGCGGGTGTTGAACGGCAGTCCGTCCGCGCCGTAGACGTCCACCAGGTACTCGCGGACCTCGGGGGCGAGGGTCCATTCGTTGAGGAAGGCGATCTGGTTGAACCAGCAGCGGCGGCCGGTGACCGGGTGCCGGACGACGGCGTTGCGACGCTGTTCGGTGCGCAGGCTGCCGTCGGGCTGCCAGGTGAAGTCGATGGCGTTGGCCCGGCAGTAGCCCTCGATCGCGGCGCGGTCGGCGGTGCCGAACGACTCCGTGAGGCTGGCACCGATCTCGTCGTTGTAGGTGCGGGTCAGGATCCAGCCCTCCCGCTCGAACCGTTCGACGAGCCCCGCGGGCAGCGCCCGCAGCACCTCCTCGGCGTCGGCCACCGCGGTCGCCCCGCCCTGCTCGGCCGCGGTGCGGCAGGCGAACAGCATCAGGCCGGGCACCCGGAGCTGGTAACTCAGTTCGTGGTGCATGCACATGGGCTGGTTGGCCGGCCAGGGCGTGGAGTCGTACACGCCGGGCAGGTGGGCTTCACGGGGGGTGAAGGCCTCCCGCTCCGTCATGAGTTCCCCGGCCAGCTGTCCGAAGACGGCACCGACCTGGGCGGTGTCGCGCAGTCCGAGGCCGCGGACGACCAGTGCCCCGTGCTCGGTGACCTGGGCGCGCAGCGCCTCGCGGTGCTCGGCCGCCCACTTCGGGGGGTCGTCGGGGGGATCGACGCACAGCAGGGCCGGCTTGTCCGGCCGCAGCTCCACGTCGAGCGCTGATGCCAGGGAGGAGAAAGGCATCTCGGGTTCCTTTCGGTCGCCCGCCTGGGGTGTGACGGGTCAGGAGGAGGCGAGGGGGAGGACGGTGGTCAGGACGGCCTGCGCGGCCTCGGTGGGGCGGGTGCGCAGGAAGTGGTGGCCGCCGTCGGCGAGTTCGTGCAGCTCGACGCGGTCGGCAAGGAGCAGCCAGTCCCGGTGCAGCCGGGCGTGGCCGGCGGTGTGCGGGTCGTCGGCGGCGACGACCACCGAGACCGGGACGGGCAGCTTGGCGGACGGCGGGGCTTCCAGGGCCGAGCCGAAGTAGCGGTGGGCCGCGGCGCAGTCGTGCCGGTATGCGGCGGCGATGTGGGCGGCGTGCCGCGGGTTCAGCTCGGCGAGTTCGGGGTGGCCGCCGTCCGCGGCCAGGCGGGCCGCGATCTCGGCGTCGCTCAGGTGCGCCAGCTCGGCGACGGCGGTGCGGCGTTCGGCGGCGGTCCCGAGCAGGTGCGCGGCGAGGAAGAGCCGTTCGACGGGTACGCCCCGCTGCTGGAGCCTCCTGGCCGTCTCGACGGCCGGTGCGGTTCCCGAGGAGTGGCCCCAGAGCAGGACCCGGGTCAGGCCGCGTGCCGTGATCTCGGCGGCGACCTGCTCGGCCACCTCCTCGACGGACGCGAACGGCTCGGGGGGTTCGGCCAGGTTGTGGCCGGGCAGGTCCACGGCCAGGACCGCGAGGCCGCTGCCCGCGAGCGCACCCGCCATCGGCTGGTAGTTGACCGCGTTGCCGCCCGCGTACGGGAAGCAGACCAGGGCGCTCCCGGGGGTGCCGTTCCCGTCCGCCAGGGTCAGCAGCAGTTCGGGGCGCTGCCGGGCCGGGCCGTCGAGGAGGGCGGCGAGGTCGGCGAGGACCGGGTGCCGGGTGATGTCCTTCAGGGACACCGCGCGGTCGAGGGCGAGGCTGAGTCTGACCGCGGTCAGGGAGGTGCCGCCGGAGTCGAAGAAGTGGTCGGTGCGGCCGACCTGCTCCTCGGGCACCCCCAGCAGTTCGGCCCAGGCGGCGGCCACTTTCCGCTCGGTCGCGCTGAGTCCACCCGCGTCGGCCCCGTGCGGGGCGCCGTCCGCCCGCCGTGCCTCGCCGGCGGGGGCGGCTTCGGCCAGCCTGGTGAGGGCCTTCTTGTCGATCTTGCCGTTGGCGGTCAGCGGCAGGCTGTCCTGCCGGTGGAAGGCGGAGGGCACCATGTAGGCGGGCAGTGTCGCGCCGAGCGCCTCGCGCAGGGCCTCCGGGTCCTGCCGGTCGCCCGAGTAGAAGGCGATGAGCTGCTTGCCGCCGCCGGTCCGCTCGGCGACGACCACCGCGCCGTCCCGTACGCCGGGCACCCGCAGCAGGCAGTTCTCGATCTCGCCGATCTCGATCCGGAATCCGCGGATCTTGACCTGGCTGTCCCGGCGGCCCAGGAACTCCAGCTTGCCGCCGGGGTGCCAGCGCCCCCAGTCGCCGCCCAGGTACAGGCGTTCGCCCGGCCGGTACGGGTCGCTGCGGTACGCCTCCCGGGTGCGCTCGGGGTCGTTGACGTATCCGCGGCCCACGCAGACGCCGGAGAAGGCGATGAGTCCCGGGGCGCCCAGCGGTACCGGTGCCAGGTGCTCGTCGACGACGTGGACGCGGACGTTGTTGACGGGCCGGCCGAGCAGCACCCGGTCGGGCACCTCCGTGAGGAGTTCGTGGTTGGTGTCGTCGGACGTCTCGGTCAGCCCGTAGGCGTTGAGCAGGCCGATGCCCGGCTGGACCGCCAGCCAGCGCTGGACCAGTTCGCGCTTCAGCGCCTCGCCGGTCACCGACACGTACCGCAGGTCCGGCAGGGTGCGCGGGTGCTTCTCCAGGTAGGAGACCACGACCTCCAGGTACGACGGCACGAGCTGGGCCACGCCGACCCGGCCGCGTACCAGGGTGTCGGTGAACCGGGCCACGTCCGTGATCACGTCCTGCTCGACCAGCAGGGTCCGCCCGCCGACCAGCAGCGGGGCGACGAGCTGCCACAGGGAGATGTCGAAGCACTGCGGGGCGGTCTGCGCGACCACTGTCCCCGCGCCGATCTCCAGGTCGTCGATCTTGGCGTGGAGGTGGTTGAGCATGCCCGCGTGCTCGCACATCGCGCCCTTGGGCTCGCCGGTGGAGCCGGAGGTGAAGTAGATGTAGGCGAGTTGACCGGCGTCGACGCGGATCCCGGGGTCGTCGTCGGCGTGCGGTTCGGCGTACGCCGCGTCGAACGGCAGCTTCTCGACGTCCGGCAGGGCGGCCAGCGCCCCGTCCAGGGTGGCGGTGCTGCCGGGCTCGGCCAGGACGAGCCGGCAGCCGGCCCGGGACAGGGTGGCCTCGATGCGGCCGGCCGGGAAGTGCGGTTCGATCGGCAGGTACACGCCGCCCGCCTTGAACACCGCCAGTACCGCCGCCGGCCAGTCGAGGGTGCGCTCGGAGACGACGGCGACGACGTCCTCCCGGCCCAGTCCCCGGGCCAGCAGGGCGCGGGCCAGCCGGTTGGCGCGGCGGTTGAGTTCGTCGTACGTCCACTCCCGCGTGCCGTGCACGGCCGCCACGGCCTGTGGATGCGCCCGCACTTGCTGCTCGAACAGTTCGTGCGCGCGGGCGTCCGGCAGCGGGCGGTGCGGCCCGGCCAGGCCCTCCAGCTGCTCGTACCGTTCCTCGGCGGAGAGCAGGCTCTGCCGGGTGTGGTCGGCGCCGGGGTCCGCGGTGAGCAGCCGCAGCGCGGTGAGGTGGTAGCCGCCGATGCGGGCGGCGGCCTCGGCGTCCAGGACGTCGGTGCGGTATCGCACGTGCAGCGTCATCCGGCCGTCCCGGTCGGACCAGCGCACGTCCAGGACGCATCCGTCGGCGTGGGCCGCCTGGACTCCGAATCGGCCCCAGGCGGTTTCGTACGGGGGCTCGGTCAGGCCGAGTTCGCCGCGCAGCTTCGCCACCGGGTGGTCCCGGTGGGCCGACACCTCCGCCTCGGCGTGGCCGGCGGCCGTGAGCAGGGCGGACCAGCTTCCCGGGGGGACGGTCACCCGGCAGGGCAGCGGCTCGCCGCCGGCGTCGGTGACCAGGCCCGTGACCACGTCCGGCTCGCCCGAGAGCGCGGCCAGCACCTTGAGGTGGGCGGCCAGCAGCAGTGCACGGACCGGCAGGCCCTGCCGGCCGGCCATCTGCCGCACCGCCCGCGTCACGTCGTCCGGCACCGGTGTGCGGTGTCCGGCCGTTCCCGGCGCCGGGTGCCGGACCCAGCGGGGCACGGCGGTGGCGCCGCCGGCGGTCAGTGTCCGGGTCCAGAACTCCCGGTCCGTCTCCACGCGCGTTCCCATCGGATGACCTTCCTCAGCTCACGGTCGCCGTGGCGGCGTCGTCGGCTGCTGTCGTGACCCGGCCGGTGCCTGCGGACCGGCTGCCGCCGTCCGGCATGTCCACCGCGGGATTGCCGCCCCACCGGGCGTTCGGGGGGAGTTCCTCGCCCTTCATGAGGAAGGAGTCGGGTGCGAGCACCGCACCGTCGCCCATGGTCACGCCGTAGTGCACATGGGCGGCGACGCCCAGCGTGCAGCCGGCGCCGATCGTGGTGACGTCGGACTTGAAGGTGCCGTCCTCCTGCGAGTGGCACTGGATCTTGCTGCCGGCGTTGAGGGTGCAGTCGTCGCCGATGGTGGCGAGGGTCCGCTCGGTCAGGTAGCAGCCGTCGTCGAACACCCTGCGGCCGATGCGCACCCCCAGCAGCCGCCAGACCAGGCTCTTGAACGGGGTTCCGTTGAAGATGTTGAGGAAGTGGTCCGGGACCTTCCACAGCCGTTCGTGCCACCAGAAGTACGGGTCGTAGATGGAGCAGAGCCTCGGGCGCAGTGCGCGGAACGAGGCGAGGCAGCGCTCCACCAGGACGAAGTAGGCGGCGGAGAAGGCGAGGGTGAGCGCGAAGTAGCCCGCTATGATCACCTGTCCGACCACGCCGTACAGGTCCACGGAGGCGAGGCCGAAGAGGGTGAGCGCGAAGGTGTGCAGCCAGCGCACGAACAGCATGAGCGCCATGGAGCAGAGGTTGTAGCGGTTCTTCGCGGCCAGCCGGCGGCGGAACGTCTCGCCGGTCCGGAGGTGGTCGAAGCCGGCGTCGCGGTCCACCGAGCGGGGGATCTCGAAGCAGGGTGAGCCGAGCAGCCCGACCCCTTCCCGGATCTCGCCGTCGAGGGGCACCATCACCTTGGTCGCGAGCAGGCAGTTCTCACCGGTCCTGGCGCCCGCCGGATAGGCGATGTTGTTGCCCAGGAAGTTGTGCGCCCCGATCGTCGCCCGGGACAGCCGGAAGGACGTGCTGGAGAAGTCGGCGTTCAGGACGGAGAGG
Organism: Streptomyces sp. NPDC104761; assembly: GCF_055583445.1. Taxonomy (NCBI): domain Bacteria; kingdom Bacillati; phylum Actinomycetota; class Actinomycetes; order Kitasatosporales; family Streptomycetaceae; genus Streptomyces; species Streptomyces sp. NPDC104761. The sequence goes on along the minus strand of NZ_JBVJNZ010000001.1, from coordinate 481,089 downwards.
CCGTCGGCCACCATCGTCCCGCTGCCGACGCTGACCAGCAGGGGTGTCTCGTGCTGCACCTCGGTGCCGAAGTTCGACCCGGTCTGCTCGACCCGTGACAGGTCGTATCCGATGCCGCGGAGGTAGCCCACGATGTAGGAGCTGTCGCCGAAGAGCCAGGCGAAGAATTTGACGTTCGTCATGCGGGCCGTGGTGCGCTGCAGCGCGTAGTGGAACCCGTAGAGCGGGTAGACCTTGTCGGGCTTGACCAGGAGGCCCACCAGGCGCGGCAGGGTGCACAGGGCCGCGAGTCCGACCACGAGGAACCCGAAGAACAGCACGGCGGAGAGCAGAGCTGCGTCGGGGAGCAGTTGCGACCAGCCGAGCGCGGCCGTGGTCGGGTCGAGCCGCTTGCCGATCACCGGCACTTCGGTGAACACCATGTAGACGCCGCCGATGGCCAGCGGGACGTACAGGAGGAACAGCTGAAGCAGCGTGCCGAGGCCGAACCAGGCACGCCGCAGGGTGCCGCAGTGCGCCGGGGCGATCCGGATGTAGTCGGTCCTGGTGGGTTCCGCGGGGGATCCGTGCCAGCGCTCGCCGTCCGGGACCGCCTGGCCGCGGTGCAGCGCGGAGGAGTGGCCGAGTTGGGCGCCGTCGCCGACGGAGGTGTCGATGTCCAGGACGGTCTTCTCGCCGACGAAGGCGTTCGTGCCGAGGGTGATGCGGCCGGTCTGGATGTGTCCGGCGTGCGCCCGGTAACCGAGGAAGAAGGAGTCCTTGCGGATCACCGTGCCCGCGCCGATGGTCAGCAGGTCGGTGCAGACGGGCACGGAGTGGGAGAGGATCGTGACGCCCTTGCCGATGCGGGCGCCGAGGGCCCGCAGGTAGAGCACGTACAGCGGGGTCCCGGTGAGGAAGACCATCGGGTTCGCGTGCAGCAGCGCCTTGACGAGCCAGAACCGCAGGTAGGTCAGGCCCCAGACGGGGAACTCGCGGGGGCGCCAGCGGCCGACGAGCAGCCATTTCGCGACGACGGGGAAGGTGCACAGCGTCACGAACGCGGCGCCTCCGAAGAGCAGCGACCGCAGATAGACGTCGGCCAGTCCCTTGCCGGTGGCGATCCACTCGTATCCCGTGGCGGTGACGTATCCGGAGACCAGGGAGTAGCCCAGGAAGACCAGCAACTGGAGGGTTCCGCAGACCAGATGGTTCCACCGGGCGGGGCGCGGGCCCGGTGCCGGTGACGGCTCGGGCGGCTGCGGGGCGGGCACCGGATCGGCGGGGGCGGGGGCGGTCTCGCCGAGCGCCGCCGCGAGGCTGCGGATCGTGGGGTGCCGGTAGATGTCCCGCATGGAGGGCGAGGGCAGGTCGGCGGCCTTGCGTATTCGTGCGCAGAACTGGGCCATGACCAGGGAGTTGGCACCGAGGTCGGTGAAGAAGTGGCCGTCGACCGGGACGGTCTCGGCGTCGAGGAGGTCGGCCAGTGCCTGCGCGAGTCGCCGCTCGGTCTCCGCCCCCCTGGGGCCGGTTCCGGTCAGGACGACGGCAGGTTCATCCGGCTCCGAAACGACCTCGGAGGACTGTTCCACCATGCGATCTCCTGGAGAACGGGATGTTCCTGATCACGAACCGGCGGATTCAGTTTGTCCGGATAAGAGGCTTACCTGCCACTTGTCCCCTGGGTGGGCGCGACCGCCCGGCACGCGCCGGCAGGCCCGCGTTCCTTTGGTTTCACGCCCGGAAGACGAGCGTGCGAATCACCCGAACGGCGGCCCCCCGGCCGGCAGCACCCGGCACGGGCAGCGGCATCGGCATCGGCATCGGCATCGGCCGCGGAACAGAGCCACCGCAGGCGGTGGTCGTGACCGGATCCGTGCCGCGCCGGCGGGAGCCCTCACCGGCGGCGCACGGGCACGGATCCCCGGGTCGCGTCAGCCGTCGGCGCCGCCCGCCGCCGCGACGGCGGTCTCGTGCGCCGCGATCCCGACGAAGCGGCGTACGGCCTCCACGGGCATGTCGAGCCCCTCGGAGGCGGCACGCTCGTCACCGAACACCTGGACCGCCTCGGCGACGGCCACGGCCAGTTCGGCCTCCGCCTTGCGGACCTTCACCTCGGCCTTGTCGACGGTGTCGACCACCGCCAGCTGCCGGCGCTGCTTCTCCTGCAGTCGCTGCTTACGGGAGGGCGTTTTGTCAGAGTTCTGCGCAGTCACGACCAAGATCATATGCGGGCCCCCACACCCGCACGAAATCGGCAACTCCAGCCCTCGACAGTGCCGTTGGCTCTCCCGTCAGACCGTCAGCGTCGCCCACACCGCGTGGCCGCTGGTGAGCCTCGACCGGTCGACGCCCCAGGAGTCGGCGAGTTGCTCGACGAGCAGCAGCCCCCTGCCGCCCTCGTCGTCGGGGCCCGGGTCGCGCCGGGGCAGCCCGTCGCCGGAGTAGTCGTGGTCGTGGACCTCCAGCCGCACGCATCCGTCGCCGACGAGCCCCATGCCGCACAGGATCCGCACGCTGAGCGTGTGGATGACGGCATTGGTGGCCAGCTCGGACACCAGCAGCACCGCGTCCTCGCACACCTCGCGGGAGAGTCCCCACCCGGTGAGCCTGGCTCTCACGGAGCGACGGGCGACTCGCACGCTGGAACGGTGCGAGGGCAGTTCGAGCCAGTGCGCACGGTCGGGTGCGTCTACGTCTAACAGGTCGCGGGGGGTGGTCGCGTGGGGGGACACGATGGCTGCCTTCCGTGAGACGGGCGCGGCGGAGAGCGGGCGGTGCAGGCTGAGCAGGCAGAACGGGTGGAGCGGAGCGGCCGGGCGAGCAGGACTGGGCAACGGTCTGACGGGGTCCGTGGCGTCGTCCGTGCTCGTGGCCGCGGTTACTCAAGTAATCATGCGCGCATGCGAGTTCAGGCTGCAACCGACTCCCTGATAATTTCAGCATGCCGGTTTCGGTCTGGCCGCTTCAGCAAGTGCCTGCCACACTCGACCGGGTGACAGTCCCTCAGGAGGTAGGGCGTGAGCGAAAGCCGTTCGAACGCGGGGAGCACCAGTGCGCCCACCGTGCTGCGCATGATCCTGGGCCGCAGGCTCCAGGAGCGGCGGCAGGAAGCGGGCGTGTCACTGGAGGACGCGGCGCGGGCGCTTCGGGTCACCCCTCTGACCATCCGCCGTCTGGAGAAGGCGGAGGTCACCCTCAAGCCCCTCTACGTGGAGAAACTGCTTGAGACCTTCGGCGCCGACCGGCAGGAGCGCGACGAGTTCGTCGCCTTCGCCGAGCGGGCCAACGAGCCCGGCTGGTGGCACACCTACCGGGACGTGCTGCCCACCTGGTTCAGCGCCTACGTGAGCCTGGAGACCGGCGCGACGACCCTGCGCACGTACGAGCCGCACTACGCCACGGGGCTGCTGCAGACCCGGGAGTACGCCCGCCATGTGCTCAGCGGCGGTTTCCCCAACGACAGCGACGAGGATCTGGAGCGGCGGGTGAACCTGCGGCTGCGCCGCCAGGCCCTGCTGGAGCGCTCCGACGCGCCGACGCTGTGGGTGGTGATGGAGGAGGCCGTGCTGCACCGGGTGGTCGGCGGGCCCGAGGTGATGCGGGAGCAGATCGAACGGCTCCTTGAGGCCTCGGAGCTGGCGCACGTCAGCGTCGACGTCGTCCCGTTCACCGCCGGCGCCCACGTGGGCGTGTGCGCCCCGTTCACCTACTTCCGGTTCGCGGAGCCCGAACTGCCGGACGTCGTCTACACCGAGGTCCTCTCCGGCGCGATGTACCTGGACCAGCGCTCCGACGTCGTCGCCCACCTGGAGGCGCACAACCGCATGTCCCTGCTCACTTCGGACACGCAGAGCAGGGCGCTGCTGAACCGTATGCGCAAGGAGTACTCATGACCACCTTCGACGCCTCCTTCGACACCTGCTGCGACGGCAGGGTCCACGACGTGTACAACGGCATGCCCGCATCGGACCTGGGGGAACAGGGCTGGGAGTCGCCCTGGAGCGGCCCCAACGGCGGTCAGTGCGTACAGACGAAACAGCTCGCCGACGGCAGGATCGCCCTGCGGCAGTCGACGGATCCGGCCGGCCCCGCGCTGATCTACACCCCGGAGGAGATCACCGCGTTCGTCGCGGGGGTCAAGCGGGGCCTCGCCGACCACCTCACCACCGGCTGACACCTCCCCCACCCACCCCCTCTGAAAGGTTCAGGATGACCAACTCGCCCGCGGCGCGGGACATCGACACCAGCAGGCCCCACTCCGCCCGCATGTACGACTACTACCTGGGCGGCAAGGACCACTTCGACGTCGACAAGGTGGCCGCCGAGACCGTCGCGTCCGCCTACCCGGGCATCTTCGTCTGCGCCCGGGAGAACCGTGCCTTCATGCACCGCGCGACCCGCGTCCTCGCCCGCGAACACGGCATCCGGCAGTGGCTCGACATCGGCACCGGCATCCCCACCGAGCCGAACCTGCACCAGGTCGCGCAGTCCGTGGTCCCCGACGCCCGGGTGGTGTACGCCGACAACGACCCGCTGGTGCTCAAGTACGCCGAGCGGCTGATGCGCAGCACGGTCGAGGGCCGCACCACCTACATCGAGGCGGACGTCAACGACCCGCAGTCGCTGCTCGACGCCCCGGAACTGGCGGAGGTCCTGGACCTCGGGCGGCCGGTGGCGCTGTCCCTGAACGCCCTGATGCACTTCGTGACGGACGCACAGGACCCGTACGGCATCGTGAGCCGGCTGCTGGACGTGCTTCCCCCGGGCAGCGCGCTGGCCCTGAGCCACTGCACGCCCGACTTCGACCCGGACACCTGGCAGAAGGTCACCGACATCTACAACAACGCAGGAACGCCGGTGCAGTTCCGCTCGCGGGCGGACGTGGCGCGGTTCTTCGACGGGCTCGAACTGCTCGAACCCGGCGTGTCCGTGGGCCACCGCTGGCGCCCCGACGCCGAGCCGACCGCCACCGACGCGGAGGTCAGCCTGTGGACCGGGGTGGGCATCAAGCCGTAGAGGCCACTGCGAGGGGGGAACAGCCTCCGGGCTGTCGTACCGCATGGGGGTGCGGTACGACAGCCCGGGGGTGTCAGCCAATGTGGTAGCTGTCGCCGTACACCTTCCAGTCCAGCGGGGTGTTCAGGCACAGGTTGCCCTTGTTCAGGAAGACCCGCTGCTCGGTGTCGACCCGGGTGGTGTCGCTGTGCGCCTCCTCCTGCTTCATGGCCCACACCCGGGCGTCGAGGAAGGCGTTGAGGTACGTCTTCTCGTTGCCGCCCTGCGCCGGCGGCTTGGCGTGGCCGAGGGCGCGCTTGCGTATGTTGCGGAAGCTGGTGGGGTCGTCGCCGTCGCCGTGCATGACGATGGCGTCGTAGTAGGTGAACTGCCCCAGCGTGCCCAGCCCGTCCGTCTTGCCCTGCTGCACGGCCGGGTTGAAGTACACGCGGTCGCGTTCGTCGTTCTGGGCCTGCTGGAAGGCGGTGTCCTGGGCGGCCTTGCGCCAGTCCGCCGGGAAGTTCGGGTCCAGGCCGCTGTGCGAGTCGGTGCCGTTGACCCGGCGCAGGGCGGGGAGGTACTTGGCGAGCACGTTGCCGGGCTTGCGGTCGGTGTAGAGCTGGACGAGGTCGAGCATGTCGCCGGTGCCGGAGCAGAAGCCGATGATCCCGGCCGTGTAGCCGCGGCCGTCGCCGATGTCCTCGATGTACTTGTACTGCGCCTTCCAGTCGAGCGAGGAGTTCTCCGCGCTCGACACCAGCTTCATGGCGATCTCCTTCTTCGCCGGGTCGTCGAGGCCCACGCAGCTCGCGGCCGGCGCGGCGGCGGAGGCGTGCCCCGGGCGCAGCAGCACGGTTCCGGCACCGACGGCGGACGCGCCGAGCAGGGCGAGCAGGGTGCGGCGGGAGGTCAGGACGGGGTGGGTCGTGGTGGTGTCGTTCGGGTTCCGCACAGCGGCTCCAGTGGGGGGTTGAGGAGGTTCACCGATAGGAAGGTTTCCTATCAGTTGAGCGCGCTGATGTGTACCCGTCACGCAGAAAGTTCGTAGAGTCGAACAAGGCCGCCGGCGCGGCCCGGGGTCAGCCGGTGGCGGTCCAGGCCTGCGGGCCGATGCCGCGCCACTCGATCAGCTCGGGATCGTCGACCGTCGTACTGGCCTCGGGCAGGCCCGCGCGACGCAGGAACTCGACGATGTCGAGCAGGTGGTACGCGATGCCGACGTACTCCCCGCGGATGGTGACCCGCCGGCCGCCGTCGGGGCCGGGCGGCTGCACGATCACAGGCGCGCCTTCCATAGTCTCCGGATGCCCCCGGGCGGCCCGGATCATGCGGCGGGCCGCGCCCTCGAGCGGCACGGGGACGAGCCGGCGCCGCCCCCGGCCTCCGCTCCTCGTGACGGTTGGCGGGCACGCGGGCGGCTACCCGGTCCGCGGTGGGCACGACGAGATCGCCGCCGGGAGGAATGATGCCTGAACTGCCGGACGTGGAGGGTTTCCGTGAGGTGCTGGACTCCTGCGGCCGGGGGCGCCGCGTCCGGCACGTGGACGTGCGGGACGCGGGCGTCCTGCGCGGCGTCGGCGTACGGCGGCTGCGGCGCGAGGTGGAGGGCCGACGGCTGGGCCTGCCGCACCGCCACGGCAAGCTGCTGGTCGCGCCGGTCGGCGACGGCCCGGCCCTGGTGTGGCACTTCGGCATGACCGGTGCGCTCATACCGGCCTCGGCCGGCGATCCCCTGCACCGGCACGACCGGCTGATTCTCACGCTCGACGGCGAACGGCAGGTGCGCTATCGCGACCAGCGCAAACTCCAGGGCGTGCGGCTGGCCGACGGGCCCGGCGCGGTGGCGCACCTACTGGAAGGACTGGGACCCGACGCCCTCGACATCGGCCGCGGGGACTTTCTCGCACTGCTCGCCGGGCGGCGGGGCACCGTGAAGGGCCTGCTGATGGACCAGTCCGCCGTCGCCGGTCTCGGCAACCTGCTCTGCGACGAGATCCTGTGGCGGGCCCGGGTCGCGCCGGGACGACCGGCCCGCGACCTCGACGAGGCCGAGGCACGTCGGGTGTTCACGGCGATGGGGCGCGTGCTCGCCACCTCCTGCCGCGCGTCCCGCGTACCACCCTGCCCCGGCTGGCTCACCGGTCACCGCGACGACACCGATCCGGCCTGCCCGCGCTGCGGCACCCCGCTGCGCTCCCGCCGCGTCTCCGGCCGCCGCACGGTCTGGTGCCCGGCCTGCCAGCACTGACGCGGCACCCGGCGCAGGCCGGGCCGGCAGCGGCACGCGGTCAGCGGACGACGTCGAAGACGTTCTTCTGCACGCCGTTCGCGTAGACCTCGTGCTCGACCAGCTTCAGCTGCTGGGTGTCCTTGTCCGTGGCGCTGAACAACCGCTTGCCCGCGCCGAGCAGGAGGGGATAGACCAGCAGGTGGTAGCGGTCGATCAGGCCGGCGTCGGACAGCGCGTGGTTGAGCGCGGCACTGCCGTGCACAATGACCGGGCCGCCCTCGGTCTGCTTGAGGGCGGCGACCTCGTCGACCGAGCGCAGGATCGCGGTCTCCCCCCAGTTCGACACCAGGTCGCCCTCGGTGAGGGTGGTGGACACGACGTACTTCGGCAGTGTCCTGTAGCGCGCGAACTCCGCCATGTCCGGCCACACCGGGCTGAACGCCTCGTAACTGGTCCGGCCCATCAGGACCGCGGTCGACTCCTTCTGCTCCCGCTCCTTGATCTCGAACGCCTCGGGGGCGAACTCGACGCCCTTGAAGGTCCATCCGGAGTTCCGGTAGCCGGGCTCGCCGCCCGGAGCCTCGACGACGCCGTCGAGGGAGACGAAGGCAGTGCTGATCAGGGTACGCATCACGGTGTCCTCGCGGTCCGGGGTCTGCCGCGGTGCTCCGCGGTCCCTCCCACCCTCCAACCGACAATTAAATTTGTCAAGAAAACTCGACTTGTCGGAGGCGGGCGTCACGGACACCGGAGGCAGGCGACGCCGTGTAGTCCCCCGCTTCTCAGGTACTCGACCGGGCAGGACCGTTCCCCCGCGGACCTGAGGAGATGACTGGGATGCTGTTCCTCGGACTGCTTCTGCTCGCGGCGACCGTCGCCTTCACCGCCCTGGCGATCGTCGGCAACATGTCCGGCGGGCCCGGCTACACCGTGTCCGTGCTCGACCACCACATCGCCACGCTCGGCCCGCTGGCGATCTTCTGCGCCGGTCTGGCGCTGGCGCTGATCTTCTGCCTGGCCCTGGCCGTCATGACCGGCGGCGCGCTCCACCACCGCCACGGCCCGCGCGAAGGCGGCCCCGGTACCGCGTCCGGCCGCTTCACGGGGCCGGCCGCCGGGGCCTGACCTCACCGGGGGCCGACGCGCTCCCTGCGCAGTCTGCGACCCACGACCAGCAGGTCCACGGCCGCCGCCACGGCGAGGACCGCACAGACCACGGCAAGGGTGACCAGGGCGCCGCGGCCAGGGCTGTCACCCGCCCCGGAGGCGACCGCCCAGGCGGCGAACAGCGCTGCCGCCATGGCGAACAGGGGCAGGAAAAGACCGCTCAGCAGCCGGCGCAGACGCACCGGGCTGCGGGCGGTGACCGGTTCGGCACCGGTCCCCACACGGCGGCCGCCCGTCGCCCCGGGGCGCGCCCGCTCGGTGGGCTCGTGGTCCACGGCTATCCCCTTCCCCGGCGGTCGGGTGTCCGTCCACCGTCGCGTTGCCCGCACCGGCACCGCCAAACCAGTCCCTCCGCACAGCCCCTCCGCAGAGTTGGTGGAATTTTCAACCAACTCGGTACGTTGTCGCCGCCGAAGGAGGTCACGAGTGGACACGACGTACGACACCACGTACTACGACCGGGGAACCGCCGCCGAGCGCTGGGCGCGAGCGCAGCTGTTCTTCGACGCCAAGGACTACGCGGGCGCCGCGCAGGTGCTCGCCGGGCTGGTCGAGGAGGCGCCGGAACAGACCGGACCCCGGCTGCTGCTGGCGCGCGCCTACTACCACTCGGCCCAACTGCGCCGCGCGGAGGCCGAGTTGCGGGAGATCGTCGAGCGCGACCCGGTGGAGCACTACGCCCGGCTGATGCTGGGCCGTACGCTCCAGCGGCAGGCCCGGCACGAGGAGGCGGAGCCACACCTGCGGATCGCCTCGGCACTGGCCGGGGACTTCCCGCAGGAGTGAGCGGCAACCGACGAGGAGGGGCCCCTGACATGGCCAGGGGCCCCTTTCGCCGTCGTACGGGCCGTCACAGGGGCGCGGCCGCGCGCAGGATCAGGAACAGCGTCACCGCCGCGTTCGCCGAGGACATCGCCGAGACGAGGGTGCCCACGGCGGCGCCCCAGACGGCGAGGCCGGCCGCGGTGAACGCGGAGGGCCGGCTGCGGGCCACCGGGGCGGGGCCGAGCAGCGCGGCGACCCGGCGCGGCACCGGACCGGTGGCGGCCACCGCGGCCGGCGTCGGCACCGGGGTGCCCACGGAGAGCAGCGCGGCCTTGCCGATGGCCCGCGCGACCGTGCGCCGGTCCGCCACCGAGCGGGCCGCCTCCTCGTCCGCCCAGCGCTCGGCCGTGTAGCGGACGGCGGTGCGCAGGGGCCGCAGGAAGGGGTTGGCGCGTGCCGCAAGGTGGACGGCGAGGAGGTGCCGGTGGTGCCGGGCGGCGAGGTGGGCGCGTTCGTGGGCGAACAGGGCCCGGCGTTCGCCCGGGGCGAGGCCGTCCAGGAGCGCGGTGGTGACGACGATCCGGCCGGGGAGCGCGTAGGCGTAGGGGGTGCTGTCGGGCAGCACGGCGACCGCACGGCCGGGCAGTGCGGTGAGCGTCCGGCGGGCCCGCCGGGTGATGCGGTGGTGGCGGTGGAGGGTGCGGCCGCACAGGACCGCGACCGCGGCGAGGGCGGGGATGGCGGCGCGGCCGGCGATCCTGTCGTGCGGAACGGCGGCCCGTACCTCGGGGTCGGACCAGCCGTCCGGGAGGGGGTTGCCGGGGAGCTGGGCGGTGCCGACCACCATCAGCAGGGCGAGGCAGAGCGTGCTGCAGCCGCCCATGACCACGGCCACCGCGGTGAGCAGCCGGGTGGCGGCGCGCGGGTGCAGCCGACCCTCGGCCAGCCGGGCGACGGGCCACGCGGTCAGCGGCAGGACCAGCGGCAGGAAGACGAAGACCCCCATGGGCGGTCAGTCTTCCGTACCGCCGGAGTCCGCGGGCGGGATGGTCCGAGTCTTCACCGGGCCCGGCCCCGCGGCGTCCAGCAGGGCCCGCAGCACCTGCTCGTCACCGGGCGGCAGGGCGGTGACGAAGCTGGCGAGCACCGCCTCCCGGTCCCGTTCGCCGTCGAGGAGCCGGCGCATCCGCAGGGCGGCGAGCCGGGCGACGTCGGCGGTGGGCGTCCACAGGAAGGAGCGGCCCTGCCGTTCGCGGGCGACGACGTCCTTGGCGAGCAGCCGGGTCAGGATGGTCACGACGGTGGTGTAGGCGAGGTCGCCGCCGAGCCGCTCCTGCACCCAGGCCGCGCTGACGGGGCCGCCGGCCTCGCGCAGCGCGCCCAGCACCTGGCCCTCCAGCTCCCCCTGCCTGCGCCGGGCCCGCGCCATAGCCCCGTCTCCCTCCGGCGTCGGCATGTGGTGACACGCGCATCGGCGTGTCCCACCACGCTACTTCACGCCGGCCCTGCCCCCGTAGGTGCGGCGGCCGCGACGGTGCGCGATCTCGCCGAGCACGATGTCCGCGGCGAGGAAGGCGGCCAGCGGGATCCCGAGCAGCGGCACGAACCAGCCGAGGACCGCGACCATCGCCATCGCCGGGACGAGGAGGTACGGCGGGACCTCCGCCCAGGCGCCGCGCGGGATCGGCCTGCCGAAGGCGGAGCCGCGGCCGCGCTGCCACCACATGCGGTAGCCCCACACGATCAGCAGGATCAGGGCGAGCGCGAGCACGGCCAGGGCGAGCTGGTTGACCAGGCCGAAGAGGATGCCGGTGTGCAGGTCGATGCCCCAGCGGGTGAGTTTGGCGAGGACCGGGTAGTCGGCGAAGCGCAGGACGTCGGTCACCTCGCCGGTGCCCGGGTCCACGGCGACGGAGTCCTGCTTCTCGGGCCAGCTGCGCTGGACCTGCCGCACCACGTAGGCGCTGTTGGCGTCGGCGGGCGGGACGATCTCGACGGGGTCGCCCAGCCCCTCCGCACGGGCGGCCGCGAGCACCTTGTCCAGGCCCACGCCGTGCCCGGCGTCACCGCCGGTCCCGGCCGCGGCACCGTGTCCCGCGTGCTCACCGCCGCTCGCGGCCGCGGAGACGGCGGGGGTGGCCTGGCCGAGCGAGGTGCGCAGGTCGTCGATGGTGGCGCCGGCATAGGTGGACCAGGTCAGGCCGGTCGCCGAGAGGAAGACGAAACCGGCCGCGGCCCAGACGCCGACGGTGCCGTGCAGGCCCAGCGTGCGTCGCCGCCCGCTGGTGCCGCGCACCTTGCGCAGCGCCCGCCGCCGGGCGAACCACAGCACCAGGCCGCCGCCCGCGATCGCCCACAGCCAACTCGCCGCGAACTCGCTGTAGAGCCGCCCGGTGTCGCCGAGGTGCAGGTCGCGGTGGAGTTCGTCGATCCACGTGCGCAGCGGGAGCGCCCCCGTCGAGCCGTACTGTTCGAGCGCGCCGCGTACCTTGCCGGTGTACGGGTCGACGAACACCGCGAGGGTGTGGTCAGGGTCCAGGCCCCGCACGCCCGACAGCAGCACCCTGGTGGTCGCGTCCGCCTCGGGCGACGGCCGTATCGCGGAGACCGTGCCCTCGGGGTGGGCCTCGCGGGCGGCGGCCACCTGCTCGGAGACCGGCAGCTTGCTCCCGCCCACCGGGACGGTCAGCTCATGGGCGTACACCAGCTTCTCGGCCTGGAAGGAGAAGGCGTACAGCAGGCCGGTGGCGGCAGCGACCAGCAGGAAGGGGGCGACCAGGACGCCGGCGTAGAAGTGCAGGCGCAGGACGAGGGGACGCAGCGGGGCCCAGCGGCTCGGGGACGCGGCCGGGGCGGTGGGTTGCGGGACCTCGTCCGTGGAGGTCGAGGGGGCGATGGACATCGAGGGCTTCTCCGGGGACTGGTTGCGGGGCGGGGACGGTCCAGTAGTCGGACCGCCCTCCGGCGGAGTTCCCCGCACCAGAAGTGGCCTGAGTCACACGCCACGCCATGACATGCTGGCCCGATGGCATCTCCCAGCGATCGCGCACCCCTTGCCGAGCGGGTCGAGGAACTCCTCGCTCCCGGCGGCCCGTTGCCCATCGTCGCGGCCGGCGACCCGGTGCTGCGGCGCGGAACCGAGCCGTACGACGGGCAGTTGGCCCCGGCCCTGCTGGCCCGCTTCGTCGAGGCACTGCGGATCACCATGCACGCGGCACCGGGCGTGGGCCTCGCCGCACCCCAGGTCGGCGTCCCGCTGCGGATCGCGGTCATCGAGGACCCGGCACCGGTGCCGCAGGAGGTGGCGGTGGCCCGGGGCCGGGTCCCGCAGCCGTTCCGGGTGCTGGTCAACCCGGTCTACGAACCCGTCGGCACCGCCCGCGCCGCGTTCTTCGAGGGCTGCCTGAGCGTGCCGGGCTGGCAGGCGGTCGTGGCCAGGCCCGCGAGCGTCCGGCTGACCGGCACGGACGAGCACGGGCACCCCCTGGACGAGGTGTTCACGGGGTGGCCGGCCCGCATCGTCCAGCACGAGACCGACCACCTCGACGGCACGCTGTACCTGGACCGGGCGGAACTGCGCTCACTGTCCTCCAACACCGCCATGGCGGATCGCTGGACCCAACCGACCCCGGCAACGGCCGCCGAGGCCCTGGGTTTCGAACTACCGTGACCACAGCGTCCCGTCAGGGGCGCGGGGAACTGCGCGACCAGCCACGACAGCGCCGCAGTCGGCCGGCATCCCCAGGCCCCCCGCCCCCCTTCTGCCCTACCCCCGGCGACGGCCGCCGGGCCCTGGGCTACAGCGCCCCGTAGGGGCGCGGGGAACTGCGCGACCAGCCACGACAGCGCCGCAGTCGGCCGGCAGCCCCAGGCCCCCCGCCCCCCTTCTGCCCTACCCCCGGCGACGGCCGCCGGGCCCTCGGTTACAGCGCCCCGTAGGGGCGCGGGGAACTGCGCGACCAGCCACGACAGCGCCGCAGTCGGCCGGCAGCCCCAGGCCCCCCTTCGGCCCTACCCCCGGTACGCCTCGAGAAGCCGCAACCAGACTTCGCTCAGCGTCGGATAAGACGGCACCGCATGCCACAGCCGGCTGATCGGCACCTCCCCGGCCACCGCGATCGTCGCCGAGTGGATCAGCTCACCCACCCCGGGCCCCACGAACGTGACCCCGCGCAGGATCTCCGCCTCCAGGTCGACCACCATCCGGGCCCGCCCCTTGTAGCCGTCGGCGTACAGGCCGGCCCCGGCGACGGACGAGAACTCGACGTCGACGGCCCGCACCCGGTACCCGGCCTGCTCCGCCTCCGCGAGGGAGAGCCCGACGGCCGCCGCCTCCGGGTCGGTGAAGACGACCTGCGGTACGGCGTGGTGGTCGGCGGTGGCCGCGTGCGCACCCCACGGCTCGTCCAGCAGCGGCGTGTCCGCGACCCGCGCCGCGATCGCCGCGCCCGCGACCCGGGCCTGGTACTTCCCCTGGTGGGTGAGGAGCGCCCGGTGGTTCACGTCCCCGACGGCATACAGCCAGTCGGTGCCCTCGACCAGGAGGGTGTCGTCGACGGACAGCCAGGAGCCCGGCTCCAGACCGACCGTGTCCAGGCCGATGTCGTCCGTGTGCGGGACGCGCCCCGTGGCGAAGAGGATCTCGTCGGCCTCGATGCGGTCGCCGCCGTCGGTGACGGCCACCACCGTGCCGTCCTCCCGGGTCACCGACCGGACGGACGTTCCGGTGCGGACGTCGACGCCGGCCTCCTTGAGCGCGTCGGCGACGAGTTCGCCGGCGAACGGCTCCATGCGGCCCAGCAGGCCCTTGCCGCGGACCAGGAGGGTGACCCGGGAACCGAGGGCCTGCCAGGCGGCCGCCATCTCGGTGGCGACGACACCGCCGCCGACGACGATCAGCCGGCCCGGTGCCTGCTGGGCGCTGGTGGCCTCGCGGCTGGTCCAGGGCTTCACCTCGGCGAGGCCGGGCAGGTCGGGCAGCTGGGCGCGGGTGCCGGTGGCGACGGCCACCGCGTGCCGGGCGGTGAGGGTGGTGAGGGTGCCGTCGGGGCCGGTCACGGTGACCGTGCGGGGTCCGGCGAGGCGGCCGTGGCCGCGGTACAGGTCGGCGCTGATGCCGTCGAGCCAGGCGACCTGGCCGTCGTCCTTCCAGTTCGAGGTGAAGTAGTTGCGGCGGGCGAGGACCGCCGCGGTGTCGAGGGGGCCCTGGACCGCCTGGGCGAGGCCCGGCAGGCGGCGGGCGTCGGACTGGGCGATGACCGGGCGCAGCAGGGCCTTGCTGGGCATGCAGGCCCAGTACGAGCATTCGCCGCCGACGAGTTCGCTCTCCACGACCGCGGTGGTGAGGCCGGCCGCACGGGTGCGGTCGGCGACGTTCTCCCCCACGGGCCCGGCCCCGAGCACCACGACGTCGTAAGCGATGGATTCCGTTTCCGTCATGGGGCCAGTCTTGCGGGTGGTGTGCGCGGAGGCCACACGGGTAGGCAGGCGGAATACCTGCCCGGCCGGACATGTTGTCGCGAGCGGTTCCGCCCCGCCCCGGGGCGCCCCCCACGTCAGGAAGAGGGAAGCACGCATGAGCAGCACCGTGGAGCTCACCAAGGAGAACTTCGACCAGACGGTCACCGAGAACGAGTTCGTCCTCATCGACTTCTGGGCGTCCTGGTGCGGCCCGTGCCGGATGTTCGCGCCGGTCTACGAGAAGGCCGCCCAGGACAACCCCGACCTCGTCTTCGGCAAGGTGGACACCGAGGCGCAGCCGGAGCTGGCGCAGGCCTTCGGCATCCAGTCGATCCCGACCCTGATGATCGTCCGCGACCAGGTCGCCGTCTTCGCCCAGCCCGGCGCCCTGCCGGAGGCCGCCCTGACGGACGTCATCGGCCAGGCCCGGAAGCTGGACATGGACGAGGTCCGCAAGAGCATCGCCGCGCAGCAGGACGCCACGCAGGGCGAGTAGGAACCGGCAGGCCGAGCGGCGCGGCGCCGGCCGGGGTCAGCTGGACTCGCGCTGCACGACCGAGGCGCCGAGCACCCGGTGCGTCTCCGGTTCGGCGCCGGGGTCGCGCACCACGCGGTCGACCAGTTCGGCCAGCTCCCGGCCGGAGGGCAGGTCGATGTGGATCGTGGAGAGCCGGGGCCGCAGCAGCCGGCCCAGCATCAGGTCGTCGGCGCCGAGCACCGCGGTGTCCCCGGGGATGCGCACGCCCGCGTCCTGGAGGGCGCGCATGAGCAGCATGGCGTACTCGTCGTTGTACGCGAACACCGCGTCGATCTCCAACTCGGGCCAGCGTGCGGCGAGTTCGGCCGCCGACTGCTCGGTGAAGGCGAGCGGCACCATGGTCACCCGGGCGTCGGTGCCGCGCAGGGCCTGGCGCACGCCTTCGAGACGGGGCCGGGAGTAGGTCTCCAGGCCGGTCTCCTCGGGGACGACCACGCCGATCCGGCGCCGGCCGCGGGCGTACAGGTGGCGTCCGGCGCAGTGGCCGACGGCGTCGTGGTCCATCAGCAGGGCGTGGGCGCCCTCGACGCGTTCGGGGCCGAAGGTGACCACGCCACGGGCGCCGGCCCGCTTGAGGACCGCGACGCCCTCGGGGCCCAGTTCGGCGTCCGGGACCAGCACGGCCACCGGCCTCAACTCCGCCCAGGCGCGGGCCGCTTCGTCACCGCGCAGGCCGACGGTGCCGTACTGGACGACCGTGTAGTCGAGGCGGCTGAGGGCCCACTGGAGTTCGTTGATGAACTGCCCGTACAGCGGGCCCATCGCGATGGCGGGGGCGGGCATCAGGACCATCCGGCTGTGTCCGGCGCGCAGGCTGCGGGCGGCCGCGTGGGGGACGTAGCCGAGTTCCTTCGCGGCCTCGTGGACCCGGCGGCGGGTGGGCTCGCTGATCCGGACGGCACTGGTGTTGTTGAGGACGTAGGAGACGGTCGCGCGGGAGACGCCCGCCAGGCGGGCCACATCGGCGCTCGTGGGGACCGAGCGCGGGACCGGCGACGCTGCCGAGGGCGGTTTCGGGATGTGCACCATGACGTACGGCATCTTGGCAGAACCCCGGGGACGGGGGACCGGCGGGGCAAGGTGGTTCACCGTTCGACGAGTTGAACCCTGATCAGCCGCCCCGAAGGCCCATCACGCGGACCCCAAGGCCCATCGCGCAGGCTCCCAAGGCCGTCCGCGCGCAGGCCCCCAGGCCGTCCGCGCAGGCTCCCAGGGCCGTCCGCGTGGGCCTTGATCAGCCGATCCAGGGGTCCTTCACACGATGGGCCGAACATGTACGTCACGAACTTGTTCGCAACGAACATGTTCGTTATGGTGGGCGCATGCCAGCAACTCCCCGCTCCCGGCGGGAGCGTCCCGCCAAGCCCGCCCTGACCAGGGAGGGCATCGTCGCCACCGCCGTGGAGATCCTGCGCGCCGAGGGCCTGCAGAAGGTCACCATGCGACGCCTGGCCCAGGAGCTCGACACCGGACCGGCCTCGCTCTACGTCTACGTCCGCAACACCGCCGAGCTGCACGCGGCGGTCCTGGACGAGCTCCTCGGCTCCGTCGGCCCGGCCCCGGCGGAGGGCGGCTGGCGGGAGCGGCTGGAGCAGGTGCTCATCGCGTACACGCGGATGCTCATGGAGTATCCGAGCCTCGCCCGCTCCGCGCTGACCGCGTGGCCGAGCGGCCCGCACTACCTGGACCTCATCGAGACCCTGCTGGGCCTTCTCGACGAGGGCGGGGTACCGCGCGAGCGGGCCGCCTGGGGCGTCGACCTGCTGCTCCAGCGCGCCACCGCGACCGCCGCGGAGCACGCGGGCGAGGCGTCCCAGGAGGACTGGGACGCCCTCGGCCGGGCGCTGAGCCGGGTGTCGGACCGCACCCATCCGCACATCGCCGCCGCCTCCGGGGTGCTTCTGTCGGGCACCCCCGAGGCCCGCGTGTCCTGGGCCTTCCAGGCCCTGATCAACGGCATCGAGCACACCGCCGTACCCGAACCCCATGACTAGGAGACCCCCATGTCCACTGCCCACCACCCCATAGCGGTCGTCGGAGCCGGTCTCGGCGGGCTCACGCTCGCCCGGGTGCTGCGGGTGCACGGCGTCGAGGCGGCCGCCTTCGACCTCGACGCGTCGGCGACGGCCCGCACCCAGGGCGGCATGCTCGACATCCACGACGACTCCGGCCAGCCGGCGCTGCGCGCCGCCGGGCTGTACGACGCGTTCCTGGCGCACGTCCACGCGGGCGGCCAGGCGACGCGGGTCCTGGACAAGGACGCCCGGGTCCTGCTGGACATCCCCGACGACGGCGCGGGCGGGCGGCCCGAGATCGACCGGGGCGAGCTGCGCCGGCTGCTGATCGGCTCCCTGCCCGAGGGCGTGATCCGCTGGGGCGCGAAGGTCACCGGCGCCCGCCCGCTCGGTGACGGCCGGCACGAGGTGACCCTGGAGGACGGCGACTCCTTCACGACCGATCTGCTGGTCGGCGCGGACGGCGCCTGGTCCCGGATCCGCCCACTGGTCTCCGACGCGCGGCCCGCGTACACCGGGGTCTCGTTCGTGGAGGCGGACCTGCCGGACGCGGACGTACGGCACCCGGTGAGCGCCGAAGTGGTCGGCGGGGGCATGCTGTTCGCGCTCGGCGCGGGCCGGGGATTCCTCGCCCACCGGGAGAGCGACGGCAGCCTGCACGTGTACACGGCGGTGGAGGTGCCCGAGGAGTGGCTGGACGGGATCGACTTCACCGACACCGAGGCCGCCAGGCGGGCCGTGCTCGACCACTTCGGCGGCTGGGACAAGAGTCTGCGGGCGCTGGTCGCGGACGCCGAGGGCCCGCTGGTGCCGCGGCGGATCCACGCCCTGCCGGTCGGCCACCGCTGGGACCGGGTCCCCGGGGTCACCCTGCTCGGTGACGCGGCGCACCTGATGTCGCCGTTCGCCGGCGAGGGCGCCAACCTGGCGCTGATCGACGGCGCGGACCTGGGGCTCGCGCTCGCCGCGCACCCCGGCGACCCCGAGGCCGCCGTGGCCGCCTACGAGGAGAAGATGTTCACGCGTGCCGCGCGGTCCGCCGCGGACTCCGCGGCGAGCGGAGCCATGCTGTTCCGGGCCGACGCGCCGCAGGGCCTTGTCGACATGTTCACCGGCGCCGGTCCGGACGGCGGCGGGGCGGACGTCAGCGGGGCGGCGCCGTCCGCGTGACGCGGTCGACCAGGTCGGTCCAGCCGGCCTCCAGGCGCTCCATCGGGATCCCGCACTGCCTGGTCAGATGGTGGATCTGGGCGGGGTCGAGGTAGGCGAGCAGCGTCTGGGCGAGCAGTTCGCAGTCGGCGTCCGGATCGATCTGCCGCAGCAGCACCGTCATATGGGTGCGCAGCGCCTGGATCGGCGGATTGGCGTAGCGCCTGGTGGGCTCGGGCTGGGCGGCCAGCTGGAGGTCCAGCTGCTCGGCCGCGCGGTAGAGCACCGCGATGCCGAACGCCCGCAGCCGTTCGACCGGCGGAGCGCCGGGGCCGAGGGGCGGGGGCCCGCCCATGAAGTCCGCCTGGAGCTGTCGCGAGGAGTGGTCGAGCAGCGCCATCAGCAGTCCGGTACGGTCGCCGAAGCGGCGGAAGACCGTGCCCTTGCCCACCTCGGCCGCGGCGGCCACCGCCTCCATGGTCACGCCGGCCACCCCGTGCTCGGCGATCAGCCGGGCGGCGGCCTCCAGCAGCCGGGCGCGGTTGCGGGCCGCGTCGGCGCGCAGGCACGGCTCCTCGGGAGCGGGTCCGACCTCGAGCAACTGCGGGGTGTCGAAGGGCTCCTGGGGTTGTGGGAGGGGCGGCAGGACGCTGGACATGAAGACAGCGTAAAGCATCGGGAACAGAACTGGACCGAGGTCCGTTTAGCGTGTTAGAAATTATCCGGACCGTGGTCCGGATTCGTTACGGCAGTGTTTCACCCCCCCTTGGAGTTCCCCATGTCTGTCCGCATCCTTGCGCTCGTCGGCAGCCTTCGCGCCGGTTCGCACAACCGCCAGCTCGCCGAGGCGGCCGTCAAGCTCGCCCCCGAGGGTGCCGTCGTCGAGGTCTTCGAGGGCCTGGCCGACATCCCGTTCTACAACGAGGACATCGACGTGGCGGGCGACGTCCCGGCCGCCGCCGCGAAGCTGCGCGAGGCCGCCCAGGCCGCCGACGCGTTCCTGCTCTTCTCCCCCGAGTACAACGGCACCATCCCGGCCGTCCTGAAGAACGCCATCGACTGGCTGTCCCGCCCGTACGGCGCCGGCGCCTTCGGCGGCAAGCCGGTCGCCGTCGTCGGCACCGCCTTCGGCCAGTACGGCGGCGTGTGGGCGCAGGACGAGGCGCGCAAGGCCGTGGGCATCGCCGGCGGCAAGGTGATCGAGGACATCAAGCTCTCGATCCCCGGTTCGGTGACCCGCTTCGCCGAGACCCACCCGGCCGACGACACCGAGGTCGCCGCCCAGCTGACCGAGGTCGTCGCCCGCCTGCACGGCAACGTGGCCGTGGCCGCCTGACCCATCCCCCGAGAGGGGCCGGCACACCCGCCGGCCCCTTTCGCATGCCCCGCGTCCCGCGTCTCGCGTCCCGCCCCCGCTTCCCCGCTCCCCCTCACTCGATCCCGGCGAGCCGCTCGACGGCCGGGGCGGCGAAGGTCTCCATCCATCCCGAGGTCTCACCGAGGCGCGGCGCGAGGATGACGGTGTCGAGGCCGAGCTTGGCGTAGCCCTCGATGTCCCGGGTGAAGGCGTCCAGGTCGCCCGCGGTGACCGGCTCGGCGCCGTACGCGATGGTCTTGCGGATGCTGTCGTAGTCCCGGCCGACGGCGTCGCAGTGACCGCGCAGCACCTCCAGCTTGTGCCGCAGCTCCTCCGGGGAGGAGGGGATGAGGTTGCAGGCGTCGGCGTACTGGGCGACCAGGCGCAGGGTCTTCTTCTCGCCCTGGCCGCCGATCATGATCTCGGGGTGCGGGGTGCTCACCGGCGCGGGCACGCAGAGCGTCTCGGCGAGCCGGTAGTACCGGCCCTCGAAGGGACCGTCGTTCTCCGGGTCCCACATCTGCAGACAGATCCTGAGCGTCTCCTCCAGCCGCTCGAAGCGCTCCTTGAGCGGCGGGTAGGGCACGCCGAGGCCGTGGTGCTCACGGTCGTACCAGGCGGCGCCGATGCCCAGGGTGGCCCGGCCGCCCGACACCACGTCCAGGGTGGTGGCGATCTTGGCGAGCAGCCCCGGGTGCCGGTACGTCACACCCGTCACCAGGGCGCCGAGCCGCACGGTCGAGGTGCGGCCGGCGAGGTAGCCGAGAGTGGTGTAGGCCTCCAGCATGGGGTCCTCGGCGCCACCGTTGAACTCCATCTGGAAGTAGTGGTCCATCACCGAGACCCAGCTGACGCCCGCCGCCTCGGCCGCGGCACCGGCGGCGGCGAGTTCGGCGCCGAGGGCGGGTCCACCGCCGGGGTGGTTGAACCGGTTGATGTGCACGCCCACGCGCATGACCGTTCTCCGTTCCGCCTTGAGGTTCCGCGCTGGAGTTCCGCGCCGGAGTTCCGCGCCGGTGTTCCACACTGGTGTTCCGCGCCGACGTTCAGCACCGGTCGTCCGCATCCGCACTGACCGTCGTCCGCGACCTCGACGCTAGATCCTGGAGCGCGCTCGAAGTCAAGCCCTGGCTCCGGCGGCCCGGCGTGTCCGCGCGTGCTTCCGGACAGGCACCCGCCGGACGGCGGGGAGCTTCCGCCGACCGGCGGCCCCCGGTCAGCGCACGACCGCCCGGATCATGGGCATACGAGCCGCAGAACCCCACATCGAGGAGCCGCGATGACCGCCGTACCGCCCCCGTTCGACCCCGAACTCGCCGCCGCCCTGGAGCTGATCAAGGACGCGATCTCTCCGTCGTTCACGATGGCGGACATCACCGAGATCCGGCAGGGCCCGGGGATACAGCTCCTGGCCGAGCTGGACCTCACGATGGACGGCGCGTTCGACGTGGAGGACCGTACGGTCCCCGGCCCCGCGGACGCCCCCGAGATCTCGCTCCTGGTCTGCCGCCCGGTCGCCCCGGCAGCCTCCGGTCCGCTGCCGGTGATCTACCACGTGCACGGCGGCGGCATGGTGCTCGGCAACAACCGGGTGGGCGTGGACGCCCCGCTGGCCTGGGCGAAGGAGCTGGGCGCGGTGGTGGTGTCGGTGGAGTACCGGCTGGCGCCCGAGCATCCGCACCCCGCACCGGTCGAGGACGTGTACGCGGGCCTGTTGTGGACCGCGGAGCACGCGAAGGAGATCGGCGGCGACCCGGAACGGATCGTGATCGCGGGTGCCAGCGCGGGCGGCGGCCTCACGGCGGCGCTGGCACTTCTCCTGAGGGACCGTCAGGGTCCCTCCGTCATCGGCCAGATGCTGCTCTGCCCGATGCTCGACGACCGCAACGACACCCCCTCCAGCCACCAGATGAAGGGCGTCGGCCTCTGGGACCACACCTCCAACGAGACCGGCTGGACCGCCCTGCTCGGCGAGCGCCGGGGCGGACCCGACGTCTCCCCCTACGCGGCCCCGGCCCGCGCCACCGACCTCACGAACCTCCCCCCGGCCTTCCTCGACGTCGGCTCCGCCGAGACCTTCCGCGACGAGACCGTCGCCTACGCCTCCCGCATCTGGCAGTGCGGCGGCGTCGCCGAACTCCACGTCTGGCCCGGCGGCTTCCACGGCTTCGACGGCTTCGCCCCCCAGGCCGCCGTGTCCCGGTCGGCACGGGCGGCACACATGGACTGGCTGCGGCGGGTGCTGGCGCGCTGAGAACCGGTCGGGCCCGCGGTCAGCGCGGGCCCAGGCCCAGTTGGCCGCGGTACGGCGGCCGGGGGCCGGCGGCGGCCGTGATGGCGGTGCAGGTCGGGTGGGTGGGGCAGGGGGTGGTCGGGGTGAGGAGGGTGTTGGAGGTGAAGTGGAGGTGCTGGGGGTCGCCGCAGTCGGGTGCGGGGGGCCAGGCGCCCGGGTAGGGGCGGCGGGCGAGCCAGGTGGGGACCTTGTCGTCCCAGTAGTTGCCGGTGTAGCGGATGTTGCGGACGGGGCGGGTGCTCAGTTCTCGCTGCAGCCGCCGATGGAGGCGACGTAGTCGTGGACGACGTTGTCGCGGACGGTGACGCGGTTGCTGGTGTCGTCCGTGTAGATGCCGACGTTCCAGACGGCGCCCGGGCTGTCGGTGACGGCGTTGCCGGCGACCAGGGCGCCGTCGGCGTAGGAGGGGCCCTGGTCGCCGCGCAGGTAGATGCCGCCGCCGTCGGCCAGCAGGCGGTTGGTGGCGAACACCCGGTTGCCGAGGACGCGGGTGCGGCGGGTCAGGCCGCGCAGGTCCTCGCTGGGGCCGGAGAGGATGCCGGTGTACGGGACGTGGTCGACCTGGTTGTGGGCGATGAGGGTGTCCTGGGTGGCGCTGTTCCAGACGGCGGAGGCGGCCCGGTACTCGGCGCCGATGTGGTGGATCCAGTTGTCCGTGATCCGGTTGCCCGCGTTCGTGCCGCGGGTGGCCGGTGGCAGGACGCCCAGTGTGATGCCGCCGTCGGAGATGTCCGTGAGGACGTTGCCGGTGACCGTGGTGTGCGAGGTGCCGGCGGTGAGGGCGAGGCCCTGGGCGCCGAGGTGGACGAAGCGGTTGCCGGTGAGGGTGATGCGGTCGGTGTACCGGAAGGTGACGTTGCCGGGGACGGTGAGGGCGGTGATGTCGCCGCCCTGGCCCGGATGCATGTACATGCTCCAGGCGGCGGCGAACCCGGCCGGTCCGTTCGGTGCCAGCCAGGTGGCGTGGGCGAAGGTCAGGCCGCGGAGGGTGAGGTCGTGGAGCGGGCGGGAGGCAGCGGTCCCGGTGCCGCTGAGCAGGGTCTGCAGGGTGGGGGCGATGGCCTCGGTGCGGGTCATGTCCTCGCCCGCGCGGGGGCGGTAGAGGAGGGTGTGGTGGCCGGGGCGGGAGCGGTCCAGGTACCAGGTGCCGGCCCGGGTGAGGA
The DNA here is from genome assembly GCF_055583445.1 of Streptomyces sp. NPDC104761. NCBI lineage: Bacteria > Bacillati > Actinomycetota > Actinomycetes > Kitasatosporales > Streptomycetaceae > Streptomyces > Streptomyces sp. NPDC104761. The sequence goes on along the minus strand of NZ_JBVJNZ010000001.1, from coordinate 457,975 downwards.
AGTCGGGGGCGTTCTCGACGTCGTGGGTCCGGGTGAGGGCGTCCGCACCGTAGAGGGTCCGGGCCAGCCGCCAGCAGGGCTGGTCCATGGTGATCGTGGTCCTGGCGGGGGTGGTCGCGGATACGGAGACCGCCTTCACGCCGCAGCGGCCTTCCGCGTAGTCGTACCGGTAGACGACTTCGAGGTCGGCGGGGCGGTGCCAGGACAGGGGCAGCCTGCTCGTCGTGGTGTAGCCGGTGGCGGTCGGGGTGAGTGAGCCGGGCAGGGGTGCGCCGAGGGACGCGCGTGGGGCCCGGTGGCCGTCGACGTAGAGCTGGCGGGTCTCCAGGCTGCCCACGTCGGCCTGCCAGACGCCGGGGCGGCCGGGGGCGTGGCGCCAGCCGGTGACCGGCCGCCCGCCGCTGAGCGTGACCGGTTCCTGGTGTGCGGTGCCGTAGCCGTACGCCTGGTAGACCACCCGGTGGCCGTTGCGGCCGGAGTCGGCGGAGGTCAGGCGAAGGGGGGAGGTGAGGCGGTAGGTGCCGGCGCGCAGGTTCACCGTGACGTCCGAGGTCATGCGCGGGGCGACGGCCCGAACCGCGCGCTGGGCGCGGGCCGGGGTGGCGAAGGGGCGGTCGAGGGTGCCGGGCCCGTGGTCGTCGCCCCAGGGGGCCACGTAGAGCTGGGTGGTGGGTGGGTGGTGCGGGGCCGGCGCGCCGGCCGTCGATGCCAGTGCGGCCGCCACGGCCAGGGCGGCGGCCGCACTCCCCCGTGCAGTCCTCATGTCTCGTGCCTCCCGCTCGTCGGATGGACCCCATCGTCGGGCGGGTGTGGTTGCGGGCGCGTCGGCCGATCGTCTGTGCCCGGGCGTCCTTGGTCCATGCCTCGGCATCTTTGGTCGCCGTTCACGCACCGGAGGGAGGCGGAGCGGGGCCGGGCTCAACCCCCTTTCGCCGAAGCCTTCTTGATCGCCTCCCTGATCCTGGAGCAGGTGCCGCAGCGGCAGACGTTCTCGATGGCGACGATGTCGGCGTCCGCCGGGCCGCGGGGTGCGTTCGAGGAGGGCGGCGGCCGCCATGATCTGGCCGGCCTGGCAGAAGCCATGATCTGGCCGGCCTGGCAGAAGCCGCACTGGGCCACGTCGCAGACCAGTTAGGCGGTCTGCCGTTGAGGACGAACCGCTGGGAGGGGCGGGGGCACCCGCGGGTTGCCTGCCGTGCCGGGCTCTGCTCGCCGGAGCGTTGGATGGCGCATCATGGCCGTATGAAAGAGCTGGCGGGGCGGCTGGCCGCGGTGGACCCGGATGCCGGGGCCGCCGTCGCGGTCATCGCCTACTTCGACCGGCTGGCCGAGACCCGGGCCGGTCTGGAGGCGCTGGTGCGCGGTGCCGCCGTGCTCGCCGGGTGCCCGGCGCGGCTGGCGGACGAGGAGCGGCGGGTCCGGATGCGGGTGGAGCCGGACGGCCGGCGGACGGACGTGGTGGGCGCGCCCAGGCCCGGGTGGCCGGGTACGCCGTTGGTGCCGGGCGGGCCGCCGGCGCTGTGGCTCGAGCGGGCCGGGGCCGAAGGGCCGAGCGTCGTCGACGCGGTGATCCTGGAGCGGGCCTCGGCGGCCGTGCGGTCCGTGCTCGACCGCACCCGGGGGCGGGCTCCGGGACCGCCGGTGGACGACCCCGCGCTGGTCGAGACCGTTTTGGACGCCGGCGCCCCGCTACCGGCCCGGCTGCACGCGGCCCGCAGGCTCGGCCTGGACACCGCCGACCCGGCGGCGCGCTTCCGGGCGGTGGCGGTGGCCGGTGGACCACCCCGGATCGTCGCCGACGGCCCGGCCCGAAGCGCGCTGGACGGGTTGCCCCGGGGCGTGGTCGACGGCGTGCCACCGGCGGTGCCGGGGGGACGTGCGGGCGTGGGCACGGCGGTCGCCGTCGCGGACCTCCCCGAGTCCTGGGCGGCGGCCCGTACCGCGCTGCGGTTCACCTCCGACGGTGGCGCGCGGGAGCCCGGCGGCCCACCTGTCGTGCACGCCGACGACCTGGGCGGGGTCGCGCTGCTCGCCGATCTCGTCGTACCCGGGGCGGAACCGGCGCCGGACGTCCGCGCGGTGCGGGCCGCCGCGGCGGACGCGCCCTGGATGCTGCGCACGCTGCACGCGGTCGCGTCGACGGGGAGCCTGCGGGCGGCGGCCGCCGGCATCAACGTCCATCACTCCACGCTCCAGGACCGGTTGACGCACGCCGAGCATCTGCTCGGCTGGCCGGTGCGCACTCCGCAGGGCCGGTTCCGGCTGCAACTCGCCCTCACCATGCACCACCTGATGGACAGCCGGTAGGGGTCAGTAGACGTCCCGGACGTAACGCCGGTCCGCGGCCAGCTGTTTGACGTACGCCGTCGCCTCGTCCTCGGTCAGTCCGCCGTGCACGGCGGCGATGTCCTTCAGGGCCCGGTCGACGTCCTTGGCCATCCGGGAGGCGTCGCCGCAGACGTAGAAGTGGGCGCCGTCCTGAAGCCAGGACCACAGCAGCGGGCCGTGTTCGCGCATCCGGTCCTGGACGTAGACCTTGGCACGCTGGTCGCGGGAGAAGGCGGTGTCGAGGCGGCTCAGGGTGCCGTCGGCGAGCAGGGCGGTGAGCTCCTGCTCGTAGTAGAAGTCGGTGGCCCGGTGCTGTTCGCCGAAGAACAGCCAGTTGGGGGCGCGGTGGCCGCGGGCGCGGCGTTCCTCCAGAAAGCCGACGAACGGCGCCACGCCGGTGCCGGGGCCGACCATGACCATGGGGGTCGCCGGGTCGGCCGGCGGCCGGAAGTGCGGGGAGCGCTGGACGTGCACCGGGACCGGCGTGCCGGGTTCGGCGTCCGCGAGGAACGGCGAGCAGACGCCCTGCCGGGGCCGGCCGTGCAGGTTCTCGTAGCGGACGACGGAGACGGTGAGCGAGACCTGGTGGGGGTCGGTCAGCGGGCTGGACGAGATGGAGTACAGGCGGGGCTGGAGCCTGCCGAGGACGTCCGCCCACTCCTGGGCGCCGGCCCGGATCCCGAACTCGGCGACGACGTCGGCCGCCTGGCGGCCCCAGGACCACTTGGCCAGCTCGTCCTTGTTGTCGGGGCGCAGCAGCTTGCGCAACTCCCGTGGGTCACGGGTGCGTTCGGCGGCGAAGCGGAGCAGGTCGGGGGTGACGCGGGTGATGTCCAGGTGGCGGGCGAAGGCCTCGGCGAGGGGGATCTCACCGACTCCGTTCACCTCCACGGCGGTTGCGGCGTCGAGACGGGTGAGGTCCAGCCATTCCGCCACCAGGTCGGCGGAGTTGAGGGGACGGACGCCGAGTGCGTCGCCCGCCTCGTAGACCAGTGGGGTCTCGCCGTCGCGGGTGTCGAAGGTGAAGCGGCGGACCTCCTTTCCGGCGCCGGGCAGGCTGAGCAGCCGGTTGCCGACGAGCCGGGCGGTGGTGGGGGCCGGGCGCCGGGACCTGGCGGGCCCGGGGGCGGAATCCGTCGCGGCGGCAGACGGGGGCTCGTCCTTGAGGGCGGAGAGCACCTGGTCCAGCCAGGCCTCCGCCTGCGTCTCGTAGTCCGGCTCGCAGTCGGTGCGCGGCGTGATCCGGACCGCGCCGAGCTCGTCCATCCGGCTGTCCAGGCGGCGCCCGTGCCCGCAGAAGTCGTCGTAACTGGAGTCGCCGAAGGCCAGCACGGCGTACCGGCGGCCTTCGAGGCGCCCGGCGTCGAGGGCGGCGAGGCCGTCCCAGAAACCGGCGCCGTTGTCGGGGGCGTCGCCGTCGCCGAAGGTGCTGGTGATCAGGAGCAGGTCGGCGCCCGTGGGCAGGGCGGACGGGTCGGCCTGGTCCATGGCGACGAGGGAGGCCGCGTGGCCGCCCGCGGTGAGGCGCTCGGCGGCGGTGGCGGCGAAGTCCTCGGCGTTGCCGGTCTGCGAGGCCCACAGGACCACCACCTGGCGGCCGGGCGTGGGCAGGGGGGCCGGGGTCGCGGCGGACCGGGAGTACATGCCGGCGAGGGTGCCGTTGACCCACAGGGCGTGCTCGGGGCTGAACGGCGCGTCCGGCGGCAGCACCGGGATGCCCGGGGCGCCGACCGGGACGCCGGCGAGGAAACCGAGCAGGTACTGCCGTTCGGTCGCGGTGAGGACCGGCGGCGGGGCGGGGTCGAGGCCGAACACCGAGGCGGCGGAGGGCGGCGGCACCGCCGTGGGCGCGGCGGCGGCAACGGGTACGTCGACGACGGCCGGGGTCTCCTGCGCGCCGGGCACCTGCACGCTCACCGGCGTGGCCACCTTGGTCAGCGACACCGCGCACACCTTCAGCTCGGGCTGGAACGACAGGGGGTCCACCGCGTCGCTGGTCACCGCGTTGACGCTGAGGTACTCGCCGAACAGGTCGTTCCAGTGGAAGGGCGCGAAGCAGGTTCCGGCCAGCACCCGGTCGGTGACGACCGCGGGCAGCACCGCACGGCCGCGCCGTGAGGCGACCTCCACGGAGTCGCCGTCGGCGAGACCGAGCGCGGCCGCGTCCTCGGGGTGGACCTCGACGAACGGGCCGGGGTTGAGCCGGTTCAGCTTGGCGACCTTCGCGGTCTTGGTCAGGGTGTGCCACTGGTGCTGGAGTCGGCCGGTGTTCAGGACGAACGGGTAGTCGTCGTCGGGCATCTCGGCGGGGTCCAGGTGCGGCCTGGCGTGGAAGACGGCGCGCCCGGAGGCGGTGGCGAAGGTGAGGGAACCGTCGGGGCCGAGGTACCGGACGGGGTTGCGGTCGGGGCCGTCGGCGGTGGCGGCCGGCCACTGGACGGGGGCGGCGCGCAGCCGGTCGTAGGTCACGCCCCGCAGGTCGTAGCCGGTCTGCGGGTTGTGGAAGCGCTTGATCTCCTCGAAGACCTCCTCCGCGCTGTCGTAGGAGAAGCCCTCCTCGTACCCCATCGCGCGGGCCACACCGGCGATCAGCCGCCAGTCGGCGGTGGCCTCGCCGGGCGGGTCGGCGGCCGGGCGGGCGAGGGTGAGGTTGCGCTCGCTGTTGACGAGGACGCCCTCGGTCTCGGTCCACAGGGCGGCGGGCAGGACGACGTCCGCATAGGCGTTGGTCTCGGTGTCGGTGAAGGCGTCCTGGGTGACGACGAACTCGGCGGCCTCCAGGCCCTCGATGACGGTCCTGCGGTTGGCGACGGAGGCGACCGGGTTGGTGCAGATGATCCAGCAGGCCTTGATCTCGCCGTCGGCCATCTTCCGGAACATCTCGACGGTGCCCTTGCCGACGCCGTCGGCGCGGATGGCCCCGGGCGCCAGCCCCCACTGCTCCTCGGCGAACGCCCGGTCGGCGTCGACGAGGACCGACCGCTGGCCGGGCAGCCCCGGTCCCATGTAACCCATTTCGCGGCCGCCCATGGCATTGGGCTGGCCGGTGAGGGAGAGCGGGCCGCTGCCGGGGCGGCAGATCTTCCCGGTCGCCAGGTGCAGGTTGACCAGGGCGTTGGTGTTCCACGTGCCGTGCGTGGACTGGTTGAGGCCCATGGTCCAGCAGCTGGTCCACTCCCCCGCCTCGCCGATCAGCCGGGCGGCCGCGCGCAGGTCGGCCTCGGGGATGCCGGTGATGTCGGCGACGGTGGCGGGCGGGTAGCCGGCGAGGAACTCCGGCATCGCCTCCCAGCCCTCGGTGTACGCGGCGATGAAGCCGGGGTCGGTGTGCCCGTTCTCGTGGAGCAGGTGGAGCAGGCCGTTGAGGAGGGCGAGGTCGGTGCCGGGTCTGACCTGGAGGAACAGGTCGGCCTTGGCCGCGGTGGCGGTGCGGCGCGGGTCGACGACGATCAGCTTCGCGCCCGCCTTCACCCGGTCCATCAGACGCAGGAAGAGGACGGGGTGGCAGTCGGCCATGTTGGCGCCTATGACCAGGAAGACGTCCGCCCGGTCGAGGTCCTGGTACGAGCCGGGGGGGCCGTCGGCGCCGAGCGAGAGCTTGTAGCCGGTGCCGGCGCTGGCCATGCACAGCCGGGAGTTGGACTCGATGTTGTTGGTGCGCAGCCACCCCTTGGTGAGCTTGTTGGCGAGGTACTGGGCCTCCAGGCTCATCTGACCGGAGACGTAGAGGGCGACCGCGTCCGGGCCGTGCTCGTCGACGATCGCCCGCAGCCGCCGCGCGGTCTCGGCGACCGCCGCGTCCACGGCCGACGGCACCGCCTCCGCGCCCCGCTCGGGCCGCAGCAGGGCGGTGGTCAGCCGGCCGGGCGCGGCGAGCATGTCGGCGGTGGTGGCGCCCTTCGTGCAGAGCCGGCCGAAGTTCGCCGGGTGCTCCTTGTCGCCGGACGCCTTCAGGACGGTACGGCGGCCGTCCGGGCCCCTGCCGATGTCCAGGACCATGCCGCAGCCGACCCCGCAGTACGAGCAGACGGTCCGCACCCTGCCGGTGTCGGTGCTGCGCGAGTCCGGCGCGGCCACGGGCGCCCCCTGTTCCTGCTGGTCAGCCTCTTCCGTCCGGTCCCGACGGTAGGTACGGCTGATTACACCGGCGTCACCGCTCCCGATCAACGGGGGTTAAGGCCGCCGCACAGTCGCGGTCCCGGCGATGTGAGCGACGGCGCCCGCGATGCCGGCCGGAGCGGTCCCGGGATGCGCCGTGCCGGGACCTGTTGCACGATGAGGGCGGCCGAGGGAGGGGGCAGGCGAGGAGGACCGGGTGGACAGGAGCACCTCCTCACGAGGACGGGCCGCACCGGCACCGCCGGTCGCACCGACGACACCCACGGCACCCACGGGAGCGACCGGACCGACGGGAGCGACCGCACGGGACACACCGGGGTCACCGGGCGCTCGGGATGCCCCGAAGGCGCCGGTCGCGCCCCTCGCGCGGGGCACACCGGCTCCGGCCGATGCGGACGCACCCCCCGCCGGCATCGGCTACGTCGACATGCTCCGCGGCATCGTCGAGGACGCGGCCGTGGGCTTCGCCGTGCTCGGCACCGATCTGCGCTACCTCTACGTCAACCCGCACATGGCCCGGGCCACGGGCGTGCCCGCCGCGGCCTACCTGGGCCGCACCCAGCGCGAGGTGCTGCCCCACCTCAAGCGCCCCGACCAGGTACTGCGGGACGTCATCCGCGACGGACGGCCCCGCGAGGCCGTCGTCACCGGCCGCACCTGGGTGGACTCGCCGTACCAGGTCCGGGAGTGGCGGTGCGTCTACCACCGGCTCGTGGACGGCACGGGCCGGGTGGTGGGTGTGGCCGCGGTGGGCCTGGAGATCAGCGAGCCGCAGCAGTACGTGTACGAGCTGGAGCGCGCCCACCGGCGCCTCGCGCTGCTGGACTCGGCCGCGTCCCGGATCGGCACCGGCACCGATGTCGCCGGGACCTGCCGGGAGCTGGCGGAGTTCGTCGTACCGGAACTCGCGGACGCGGCCGGGGTGGAGCTCAGTCCGCCGGACACCGTGCCCGCGCGGCGGACGCCGACCCGGCTCGCGGCGTACGCCACCCGTCCCGGGCTGGTCACCGGTCTCGCGGCCCTCGACGCGCGCGGCGAGCTGGTCGGCTGGCCGCGCGGCACCGGGACCCGGCGGAACCTGGCGGCCGGCCGGATCTGGCGGCGCAACGCGATCACCGCGGCGCAGTGGCGGTCACTGGTCCCGCGCTGGGCGCCCGCCCAGGCGTGTCTGACCGCCCGGGTCCACTCGGTGCTCCTCGCCCCGCTGGTCGCGGACGGCCGGGTGCTCGGCATCCTGCTGCTGGCCCGGGCCGGGGACTCCGCGCCGTTCTCGAACGAGGACGCCACGGTGGCCCGCGAACTCGCCGCCCGCGCCGCCCGCGCCCTGGACCGCGCGGTCCGCTTCGAACGCGAGCACACCATGGCCCTGGAGCTGCAGCGGGCCCTGCTCACCGAGCCCGGCCAGTTGCGGCAGCACGGAGGTGTGGAGACCACGGCCCGCTACCGGCCCGCCGACGACGGCTCGATGATCGGCGGCGACTGGTACGACGTCCTGGCGCTGCCCGACGGCCGGACGATGCTGGTCATCGGGGACGTGATGGGCCACGGGGTGGACGCGGCGGTGGCGATGAGCCACTACCGTTCGACGCTGCGCGCGCTGGCCCTCGCGGGGCTCTCGCCGCGCCGCATCCTCCAGCACGCGGACCGCATGGTCGCCGACTCCGGCTTCGAGCGGGTGGCCACCTGCTTCCTCGCGCTCGGTGACCCGGACGTCGCCACGCTCACCTATGCGAGCGCCGGCCACCTGCCGCCGGTCTGGCTCACCCCGGAGGGCGAGATGCAACTGGTCCCGGTGCCGGTCGGCCCGCCGCTGGGCAGCGGAATCGGGCGCTACGAGCAGGGCGTCGCCCCGGAGAGCGGCGGGGTGCTGCTCCTGTACACGGACGGTCTCGTGGAGCGGCGCGGCGAGGACATCGACCGCGGTCTGGCCCGGCTGACGGGGCTGTCGCTGTCCCCCACCGATCCGCTGGACAAGATCGTCGACACGGTCCTCGCGCACCTCGCCGCCGGTTCCGAGGACGACATCGCACTGCTCGCGGCCCGCGCGGTACGCGGCTGAGCGCACGCCGGTGAGCCGGGGCGCGCACCCGCCGTGCGGCGCACCTCTGGGCGTGCCTCGTCACCGTGCGGAGGCGTCCGGACCGGGCCGCCGGCCTCCCCGTGTACGAGCGGGTGGGGCCGTGGGTGCCCCCCCGGTAAGGCCTTCGTGGCGTCGGCCGCAAGTCGACCGCGGGTCTCAGTCGTAGGTGAGGACCATGCGGAAGCGCGCGGCCCCGGTGAGCATCTTCTGGTACGCCTCGTCCGCCTGCTCCAGCGGTACGGTCTCGATCGTCGGGCGGATCCCGTGCAGGGCGCTGAACTCCATGGTGTCCTGCACGTCCTGCGCGGTGCCGGACGGATGGCCGCGGATCTCCCGCGCGGCCGTGAGCAGCTGGAGCGGACTGATCCCGAGCGGCTCGGGGTCGATGCCGATCACCACCAGCTCGCCCCGGGGTCCCAGCCCGTCCACGGCCGCCGAGATCGCCCGGGAGTTGCCCGCGGTGGCGAGCACGGCCTTGGCGCCGCCGAGCGACTGCAGGGCCTCCGCGACCGGGGTCTCGGTCGTGGAGTCGACGTAGTGGTGAGCGCCGAGCTGCTTCGCGAGGTCCGCCTTCTCGGCGCCGCGGGCGATGGCCACCGTCTCGAAGCCCATGGCCACCGCGTACTTCACGCCGAGGTGACCGAGGCCGCCGAGGCCGACGACGGCGACCAGGTCACCGGGCTCGGCCGGGCTGCGCCGCAGGCCGTTGAAGGTGGTCACGCCCGCGCAGCCGAGCGGCGCCGCGTCGGCCGAGGTCAGCCCGTCGGGGATGCGGGCCAGGGCGTCGACCGGCGCGATCACCTGCTGGCCGAAGCCGCCGTCGTAGGTCCAGCCGGGCACCTTCAGGTTCTCGCAGACGATGAAGTCACCCTGGCGGCAGGGCTTGCAGTGGCCGCAGCTGCCGCCGAACCAGCCGACTCCCACGCGGTCGCCGATCCGCCAGCCCCAGTCCTCGATGCCCTCGCCGAGCTCCTCGATCCGCCCGGCGATCTCGTGGCCGGGCACCACCGGGAACGTGACACCGGGCAGTGCGGCGGTGACGAAGAAGGTGTCGCTGTGGCAGATGCCGCAGGCCTCCACGGCGATCCGTACATGACCGGGGCCCGGCCTCGGCACGTCCCGCTCGACGATCTCGAACGGCCCGCCCAGGGCGGCCACCTGCGCGACTCGGTAGGTACTCATGCGTCTTCTCCGGGAACGGGTACGACGGGTAGGGGTCCGAAGCCCCCCTCTCCCAGCACACCAGTTCCGGACCGATCGCGCGCGTCGAGCCCCGCCCGACGCCGCCGCCCCCGCCTCCGGCGGTCAGCTCCCGACGTACTTCCGCAGCCAGGGCAGCACCAGCGCCCGGGTGGCCTTCGTGCCGATGCCGACGAAGGCCTGGTCGTGGGCGTGCTCCAGGAACGTGAGCTCGACGTGGGCGGACTCAGCGGCCGTGCTTCCGCCCGGTCGGCGACGCGCACGGCGAGGACCACCCGCCGGCAGTGCGGATCGGCGGCCAGGACCGCCGCCGTGAGGCTCCACAGCGGCGCCGGGAGCAGCCCGTCCGGGCGGCCGGCGCCCACCCGTACCTCCAGGTCGCGAGCGCCGGCCGGATACGCGTCCCGCGGCACTCCGCTCCAGGCGTACGTCCACCGTCACCCCTTCCCCGGCGCAGGTGGAAGCCGGCCGTGGCCGGCCGGTCCGGCGAACTGCGCACCGGCCCGGTCACCGAACCGGTCGAGCTGGCGGCGGGGGACTTCGCCCAGTTCCCCGGGGACATCCCCCACCGCCACGTCTGCCTCAGCGAACGTGTGGTCGCCCACATGGTCACCACGCTGCCTCAGCTGCGGCAGATCAGTCCCACCGTGCTGCAGGGCGGGCCGGGCGCCTGATCAGGAGGTGATGCCGTTGTACTGGTCCCAGGTGTAGGCGAGGTCCGGCGCGGAGGGCTTGCCGGGCCAGTCGAAGTAGTCCCAGACGAGTTCGGCGGGGTTGGTGGCGAGGTACCCCCGGCCGGGCAGGTCGTCGCCGTCGTCCCAGGCCCACGGCGGGTTGGCCGCGTCGGTGTCGCAGGCGCCGTTGGCCGGGCCGAGGACACCGCCCGCGCCGCACTTGGCGCCGTAGGGGTTGGAGCTGTCGTCGCCGGCGAAGTTGTTCGTGGTCGCGAACAACGTGGTGAGGGTGCGGTTCGCCCACATGCCGTTCGCCGCGAAGACGTCGGTCAGGGTGTACTGCACGTCGCGGTCGTTGGAGCCGGACGGCACCTCGGCGGTCGCGCCGGGGTAGTAGACGATGCCGTCGCCGCTCGCGTACTGGCTGCGCTCCTGGGACAGGTAGCCCTCGGCCCACGCGGCGTGGGTGTTGGGCTGCTGGGTGGTGAACGGACGGCCGTGGCCGTCGTCGTGCGGGTCGCCCTGGAGCTTCAGGGTGCCGTCAACGCTCTCCTGGCCGCTGGTGAAGTCGCTGCCGGCGGGCACCCAGGAGTAGAAGTTGCTGTGCGCGACGGTGACCGCCGCCTTCAACTGGCCGTGCGCGGAGCCGTCGTTGGCCACGACGACCAGCACGCCCTCGGCGTCGTTCTCGTGCTCGGTGAGATCCTCCTGGTAGTTGTCGAGGACACCGTCCGACCAGTCGCGCGGGTGGAAGTACGTGTACAGCAGGTAGGAGAAGGACGGGGTCTGCACGACCGAGTAGTAGACGTGCGCCGCGAGCGGGAACTGGCTGGTGTTCTCCCAGTTGTTGCGGCCGTTGAGGTCACCGTCGTAGTCGTAGGACGTGATGTAGTCGGACTTGCCGCCGAGCGCGGTCTCGCCGGTGGAGTCGACGTCCTGGAAGTTGACCGGCGCCCACCACTGGGCGAGGGCGGCGCGGTCGGCGGCGGCGTCCGCGTGGGCCGCGGTCGGCTGGGTGAGGCCGGCACCGCAGACGGCGGCGAGGGCGGCCGTCACGGCGAGGGATCTGCGTCGGGTCAGAGGCGCACGGAAACGGTGGGGGCGGCTGGTTGCCACGGTTCCTCCGGGGGCGGCGAAAGGAACCGGCACGTCGGTGAAGTCGACGTGCCGGTAAGGGAGTTGACGCATGTTCCGGTGGTGCGTGTGATGCCGCGCGTACGATACAGCGCGGCCCGGGCGGCCCGGCAGGGCGTCAGCAGGTGACGGTGCCCCTGCGCAGCGCGTGACCGCTGTCGTTGCTGTCGTCGGACCACCACACCGGCTTGGTGCCGCCGCTGCACGCGCCGGAGCCGGAGACGGCGAAGCCCTCGTTGTTGAAGTTGTCCATGCCGGACGGCCGGTTGTAGACGGCCGTGGTGGCGAACACGCCGGACGAGTTGATCTGCAGGGTGCGGTGCCGGCCGGAGCAGGTGTCGTCGCAGACCGCCCAGAGGCGGGACGCCTGCGGCTCCCACTGGAGCTCCATGACACCGGCCATGCCGCTGCTGACCGACGCCACCCGGGTGAAGGTGCCGCCGTCCTCGAGGACGTAGCCGTAGATCATGCCGGTGCCCTCGACAGCGACGAAGAACACCCCGCCGGTGTGCGAGCCGTAGTTCGCCGGGTTGTAGGCGGCGCCGGTCGAGGCATCCTTGAAGCCGGCGGCGGTCAGGGTGGCGTCCGGGACCCAGGTGATGCCCTCCAGGCCGAGGTTGGCGCCCACCGACGGCAGGTCGGAGGTCAGGTTCCACTCGGTGGCGGCGGAGAGGGTGGTGGCGGTGCCGCTCACGTCGTACTTGAGGACGGAGAGCCTGCTGGTGCCGGACGAGTCCGCGTTGCGCTCACTCGCCACGTACACGCCGCCGCCGGAACCGGAGCCGGTCAGCGTGACGCCCTCGTCGTCGGGCGTGCCCGAACCGCCCGGGAACCTGAGCGTCTTGCCGGACGTCCAGCCGTTGGTGGTGTCGGCCTTCCAGGCGGTGGAGCCGTTGGGCACCAGCCGCCACAGCTTGCCGCTGTTCTGCGCCGCCCACAACACGCTCCCCTCCTGGTAGAGGCCGCTCATGTCGGAGCCGAAGGCGTTCTTGGTGTCGGCGGTGGCGATCGAGCTGCCGCCCGGCCATGCGGTCGCCGACATGCCGCCGGAGCCGCAGTCGTTGGCGGCACCGAGCGTCAGCGCGGCGGAGCCGAAGGCGCCGGTGCCGTCGGGGCAGCGCGACCACGACGGGTCGGAGTGCTGGGTCCAGCTGAAGCTGTCGACCAGGGTGGTGCCGTCCGCGAGGTAGAGGCGCGCCTCGTCGTCGGAGCCCAGGCCGAAGGCGTTGTGCACGTCGAAGGCGACGAAACCGCCGGGCGCAAGGGTGGTCCCGGAGGCTATCGCGTACGTGGAGCTGTCGTTGTCGTCCCGGAGGATCCAGCCGGAGAGGTCCACCGTGGCGGTGCCCTTGTTGTAGAGCTCCACGGAGTCGTTGACGCTCCCGGTGGTCACCACCTCGTTGATCCGGATGTCGTCCGCCGCCGCCGCGTGGGCGGGGGACGCCGTCAGGGCGCCGACGGCGAGCGTCGGTCCGGCGACGGCGACCAGCAGAACACGGAGGCTGCGGCGCCACCGGCGAGCACGTGATTCGGTCACGAAATCCGTCCTGGGGTTGGTTTGTGACAGGCCGCCAGGACCTTTCCGGCGCAGCCCGAACGGCCGCCTTCGCGCAGGTGAGGGGGTCGTGAACGCTCGGTGAGCGAACCGCCGGGATCGACCGGGCACACCGGCGAACTCCGCCGCCCGGCCGCGCGTCTACGCGGGGCCGGGGCCCGGCCGGCCGGTGTCGTCGGCGGCGGTCGTCGCGGGTTTGCTGTGCAGGACTTCACGGGCCTGTTCGGCGGCGCGGGCGATGCTCTCGCTGACGAAGTCGAGAAACCGTGCGATGTTCTCCAGACGGTTGGCGGCCGGGGTGCGCGCGCCGAGGATGCCGACGCCCTGACGTGCGGTCTCGGCGATCTGGGCGGTGCCGCGCGCGCTGGCCATCATCGACTGGTACCAGACGTCGTCGTCGACGAAGTAGCTCTCGCGGCGGCGTTCGTCGCGCTCCCGGCGGACCAGCCCCTGCTCCTCGAGGAAGGCGACCGCCTTCGAGACGGACGCCGGACTGACCTGGAGCCGCTGCACGAGTTCGGACGCGGTGAGGCCGGCCGCGTCGCTGATGCAGAGACAGGCCAGCACCCGGGCCATCATCTTGGGCGTACCCGACTGCATGAAGACGGTGGTGAGCGTCTCCTCGTACTCGGCCACGGCCTCGGCGTCCCGTCCGTGCGGCTGGGGCACCACCCCGGGCCCCCGGGAAGAGGCGGGCCGGCGCCGGTGCGCGCGGCGCTCGGTGGCGCGGTGGGCCAGGTCGGCGCGGTAGGCGGTGGGACCGCCGTTGCGCATCACCTCACGCGTGACCGTCGAGGTCGGCCGGTCGATGCGGCGGGCGATCTCGGCGTAGGGGAGGCCGTCGGCCAGCCCCAGCGCGATCTGCTGGCGTTCCTGCTGACTGAGCCTGCCTCCCGGCATCACGGTCTCCTGACTGTTCCCGCGGGACGGTCCCGCCCCCCCGAGGATAGCGTTCGCTCTCAATTCATTGCAACGATCGATGAGCTTGCGTTGCATTACCTTCAGATCAGTTGCAACAGTTTTAGCAGCTTGACGTGCAGTTATGCGTTTCTTACGCAACGAATCTGTTGTCGCAACCTGGAAAGCAACGTAGCGTTTCCGTTGTCAGAAACAAGGAACGCCAACGGGAGACCACGATGCAGAAGTTCGACACCCCCGCCCCGATCTCCGCCGTCCTGGCCATCCCCGCCGGACGCGTCCAGTTCATCGCAGCGGACCGCGCCGACACCACGGTCGAGGTCCTGCCCGCCGACCCCGCCAGGAGCCGCGACGTCAAGGCGGCGGAGCAGACCGCCGTCTCCTACTCCGACGGCGTCCTGCGGATCACGGCCGGGACCCCCGGCAACCAGCTCTTCGGCCCCTCCGGCTCGGTGGAGGTCACCGTCCAGCTGCCCGCCGGCTCCGGCGTCGAGGCGAAGGCGGCCAGCACCGAGCTGCGCGGGGTCGGACGCCTCGGCGACGTCGTCTTCGACGGCGCGTACCGCAGCATCAAGATCGACGAGGCCACGAGCCTCCGCCTCACCGCGACCGACGGCGACGTCGAGGTCGGCCGGCTGGGTGGCCCCGCGGAGATCAGCACCGCCCGGGGCGACATCCGGATCAACGAGGCGACCAGCGGCACGGTCGTCCTGCGCACCCAGGACGGCGACATCTCGGTCACCGCCGCCACCGGAGTGTCGGCAACCCTCGACGCCGGCACCGGCCACGGCCGCGTCAGCAACGCCCTCAAGAACGACGGCACCACCGAACTCGACATCCGCGCCACCACGTCCCGCGGCGACATCACCGCCCGCAGCCTCCAGGCGGGCTGATCGACCGTCCGCCCGAGGGGCCCGGCGTCCCGCACGCCGGGCCCCTCGGGGAAACCGCACCAGCCGCTCTCACACGACCAGCAGGGGGAACTGAGACATGACGACGAACGGCACCGCCTCGACCGGAACGACCGGAAGGACGGGAACGACGGGAACGACGGGAACGACAGGAAGGGACAGAGCAACCGGGAAGGACAGTGCATCCGTAAAGGCGGGCACAGAGTGGACCGGTATGGTCCCGGTGGACGACACGGCCCTGGCCGTCACCGACACCGGCGGCCCGGGTGTCCCGGTGGTCTACCTCAACGGCCAGTTCGCCACGCAGGGGTACTGGCGGCGGATCGTCGCCGAACTGGGCCCGGGATGGCGGCACATCACCTACGACGAGCGGGCTCGCGGCAGGAAGTCGCAGCGCTCCGCGGACTACTCCTTCGAGGCCGCGGTCCGGGACGTCGACGCCGTCCTCGCGGCCAGAGGGGTGGACCGGGCGCTGGTGGTGGGCTGGTCCTACGGCGCGGTCGTCGCGGCGCACTGGGCCGGCCGGAATCCGGAGCGTGCCCTGGGCGCGGTCCTGGTGGACGGCGCGTTCCCGTACGACTGGCTCGACGAGGCCATGGAGGTACGGATCCGGCAGCTGTTCAGGCGGCTGGGCCGGTTCACGCCGCCGCTGCGCCCGACGGGCCTGGTCCCGCGGATGACCCCCACGGAGATGGCGGAGAGCAACATCGAGCTCGGCAGACTCTCCCGGGAGCGCGAACTGGGCCCGGTACTGGACGGCATCAGCGTGCCCGTGCGGTACGTGGTCGCCTCGGGGACGTCCTTCGGCAGCCGCGGTGACGAGCAGGAACGGATACGCACCGGCCTCGACGCGGCGACCGCCCGGAACCCGAACATCGCCGTCGCCGCGAAGGTCGCCGCCAACCACGGGGCGATCCTGCGGAAGGGGTTCCCGGCCGTCGCCGAGGCCGTACGAGAGGTCGCCGGCCTGGGCAACGACCGCCCGCCCCACGAAGGTCCTTCACATATCTGAACCTTGCGCACATGTATATACGCCGACGCCGTCACATGCGAGACTCCTTCAACTCCCCCGCTCACCGGTTCAGTTGGAGAGGAAGGCACCCATGCACATGTCCCGCAGGGCCGTGCTGGCCACCGGAGGCGGCGCCGCGGTGGCGTACGCGGCCGTACCTCAGTCCGCTCAGGCGCTCACCGGCCGGGTGCCGGCGGCGACGGAGGCGGTGCTGCGAGGCGCGGCGGACTACGCGGTCGCGAAGGTGCGTGCCGTCGCGCCCGGGGTGACCGCCTTCCCCGTGGGGACGAAGTTCGAGAAGTGGGTCTACTCCCAGAACGGCGACTGGGTCGGCGGATTCTGGCCCGGCGTCCTCTGGATGAGCTGGCTCCACAGCGGCGACGACAGCCTGCGCACCCTCGCCCTGGCATCGGCCGCGAAGCTCGCCCCCCGCCGGTACGACACCGGCACACACGACCTGGGCTTCCTGTTCACCCCGTCCTGGGTCACCGCCTGGCGGCTGACCGGCGACCCGTCCTGGCGGGACGGCGCCGTCCAGGCGGCCCGCTCACTGCTCCAGCGCTACAACCCCCGTGGCCGCTACCTGCGGGCCTGGGGTGCGCTGGGCACCTCCGACAACGCGGGGCGCATGATCATCGACACGATGATGAACCTCGACCTGCTCGTCTTCGCCGCCCGGGAGACCGGCGAGAGCGCGTTCATGGACGCGGCCGTCGGACACGCGCAGACCACGCAGCGCCTCTTCCCGCGACCGGACGGCTCCACCCCGCACGCCTACGACCTCGACCCCGCCACCGGCGCCCCCGTCGGCCCGAACACCGTCCAGGGTTACAGCCCCACCTCCTGCTGGGCCCGCGGACAGGCCTGGGGCATCTACGGCTTCACCACGATGTACCGCCGCACCGGCGACCACCGGTTCCTCGCCACCGCCCGCACACTCGCCGACTACGCGGTCAAGGCCCTCGGCCCGGACCACGTACCCGTCTGGGACTACCGGGCACCGCAGCAGCCGTACGACGTCAAGGACGCCTCCGCCGGGGCCGTCATGGCCTGCGGGCTGCTCGACCTGGCCGCCGCCTCGGGCCACCCGTCCTACCGCACCACCGCGCTGCGCATCCTCGGCGCCCTGTGCGCGACCTGCCTCACCACCCACTCCGCCCGCGCCGAGGCCGTCGTGGCCCGCTGCACCCGCAACCGCCCCGCCGAGGACGGCGTCGAGATCTCCCTCCCCTACGCCGACTACTACCTCCTCGAAGCGATCCTGCGCGTCCTGCGGCCCCACGACCTGGACCGCGCGATCGACCTCTCGACGGTCTGACGGCACGCCCCTAGGGGGCGGTGTTCGTCGCCGCCCCGGGAGCGTTCGCCGGCGGTGCGGTGAGGGGAGAGGGCGGGGGCGGGGACGCTTCTCCCGAGTCGGCCTGCACGACGAGGACGACCGCGATGACCGCCGTGGTCAGGGCGGCCATCGCGGCCAGCCACCAGATCGGGATCGCTTTCGCGTGAGCGGCCATGGCACCCTCCTTCGACGCGGAGCGTACGCCGTTGCCCGAAGACGGAACTCCCTTTTCACAGCACGCGACAGCCGACGCCCCACACCACCGGCCTCACCGCCACATTCTGACCGCCTTCCACGGTTGTCGCGCCGAATTGAGAAATCCACAAGGGAAATGACCGGGTATCACCCGAAACAACCGGCGCTCCCGACCGCGTCCCACCGCCCGCGCACGGCCATCCGCCCACGCAGGCGCCCCACGGCGACCGACGCACCCCCGTGGTCGCCCGGCGACGGGCTTGTGGAGGTGATGTGCGGGCATACGGGATTTCACCCTTCGAGAGGAGCCCGCTCATGGCCGGCATCGTCGCAGCAGTCCTGTTCTTCATCGCCTTCCTGATCAACGCGGCGGACATCAGCACCAATGACACGTTCACCTCCACGAACGTCATGCTGCTGGGGCTGACCGCCCTGGCCCTGCACGTGGCGGGGATCGGCACGGCCCGGTCGTACCGGAGCCGCCGCTGACCGCGCGTCCATGACCGCGTCGCTGCGGAGCAGACGGACACCATCGCCTCCACCTCGTGCTCGTGCTCTTGCTCTTGCGAGACCTATCGATACTCGATAGATTTCCATCGCAATTCGATGGAGGGGCAGGTCATGGGAAAGCTGGCAGTGCGTACGCTGCGCGCCGTACTCACCCTGGTGCTCACCGGCACCGGGCTCATACAGGCACTGATGGTCTGGACGTTGGTGAGCGGGAACGACCCGGAGGACGGGACGCTCCCGCTGACCGCACTGCGCGTGATCACGATCCTGGGCATGGTCTCGGTCCAGGTCGCACTGGTCTGCGTATGGCGGCTGGTGACGATGGTGCGGCGCGGAACCGTGTTCTCCCACGCCGCCTTCCGGTACGTGGACGGCGTGATCGGCGCGATCGTGGCGGCCGCCCTCCTGTGGTTCACGGTCACGGCCGTCAACGCGCCGGGCCAGCGGGACGACCCGGGTGTCACCGTCATCATGGGCGGGATCGGCGTGGCCGTCCTCGGGGTCGCGCTCATCGTGCTCGTGCTGCGGATGCTGCTCGTCCAGGCCGTCGCCCGTGACGTCGAAGCGACGCAGATGCAGGCCGAGTTGGACCAGGTGATCTGATGCCGATCGCCGTCGACATCGACGTGATGCTGGCCAAGCGGAAGATGTCCGTGGGCGAACTGGCCGACCGCGTGGGGATCACGCCCGCCAACCTCGCGGTACTCAAGAACGGCCGCGCCAAGGCGGTGCGCTTCGCGACCCTTGCCGCACTGTGCGAGGTACTCGAGTGCCAGCCGGGCGACCTGCTGCGCTGGGAGGCCGGGGAGGCGGCCGCCGACTGACGCGGACGTGGACCACAGCAGCGCGGCACCGCTGGACCGCTCACCACTGGACCGAATGAACGCAGATCGCCGGGATCGGCCCGACACCGCACGTTTGTCATGAAAGGTCTCGGTAATCTGCGAACCCGGAGACGGCCGACGGGAAGTGGAGATTCATTCGCATGTCCAAGATCGCCCTGTTCGGTGCCACCGGCACCATCGGATCCCGCATCCTGGACGAGGCGCTCCGTCGCGGCCACCTGGTCACTGCGGTCGTACGCGACCCGGCGAAGCTCACCCGGGACGACCCCGGACTGACCGTGGTCACCGGCGACGTTCTGGATCCCCGGTCCGTCGCCGAGGCGGCCGAGGGGCAGGACGTCGTGGTCAGCGCGGTCGGCGGAGGCGACGGGCCGGGCCACATCGCCACCATCAGGCCCAGCGTCGAATCCCTGGTCGCCGGCATCCGCAGCCTGGGGGAACCGGCACCACGGCTCGTCCTGGTCGGCGGCGCCGGCTCCCTGCGCACGCCGGACGGCAGGCAGGTCTGGGACGCTGAGGGCCTGCCGGAGTTCCTGCTCCAGATCATGCACGCCCACGGCGACGCCCTGGACTTCTGCCGCACCGTCAGCGATGTGAGGTGGACGAGCCTCAGCCCCTCCGCGACGATCGAGCCGGGCGAGCGGACAGGCGTCTATCGCATCGCCAAGGAAGACCTGCTCATCGCCGAAGACGGCAGCAGCCGCATCTCCGCCGAGGACTACGCCGTCGCCCTGCTCGACGAGATCGAACAGCCACGGCACATCGGCGAGCGCTTCACCGTCGGCTACTGAACCCGCACCCTTCGCCCACTCGAGTGAACACGGCACCGGACAAACCCCTCGGGCACCCTGCCCACCCTTGACCGGCTACCAGATCAGGCACCAGTAGTCGCCGTAGTGCCCGATGCCGATGCGCCCGACCTGCGGAACGAGGCTCGGGTTCGGCTGTCCCACGGCCGACAGCGAGCAGACCGGGTCGCCGACCGCCCTGGCGGCCGCCATCCGCTTGGCGGCGGCCACGGCCTGCGGCGACGTGACCCAGGTGGTCGTTCCCGGTCCGTTGCCGGTGACGGTCGGGGCCGGAGTCATGGGTCCGGGTGTCTGCGAAGGCCGTGGGGTGAGCGGGGGCGGACTCGGCCGGGTCGTCGTCGGAGGCGGCGGCGGAGGAGGGGGCGCGCTCGGCCGGGTCGTCGTGAGGGACGGGCGCGGGGGCGCGCTCGGCCGCGTGGTCGTGGGGGCCGGTGGGGGCGGGGGCGCGCTCGGCCGCGTGGTCGTGGGGGCCGGCGGGGGCGGGGGCGCGCTCGGCCCGTGCGGGGTGGCGGACGGGCTCGGCGTCGGTGTGCGGGGAGGTGCCGGCTTCGTGGTCGGCGTGTGCGCCGGCGGCGTCTGCACAGGCGGCGTCTGCACGGGCGGGGGGACCGGGGTCGTCCGGTGGGGCGCCGGACGGGTGGCGGTCGGCACCGGCGGCACGGTCCGGGTCGGCCTGGGCGTGGGGGTCCGTGTGGGCTTCGGCGTCGACGGGGCCGGTGAACTCGGGGCCGACGGCCGCGGTGACAAGGATGGGGACGGGGACGGGCTCGGCGTCGACGCCGACGGCGTCACCACGGCTGACGGCGTCGGGTGCGAGGCGTTGCCGCCGTGGCCTGACGACAGAAGCGCCCAGGCTGCCAGACCGCCCCCCAGGGCGACCACGGCCGCTCCGCCCACGATCCACGGAGCCTTCCGCGATGGCCGCCGGTGCCGGTTCATGATTCTCACTGTCCATCCCATCGCCGACGGCCTCAAGCCGAAGCCGAGCCGGAACCGAGCCTGAGCCGAGCCGCCGCCCGCTCCTGCCGAACGTCCGCCGGTGCCGTGCTCCCGGCCCCGCACGGACGGCGTACGAGCACGGGGGGCGCGAGATCCGGCCCGCCTGGCGGCACCGACGATGACGAAGGGCGGACCGGTCGGTGTGCGCGGCTCACCCCTGCGGGAAGGTGTGTCCGCCTGCGTCACTTCGGTGAAGAGGACTCCGTCGTGCTGGCGTTGGCTGCCCCTGTGTGGTTCCCTGTCTCCATGACCGTGCTTGTGACCCGCCGCCACGTGGACTACGTGCGTGTCACCGCGACAGGTTGTCGCGCCGAGAGCTGACGCTCCGCTCCGGCCCTTTCTCCCTCTCCCGCGGTTCCGCCTGTTCCGCTTCTCCACTCTGCTCTGCCACGGACGCGTGCCCGCACGCGCGCCGTCGCACCCTCACGCCTGCCCGCACAAGGAGCACCCGCCATGAGCCAGCCCCTCGACTCCGTCACCGCCGGTCACACCGTCGACGAGACTCCCGCCGGACCCGACACCTCGGCCTGGTCCTTCGAGACCAAGCAGATTCACGCCGGGGCCGCGCCGGACCCGACGACGGGAGCCCGGGCGACGCCGATCTACCAGACGACGTCGTTCGTGTTCCGGGACACCCAGCACGCCGCCGACCTGTTCGCCCTGGCCGAGCCCGGCAACATCTACACCCGCATCCACAACCCGACCCAGGACGTCTTCGAACAGCGCGTCGCCGCACTGGAAGGCGGTGTCGCGGCCGTGGCGCTGTCCTCCGGGCAGGCGGCCGAGACGCTGGCCATCCTGACGCTGGCGAGTTCCGGCGACCACATCGTCTCCAGCACGTCGCTGTACGGCGGCACTTACAACCTGTTCCGGCACACGCTCCCGAAGCTGGGCATCGAGGTGTCCTTCGTCGACGATCCGGACGATGTCGACGCCTGGCGGGCGGCCGTCCGGCCCAACACCAAGGCGCTGTTCGCGGAGACGCTGGGCAACCCGCGCGGCAACGTACTCGACGTGCGGGCCGTCGCGGACGCCGCCCACGCGGCGGGCGTGCCGCTGATCGTGGACAACACGGTGCCGACTCCCTATCTGCTGCGGCCCATCGAGCACGGCGCGGACATCGTCGTGCACTCGGCCACCAAGTTCCTCGGCGGCCACGGCACCGCCATCGCGGGCGTCGTCGTGGACGGCGGCACCTTCGACTTCGGTGCGCACGCCGATCGGTTCCCCGACTTCACCGAGCCCGACCCGAGCTATCACGGGCTGCAGTACTGGCCGGCGCTCGGCCCCGGCGCCTTCGCGATCAAGCTGCGCGTGCAGTTGCTGCGCGACCTCGGCCCGGCGCTCTCCCCGCACTCCGCGTTCCTGCTGCTGCAGGGCGTGGAGACGCTGAGCCTGCGCATCGAGCGGCACTCCGCGAACGCGCTGGCGCTGGCGGAGTGGCTGGAGCAGCGGGACGAGGTCGCCGCCGTCCACTATCCGGGCCTGGCGTCGAGCCGGTGGTACGAGGCGGGGCAGAGGTACCTGCCGCATGGTGCCGGCGCGGTGGTCTGGTTCGAGCTGCGGGACGGCGTCGAGGCGGGCAAGCGGTTCGTGGACGCGGTCGAACTGTTCAGCCACCTCGCCAACATCGGTGACGTACGCAGCCTGATCATCCACCCCGCCTCCACGACCCACAGCCAGCTGGACGCGGAGCAACTGGCGGCGACCGGCACCGCGCCGGGCCTGGTGCGGCTGTCGGTCGGCATCGAGAACCTCGCCGACCTCAAGGCCGACCTGGAGGCCGGTTTCCGCGCGGCCAAGGGCGCGTCCTGAACGCCGTACCCACCACCGGGGTTCCCCTTCCGCCGGCCACCGGGGCCTGGCGGGAGGGGGACCCGGCCGGGCACCGGCAGTGGTACGTGGCCGAGAAGCCGCTGTCGCTGGAGGCAGGTGGTGAACTGCCCGGCGCCCGGCTGGCGTTCGAGACCTGGGGGCGGCTCGCGCCGGACCGCAGCAATGCCGTGCTCGTCCTGCACGCCCTCACCGGTGACAGCCATGTCGCCGGACCCGCCGGGCCCGGCCATCCGACCCCGGGCTGGTGGGACGGGCTGGTCGGGCCGGGCCTGGCGCTGGACACCGACCGGTGGTTCGTCGTCGCCCCGAACGTCCTGGGTGGCTGCCAGGGCAGTACCGGACCGGCGTCGCCGCGTCCCGACGGACGTCGCCGCTGGGGCGGCTCCTTCCCCTTCCTGACCCAGCGCGACCAGGTCGCCGCCGAGGCCGGGGTGGCCGATGCGCTGGGTATCGACCGGTGGGCGCTGGTCGTCGGCGGCTCGATGGGCGGGATGCGCGCCGTGGAATGGGCGGTCACCCACCCCGAGCGCACCGGGGCGTTGCTGCTGCTCGCCACCACGGCGGCGGCGAGCGCGGAGCAGATCGCCTGGGCGAACATCCAGTTGCACGCCATCCGCGGCGATCCGCACTGGCAGGGCGGTGACTACCACGACACGGGGCGCGGCCCGCACGCCGGCCTCGGCCTCGCCCGCCGCCTGGCCCATGTCACCTACCGCAGCGAACCGGAACTCCAAGTCCGCTTCGGCCGTGCGCCTCAGGGGGCCGAGGACCCGTTCGGCGGCGGTCGTTACCAGGTGGAGTCGTATCTCGACCACCATGCCGCCAAGCTGATCCGGCGCTTCGACGCGGGCAGTTACCTGGTGCTGTCCGAGGCGATGAACGCGCATGACATCGGCCGCGACCGCGGTGGCGTGCGTGCCGCCCTCGGCCGCGTCACCGCCCGCACCCTGGTCGCGGGCGTCGACTCCGATCGCCTCTACCCGCTCTCCCAACAGGCCGAACTGGCAGCGAACATCGGCACGGCGGACGCCGTCCGGGTCATCGAGTCCCCGTACGGGCAC
The DNA here is from genome assembly GCF_055583445.1 of Streptomyces sp. NPDC104761. Taxonomy (NCBI): domain Bacteria; kingdom Bacillati; phylum Actinomycetota; class Actinomycetes; order Kitasatosporales; family Streptomycetaceae; genus Streptomyces; species Streptomyces sp. NPDC104761. The sequence goes on along the minus strand of NZ_JBVJNZ010000001.1, from coordinate 434,450 downwards.
GACGGTTTCCTGATCGAGACGGAACAGGTCGCCGCGCTCGTGGCCGAGTTGCTCCCCAGGGCCGTACCCGACGGCCTGCCGCAGCCTTCCCGTGGCTGCGCGGAACGATCGTGAACAACGCCGGCCTCGTCGGACAGCGTCCGCCTGTGCAGGTTCACCGTCCGGCGGCCGCCGTGTCCCGGAGGGACTCCACGAGTTCCCGCCTCGCGGCAGACGCCTTCGCCAGTACCTTGGCTCGGTAGGGATTCGCGACGTCCAGAGCCGACGCCACCGCGACCGCCTCGTCCAACAACGCCAGGCGCTGCCCGGGCAGCTCCCGCACCAGCGGCGACGCACTGGCCTCGACCAGAACGTACGCCAGCTTCGACCCGTACACCTCCGGCTCGACCTGAGTCAGCAGGCGGTAGATCCGCAACCCCTCGGTGCCGCCCACCACCCGCCGGTTGGCACTGAGCAACTGGACCCTCGCCCGCATGACCATGTCCTGATCCATCGATCCCCCTCCGTTTCCCCACCCCCGCCTGCACCCGTCCCACGACGGGACAGCACGACGAACGCGCCGACACCCGGGAACGGATGCCGACACGCACGTCGGTGAGTGGATGACGACGAGTCTGCGGGCAGGCCACCACCCCGGACAAGCCTGAACGGACGTGCGCTCCGTCCTACCGCACAACACGTCCGAGCAGGCATGATGGACCTGACACTCACTCACGCCCCGTCACCGCGCGCGACAGCGGCGGCACATACGTCGGGTCCGTTTCTTCCTGCTTCCTGCGCCGTCCGGGCGAAGTCTCAGCTGTGGCCTGCGTAGAGGGCCTGGCAGCTGCCCCAGAGGCTGCTGCGGTTGAGGTGGTCCGGATACCGCCGGGCCATGGCCTCGTAGAAGCCCTGCGCCGTCGGCTCCACCTTGAGCAGTTCCTCGGCGTCGTTGAGGTAGCGACGGGTTCCGAGGATCTGCCGCTCGGCGTCGTCGTCGTGGTTCCGGTTCTTGTGGCCTGCGACGAGGTGGCGCGCGCCCAGGGCCTCGACCACGTCGATGGCGTGGCGCCATGCGTCGAGGCCTCCGTCACGGGATTCGACGAGGTACTGGTGGACCCCGTCGTAGACGACGTCGCCGGCGACGACGAGGTCGAGGTCGGGGACGTGCAGCACGCTGGTGTCGTCGGTGTCACTGTGCCCGACCTCGATGACACGCAGCTCGTGCCCTTCGAGGAGGATCCGGTTGCCGATCTCCTCGACGGCGGTGGCGGTGACGGGCGAGTCCGGGATCTGTCCGGGCAGGATGCGGTCCCAGAATCCCGCGCGCGTCTGGGCGGTGCGGTGCATCTGCCCGATGGTCGACGCCGTGGCCACCACCTGGGCGCCGGGGAACCGTTCGGCGATGCTCGCAGCGCTGAACCAGTGGTCGCCGTGCGCGTGGGTGGAGAAGATGCAGGTCAGCTTCCTGTCGCTGGCCTGCACCCGCTCCGCGACGACGTCCGCCTGGGCGGCGGTGAGCGGCGGGTCGACGAGAACCGCCTCGTCGCGGCCGCGGATCAGCGTCGTGGAGACCGGCGCCCAGGTGCGGGCGCCCCCGTCCGGCAGGAGATCCGGGAGGGCGAGCGGGATGGCATCGGAGACCAGGACCTCGTAGGTCAGACCGATGGCGTTCACAGGGCGGCTCCGAAAGTTCCGAAGGAATCGAGGGCGGCGACTGCCTGGGCCGAGTCGTGCAACTGCAGCTGGCGGCCGGGCTGGGGCGAGGCGGAGGCGGCGACGGCGACCGCGCCGATCTGCGCGGACGTCACCTGGGCCGGGTCGGGGGTTTCGACGAAGCGGGTGGCTACAGGGCCGAGTTCGAGCAGGAACACCCGCTTGGCGCCCTCCAGTTCGGCGGCGAGCACCTGCTGCATCATCAGGAGAGCGGCCTGTTCCATGCTCACCAGACCGCTGTTGGGAATCGGGAAGCGGGCGGACTGGCCCACCACCACCAAGTACGCGCCCTGGTCCGTCATCCGGGGCAGGGCGGCACGCAGCACGGCCATGTGCGCCGTCGCCAGGTCCACGAAGGCGGCCTGCCAGTCCGCCTCGTCGATCTCCCACAACTGCTTGCCGTGCCACCAGCCGCCGATCGGGACGACGACGTCGTCCACGCCGCCGAGGCGTTCGACCATGGTCGCGACGAGCGTCTCGGCACCCGCGAAGGTCGTGTAGTCGAACTCGAACAGGTGCAGACGCTCGGTCGCCGCCTTGCCGAGCAGGGCACGGAACTCCTCCGCGCGCTCCTGACTGCGTGTGGGCACCACGACCTGGGCGCCGGCGGCGAGGTAGGCGCGCACCGCGCCCTCCCCCACCCCTCCGGTACCGCCGGGGATCAGGACGCGCCGTTCGGAAAGGTCGGGGAGCGAAGTGTGGTCGAACATGGAACTGCCTCCTTGGCAGGGCCGAGCTTGGTGGACCGGGTCGGTGCGTCCGGGCCCATGGACCTGGACCTGAGGGCTTCGGACTCGGTGAGGCCGGATCGGCAGGCCTGGACCGACGGCAGACCGCCCGCTTGCACATGTTGGGATACCCAACGTTGACCAGGCCAACGTAGCACGAATCCGTGGGCCATCCCAACGGTTGCAGTGAGGACATGAGCGGCAGGCGGAGGGAAGAGCGAGGCGGAGGACGACCTCCAGGCGTCGGCTCGAGTCCGGGGGCCATGTCGACCGTCGCGCCGACCCGGAGGATCGACGCCGTAACGTCGTCACTGTGAACCGGCCGGGCCTGCACTACCGGTGGGGGGTTGAGGTCGAGGTCGAGTCCGGTTCCGGCTAAGGGGTTCAGGTTCAGAGGCCGCCGACATCCACGTACTGCGTGAAGGAACTGTCGTGCTCAGCCTTGGTCACTGAAGCCTCCGGACAGTGCCACGACCGCGCGTGTCCGCAGTGCGCCCAGGTCCGCGCTTCGGGTGACGCACGTTCTGTCCTGGCACCGCCACCGGGGCGGGACGATCCCCGGCAGCGCTTGAGTGCCGCGGGTCAGGGCCGGTCGTCCGCGAGGGCGATTGCGTGCGTCTCGGGAACTCCCAGCATCAGCAGACTCGTGATCGTGACTGCTCGGGCGCCGAGGGTTCCGTTCGCGCGGCCGCTGTCCGCGATGGCGAACACGACGCCGTAAGCGAGTTGACTCAGGAGACCCGCCGGCAGGTGGTGCGCGAACACGTCGTCGTCCTGGCCCCGTTTCACGAGGTCGGCGAGGAGTTCGTCGACCGGCCCGAGCAGGGCGTGGATCGCCTCGCCGTACTCGCCACGACGCAGCGCCAACAGCACTCGGTACCGGTGTGCCACCGGCCAGACACGGGCGATGAACTCGACCCACGCCGCGTCCGCAGCCGCGCCGGAGGCGTTGACTTCGGCGAGCACGGCTGTCATCTCGGCGACGGCACGTTCCGTAAGTGTCCGGACCAGGTCGAGGCGCGAGGGGAAATGGTCGTAGACCGTGCGACGGACGACGCCGGCAGTGGAGGCGATCTCGCCCATCCCGGCGTCCGGCTTCTCTCCCAGCAGGTCGAGGGCGACATCGAGGATGCGATCGCGCGTCTCGATCACCGAGCGCGCACGGGAGGACTTGGCCGGCACGACCCGATTATTGCACACCCGTGTACGGTGAAATCCGAAATCCACTGCACACGGGTGTACAGTAAATCTCGCTGTACACCCGTGTGCAGCGGAAGGCCGCACCGTGCCTCGAAGCTCAGCAGAAGAGGAGAAGGCAATGACCGCACCGACGCCGCACGCCTCGGCCCTCGTCCGCCCGTTCACCGTCTCGATCCCGGATGCGGAGATCGACGACCTGAAGCGGCGACTGGCCGGAACCCGGTGGCCAGATCCGGAGACGGTGGGCGACTGGTCCCAGGGGGTTCGCGTGGAGAACGCCAGGGCCCTGGTCGAGTACTGGGAGCGCGGCTACGACTGGCGGCGCCTGGAGTCCGAGCTCAATCGCTTCCCCCAGTTCCTGACCGAGATCGACGGGCTGGACATCCACTTCATCCACGTCAGGTCCCAGAACCCCCACGCGATGCCGCTGATCCTCACGCACGGATGGCCGGGCTCGATCCTCGACTTCCTGAAGCTGATCGGCCCGCTGACCGATCCGGTTGCGTTCGGAGGGGACGCCGCCGACTCATTCGACGTCGTCGTCCCGTCGCTCCCCGGGTTCGGGTTCTCCCAGAAGCCCACCCAGGCCGGGTGGACCGCATCGCGCATCGCGACCGCGTGGGCGGAGCTGATGAGGCGCCTTGGCTACACGCGGTGGGCCGCGCAGGGCGGCGATTGGGGCGGCGTCGTCACCACCGACCTCGGGGCCATGCGACCCGAGGGGCTCGTCGGGATTCATCTGAACACGCAGTACGCCTTTCCGGCGCAGATGCCCGAAGACTTGTCGCCCGAGCAGCGTGACGCGGTGGAGACCCTCGCCTTCTACGCCGGGGAGCTCGGTGGGTCCAACCACCTTCAGGGTACGAAGCCGGAGACGGTCGGATTCGCCCTGGCGGACTCTCCCGCAGGTCAGGCGGCCTGGATCTACGAGAAGTTCCAGTCCAAGACCGACAACCACGGGCTCGCCGAGGACGCGCTGAGCATGGACGACATGCTCGACGCGATCTCGCTCTACTGGTTCACCAACAGCGCGGCGTCGTCCGGCCGAATCTACTGGGAGAACAAAGCCCGCACCTTCGCCGGCCCGAAGCTGACCCTGCCGGTCGCGGTGACCGTCTTCCCGAAGGACATCCCGCGCGTGCCGCGACGCTGGATCGAAGATGCCTACAGCAATCTGATCCACTACGGCGAGGCCGACAAGGGCGGGCACTTCGCGGCCCTGGAACAGCCCGAGACCCTGGTCAGCGAAATCCGCGCCGGCCTGCGTGCCCTGCGTTCCTGACGCCGATCACCATGCCTTGCCGAAGGCGTGCCGCACAAGGACCGCTGGTGGCCACTGGCTGGGACGGCACCACAGCCCGACTTCGACTTCGCCATCGACACCGCGTGGGCCTGCTGAGGGCGCTGTTCGCCGGAATGCGCAGCGACGCGTGTCCTGCTGAGGAGACGCGGCGCATCCTGCGTCGGGACGAGGCGGCGATGACCGACGAGCCCCTGCGCAAGGCCGTCCGGCACGGAGAAGAGCTGACCCCCCGGGCTGCGGAACCTCGTTCCAGCAGATGATGTTGCGGTAGCGGTGTTCCGCCCAGCGCCGGGCGGTCGGGTACGGCTCGCCGGGAAACAGCGTGAAGGCGGTGGGCACGGTCACCGTCTGCGCGTTCTGCTCCTGTGCGCTGCGCGGCGTCGCCCGCACCGCCTCCCAGCACCAGCGTGCGGCGGAGGCTCCGGTGCCGGTGAACCAGTACAGGGCGATGTTGTCCACCTGCTGTGCCACGCGGTGAGCCCGGCCGGAGAGTCGAGCAGGGAGTAGCCCAGCGGCCGCGGGAGCACACTCTGGACCAGCGCATGGGTGGGGCCGGTCATCATGAATGCGTCACGCTTGGCGATCATGCGTTTTTCTGTGTCGCCGGCCGCCGCCAGATCTTCGGGCAGGGGGGAAGCGAACGGCCGTTCTCGATCCTGAGCGACCACGGAGATCACCAGGACCTTGAACGCCGCAACCCCGGGCAGGGGTGGTGGCTCGGGCCGCGCTGTTTCCTGAGCAGCCGGCGGACGACACGGCCCGCCGGCTGCCATCGCCCACGCATCAGTGACCGGACCGTCACCACACGACCGGGCCGGTCTTGTCGAAGAAGCCGCCGGTCGGGCCGTCGGCGCCGATCGAGGCCATGCGGACGACGATCTCCGCGCCCTCTTCGATGGTCTGGGTGCCCTTGTGACCGTTGAGATCGGTGGCGGTGTAGCCGGGGTCGACGGCGTTGAACCGGACGGTGGGGAACGCCTTGGCGTACTGCGAGGTGACCATGACCAGCGCGGTCTTGGACGAGTTGTAGTCCAGCAATGCCACCCGGGACTCCACCCGGCTCGGGTCGGCGCACGCAGCCAGCGAACCCACACCGCTGCCGACGTTGACGACGACCGGGGCGTCGCTTGCTTCCAGCAGCGGCAGGAAGGCGTGCGTGACCCGCACGACGCCGAAGACGTTCGTGTCGTACGTGGTCAGCATGTCGGCCCCGGTGACCTCGCCGACCGGCTTGCGCGCGCCCACGATCCCGGCGTTGTTGACCAGGACGTCGAGACGGCCTGCGTCCGCGCGGAGGAATTCGGCCGCAGACTTCACGGAATCCTCGTCGGTGACGTCGAGTTGAACGAAGCGGGCGCCGAGCGTCTCGGCCGCCGTTCGGCCGCGGTGGGCATCGCGTGCCCCGACATAGACGGTGTGCCCGGCCTCGATCAGACGACCAGCCGCCTCGAAACCGAGGCCTTTGTTCGCTCCAGTGATCAATGTGATGGTCATGTGCTCACTCCGGTGCTCGGTGGGTCGGTGATGTCTCCACCGTCGGCGCACCGCGGACGAACAGGCAGTGCCCGCCTCAGCCAGTGGACCAGCAGTACCAGGCTGTCCGGGCGCGGCGGCGCGATACTGGGACGGTGAGCGAATCCAGGGAACTGGGCAGAGCCCTGCATGGCTGGCGGGACCGGATCGCCCCTGCCACGGTCGGACTGCCCGCGGGCGGGGTACATCGGGCCGCCGGACTGCGCCGCGAGGAACTGGCCCAGCTCGCCGGCCTGTCGGTGGACTACATCACCCGCCTGGAACAGGGCCGGGCCACTTCCCCGTCGGCGCAGGTCCTGTCCGCGCTGGCCCGCGCCCTGCGGCTGTCGGCAGCCGAGCGTGCATACCTGTTTCTCCTCGCGGGTCAGCCGGCGCCGGATCCCGGGCAACTGTCGGCCCACGTTCCACCGGGGGTCCGAAGGCTGCTCGACCAGCTGGACGGCTCACCGCTGAGCGTGCATGACGCCGCCTGGAACCTGATTCTGTGGAACCCGTTGTGGGCAGCCCTGTTCGGAGACCGGTCCGCGCTGCACGGACGCGAGCGCAACGTCGTCTGGCGGCACTTCGCCGGTCTGCCCAGCCGGGTCAGCCACACCCCCGAGCAGGAGGCCCGGTTCGAGGCGGCCGTGGTCGGCGATCTCCGGGCGGCGACCGCCCGCTACCCCGCCGATGCCGACCTGCGCTCCCTGATCAAGGACCTGCGGGGGGTCAGTACCGACTTCGTACGCCTGTGGGACACGGGCATCGTGGGCGTGCACGAGTCGGACACCAAGACCGTCCGTCACCCTGATGTCGGCGCCATCACCTTCGACTGTGACGTGCTGACGGCTCCCGGCAGCGATCTGCGCATCGTCGCCTGTACCGCCGCTCCTGGCAGCGACGCCGCCGACCGGCTCCGGCTCCTCAACGTCATCGGCACCCAGACCATGACCAAAGACAGCACCCCAGGACAGCAGTCGGCGGGCACACTCGACCTCCACTGACCGCAGCCCGGCGTACCGACCAGACAACGGCTCGCTGTCGACGCCGACGAGAGGTCCCCAGACAGGCGTGGTCTCATCGGCCGCGAACCGGACGTTCGTCCCAGCGGTGAGTGGTCCATGCCCGTCGCATCGGACCACGAACGGTGATGATGGTGTCGGTCAGGTAAGGAACGCTGAGCGGCCCGCCGCGCGCCTCTCGCGCCGGTGCCGCGCTACGCGGATTCCGGTGCGTGCGCCGTGAGGACCTTCGCCAGCAGCGCGTGGAGGTGGCTGCGCTCGTCCGCGTCCAGGGCCGACAGCAGTTCGGCCTGGGCCTTGTCGGCGTTGAGCTGGATCTGCTCCAGGTAGCGCAGACCGGCCGGTTGGATGGTGACGAGGTTCCTGCGCCGGTTGGCGGGGTCGACCCGACGGTCCACGTGGCCGCCGGCCTGGAGCCGGCCGACGATGCCGCTGACGTCGTTGCGGTCCAGGCCCAGGCGCCTGCCGAGGTCGGCCTGGCTCAGCGCGCCGTACTCCTCGAGTGCGGCGAGGACGGCGAAGTCGGAGCGCGCCGTCAGAGGCATGTGCCTGGCGGTCGTCCGGGCCCCGATCGTGGAGACCTTGTTCGCCTGCCAGCTCGTGAGCGCCCGCAGTCGCACCGGTGGCCGCAGGTCTTCGTCCGCGTCGCTCATGCTCCCCACGATAAACGTTGACCAGCCCAACGGAAAATTAGGCGCCCGCAGCCGCGACTTCGCGCGTCCGAACCGCCCACCAGAGTCCAGGGGGTCACGGCTCCTAAAAGATCGCCAGCGGATTGACCGGTAGCCCTGTGGCGCCACGTACGGGAAGCGCGCCGAGCACGAGGGTGGGCGCTCAGTTGCCGGAGCTCCCGAGGGTCTCCCTGAGCGAATCGAGGACCTCGTCGACGAGTTGGGGCAGTTCCCGCTCCGGTTGGTCACCCCAGAGCTCGAACGCGACCCGGAACGCCGCGACCATGGCCTCCGCGATGACGCGTGCCGTGCGCTCCTCGACACCGCGAGCGCTCAGCGCTTCGGCGATGGTGTCGGCGACCGCCGCGAACATGATCAGCTCGCGTTCCCGCAGCTCCGGAGTAAGAGTGATCAGGCGCCGGCGGTCCTTCGCCTCGTCCTGCCTGAGCTGCAGCGCCGCGGCTGCGATGTTGAGACCCGAGGCGGCGGTCCTCGCGGCGGACCATGCGGTCGGCGCCGCGGCGATGGTCTTCGCGACCCGCTCCCGCAGTTCGTCGTGGCCCGTGAAGAGCACATCGCGCTTGTCGACGAAGTGCCGGAAGAAGGTGCGGGTGGTCACGCCCGCCCGTTCGGTGATCTGCGGGACGGTGGTCTGGGCGAAGCCGTTCTCGAGGTACAGCTCAAGGGCCGCTCGCTCCAAACGGCCGCTGGTGTCTGGCTTCCACCTGCCCACGGGCAGATCCTAGTACGAAATACTCCTGGTCCTTGTCCGATGCCGCAGCTCAGGCGGCCTCTTCCGACCTCGGTCCCACGGCCTACGGTGCCACGGCTCCGAGCAGCTGCTCGGTGGCCCGTGGCCCCGGCACTTGCCCGGCTCAGGCGAGGCGGGGGAACAGTGTCTCGGCGCCGTCCGGATATTTCGTCTCCGGGGCGGCCTACGAGGGGGGCCCGCGCAGTGCGGCAGGTGTCTGCACGAGTGGGTTCACGGGTCAGGGAGTTTGGAAGGAGCGTTTGGAGAGCCCGAATCGGTAGCCCTCGATCGTGGTCTGGACGGTCGGTTGGGGGTTTGCGGCGGCCCCGAGCGTGACGAAGAGCGGCATGTAGTGCTCGACGGTGGGGTGGGCGAAGTGCAGGGCAGGAGCCTGGCTGCGGTAGTTCGCCAGCGTCTCGACGTCACCGCGGGAGAGGGCGTCGGCCGCCCAGGCGTCGAATTCGGCGGACCAGCTCGGCACCACGTTGTGCACGAACTGGTCCCGGGTGAGGAAGGGGACGCCGTGCGTCATGAAACCCGACCCGATGACGAGGACGCCTTCTTCGCGCAAGGCCCTCAGCCGGCGGCCGATGTCGACGAGCCGGGCGGGGGCGTGCACCGTCGGCAGGGACATCTGCAGGACCGGCACGTCGGCGTAGGGATACATGGTCTTCAGTGGGCGCTGACGATCAGGATGGCCGTCGGCTTGGGCAGTGCCTGCGCCCAGCCGAACAGTTCCTTCATCCACGGCGCGTCCTCGAACAGTGCCGGAGAGCCGTGGCTGAGGTAGAGGGCCGGCATGGGGCCGTCGGCCGGCGTCCAACGGCGCTGGTTGCGGCTGGCGGGAGCCTGCTCGGTCATGAAGCGGTCGTAGACGGCCTCGGGATGTGCGGTGATGTCCATGTGGGCCATATCAGGTCGAGGTGGAGGCTGGTCCCGTCGGCTGCCAGGATGCGTCCGCGCGGGCCGGCCACGGGGTGAGGCGCCGTGGTGTCTCACCGTGGGGGAACCGTGTCCCCCTCAGGGGCGGGGCGCAGGACGAAGTCGTAGGTGAGGGTGCGGTAGGGCCGGTCGAGGCCCTGGTCGTGGTGAAGTGTGGTCGTCCTGACCGCTTCTGCGGGCACGGCGCCCTCGATGGTGCTCTCGACCAGCGGATCGCCGTCGAAGTAGATCTGGGTGGTCAGCGGCAGGCACCCGTCGGCGGAGACGATCGCGTGGATGTGCAGGGGGCGCGCTCCTTCGAGTTGCAGGGCGCGGATCAGTGTGCCGAGCGGGCCGTCCGCGGTCAGGCCGAAGGTCTCGGTGCCGGGCATCACCGTGCGGAACTCATAACGCCCGTCAGGGTCGGCGACCACCCGGGCCCGGAGGTTGTTCGCCGGGATGCCGGTGGAGTCGTTGGGGATGTCCAGCGGCTCGAAGTCGCGGCTGTCCATGCTGGAATAGACGTTGTCGGCGTCGATCTGCCAGATCTCCAGGGTGGCTCCTGGCTGCGGGACTCCGGTGGTGGTGCGTACGGTCCCGGACACGATGAGGGGTTCGCCGGGTTCGTCGGAGCGCATCGGTAAGACGGCGGGGCTGTGCAGGACGGGTGCTCCGGGGCGGTGGGCGGGGCCCTCCATCTCCCAGTGGCTTGCGCCGTCCTTCTCCGGATGGGCGTACGTGGCGCCCGCGGTTCCTCTGAGGACGGTCTTGTGGAACAAGATGCCGGCTGACGGGAGTTCGCCGGCATCGGCAACCTGTTGCAGCCAGTCGATGGCGACGCCCAGTTCCCCCAGGGTGACCTGGTGTTTGAGGATGACGTCGTCGACGGCGCGGCTCGGTGAACACGACCTGCAGGCGGGTGGTGGAACCGCTCATGTGGGGATACTCCGTTTCAGTGGCGGAAGGTTCGGCGTCGAGTTTCGGCGGACCGGCCTGGAACGCTCCTTGTCGGAACGGACGGTTCAGCGCCGGATACCGGCGGTGAGCTCCTGCCAGTTGCGGAAGGCGATGCGCTCACGGGTGGCCCCGTCCACCGGGGCATCGTCCAGGAAGCGCCGTGCGGAACCGCCGCGTTCCTGGTTGAACGGATAGTCGGAGGCGTACATGATCCGCTCGGCCCCTACCGTCTCCAGCGTCCAGCGCAGGTACTTGTGGCTGGAGATGCCGCCCGGAGTGACGAAGACGTTCGAGCGGAAGTACTCCGCGATCGGGCGCCGCAGGGTCGTGAGGCGGTCCATGGCCGCGATGCGGTCGAGGTAGAACAGCACGACCTCGCCCCAGTGCCCCAGGATCACCTGCAGTCCTGGGAACCGGTCGAAGACGCCGGCAAGGATCATCCGGAGCAGGGTCAGCCCGGCGTCGTAGTGCCAGCCGAACGCGCCGGTGGCCAGCATGCTGTCCACCGGATCGCCGAAGCCCCGGTAGTAGGCCGCCGTGACGGCCGGGAACGGGACGCTCGGGTGCAGGTAGACCGGTGCGCGCAGGTCCTCGGCGGCCTCGTAGATGTCCCAGAACTCCAAGGCGTCCAGGGAGCGGCCACCGGAGTTCGCGTTCAACAGGGCCCCGCTGAGGCCGAGTTCGGTGACGGCGCGCCGCAGTTCGTCGGCCGCGGCCGGCGGCGCGGGGGTGGCGAGCGCCGCGAACCCTGGAAACGGCCTGGGTGGTGGCGCACGGCAGCGGCGACGGCGTCGTTGGTGGGCCCTTGGAGAGAGACCGCCTCCGCCGCGCCGAGATTCTGCAGACCTGGCGTCGTGAGGGACAGCACCGCCGTGTCGATCCCTGCGTCGTCCATGGCGGCGACGCGGCCGGCACCCATGTCGAGCAGTGCCGGCGTCAGAGCGCTGTCGACGGCCCACTTCATCATCGGCTCGGCCAGCCGAGGGTCGCGCCGGCGCCATGCCGCGATCACGTCGGCGGTGACGAAGTGTTCCTCGAGTCCGTAGAGCCTCATGAAGGCCCGCTCAGCCGCGGACCGGCCTGAGCGCGCCGGCCCAGGACTCCAGCTGGGTGAACAGGACGGAGGCGGCGCCCTCGTGCACCGGCGAGGGCTTGAACACCGAGAAGCCCTCGAAGTCGGTGGGCCAGCACCCACGTCGCCACCGCCAGTCCGTTGCGGCCGGGGCGGGTACTGCCCAGGATGACGGCGATCTTCAACTTGCTCATGAGGTTTCCGATCCGTGACATGAAATTTCAAGTCACGACGCTAGCCCGCCACACTCGAATATTCAAGTGAGGCCCGAAGGGGGTCGATAGACTGCGCCCATGCCTGCCTCCGGAGGACCGAACGTTTCCGAGCCACGCTGGCTCAGCAGTGCGGAGCTGGCGGCGTGGCGCGGGTTCGTGAGACTCACCCACAGGCTGCCCGCGGCTTTGGAGGCGCAGCTCCGGCAGGACTCGAGGCTCAGCTTCATCGAGTACCACGTGCTGGCCCAGCTGTCCGAACAGCCCGAGCGCCGGATACGGATGAGCGAGCTGGCGGCGCTGGCCGACACGGAGCTGTCCCGGCTGTCCCACATGATCGGCCGGCTGGAAAAACGTGCTTTCGTGCGCCGCGAGCCCGACCCGGACAACGGGCGGTACACGCAGGCCATCTTGACCGAAGCGGGTTTCGCACATCTGGCGGAGGCGGCCCCCGGACACGTCGACCGGGTGCGGGACCTGTTCGTCGACGTCCTGACCCCGGAGGAGCTGGGGATGCTGCACCGGGTCGCCGACAAGGTGCTCTCGCGCATCGAGGGTCCGTCGGCCGCGGGGACGACGGAGACCCACGCACACAGCGGGAGCGGGCTGCCGAGCGACTCGAGCGTCTCCGGCCAGGCGTGACCGGACGTCACCAGACACGGTGACGGTGCCGCGAGCGGGGGGCGAACGCCATCGGTTCGCGCTCGCGCAGTTCAGCGGTGTCGTCCATCGGTTTCCGCCGACCTACCGCCCCTTCGCGGCACATCTGCCGAGCGGCGGCGGCGATGTTCATCCCCCGGACGGTCCGGCGCCACCGCGATGGCCTTCGCGACGCACTCCCTGAGTTCGCCCTGCTCCAGGTAGAGCTCTCACGACACTCAATGTCATGAGGCAGCCGGGGGCGGGACATCTGCCCCGACCGCCCATTCCACCCTAATCCAAGGCCTGAACGACGCAACGCCCGGTCGGCAACCCGGCCCGCGGGATGAAATCAAGGGCCGTGACGGCTACGATGATGACACTCGATGTCGTCACGCGGTGGATCGCCGACGACTGCGTACGGACTCGGTACGGCCATGCCCTGCCAGTCCGTCGGGAAGGGAGTCTCCTCATGCGTGTTTTCGTGACCGGCGCGACCGGATTCATCGGTACGCCGCTTGTGAAGGACTTGCTGGACAACGGGCACGAGGTGCTCGGCATGGCCCGAACGGACGACGGCGCCGCGAGGCTGGCGGCGGCGGGCGCCGCGGTGCACCGGGGCGGCCTGGCAGACCTCGACAGCCTGCGGAAGGGCGCGGCCCAGGCAGACGGCGTGATCCACCTGGCGTACCTGCACGGCATGGGGCACATGCCGTTCGGCACCAGGCTGGGAATCCTGCTGGGCGGCAGTCCGCGCGGGATCATCGGCCGATTCGCCGCGGCAGGGGCGGGCGCGGACCGGAAGGCGATCGACACGTTCGGGTCCGTCCTCGCGGCCACCGGCGGGCCTCTGGTGGTGGCGTTCCCGACGATGACACTCGCGTCCGGACACCTCGTCACCGAGCGCGAGGCGCCGGATCCGGCCTCGCCCGGCGCGGCACGCATCGGTTCGGAGACGGCGACACTGACCCTGGCCTCACAGGGGGTGCGGGCGTCGGTGGTGCGGATTCCGCCGACGGTGCACGGCGACGGGGACAAGGCCATGATTCCGCGGCTGATCACCGCGGCCCGCAAGAAGAACATGGCCGGCTACGTGGGCCCCGGCTCCAACCGCTGGTCCGCAGCGCACAAGCAGGACGTCGCGCAGTTGTTCCGGCTGGCGCTGGAGGACGGTTCGGCGGGATCGAGGTACCACGCGGTGGCGGAGGAGGGCGTGCCGATGCGCTCGATCGCCGACGTCATATCCAAGCGCCTCGACGTGCCGGCGCGGTCGCTGACCAAGGAGGAAGCAGCCGGCCACTTCGGCTGGCTCGCGGCGTTCGCGGCCCGGGACAACCATGTCTCGAGTGAGCTGACACGCAAGGAACTCGGCTGGCATCCGACCGGCCCCGGCCTGCTCGCCGACCTGGACCGGCCCGAGTACTTCACCGCGCGCTGAGCCGAACGCCTGGCAGGTCGCCGCGCTCCGGCCGTCGCCGACGGGGTTGCCTGCCGAGGTCGACGGCGAGTACGAGGGCCCTACCCCGGGCGCGCGACGCGGCTTCGGCGGACATTGAGCTCTTCCAGCGGCGCCGCTCCAGCGGCAGGACAGCCTTGGCGATGGACGTCATGCGAGGTGGGCTGCATCGGGCCCTGCGAAGGATTCGCCAGGATCCGAGGCGGGCGGTTCCTCGTTCGACGGCTGCACGGGCCGGCGCGCACAAGGGTCGGATCCACGTCTCCCCGTCGAGCACCCGGCGAGCGTTCTGGCGCTCGCCGGGGCCCTCATACCTGGCCACCCCGCCCTCCGGCCCCCGCGCCCACCGCACGTCCGTTGCGCTTCTCCGCGGGAAGTCCCGGGAAACGGGGGGACTCTCGGGTCCACCCCTGACGGGTCATCAAACATGGTTGCCCAGGTCAGCAGCAGTGCAGGTCAGGCCCAGGATGTCACCGGAACGAACGAACTGTCCTGCCGGAACAGGTCGGTGCCGTTCGAGATGTCCACGCGGAGTTGGTAGTTGTAGTGGCGCAGGTAGTGACCCGGGTAGTTGTACGACTCGAAGCGGACCGAGCCGTCGGCCGTGCCCGTGCGGGCGATGAACGTGGCGTCCTGGGCGAAGGTCGTCGTGCCGTCGTCCGGGTCGAAGCGGCCGCGGAAGTCGTAGTGGCGCAGGTAGTTGCCCGAGGCGTCGCGGAAGGAGCAGGCGCTTGCGTCGGCGAGGCCCGCGACGACCGTGAAGGTGGCCGCCCGCTTGTCGGCGGTGGCGCTGGAGCTCGTCACCACCGGGAGGTCGAGGAGGCCGGCCACCTTCTCCCAGTATCGGGTGGGGTAGTTGACCGACTGGAGGGAGCGGGTGGCGTTCTTCGTCGGCGACGGGCCGCCCGGCACCGTTTCCTTGATCACCGTGAAGTGCCGGGCCGTGCCCGAGAGGGTCGGCAGGGCGGTCGGCACGGACCACGTGGCGAACGTGTCGTAGCTGTCGCTGTAGTAGTAGGTGCCGTCGCCGTAGCCGTCGAAGAAGATCCGCCGGCCGCCGTTGTCGAGCTGGATCACGGAGGGGCCCTCGCGGTAGCTGCCCCAGCCCGCCCAGTCGCCGGTCCTGGAGATCGTGTAGGGGCCCTCGAGGCTGCCGGCCGTGCCGTACTCGATGTACTTCGCCGTCTCGTTCTTCGTGAAGGCGTGGTAGGTCGAGCCGATCTTCACGATGTACGTGTCGATGTGGTTCGGGCCGATGCCGGAGAGCGCGGTCGGTGAGGTCCACGCCGTGAGGGCGGAGTCGGTCGCCGTCAGGACGTACGGGGTGAAGATCCACTCGTCGTCCGTGGTCGAGCAGGAGACGATGACGTTGACGCTGCCGTCGCCGTCCACGAACCACTCGGGTGCCCAGGCCCGGGACAGGTTCGTGAGGGGGATCGTGTAGTCGTACAGGAACGTCCAGCCGACCCGGTCGGCACTGCGGGCGAATCCGATCGTGGTGCTCTCGTCCTCCCAGGTGTGGGTGGTGTAGGTGATGTAGTAGTAGCCGTCCGTGTGCTTGAAGATGCTCGCGTCGCGGATGCGGTTGCTGGGCGGGGTGTAGGCCGAGGACTGCAGGAGGCGGAAGTCGGTGGCGTCGTCGGACTGGTAGACGTTCACCGTGCCGTCGTCGCTGTCGAGGAACGGGACGATCGTGTAGCGGGTGGCGTAGCCGCTCGCGGGTGCGGCTGCGTCGGCCGTGCCGAGCAGGCCGGGCAGTTCGCCCAGGGCCAGGGCCGCGGCGGGCAGGGCGGCCAACGCGCGCAGCAGGGTGCGGCGGGACGGGGCGGGGGGACGTGTGGTCACGGCGGCTCTCCGAGGGCTCGTGCAGGCGCGGACACAGCACTGCGTCCGGTATCTCGAACGGAGTTCGAGAAGTCGACGCAGAAAGTAGGAGTCGCGCCAGGTGCACGTCAATGCTTTACGCAGGACTGGCGCGCGGCTGGACGCCGCCTGTGCGAAACCTGTCCCGACGGGGCCGGATCGACGTTACTCTCCGGTAAATGCTGCGCCCCGGAGGTGGGTTCCCGTATGCCGTACGACCGTTCCGCAGGGCTCGCCGAGTCCGTACGCACTCTGGCCGCAGGCGAATCGACCTCGCGTCAGCTGGTCGAGGAGACTCTCGCGCGCATCGAGGCAAGCCAGGGCTCCCTCAACGCCTTCCGGATCGTGCGCCGTACCGCCGCCCTCGCCGAAGCGGACGCCGCCGACCGGGAGTTGGCCGCCGGAGTGCGGCGGCCCCTGCTCGGGGTGCCGGTGGCGGTGAAGGACGACACGGACGTGGCCGGCGAGCCGACCGCCTTCGGCTGCCCGGGCGAGTTCCCGCCGGTGACCGAGGACGGGGAGGCGGTACGGCGGCTGCGCGCGGCCGGGGCCGTGATCGTCGGCAAGACCAACACGTGCGAGCTCGGGCAGTGGCCGTTCACCGAGGGGCCCGCCTTCGGTGCCACCCGCAACCCGTGGCAGCCCGGGCACACTCCGGGCGGCTCCTCGGGCGGGTCCGCGGCAGCCGTGGCGGCGGGCCTGGTGCCGGCCGCGCTCGGCTCGGACGGTGCCGGATCCGTACGCATCCCGGCGGCCTGGACCCACCTCGTCGGCATCAAACCGCAGCGCGGCCGCATCTCCACCTGGCCGCGCGGCGAGTCCTTCCACGGCATCACGGTCAACGGCACCCTGGCCCGCACGGTCGCCGACGCGGCCCTGCTGCTGGACGCGGCGAGCGGGAACCATCCGCAGGATCCGCACCAGCCGGCCCGGGTGACGCTCACCGAGGCGGTCGGCCGGGACCCCGGGCGGCTGCGCATCGCCCTCTCCCTCAAGCCGCCGTTCACCGCGCTCCCCGCCCGTCTCCAGCCGGAACTGCGCACCCGCGTCCTCGAACTCGCCAACACGCTCGCCGAGTTGGGCCATACGGTCGAGGAGGCCGACCCGCCCTACGGCCAGATCGGGCTGACCTTCGTCCCACGCGCCACGGCAGGGATCGCCGAGCGCGTCCGCGAGGCGCCGCACCCGGACCTGCTCGACCCGCGCACCCGGGAGGCGGCCCGCCTGGGCCGGCTGCTCGGCGGGGCCCCGCTGCGGGCCGCCCGGCGTGCGGAGGCCGGACTGCGGGGCAGGATAGGCGCCTTCTTCGCGTCGTACGACCTGGTCCTCGCGCCGACCACCGCCGCTCCCCCGCCCCGCGTCGGCGCGCTGCTGGGGCTGGGCCAGTTCGCCACCGACCGGGCGATGATCGCCGCCTGCCCCTACGCGTGGCCGTGGAACGTGCTGGGGTGGCCGGGGGTGAACGTGCCCGCCGGGTTCGCCGGGGGCGGGCTGCCGGTGGGGGCGCAGCTGCTCGGGCCGGCGGACAGTGAGCCGTTGCTGGTCTCCGTCGCCGCCCAGTTGGAAGCCGAACTGCGCTGGCACGAGCTCTGGCCGCCGCGGCCCGCGGCCGTCGACGCCTCGGCGGCGTGAGAGCGGCAGGCCGAAAAGCAGGCCACTTTCCCCGCGCTTGACCTGCCCGTACTCTCTGACCATGGACGATGCGTCGATGGTCGGGCTCGTGGGGCGGGTCAGCGGAGCGATCGGGCCCGGGCTCGTCGGCGAGGTGATCGTCCGGGTCCGCGGAGGCGCCGAGCACTTCCTCGCGTACGCCGCCGACGGCACCGGCCGGATCGAGCGCGGCACGGTGGTGATGGTGGTCGAGTACCTGCCGCCGCGGACGGTCTACGTCACGCCCGCGTACGACAGTTGAGCGGTCATAGCCCCAGGTGAGGGGCGTATGCGTCAAGATTGCAACAAGGAATCGCCGGCGTCTTCACCCGGCGCCCGCACGGGCGCACACTCCCTTCGTTCGGTGCCGAAAGGGCACCATTCAAAGGGGGCGTATGCCGATGGTTGTCGGCGTCGTTGCGGGGGTGGCGGTTCTCGCCGTTCTCGTGCTGATCGGTGTGTTCAAGATGATGTGGCGGGTCGCCGAGCCGAACGAGGCGCTCATCATCTCCGGTTCGAAGCATCGGACCGAGGGTCTCGAAGAGGGCATGGGATTCCGGATCGTCACGGGGCGCGGCACGCTGGTGCTGCCGGGCGTGCAGGCGGTGCGCAAGCTGTCCCTGGATCTCAACGAGACCGAGTTGTCGGTGGACTGCGTGACCCAGCAGGGCATTCCGCTCAAGGTGCGGGGTGTGGTCATCTTCAAGGTGGGCGACGACTTCGTGTCGATCGCCAACGCGGGCCGCCGGTTCCTGGACCAGCAGAAGATGATGTCCGAGCGGGTGCACAACGTCTTCGCGGGTCATCTGCGGTCCATCGTGGGCGGGTTGACGGTCGAGGACATGATCCGCGACCGGGACAAGCTCACCGGGCAGACCCGGGCCGCCTGCGGCACCGAGATGGAGAAGCTGGGGCTCATCGTGGACTCCCTGCAGATCCACGAGATCGAGGATCCGACCGGGTACATCCAGAACCTGGCGATGCCGCACGCGGCGGCCGTGCAGCGGGACGCGCGCATCGCGCAGGCGGAGGCGAACCGGCTCGCCACCGAGGCGGAGCAGCAGTCGTTCGCCCGAATGGCGGAGGCCACCCGGGACAGCGAGATCCTCCAGGCCGGTTACCAGGCCGAGCGGGACAAGGCGGCCGCCCAGGCCCGTCAGGCGGGTCCGCTCGCCGACGCGGCCGCCCGGCAGGAGGTCGTGGTCCAGGAGACGCGGGTCGCCGAACTGGAGGCGCACCGGCGCGAGCAGCAGCTGCAGGCGGACGTCCGCAAGCCGGCCGACGCCAAGGCCTACGAGAAGCGGACACTGGCCGAGGCCGAGCGTGACGCGCGTATCTCGGCGGCCCAGGCGAAGGCGAAGGAGACGGAGCTGGCGGCCGCGGCCGAGGCGACCCGGGTCAAGACGGCCGCGGGTGCCGAGGCCGAGGCGACCAAGTCCCGGGGTACGGCGACCGCGGCGGCGACCCGGGCGACCGGTGAGGCGGAGGCGGCCGCCGCGCAGGCGAAGGGTCTGGCGGAGGCCGAGGCGGCCAGGGCGAAGGGACTCGCGGAGGCGGAGGCCATCAAGGCCCGTGCCGCCGCCCTCGCGGAGAACCAGGAGGCGGTCGTCGCCCAGCAACTCGCCGAGAACTGGCCGGAGATCGTCAAGGCCGGGGCCTCCGCCTTCGGCAACGTCGACAACATGGTGCTGCTCAACGGCGCCGACGGCATGGCCGAGTTGTTCGCCAAGGCGCTCACCATGGGCGGCACGGGGCTCGGTCTCGCCCGGCAGCTGCTCGCGTCGATGAACCAGAACGGGCAGGCGTCGGGCGTGACGTCACCGGTCCTCAACGGGGTCACGGCTCCGAAGTCCCAGAAGGTGCAGGTGGAGGAGGACGGCGAGTAACAGCCGGACGCAGGGGTGGGGGGGGGGGGGGAGGGGGGGGGGGGGCGCCCCCAGCATCCCTCCTTCCCTTCTCTCCATCGCCCGACGCCCCTCCTCCCCCCCCCCCTCCCTCCCCAATCACAATAAGA
>NZ_JBVJNZ010000001.1:273285-414774 GCF_055583445.1 Streptomyces sp. NPDC104761 | reverse complement strand
AGTGGGACCAGGTATCATAGACCCAGGGGGGGGAGTGGGGGGGAGAAGGAAGGGAAACAGTCGGCCGCGTGCGCCCCCCCCCCCCGCTCCCGGGGCCCACCCCTGCGTCATTCCTGCGCGTTGAGCCGCCGCAGCAGCTCCAGCAGCGTCGCCCGCTCCGCGGCCGACAGCGGGGCGAAGCAGCCGGCGAGCACCTCGCCGGCCACCCCGTGCCCGGCCGCCAGGGTCCGCTCCCCGTCAGGGGTGAGGTGGTGCTGGATCCGCCGCCCGTGGCCCGGCCGCCGCTCCACCAGCCCCTGCGCGGCCAGCCGGCCCACCAGCGTGCCGAAGGCCTGCTCGCTCTGGAAGGTGGCCGCGGCCAGCTCGCGCGCCGAGGCGCCCGGCGTCCGGTCGATGGCGCGCAGCGCGTCCCACTGTGCGAGCGTGGTGCCGACGGCGGCGAGCGCGCTGTCCATCGCCCGGTGCTGACGGTACTGCGCTTGTTTCACCGCTCTCCCGAGAACTTGCAGGTCGTCTTGCATGGCTCCACTGTAACCGATGACTAAGCTTGTTTATATCAATATCCTTAGTTAGGGTGGGCGGCATGACGACGAACCGCAACGCCCAGGTGTACCCGGACCTCTCCATCTCGCTGACCGAGGCCGGTTCCGGCCGCCCGGTGCTCATACTTCACGGAGGCGGCGGCCCCGCCACGGTGGCCGGCCTCGCCGCCCGGCTCGCCGGGTCGGCCCACACCATCGTCCCGGTCCACCCCGGCTGGGACGGCACGCCACGCCCCGACTGGCTGACCGACGTCGAGGACCTCGCCGTCGCCTACCTCCACCTGCTCCAGGACACGGAGTTGAACGACGTCCTGGTCATCGGCTCCTCACTGGGGGGCCGCATCGCCACCGAGATGGCCATACATGACACGGCCGGGCTGATCACCGGCCTCATCCTCGTCAACGCGGTCGGCGCGGACATCGAAGGCGAGCCGGTCACGGACTTCTTCGCGCTGGACCCGCGCGCCCAGGCCGAGCACTCCTGGCACGACCCGGACCGCTTCTACGTCGACCCGGCCACCCTCCCCGCCGCCGAACTCGCCCGTCGCCAGGCCAACATGGCGACCATGCGGCTGCTCACGGACGGCGGCCGGATGAGCGACCCGAAGCTGCTCCCTCGGCTGGGGCGGGTGCGGCAGCCCGCGCTGCTGGTCTGGGGCGAGAGCGACCGTATCGTCACGCCCGCGTACGGAGCCGCCTTCGCGAAGGCCTTCCCGCAGGGCCGGTTCGAGCCGGTCCCCGAAGCCGGTCACCTTCCGCACCTCGAACGCCCGGATGTCACGGCCGCGTTGATCGAGGCCGAGCTGCGCCGGACCGGCACCCCGCCTGTTCTCGCTGGCTGAGGCCCCATAGGGTGCCCTCGTGACTGCGTTTATCGACGACGAGAGCGTCCCCGGCCGGTACGGCCCCACCGCCACCACCGAGGCCGACCCGCACGAGGTCGGCAAGGTGCGCACCGAGTACTCCCCCGCCCACGACGGCGACCCCGACCCCGGTGAGATCGTGTGGACCTGGGTGCCCTTCGAGGAGAACGACGGCCGGGGCAAGGACCGGCCGGTCCTGGTCGTCGCCCGGGAGGTGGCCGGCACCCTGCTCGCCGTCCAGCTGTCCAGCAAGCGGCACGACAACGACCGTGAGTGGGTGGCGATCGGCAGCGGGCCCTGGGACCGCACCGGCCGTGACTCCTGGGTGGACGTGGACCGCGTACTGCGGCTGCACGAGGACGGCATGCGCCGCGAGGCCTGCGCGCTCGACCGGGGCCGCTTCAACCTCGTACGCCACCGGCTGCACGAGCGCTACGGCTGGAACTGAGCGGGGCGCTCCGCTGAAGTTGCCGTGCCGCCGGCGCCCCTTCGGGGGCAGTTGCCGACCCGCAGCGGCCTTCGCCGGACCCGCTCAGACCCCGACGGTCCGGAACGCCTCGGCGAAGGCACCACGGATCACGGATCCCGGCGTACGGTCCAGGACCCCGAACACCACGTGGGCGAAGGTCCCCGCGAACCGGCCGCCGGGGCCCAGCAGTTCACGGAAGGCGGCCGCGACCTGTGCGGGGTCGTTCTGGAACACCCCGCAGCCCCAGGCGCCGAGGACCAGTCGCCGGTAGCCGTGGGCCGCGGCCACCTCCAGCACCCGTTCGGCCCGTACGGCGAGGGCCCCCGGCAGTTCGCCGGCCCGCTCCGGAGCCGTCCGCCGGATCACGCCCGCGTTGGGCGCGGCGGCCGTGAGGAAACCCGCGCGGTAGGGCTCGGCGAGCAGCGCGCCGCGGTCGTCGCGGAAGACCGGGACGGCCGGGGAGTGGATCACGCGGTCCGTGTAGAAGGGGTCGCGGTGCGCGCGGTGGTGCTCGTAGTACGCGGCGGCCTCCCGCACGCACGTGTACAGCGCGGAGGCGCGGCACAGGGCCTCCTCCTGCGCCTGGGCGCCGTTCAGGTAACCGCCGCCCGGATTGCGGGCCGAGGCGAAGTTGAGCACGGCCACCGGGGCGTCGGCGAGGCGGCGGGCGGCCTCCAGGCTGCTCTCGCCCGTGACCTCGAAGACGGCGGCCAGGTCCGGGTCCGGGGCCGGCGGGACCGGCACCGGTTCCGGGCCGTACAGCCGCGTCCCGGCCCGTGCGGCCGCGATGCCGTCGGCCAGCAGGACCTGCCGGCCGTCGGGCGTGCGGTAGCCGCCCGCCGCCACGATCTGCTCGGTCTGCCGTGCGATGCCGCGCAGGCGCGCGCTCATGGCGCCACCCCCGTGGACGCCATGGCCGCGGCCCGCGCGGCCTCCCCCGTCGTGCTCATGCACGCATCCTGGGTGATGCTGGAGGTGCCGTGCAACGGAGTTTCCCTGGCCTGAAACGGCCGGAAACACGCAAGGAACCAGCAACGAAGCGGCATGGAAGAAGAGGTTACCGATCTAGAACGTCCCGATAGGCACCCTTGTGCGAATCGACGTGAAGGTCTTGGGTGGGACGGACGATGCCGCCCCGGACGCATCCACGGCCGGGACGGTGGCATGGTGGAATCTCAGGAGGATCCCGACATGTCCGACTCAATATCCGACAGCGGCGACTGTACCGACGGGTCGGTGAAAACCGACTTCTCGGACGACCGCACGGCTGTCACCGAAGCCGAGGTGGAGGCCCTGGTCAAGGGCATCTGCTTCAAGACCGGCCCGCCCCGCACGCTCGGGGTCGAGGTGGAATGGCTGGTTCACGAGCTGCGCACGCCGCAGCTCCCGGTGACACCCGAACGACTCGAAGCGGCCTACGCCGCACTGCGCACGGTGCCCCTGGGGTCGGCGCTCACCGTCGAACCCGGCGGCCAGCTGGAGCTCAGCTCGCCGCCCGCCGCCTCCCTCACGGAGTGCATCGGCACCGTCTCCGCCGACCTGGACGCCGTCCGCAAGGTCCTCGCCGAACAGGACCTCGGACTCGTGGGCGTCGGTCACGATCCCTGGCACACCCCCCGCCGCTTCCTGCGCGAGCCGCGCTACGACGCGATGGAGAGCTGCCTGGACCGTACCGGCACGGCGGGCCGCCACATGATGTGCTCCTCGGCGTCCGTCCAGGTCTGCCTGGACGCCGGCCACGAGGAGCCCGGCCCGCTCGGCTACACCCGGCGCTGGTGGCTGGCCCACCAGCTGGGCCCGGTACTGGTGGCCGCGTTCGCCAACTCCCCGCTGGTCGGGCACCGGCCCACCGGCTGGCTCTCCACCCGGCAGCTGCTGTGGATGGAGATCGGCGCGGGCCGCGCGGGCGCGCCCCCGCTGGACGGCGACCCGCGCACCGCCTGGGCCCGGCACGTCCTCGACGCACCGGTGATGTGCGTACGACGGGACGGCGGCCCCTGGGAGGTCCCCGAGGAGCTGACCTTCCGGGCCTGGACCCGGTCAAGAACGCCCGTCCCACCCACCGGCGCGGATCTCGCCTACCACCTGACCACGCTGTTCCCGCCGGTCAGGCCGCGCGGTCATCTGGAGCTGCGGATGATCGACGCGCAGCCCGGCGACGACGGGTGGATCGTGCCGCTGGCGGTGACGGCGGCCCTGTTCGACGACCCGGAGGCCGCGGAGACCGCGTACCGGACGGTGAAACCGCTGGCCGAGCGGGCGGGCCCGCGGCCCGCCCCGAACAACCCGCTGTGGATCGACGCGGCCCGCTCCGGGCTCCGCGACCCCGAGCTGCACGAGGCCGCCGTCGCCTGTTTCACGGCGGCGCTCGACGCCCTGCCGAGGATCGGCGCGAGCTCCGGGGTCGTGGACGCCGTGGCGGCGTACCGGGACCGGTACGTGCTGCGGGGCCGCTGCCCGGCCGACGACCTGCTGGACAGACTGCGCGGCACGGCCGGTCGCGCCCATGGGAAGGACATCAGCGCATGACCGAGACCGACGTCGACATCGATATCGAGACCCTGCGGGACCGGGCGCTGAAGTCCCTGACCACGGCCCGCGACCGCACCACGCTGCTGACCAGCTGCGTGGAGGGGCCCGACCTCACCGCCCAGCACTCCCCGCTGATGTCCCCGCTGGTCTGGGACCTCGCGCACATCGGCAACCAGGAGGAGCTGTGGCTGCTGCGCAACGTCGGCGGCCGGGAGGCGATGCGGCCCGAGATCGACAGCCTCTACGACGCCTTCGAGCATCCGCGCTCCGAGCGGCCCTCGCTGCCCCTGCTGCCGCCCGCCGAGGCCCGGCAGTACGCGGCCGAGGTGCGCGGCCGGGCCCTGGACCTGCTGGAGGGCGCGGCGTTCAGCGGCAGCCGGCTGACCGAGGCGGGCTTCGCCTTCGGGATGATCGCGCAGCACGAACAGCAGCACGACGAGACGATGCTGATCACCCATCAGCTCCGCAGGGGCCCCCAGGCCCTGACCGCCCCGGACCCGGCTCCGGCGCCGCCGTTCACCGGCCCGCCCGAAGTCCTGGTCCCCGGCGGCCCGTTCACCATGGGCACCTCCACCGAGCCCTGGGCGCTGGACAACGAACGCCCCGCGCACCGGCGGGAGGTGGCGCCCTACTGGATCGACACCACGCCGGTGACCAACGGTCAGTACCTGGCGTTCATCGAGGACGGCGGTTACGAGCAGGAGCGCTGGTGGACACCCGACGGCTGGGCGCACATCCGGCAGCACTCGATCACCGCGCCGCACTTCTGGCACCGGGAGGGCGGCCAGTGGCTGCGCCGCCGCTTCGGGGTCACGGAGGTCGTGCCGCCCGAGGAGCCGGTGCTGCACGTGTCCTGGTACGAGGCGGACGCCTACGCCCGCTGGGCCGGGCGCCGGCTGCCCACCGAGGCCGAGTGGGAGAAGGCCGCCCGGCACCACCCCGGCGAGAACCGGTCCCGGCGCTACCCGTGGGGCGACGCCGACCCGGCGCCGCACCACGCCAACCTGGGCCAGCGGCACCTGCGCCCGGCCCCGGCCGGCAGCTACCCGGAGGGCGAGTCACCGCTCGGTGTACGGCAGTTGATCGGTGACGTGTGGGAGTGGACGTCCAGCGACTTCCTCCCCTACCCCGGCTTCACCGCCTTCCCGTACAAGGAGTACTCGGAGGTGTTCTTCGGGCCCGAGTACAAGGTGCTGCGCGGCGGTTCGTTCGCCGTGGACCAGGTGGCCTGCCGGGGGACGTTCCGCAACTGGGACTACCCGATCCGGCGGCAGATCTTCTCCGGCTTCCGCACCGCCCGGTCGGCGGAGGCGGCCTGATGTGCCGTCACCTGGCCTGCCTGGGACCCGAGGAGCCGCTCGGGCGGCTCCTCGTGGAGCCGGAGCACTCCCTGTACCGGCAGTCGTGGGCACCCCGGCTCCAGCGGTACGGGACGGTCAACGCGGACGGTTTCGGGATCGGCTGGTACGCCCCGGACGATCCGCAGCCGGCCCGCTACCGGCGCGCCGGGCCGATCTGGGCCGACCAGTCCTTCGCCGACCTGGCCCGGGTCGTGCGCACCGGCGCGCTGCTGGCCGCCGTCCGGGACGCGACCCTGGCCGGCGCGGACGCGGAGGCGGCGGCGGCGCCGTTCGCCGCGGGCCGCTGGCTGTTCAGCCACAACGGGGCGATCCCCGGCTGGCCCGGGGTCATGGCGCCCCTGGTCCCGCTGCTGCCCCCGGCCGACCTGCTGTCGATGGAGGCCCGCACCGATTCGGCGTTCGTCTGGGCGCTGGCGCTGCACCGGCTGCGGTCCGGTACGGAGCCGGGCCCGGCCCTTGCGGAAACGGTTCAGCAGGTGGCCGAGGCAGCACCCGCGGCCCGGCTCAACCTCCTCCTCACCGACGGCGAGACCATCACCGCCACCGCCTGGGGCGACAGCCTCCACTACCTCGCGGAACCCGGCCTGCGCACCGTCGTCGCCTCCGAGCCGTACGACGACGACCCGCGCTGGCAGGAGGTCCCCGACCGCACGCTGCTCACCGCGAGCCGCGCGGGCGTCGTCCTCACGCCCGTCGAGAACCCGGTCGAGGACCTGGCATCGGTACCACCTAAGGAGCCCTGTACGTGAGTCCCTTCCGTGTCACCCGCACCCTTCCCGAGGACGCGACGGACGCCGCGCTGCGCGCCGATGTCCTGACCGGCCTCACCGCATCCCCCAAGACGCTGCCGCCGAAGTGGTTCTACGACGCCCGGGGCAGCGAGCTGTTCGAGCAGATCACCGAGCTGCCCGAGTACTACCCGACCCGGGCCGAGCGGGAGATCCTGATCGCCCGGTCCGGCGAGATCGCCGCCGCGAGCGGCGCCCGCACCCTGGTGGAGCTGGGCTCGGGCTCCTCCGAGAAGACCCGCCTGCTCATCGACGCGCTCACCGGCCTGGAGGTGTACGTCCCGGTCGACGTCAGCGAGAGCGCCCTCACGCAGGCCGGCGAGGCGCTCGTCGCGGAGCGGCCGGGGCTGTCCGTGCACGCCCTGATCGCCGACTTCACCGGCCGCCTTGAGCTGCCCGAGACGCCGGGACCCCGGCTCCTGGTCTTCCTCGGCGGCACGATCGGCAACCTGCTGCCCGCCGAGCGGGCGGAGTTCCTGGCCTCGGTGCGCCGGCGGCTCGCGCCCGGCGACGCACTGCTGCTCGGCACCGACCTGGTCAAGGACGAGGAGGTGCTGGTCCGGGCGTACGACGACGCGGCCGGGGTGACGGCCGAGTTCAACAAGAACGTCCTCGCCGTCGTGGACCGGGAACTGGACGCCGACTTCGACCCGGAGGCCTTCGACCACGTCGCGCTGTGGGACGCGGACAACGAGTGGATCGAGATGCGGCTGCGGTCCCGGGTGGCGCAGACCGTGAAGGTGCCCGCGCTCGATCTGGCCGTGGACTTCGCGGCGGGCGAGGAACTGCGCACCGAGGTGTCGGCGAAGTTCCGGCGGCCCGGGGTGACCGCCGAACTGGCCGGTGCGGGGCTGGAGCTGACCCATTGGTGGACCGACGCACAGGGGCGCTTCGCGCTGTCGCTGAGCGTGGCGCGCTGAGTGCCCGGCGGACGCGCCGTTCCGTGCCGTCTGTCGTCCGCGGCGCCGTCGTGGCCGGTCGCGCAGTTCCTCGCGCCTCTTTGGGGTGCTACCGAACCGTGGCGCCGGCTCACCCGAAGTTCGGTGCGAGCAGTTCGGTGATGCGGCGGGAGGCGCGGCGGGCCTCGGTCTCGGGGTCCGCTCCGTCGAGCACCTTGGTCATGTAGCCCTTGATCGGGTTGTCGGCCTCCACCGCCGGCCAGTCGGGGGTGTGGGGGGTCGCCCGCCCTCGTGCGGCGCCCGCCGCCATGGCGGCGACCCCCTCCTCGCCTGCCACCGCACCCGCCAGGGTGGTCTTGTTGGGCACGTAGTTCATGGTGCGGGCGAGGTCGGTGTCCCACTTGGCGCCGGTCAGGGCACCGACGACGGCGGTCGCGTCGTAGGGCCGGTCGGTGTTCTGCGGTACGACGAGGTCGGAGCCGCCGGTGAAGACGGCGCCGGGGTGGGCCGCGGTGAGTCCCGGCACCGGGAAGTAGCCGATGTCGTCCTTGAGTTCGGGATTCTCCTGCACGATGGACTGGGCGAGGCCGGGCACCGCGACGATCTGCGCCGCCTGTCCGCCGGCGAACACCTGGGCCTGGGGCGGGTGTTCCTCGTCGGCGTCGACGG
The DNA here is from genome assembly GCF_055583445.1 of Streptomyces sp. NPDC104761. Classification (NCBI taxonomy): domain Bacteria; kingdom Bacillati; phylum Actinomycetota; class Actinomycetes; order Kitasatosporales; family Streptomycetaceae; genus Streptomyces; species Streptomyces sp. NPDC104761. The sequence goes on along the minus strand of NZ_JBVJNZ010000001.1, from coordinate 406,651 downwards.
GGCCCTTGCCGAGGGCCTGGAGTTGCCGGTAGAAGTCCATCCCGCGCAGCGCGGCCGGGCTGTCGAGGGTGCCCTTCCACTGGGCGTCCGTCTCCTGGGCGAGGTCGCCGCCCTCGTCCCAGATGAACCCGGAGAGGGTGTACCAGTCCTGTCCGGCGAGGTAGATCCCTTGATTGCCACCGGAGTTGAGCTTCCCGGTGTCGGCCAGCCACTGCGCGCGGGTCTTCGGCGGGGCGGTGATCCCGGCCTTCCTGAACAGGTCCTTGCGGTAGATGACGACCCGGTTGGCGGCGTACCAGGGGATGCCGTACTGCCGGGAGTCGTCCGAGCCGGGCTCGGCGAGGCCGGGCAGCCAGTGCTCCTTGCCCCAGTCGCGCATCGACTCCAGGGTGAGGTCGGTGAGCCGGCCGTCCTCGACGTACTGCGGGACCTGGGTGTTGCCGACCTCGATGACGTCGGGCGCATCGGCGGAGTCGCTCTTCAGGGCCGTCTGCACCTTGTCGACGATGCCGCTCCAGTCCTGGATGCGGATGTCCAGGCGGATGTCCTGGTGGGTGCGTTCGAAGTCCGCGGTGAAGCGGCGCAGGAAGTCCGCCGAGGCGCTGTTCCGCATCAGCCAGACCGTGACCGTGTGGCGCCCACCTCCTTCGCCCGGCAGCACCCCACAGGCGCTCAGCAGGGCGGCGGACACGCAGACGAGGGCGAGCGGGCGGCGATGTCTCACGGGGGTTCCTGTTCTGTCTGGCGGACAGGCGAAGAGGCCCGACGTGGGGGAACGAGCACTGGGGCCCGTACGGGTGTACGGGATTTTGGTATGGACCAATACGGAGGGTCAAGGGCTGTCGGCGTTTCGGAACCGACGCCTCGCGCTCCGCTTCCGGATGCGGCACCGTGGAGTGACGACGAGAGGAGCTTCCCGATGACCAACAACACCTACCGGGTCACCGAGATCGTCGGCACCTCGCACGAGGGCATCGACCAGGCCATCCGCAACGGTGTCGCACGCGCCAACCAGACCCTGCGCAACCTGGACTGGTTCGAGGTCACGCAGGTCAGGGGCCAGATCGAGAACGGGCAGATCGAGCATTACCAGGTAGGCCTGAAGGTGGGCTTCCGCATCGACGAAGAAGGCTGAAGAGGCCGAAGCGGGCCGACGCCGCACCCTCAGGTCCGCCCCTCCCCCTCCTGGGCCTGCTCCAGCGCGGCCGAACGGTCGGCCCAGCGGGCCCGTACGACGGTGAACCCGGCCCTTTCGGCGGCGTCGCACACCAGCTCGTCGTCATCGACCAGGACGCGGACCGAACGCCGTTCCGCGAGCCGCCGCAGGATCTCCAGCTTGGTCTGCCGGGCCGGCCTGCGGTCGGCGTTGCGCCGCATGTGCACACGCCCCTCGGGCAGTCCGTGGGCGGCGAGCCAGTCCAGCGTGTCGCGGCGGCAGCGCTCGGGGCGCCCCGTGAGGTAGACGATGTCGCACTCCTCGGCGCCGGCGACGGCCAGCGCGATCCCCTCGGCGAGCGGCGGATCGTGCGGCGCGGCCGCGAAGAACGCGTCCCAGTCCCTGGGCTTGCGCTCCAGGAACCGCTGCCGGTGCGCGGTGTCGGCGAGGGTGTTGTCGATGTCGAACACGGCGATCGGGCGCTTGCTGCTCTCGGTCACCCGGCAAGCCTAGAACGCGCCGCCCCCGCGGGTTCGGGCCACGGCGGCCTCAGGGTGCCCACGGCGCAGGAGCCCCGCGGGAATCCCGTGGCCGCGCGGCTGTTGAACCCTGTGTGAACGCAACCATCGCCCGGACCCGGTTCTCCGTCCTCGACCGCTCCCGCACCCGCGAGGGGCACGCGCCCGGTGCGGCGCTGCGGGACACGGTGGCGCTGGCGCGGGAGGCGGAGGCGCTCGGCTACCACCGCTTCTGGGTGTCCGAGCACCACGGGGTGCCCGGGGTCGCCGGCTCGGCGCCGACCGTGCTGGCCGCGGCCGTGGCTGCCGCGACCCGGACCATCCGGGTCGGAACCGGCGGGGTGATGCTGCCCAACCACCGGCCGCTCGTCGTGGCCGAGCAGTTCGGTGTGCTGGAGTCGCTGTACCCGGGGCGGATCGACATGGGGCTCGGCCGGTCGGTGGGCTTCACCGACGGGGTGCGCAGGGCGCTGGGACGCGACAAGGGCGACGCCGATGACTTCGCGGCGCAGCTCGGCGACCTGCTCGGCTGGTTCGAGGGGACCTCGCCGACGGGGGTACGGGCCCGCCCGGCGGAGGGGCTGCGGGTGCCGCCGTTCGTGCTGGCGATGGGCGAGGGCGCGGACATCGCGGCCCGGGCCGGGCTGCCCATGGTCATCGGCGACCTCCGGGGCCGCGAGAAGATGCGGCACGGCATCGAGCGCTACCGCGACCGCTTCCGGCCCTCCCCGTGGGCCGCCGAGCCGTACGTCGTGATCTCCGGGACGGTCGCCGTCGCCGAGACACCCGAGGCGGCCCGCCGGCTGCTCGTCCCGGAGGCCTGGTCCATGGCGTACTCCCGCACCCACGGGACGTTCCCCCCGCTGCCCCCGGCCGAGGCCGTCGAGGCCCGGACGATGACCGCGCGGGAACGCGGCTTCTACGAGTCCGGGCTCGCCGGGCACATCGCCGGCACCGAGGACCAGGTCGCCCATGAACTGGAGACGGTCCTGAAGGAGACCGGTGCCGACGAGGTGCTGGTCACCACGAGCACGTACGACCGTGCGGCCCTGCTGGACTCGTACCGGCGGCTGGCCGGGATCATCGCCTCCTGACCGGACCGGTCAGACCGTGACCGGCTTGTCGGAGCGGATCACGATCTCACCGTCCGCCGCGTCCACCACCGCCCGCTCGCCCGCCACGAGCTGCCCGGACAACAGCAGGTCGGCGAGGCGGTCGTCGACCTCGCGCTGGATGGTGCGGCGCAGCGGACGGGCGCCGAAGTCCGGCTCGTGGCCGAGGTTGGCGAGCAACTCGGCGGCGCTGTCGGTGACTTCGAGCGTGACGTCCTGGGCGTGCAGCCTGCGTCGGGTGTGTTCCAGCAGCAGGTCGACGATCTCGCGCAGTTGGGTGCGGTCCAGGCCGCGGAAGACGATGATCTCGTCGATACGGTTCAGGAACTCCGGCCTGAAGTGCTGCTGGAGTACGGGCATGACCGCCTCGCGGACCTTCGCGTAGTCCTCCGTGCCGGCGGCCAGGATGCGGTCGGCACCGATGTTCGACGTCATGATGACGACGGTGTTCTTGAAGTCGACGGTACGGCCCTGGGCGTCGGTGAGGCGGCCGTCGTCGAGGAGCTGGAGCAGGGTGTTGAAGACGTCCGGGTGGGCCTTCTCCACCTCGTCGAGGAGCAGCACGGCGTACGGCTGCCTGCGCACCGCCTCGGTGAGCTGGCCGGCCTCCTCGTGGCCGACGTATCCGGGCGGGGCGCCGACCAGCCGGGAGACGGTGTGGCGCTCCTGGAACTCGCTCATGTCGAGGCGGATCATGCGGGTCTCGTCGCCGAAGAGGGCCGCGGCCAGGGCGCGCGCCAGCTCGGTCTTGCCGACGCCGGTGGGGCCGAGGAAGAGGAAGCTGCCGACGGGCCGGTTGGGGTCGCTCATGCCGGCGCGGGCACGGCGCACCGCGCGGGCGACGGCGGTGATCGCCTCGTCCTGGCCGACGACCCGCTCGTGCAGGTGCTCCTCCAGCTTCATCAGGCGCTCCCGCTCCTCCTCGGTGAGCTCGGCGACCGGGATGCCGGTGGTGCGGGAGACGACCTCGGCGATGTCCTCGGCGGTGACCTTGGGCGCGTGTTCCTCGGCGGTGCCGGCCTGTTCCAGCTCGGCCTCGGTGTCCTTGATGCGGTCGCGGAGCTCCTTGGCCCGCTCGTACTCCTCGTCGGCGACGGCCTGGTCCTTCTCCCGGTTCAGGGCGGCGATGCGGTCCTCGATGTCCCGGGTGTCGGTGGGCGGCGTCTTCGAGCGCAGCCGGACCCGGGCCGCCGCCTGGTCCATCAGGTCGATCGCCTTGTCGGGCAGGAACCGCGAGGTGATGTACCGGTCGGACAGCTCGGCCGCCGCGACCACCGCCTCGTCGGTGATGCGGACCTGGTGGTGGGCCTCGTAGCGGTCGCGCAGGCCGCGCAGGATCTCGACGGTGTCGTCGACGGTGGGCTCGCCGACCAGGATGGGCGCGAACCGGCGCTCCAGGGCCGCGTCCTTCTCGATGTGCTTGCGGTACTCGTCGACGGTGGTCGCGCCGATCAGGTGCAACTCGCCACGCGCGAGGGCCGGTTTGAGGATGTTGCCCGCGTCGAGTGAGCCGTCCCCGCCGCCGCCCGCACCCACGACCGTGTGCAGTTCGTCGAGGAACAGCACGAGTTCGTCACCGTGTTCGCGGACCTCGTCGAGCAGCTTCTTCAGCCGTTCCTCGAACTCGCCCCGGTACTTGGTGCCGGCCACCATCCCGGCCAGGTCGAGGGAGACCAGCCGCTTGCCCTCGAGCGTCTCGGGCACGTCCCCGGCGATGATCCGCTGCGCGATCCCCTCCACGATGGCGGTCTTGCCGACGCCCGGGTCACCGATCAGGACCGGGTTGTTCTTGCTGCGCCGGGAGAGCACCTCGATGGTCTGCTCGACCTCCTCGTCCCGCCCGATCACCGGGTCCAGGCGCCCGGCCCGGGCGTCCTCGGTGAGGTCACGGCCGTACTCGTCGATGGTCGGCGTGGTGCTGGGCTTCCTGCGCTCCCCGGCGCCCTCGGCCGGCATCCGGGTCGGCTCCCAGCCGCTTTCGCCGAGCGCCCGGCCGGCCGCCGACTCCGGGTTCGCGGCGAGCGCGCGCAGCAGGTGCTCGGGGCCGATGTAGGAGGCGCCCTCGGCACGGGAGATCTGGTACGCGTCGAGGAGGGCGCGTTTGGCGGCCGGGGTGAGGGTGGCGGGCTCCGCCTTCTCGCCGCCGCCGTGGCCGGCGGTGAGCCGAGCCCTGAGCTGGTCGGGGTCGGCGCCCGCCTCGGTGAGCAGCCGCCGGGTGGAGTCGTGGGTGGTGGCGGCGGCCAGCAGATGCCGGGCGTCCAGTTCGTCGCTGCCCTCGACGGCGGCGAGGTCGCGGGCCTCGGCGACCAGCTCCCGGGCCCGTTCGGACAGCAGACTGCCGATGTCCACGCGCTGGGCGCGGCGGGGCTGGGCCCCCGCTCCCGCGCCGCCGAAGAAGCGGGACATCAGCTCGTCGAACTCCTCGAAGGGGCTGCGTCCGAATCCGAAACCGGAAGTACTCATGGGGCCGGGCCTTTCTGCGGACAGCTGTGCGGGGCGGCGCGCGGGGCGGCTGCGCGAGAGCCTCTCCGGAGGGCTTCGCGATCGGCGGCAATCCGCGTCTTCCAAGCTCGCACAGGCGTGCCGGGCCCGCACGGGGACGGCCGCCGAGATGCGGACGGCGCCCCGGCCGGTGACGCTGGGGGTGAAAGCCGCAAACCAGCGAGGAGGGCTGCCATGTCCATGCTGGACAAGCTCAAGGGGATGCTCAAGGGCCACGAGGACCAGGCCAGACAGGGCGTCCGCAAGGGCGGCGACATGATCGACCAGCGGACCGGAAACAAGTACCAGTCCCAGGTCGACACGGCCCAGAAGCAGGCCGACGACTACATCGAACGGGAGCGGAGGCGGGGCGACCCTCCGCAGTAGACGCCGACCGTGCGGGCTAGGATCGCGGGGTTTGTCCCTGCCCCGCGAGCCGTCCGTCCCGGAGTGTCCGTACGATGCACAGCCCCCACGACCCGTACGTCCGCGTGCGCGGCGCCCGTGAGCACAACCTCAGGGGCGTCGACGTGGACATCCCCCGGGACGTGCTGGCCGTCTTCACCGGTGTGTCCGGCTCGGGGAAGTCGTCCCTGGCGTTCGGCACGATCTACGCCGAGGCCCAGCGGCGCTACTTCGAGTCGGTCGCGCCGTACGCGCGCCGGCTGATCCACCAGGTCGGGGCGCCGAAGGTCGCGGAGATCAGCGGGCTGCCGCCGGCGGTCTCGCTGCAGCAGCGCCGCTCGGCCCCCACCTCCCGCTCCTCGGTCGGCACGGTCACCAGCCTCTCCAACTCCCTGCGCATGCTGTTCTCGCGCGCCGGGGACTATCCGCCGGGCGCCGAGCGGCTCGATTCCGACGCGTTCTCCCCCAACACGGCGGCGGGCGCCTGCCCCGAGTGCCACGGCCTGGGCCGGGTGCACCGGGTCACCGAGGAGTCCCTGGTCCCCGACCCTTCGCTGTCCGTCCGCGAGGGCGCGATCGCCGCCTGGCCGGGTGCCTGGCAGGGCAAGAACCTGCGGGACATCCTGGACGCGCTCGGCCACGACGTCGACCTGCCGTGGCGGGACCTGCCCGCCGAGCAGCGCGAGTGGATCCTCTTCACGGACGAGCAGCCCGTGGTCACCGTGCACCCGGTCCGGGACGCCGACCGCATCCAACGGCCGTACCAGGGCACGTACATGAGTGCCCGCCGGTACGTGCTGAAGACCTTCTCGGACTCCAGGAGCCCGGCGCTGCGGGCGAAGGCCGAGCGGTTCCTGACCAGTGCGCCCTGTCCGGTGTGCGGCGGCAGCAGGCTTCGGCCGGAGGCGCTCGCCGTGACGTTCGCAGGCCGTACGATCGCCGAACTCGTGGCGCTGCCGCTGACAGAACTGTCCCGGCTCCTGGACGGGCAGGCCGAGTCGGAGACCGTGCGGGTCCTCACCGCGGACCTCACCGCCCGCATCGCGCCCGTCACCGAGATGGGGCTCGGCTATCTCAGCCTCGACCGGGCCACCCCCACCCTCTCCGCGGGCGAACTCCAACGCCTGCGCCTGGCCACCCAGTTGCGGTCCGGGCTGTTCGGCGTCGTCTACGTCCTGGACGAGCCGTCGGCCGGTCTGCACCCGGCGGACACCGAGGCGCTGCTGACCGTGCTGAAGCGGCTGAGGGCGGCCGGGAACTCGGTGTTCGTGGTGGAACACCACCTGGACGTGGTGCGCGCCGCCGACTGGCTGGTGGACGTGGGTCCACGGGCCGGCGAGCACGGCGGCGAGGTGCTGCACAGCGGACCGGTGGCGGAGCTGGCCGGCGTCGCGGAGTCCGCCACCGCCCGCTACCTGTTCGCGCGGGATCCCGTCCCGGCACGGGCACCGCGGCCCGCCAGAGGCTGGCTGACGGTGGGCCCGGTGACCCGGCACAACCTCCGTGGGGTCACCGCCGCGTTCCCGCTCGGTGTCCTCACCGCCGTCACCGGGGTCTCCGGCTCCGGCAAGTCGACGCTGATCGGCGCGATCACCGAGGAGCCGGCCGAGGTCGGACGTCTGGTCGCCGTCGACCAGAAGCCGATCGGCCGCACCCCGCGCTCCAACCTGGCCACCTACACCGGCCTGTTCGACGTCGTACGGAAGGTGTTCGCGGCCACCGGGCAGGCGCGGGAACGGGGTTACGGCGTGGGGCGGTTCTCCTTCAACGTGGCCGGCGGCCGCTGCGAGACCTGCCAGGGCGAGGGGTTCGTCAGCGTCGAGCTGCTGTTCCTGCCGAGCACCTACGCGCCGTGCCCGGACTGCGGCGGGGCGCGCTACAACCCCGAGACGCTCGAAGTGACCTACCGGGGGCGGAACATCGCCGAGGTGCTGGAGCTGACCGTGGCGGGCGCTGCGGAGTTCTTCGCGGACACCCCGGCCGCCGTGCGCAGCCTGGCCACGCTCCTCGACGTGGGCCTCGGCTATCTGCGGCTCGGGCAGCCCGCCACCGAGCTGTCCGGCGGCGAGGCCCAGCGCATCAAGCTGGCGGGCGAACTACAGCGCGGCCGGCGCGGCCACAGCCTCTACCTCCTCGACGAGCCGACGACAGGACTGCACCCGGCCGATGTCGAGGTGCTGATGCGGCAGTTGCACGGGCTGGTCGACGCCGGGCACACGGTCGTGGTGGTCGAGCACGACATGACGGTGGTGGCCGACGCCGACTGGGTGATCGACCTGGGGCCGGGCGGCGGGGACGAGGGCGGGCGGATCGTCGCGGCGGGCCCGCCTGCCGAGGTGGCCCGGTCCGGGGACAGCGTCACCGCGCCCTATCTGTCCCGTTCCCTCCCCTGAGAGTCTTCAGGAACGCTTCCTCGACCTGGTCCGGGTGTACGTCGGCTCCATGGACGACGGCCACGCCGGGGTGCAGATGACGCAGGTCGAGAAGCACCTCGACCAGACCTCCTTCTCCTGGCTGGGCGAGACCAATCCGCGGCCCCGACGGCACCCCCACCCAGCAGCACATGCACACCGTCATCCGCACGCCCAACGGCGGCGACTACGGAGTCGACCTGCTCAGGCTCCACTTGGAGACCGACCACTGAGCAGCCCGCTCGGGGCTCACCAGAGCCGCGTGCGTCCAGGCCGGCTCGTGGGTCACCGGCTGGGCGGCGCGGGCGAGGGTACGACGGTCCGGGTGACTGCCGGCCGCTATCAGCGGCCGTATGTCCACCTCAGCCACCAGGCCGCGGGTCGAGACCACTCGCCAGAGGGAGGCCAGCAGCGTGTCCGCGCCGACGTAGGCGGGCACGGTGCTGGCCGCTCCGGCTTCCAGCCGGTAGTGCAGCCGCACCGGCTGCACGGCCGCGCCGGCGTCCAGTGCGGCCTGGAACACGGCCCGCCGGAACCGTCCCTGGGCCCGGCCGCACCAGGTGCTGCCCTCCGGGAAGGCGACCACCGCGGCCCCCTCCCGCAGCGCTCCCGCGATCCGGCCGACCGTGTCCGGCAGGGCACGCAGCCGGTCCCGGTCGATGAACAGCGCCCCGGCCCCGGCCACCAGCGCGCCGGCGACCGGCCACTCGCGGATCTCCTTCTTGGCGAGCATCCGCGCCGGCCGTACGGCGGCCAGCAGCGGGATGTCCATCCAGGAGATGTGGTTGGCGACGAGCAGCACTCCGCCGGTGCTCGGGGCGCTGCCGGTGATCCGGACCTGGACCCCGGCGGCCCGCACGAGCGTGCGGGAGAACCGCCGCACCCACTCGGTGGGGATCCTCCCGCCGAGCGGCAGCAGCGCGATGGCGACGAGCATCAGGGCCACGACTGCGGCGAACCGCAGCACGGCCCGGGGCAGGGTCGTCAGGGACCCCGCACGCTCCACGCAGGCGCCCGGGGTGCAGGGCGCGCTGGGCAGCCAGACGCTCATCAGGCCGGGACGAGCGAGAGGAAGTGCCGCAGATAGCGCGCGTTGACGCGGCGCATCGACAGCAGCACGTACATGTCGGCGACCCCGAAGTCCGGGTCGTGCGCGGGCTCGCCGCACACCCAGGCGCCGAGGCGGAGGTAACCGCGCAGCAGGGCGGGCAGCTCGGTACGGCCCTCGGGGGCGGGCACGTCGGGGACCCAGGGGTGCAGCGGCCGTACCCGGAACTCCTCGGGCGCGAGGTGCTTGGCCTGCACCCGGTCCCAGGTGGCGGCGGCGAGGGCGCCTCCGTCGGCGAGCGGGACGGAGCAGCAGCCGGCCAGCCACTCGTGGCCGCGGTCGACCATGTAGCGGGCTATGCCGGCCCAGATCAGGCCGATGACGGCACCGTCGCGGTGGGCGGGGTGCACGCAGGAGCGGCCGACCTCGACGAGGCCGGGGCGGATCGGGGCGAGCGGGCTCAGGTCGAACTCGCCCTCGGAGTAGAGACGGCCGGCCACCGCGGCACGCTCCGGCGGCAGCAGCCGGTAGGTGCCGACGACCTCGCCGGTGAGGGCCTCGCGGATGAGGAGGTGGTCGCAGTACGCGTCGAAGGCGTCCACGTCCAGTCCCGGCTCCGGCCCGTCGAGCCGGGCGCCCATCTCTCCGGCGAACACCTGGTGGCGCAGCCGCTGTGCGGCCCGGACGTCGTCCTCGTCACGGGCGAGCTGCACCAGGTAGCCGGAGTCCCCGGGCGGGGCGGCGAGAGCGGGGGGTGAGGCGGGCATGGCGGTCATGGAGGTCTCCTGCGCCGAGCGGAAGCTGAGGAAATCTGCACCTGCTTTCTTCCGTGGCAGGCTGGACTCGGCGTGACATGCGCGGGACCCGTGGATGTGGGACTGCTGAATGCCGGGGGTCGGAGGGTGTACGGTCACTGAGGGACGCGTCGGGGTAACGCTACCGTGAACCCACGGCCACCCTGAAACGCGAGACGGGGCCGGAGAGCACCAACCCCGACCCCGCCCGTCCGCACCTTTCGGCGAACGTTCACTGAAGCGCACCTGAAGGGGGCGCGGGGAACTGCGCGACAAGCCACGACGGCGCCACAGCCCGCAACGGCGCTACCGCTTTCCCACCTTCCGGGTAGCCCGCAGCCACTCCCTGTTCATGCTCGTAATGGACACCAGCGGAATCCCCTTCGGGCAAGCCGTCGCGCACTCCCCCGTCAGCGTGCAGCCCCCGAACCCCTCCGCATCCATCTGCGCCACCATGTCCAGCACCCGCGTCTCCCGCTCGGGCGCCCCCTGCGGCAGGACGTTGAGGTGATTGACCTTGGCGGAGGTGAACAGCATCGCCGCCCCGTTCGGGCACGCCGCCACACACGCCCCGCACCCGATGCACTCGGCGTGCTCGAACGCGAAGTCGGCGTCGGCCTTCGGCACCGCCGTGGCGTGCGCCTCCGGCGCCGCCCCGGTCGGCGCGGTGATGTACCCGCCGGCCTGGATGATCCGGTCGAACGCCGACCGGTCGACGACCAGGTCCTTGATCACCGGGAACGCCGACGCCCGCCACGGCTCGATGTCGATCGTGTCGCCGTCCTTGAAGGACCGCATGTGCAGCTGGCAGGTGGTGGTGCGCTCCGGCCCGTGCGCGTCCCCGTTGATCACCAGGGAGCACGCGCCGCAGATCCCCTCGCGGCAGTCGTGGTCGAAGGCGACGGGATCCTCGCCCTTGAGGATGAGCTCCTCGTTGAGGGTGTCGAGCATCTCCAGGAACGACATGTCGGAGGAGATGCCGTCCACCTCGTACGTGGACATCGCGCCGTCGGCGTCGGCGTTCCGCTGCCGCCAGACGCGCAGGGTGAGCTTCATGCGTAGCTCCGCTGGGTGGGGTGGACGTACTCGAAGACCAGGTCTTCCTTGTGCAGCACCGGGGCGTCCCCGGTGCCGGTGAACTCCCAGGCGGCCGCGTACGCGAACTCGTCGTCCTTGCGGGCGGCCTCGCCGTCCGGCGTCTGGGACTCCTCCCGGAAGTGGCCGCCGCAGGACTCGGCGCGGTGCAGCGCGTCGAGGCACATCAGCTCGGCCAGCTCCAGGTAGTCGACGATGCGGTTGGCCTTCTCCAGGGACTGGTTGAACTCCTCGCCCGTCCCCGGCACCTTGATCCGGCGCCAGAACTCCTCGCGGATCTGCGGGATGCGCTCAAGCGCCTTGCGCAGTCCGGCGTCCGTGCGGGCCATGCCGCAGAACTCCCACATCAGCTCGCCGAGTTCGCGGTGGAAGGAGTCGGGGGTGCGGTCGCCGTCGACGGACAGCAGCAGGTTCAGCCGGTCCTCGGTCTCGGCCAGCACATCCTGGACGACGGGGTGTTCGCCGGTCACCGCGTCCTGGTGGGGGTTGCGGGCGAGGTAGTCGTTGATGGTGGCCGGGAGGACGAAGTAGCCGTCGGCCAGGCCCTGCATCAGCGCGCTCGCGCCGAGCCGGTTGGCGCCGTGGTCGGAGAAGTTGGCCTCGCCGACCGCGAACAGGCCGGGAACGGTGGTCTGGAGGTCGTAGTCGACCCAGAGCCCGCCCATCGTGTAGTGCACGGCGGGGTAGATCCGCATCGGCACCTCGTACGGATCCTCGTCCGTGATCCGCTGGTACATGTCGAAGAGGTTGCCGTACTTGGCCTCGACGGCCTTGCGCCCCATGCGCCTGATCGCGTCGGCGAAGTCCAGGTAGACACCCTGGCCGCCCGGGCCGACGCCCCGGCCCTCGTCGCAGACGTTCTTCGCGGCGCGGGAGGCGATGTCGCGCGGGACCAGGTTGCCGAAGGACGGGTAGATGCGCTCCAGGTAGTAGTCGCGCTCGTCCTCGGGGATCCGGTTCGCGGGCCGGGTGTCGCCCTTGGCCTTGGGCACCCAGATCCGGCCGTCGTTGCGCAGCGACTCGCTCATCAGGGTGAGCTTGGACTGGTGGTCGCCGGTGCGCGGGATGCAGGTGGGGTGGATCTGGGTGAAGCAGGGGTTGGCGAACCAGGCACCGCGCCGGTGCGCCCGCCAGATCGCGGTGGCGTTGGAGTTCATGGCGTTCGTCGACAGGTAGAAGACGTTGCCGTAACCACCGCTCGCGAGCACGACGGCGTCCGCGAAGTACGTGTCGATCTTCCCGGTGATCAGGTCCCGGGCCACGATCCCGCGCGCGCGTCCGTCGACGACGATCAGGTCGAGCATCTCCGTGCGCGGGTGCATCTCCACGTTCCCGGCGGCGATCTGCCTGCTCAGCGCCTGGTAGGCGCCGAGGAGCAGCTGCTGGCCCGTCTGGCCGCGGGCGTAGAAGGTCCGGGACACCTGGACACCGCCGAACGACCGGGTGTCGAGCAGCCCGCCGTACTCGCGGGCGAACGGCACGCCCTGCGCCACGCACTGGTCGATGATCTCGACGGAGATCTGCGCGAGGCGGTGGACGTTGGACTCGCGGGCCCGGAAGTCGCCGCCCTTGACGGTGTCGTAGAACAGCCGGTGGACGGAGTCGCCGTCGTTGCGGTAGTTCTTCGCCGCGTTGATGCCGCCCTGCGCGGCGATCGAGTGGGCGCGGCGCGGGGAGTCCTGGTAGCAGAACTGGACGACGTGGTAGCCCTGTTCGGCGAGGGTGGCCCCGGCGGAGCCGCCGGCCAGGCCGGTGCCCACGACGATCACCGTGTGCTTGCGCCGGTTGGCGGGGTTGACCAGCTTGGCCTCGAAACGGCGCTTGTCCCAGCGCTCGTTGACCGGTCCCGCGGGGGCCTTGCCGTCGGAGACGGGTTCGCCGGTCGTGTAGTTCACGTATTCGGTCATGTTCAGCTCACCACTCCGGTCATGACACCCACGGGTACGGCGATGAATCCGGCCGTGAGCAGCAGCGCGAGGACGTCGGCCGTGATCTTGAGGGCGCGGTCACGGGTGCGGCTGCCGACGCCGAGGGTCTGGGCGGCGCTCCAGAAGCCGTGCCGCACATGCAGGCCGAGCGCGAGCATCGCGACGATGTAGATGACGTCGCCGTACCAGGTGGAGAAGGTGTCCACGACGTTCTGGTACGGGTGGCCCTCCTGGAAGCCGCCGGAGTGCACCGTGCCGGTGGTCAGGTCGAGGATGTGCCAGACGATGAACAGGCCGAGGATGATCCCGCCCCAGCGCATGGTGCGGGTGGCGTAGGAGGCCCGCTGCTTCGTGTGCACGTACTTGCTCGGGCGTGCCCTGATGTCGCGACGGCTGAGCTGGTAGGCGGACGTGGCGTGGGCGACCACGGCGACGACCAGGACGATCCGGATGAGCCAGAGCGTCCACTCGTAGTGCATGAACGGTTCGCCGATGGTGCGCAGCCAGTGGGCGTAGTGGTTGAACTCGCCGGCCCCGAAGTAGATCTTCAGGTTCCCGATCATGTGGACGACCAGGTAGAGCAGCATGATCAGGCCGCTGACGGCCATCACGGTCTTCTTGCCGACGGAGCTGTCCCACATCGTGCGCGCCATGGACGGCCGTCGGTCCGTCCGCGTTGCCAGAGCCATGGGGATGACGGTAGGGCCGGACCACCCGATCGGTCCAAGACATGGTCCGGCTGGATTCCATAGCCGGAAGCTATCGTGTCCCCATGCAGTTCCAGCAGCTTCAGTACTTCGTCGCCGTGGCCGAGACCCGGCACTTCACCCGGGCCGCGGAGCTGGTCCATGTCGCCCAGCCGTCGCTGTCCCAGCAGATCAAGGCGCTGGAGCGGGAGCTGGGGGCGGATCTCTTCCTGCGCGCGCGGGGCAACATCACCCTCACCGACGCGGGCGAGGCGCTGCTGCCGCTGGCCCGGCGCATCCTCGCGGACGCGGACACCGCCCGGCACGAGGTGCAGGAGCTGGTGCAGCTGCGGAGCGGCCGGGTACGGCTGGGGGCGACGCCGAGTCTGTGCACCGGGTTGCTGCCGGACGTGCTGCGGGCGTTCCACGACCGGTATCCCGGGATCCAGCTGCTGATCGAGGAGAACGGCTCCCACGACCTGGTGCGGGAGCTGGCGCGCGGGGCGCTGGACCTGGCGCTGATCGTGCTGCCGCTGCCGCCGGCCTCGCCCGCGCTGACGACCGTGGAGCTGTTGCGGGAGGACCTGGTGGTGGTGTCCTCGCCCGAGGCGACGGCGCCCGGCCGGGGGCGGGGCGGGGTGAAGATCTCCGATCTGGAGGGGGAGCGGCTGGTGATGTTCCGGCACGGGTACGACCTGCGGGAGCTGACCGTCGCGGCATGTCGCTCCGCCGGGTTCGAGCCGGCCTTCGCGGTCGAGGGGGGCGAGATGGACGCGGTGCTGGGGTTTGTGCGGGCCGGGTTGGGGGTGGCCGTGGTGCCGCGGATGGTTGCCGCGCGGTCGGGGCGGGGGTTGCGGGTCACTCCGTTGGCCCGGCCGGGGTTGCATCGGACGATCGCGTTGGCGCACCGGAGTGACGTGGCGCCGCCGCGGGCCGCCAGGGAGTTGCAGAGGATGCTGTTGGAGCGGTGACCGATCGGTGACGTAGCGTGGTCGGGTGCGGGTGCGTGGGGACTGGTCGCGCCCACGCGGCGGAGCCGCACGTCGAATACGGCCCCGCGCCCCTAAAGGGGCGCCAGGTGCACGCCCCGAAAAGGGCGCGGGGAACTGCGCGAGCAACCACCGACAGCCCGCGTTGTACCGAGCGGCCCGACCCCTGGCTGGTCAGCCCGTGGCGTCCACCAGGGCCAGCTCGTGCAGGCGCTCCGGCGGGCCCGGGCGGGCGTAGTACCAGCCCTGGGCCGTGTCGCAGCCCAGTATCCGGAGCTGCTCCGCCTGGGCACCCGTCTCCACGCCCTCCACCGTGACCGCCAGGTCCAGGCTGTGGGCCAGGGTGACGATGCCCTCCACGATCTTGAGGTCGACCGGATCCGCGGGGAACTGCTGCATGCTCTGGGTGAAGGAGCGGTCCAGTTTGAGGATGCTCACCGGCAGGCGGCGCAGGTTCGCGAGGTTCGAGTAACCGGTGCCGAAGTCGTCCAGGGCGATGTCCACGCCCATCTCGGCGAGGCGCCGCAGGGGCTTGAGGAGGTCGTCGTCGGCGCCGATCAGGGCGGACTCGGTGACCTCGAGGCAGAGGGCGTCGGGGGCCACCCCGGTCCGTTCCAGGATGTCCACCGTGTCCTGGACCAGGCCGGGATGGGAGAGCTGGCACGGGGAGAGGTTCACGTTGATCCGCAGTGGGCCGGCGCCGTCGTGCTCGCCGTAGCGTTCTCGCCACTCGCGGGCCTGGCGGATCGACTCCTCCAGGACCCAGCGGCCCAACGGGACGATGAGGCCGGTGTGTTCGGCGAGCGGGATGAACCGGTCGGGGCCGAGTACGCCGTGCTGCGGGTGCAGCCAGCGGACCAGGGCCTCCGCGCCGCGGACGCTGCCGTCGCCGAGGTGGACCAGCGGCTGGTACTCGATGAAGAACTCGTTCCGGTCCAGGGCGGCCGGCAGTGCCGTGGTCAGGCCGTGCCGGGTGATCGCGCGGGCGTCCGCCTCGGGGTCGGCCAGTTCGAAGCGGTTGCCGCCCGCCGACTTGGCCCGGTACATCGTGATGTCGGCGCTGCGCAGCACCTCGGCCGGGGTGCGCTCGCCCGCCGGGCCCTCGACGATGCCGATGGAGCCGCGGACCATGAGTTCGCGTCCGTCGATGCTGATGGGCGTGACCAGGGCGTTCATGATGCGGTCGGCCAGGTCGTCGACCTCGCGCTGGGTGGCAGGTCCCGTGGTCAGGGCCACGAACTCGTCGCCGCCGAGCCGGGCGACCATCTCGCCGGGCGCGGTCGCGCAGGACTGCAGCCGGTCGGCGACCTCCACGAGCAGCCGGTCGCCGGCCGAGTGGCCGAGGCTGTCGTTGATGGTCTTGAAGCCGTCCAGGTCGAGGTAGCACAGGCCGAAGCGCTGGCCCTCACCGGCCGACAGGGCCTTCTCCAGGCGCTCGAAGAACAGCGTGCGGTTGGGCAGGCCGGTGAGCGCGTCGTGGGTGGCCTCGTAGCGCAGCCGGAGGTTGAGCAGCCGGCGCTCGGTCGTGTCCTCCATGAGGGCCAGCTGGTACTGCGGTTCGCCGTCCGCGTCCCGGAGCAGGGAGACCGTCAGGTTGGTCCACAGGACCGTGCCGTCGGAGCGGTTGAAGGCCTTCTCGACGTGGTAGTGCTCGCGGTCGCCGCGCACCAGCTCCTCGTAGAGCCGCCAGGTCTGCGGGGCGTCCTCGGGATGCACCCACTCCCTGACCTTGCGCCCGCGCAGGGTCTGCTCGGAGCCGCCGAACATGCGCAGCAGCGCGCCGTTCACCTGGAGGACGTTGCCTTCGAGGTCGGCGATGCCGATTCCTATCGCCGCGCCCTCGAAGACGGCCCGGAAGCGGGCCTCGCTGGCGTGCAGTGCCTGCGCGACCACGCCCTGGGCGCGCAACGCGGCCTGGGCGATGGCCTCCTGCTCGGCCAGCGTGCGCTCGCGCAGCGCCTGGGCGAATCCGGCGGCCATCGCGTGCTGGATCCGCGAGGACCGCATCCGCAGCTCGTCCTGGGGGCCGTCCTCGCCGCAGTACAGGACCAGGTAGGCGTCGACGCAGTCGAGGGAGCGGGTGAGCGCCTCGGGGTCGGTGCAGTGCGCGTCGATGAGCGCGGCGCCCACCTGCCGGGCCTCGTCGGTGTCGAAGCCGTGCGCCAGCAGGATCTCGCTCAGCCGGCGGGCCAGCGGGAGGAGTTGCTCCTCGAACTCCGGGCGGGTCAGGGACGTCGAGGTGACCGGGAACACCGCCCGGCTCCAGATCGTCGCGAACCTGCGCAGTCTGTCCTCCGGGCCGCCCGGCTCCGCGGTCACGCCGCGATCCCCACGCCGGCGAATCCGGAGAAGGCGAACGGATCCTCGTCCTCCGGCGCCGACTCCGGCCGCCAGTGCGGCATCGGCACCAGTCCGGGTTCCACCATGTCGTACCCCTCGAAGAACCTTGCGATCTCGTCGCGTGAGCGCATGATCAGCGGGTTGCGAATGTCCTTGTATACGTCCACCGCGCCCTCGGCCCGCTCGGCAGGCAACGGGATTCCCTCGTACGAGGCATGCGTGAGAACAAGCAGGCTGCCGGGCGCGAGTGCGTCGCGCAGCTGTGCCACTGCCCCGTACGGGTCGTCCGCGTCTTCCACGAAGTGCAGTATGGCAACGAGAAGCAACGCCACTGGCCGATTCAGGTCGATCAGGCGCTCCACCTGAGGGCTGGACAGGATCTCGTGGGGCTTGCGGAGATCGGCGGCGACCACGTCCGCGTCCTCGTTGCCCGCGAGGACGGCGTTGCTGTGCGCCACGGCCACCGGGTCGTGGTCGACGTACACCACGCGCGCGCCGGGGTGCGCCGCCTGTGCGACCTCGTGGACGTTGCCGAAGGTGGGGATGCCGGAGCCGATGTCCAGGAACTGGTCGATGCCGGTGTCCACCGCGTGCCGGACGGCGCGGCGCATGAAGGCGCGGTTGGCCTGCATGATCTTCGGCAGTCCCGGCAGGTGGGTCAGCGCCTTGCGGGCGGCTTCCCGGTCGACCTCGAAATTGTGCGAACCGCCCAGGTAGAAGTCGTAGATACGCGAAACGCTCGGCACCGAGATGTCGATGCTCCGTGGGGCCCAGGCGGGACGCTCCATGTATCTCTCCAAGGCTGAGACGATCCGGTGTTCGAGCTGAGGCTACTGATCGCCCGCGAACGGGGGTAGCCGAAACGGAAATTGACCATCCGTTCCCGGTCACTGCCTGGGAATTCAGGTGTGCGGTTTGGGGGGCGTTCGGTTTGTTCGTCGGGTGCGGGTGGTTCGTGGCTGCTCGCGCCCACGCGGCGGAGCCGCATATCGGCACGGCCCCGCGCCCCTTCGGGACGCGCTGCAGCGGGGCGCCCAAAGTACCCGGGGACGCGCAGAAGCCCGCCCCCTCCGTGCGGTGCGGAGGGGGCGGGCGGTCAACCCTGGTGAGGTGACGGCTAGTTGCTCGGCGCGCCGACCAGCTTCCCTTCGGGCGAGACGGCGTACCAGGTACCGCCGACACCCTGGCCGTTGGTGTCACCGGCCTTCGTGTCCCCGGAGAAGGTGTAGATGGGCCAGCAGTTGACCGTCTGCTGCTTGGCGCCGTCGTCGGGACGGGTGAAGCCCATCAGGCCCTTCTTCACGATGCCCTTGGTGTCGCTGGAGGCGACCTCGGCGACGGCCGGCCACTTCACGAGGCAGTCGCCGGTGCAGTTCGAGACCACCTTGGGCCACGCCTTGTCCTTGATGAAGCGGTAGACCGTCATGCCGTTCTTGTCGACGATGATGTCGCCGAGCTTGGCGTCCTTGCGGACCGACAGACCGGGCAGGTCGGCCAGCGTGGCCTTCTTGCCGTCGGGGGCGGTCGCGAACCACTTGCCGCCCACGCCCTGGCCGTTGACGTCACCGGCGTTGACGTCCTTGGCGTACCGGTACATCGGCCAGCCGGCGACGGTCAGCTGCTTGGTGCCGTCGGAGCGGGTGACCTCGCCGAGCAGCGACTTGTCGATGCCGGCACCGGCCGTGGCGTCGTCGGCCGGCACCGGCGGCCAGGTGGTGGCGCAGTCGCCGTCACAGTTCGACTTGGGGGGATTGGCGGTGTCCGCGTCGAAACGGTAGAGGGTGAGGCCGCTGCCGTCGGTCAGCACCTTGCCCAGGTCGGGGTTGCTGGCAACGGTCAGCTTGCCGGCGGGCGCGACCGCGGCCGGGGAGCTGGAGGCCTGGCTGCCGTCGGCGCCGTAGCCGTTGGCCGCCCCGGTGGAGGCAGAGGGGTTGGTGATGCTGCCGATGCCGGCCGGCGCCGTGGCACCGACGTTCTGGGCCGCCGAGGACGGAGTGGTCGTGTTGTCCTGACCGCACGCCGTCGCGAACACCATCACCCCCGCGGCCGTGGCCACCAGCGAGGCGCTCCTCCACGAGGTCTTCATCGTCAACTCCCCATAATCGCCTGGTTATTGCAGCGCCTCTGCGCCGCCGCACGACACCAGGTACGGATGCCGGGGGCCGAAGTGTTCAACGACCGCACAAATTTCTTTCGGGACACTGTGGCCGCGGACCGTGTCCCGCACGGGCATACGCTTCGAGCCATTCGCGGTGCGGTGTGATTCAAACCGGTTTACGTCACATGTCCCCCGTTCGGGCCAATCACCCGGTACTCCGGCGTGCGACGGCGCCCGACGCCCCATGATCTCCGTCGTGCATGCACCCGAAGTGACCAGACTCGCGCCCGTCCCCAGGGTATTGGCCCTGCTGACGCTGACGTGGGCCCTGGCGGGCTGCCCGGCCGGCACGGCGTCCGCCGACGCCTGCGCCTCCGCCTCGACGGGCCCCGACGGCATCCACGCGGTGGCCGTCGCCGGGGGCTCCTGGCCCACTCCCCCGCCGTGCCCGGTGCCCACCGAGCCGCCCTGCCCCACGCCGACCCCGACGCCCACGCCCACTCCGACACCCACCCCGCCGCCGAAACCCACCCCGAAACCCAAGCCCACGCCCACCCCGAAACCGCCGCGCCCGGCACCCCCGCCGCCACCCCGGCGGGCACCGGCCCCGAAGCCCACGCCCACCCCCAGCCCGCCACCGGCGCCGCGGCCCAAGCCGAAGCCGGCCCCCACCCCGTCGCCGAAGCCCACCCCGCGGCCCTCGCCGACCCCGGTGACCTACCCGCCGTACCACGTCCGGTCGGCCGGTGCGACGGCCCCGAACCGCACCTCTCCGGTCACCTACGTCCTGCTCATCGCCGTACCCGCGATCATCGCCGTCGCCGCGTTCCGCGCGCGCTGACGGCCGACCCACCGAACCTGGAGGCTTCCGTTGCCGGATTGGCTTGTTCTCGTCCTCGCGATGCTCGCGGCCGTTGTCGTGGTCGTCATCATCACCCTCGTCCGTGACAAGAGGGCGGCGGAGGACGAGGATCCCTCCGAGACGCCGGACGTCATCGAGTACATGACCATGTGGATCGGCGTCATCTACGCCATCGTCCTCGGTCTGGCGGTGGCCGGGGTGTGGGAGGCCCGCAGCGCCGCCCAGGACCATGTGCAGGCGGAGGCGCAGGCGCTGCACGAGATCTACGAACGGGTGCGGGTGTATCCGCCGGACACGCGTGACCGGATCCGGGCGGACGTGGACGCCTACGCCGCCCAGGTGGTCGACAAGGAATGGAAGGAGATGGCCGACCACGGGCGGCTCTCCCAGCACGGTGCCGAGCTGCTCGCGCAGATCCGTCAGGACGTCACCGACTACGAGCCGAAGACCGACTTCCAGGCGCAGGCCTACCAGCCGCTGGTGGACCAGGTGGCCGCGCTCGACCAGGCGCGCAGCTCCCGGGCCGACTCCACCGGGGCGACCATGCCGAGCGTGGTGTGGATCGGCCTGCTGACCGGAGCGGCGGTCACCATCGGCATGGTCTTCGCGCTGCAGATCAGGCGTTCCCGGCGCGAGCTGGTCCTGGCCGGTCTGTTCACCGCGACCATCACCTTCATGCTGTTCCTGATCTGGGACTTCGACGAACCGTACAGCCGGGGGATCACGGCGACGGCGCAGCCGTTCCTGAACCTCTTCCCGCACCTCAAGGGGTAGCGGGCACACCGGGGGACATCGTGCCGCGGCGCGCCACGCCGCCCGTGTCCCCCGGACGGCCGCCCCAGGTCCCTCGTTCGCCCTACAGCGTTCGCGCGCATGTGCGGAGGTTTCTAGCGTTCCGATCATCGAGGTGCATTTCCGGCGCCGGCGGAACAGGTCCGCATGCCGCTCCTCGGGGACCGGAGGAACCACCATGCGCGCGATACGCGTTGCCTCGGCCGCCCTGCTGGGCCTCGGCGCCCTCGCCCTCTGCGCCCCGGTCATCCTCGCGAGCGACACGGCCGGCGGCGGCCGGGACGGCGGCCGGGCCAGTGACACGTCCTTCGGCTTCCGGGTCACGCCCACCACCGTCACGGCGGGCGGCCGGGTGAGCCTGCACCTGGACCGCGGCAGTGGCTGCCGGGGCGCGGCGACGGTCACCTCGGGCCTCTTCGACACGGTCCGCATCCCGTCGGGACAGGACTCGGGGACGGCCACGGTCGACCGGACGGCGAAGTCGCAGTCGTCGTACCGGGTGACGTTCAACTGCGACGGCACCAGCGCGTCCACCGAGCTGGCCATCGCGAGCAGCACGCCGGCCGGACGGGACGCCGTGCACGCGGCCGGGAACGGCGACGGGAACGGCGTGGGAAGCGCGCGCACCGACGGGCGGACCGGCGGAGGTACGGACAGCGGTACCGATGCGCACGCGGACAGCGGCACCGACGGCGGTACGGACGCAATGACGCACAGCGGCAGCGGTACGGACGGTCGCGCCGACGGTGTGGCCGACGGCCGTGCGGACACCGCCGGTTCCGGCAGCCGCCAGGCGCTCAACCCGCAGCCCCTGCCGCCCGGGCGGGGTGTGCAGGCCGGTGAGGGCGGCAGCGTCGGCGGGTTCGATCTCGGGGAGATCGGCTTCGGTGCGGCGCTCGTCGCGCTGTCGGTCGGTACGGCGTACCGGCGCTCGCGCAGACACGCCGGCGACGAGGAGGGCGCCTGATCATGGTGCGGCCGGGCGGGTCCGTGTCCCGGTCCGCCGCGGAACCGGGACACGGACCCGCCGGCTCAGAGCCGCTTCTCGCCCCGGCGGCGCAGCCAGAACCCGCAGCCGGCGAGCACGGACGCACCCACCAGGCCGCCGCCGATCGCCATGTCCGCGGGGGTGGCCCCGCTGGAGACGCTGCCGCCGAGTCCGCCGTGGACGCCGCCGAGCACGAAGAACGCGTCCCGCCGCAGCAGGGTGCGTCCGTCGCAGCGCACGGTCAGGTCGTACGGGCCGGGGCTGGCGTTGCGGTCGATGGTGGCGACACCGCGCGCCATGTCGCCGCCGAACGGGAACAGCGATGTCGTACGGAAGGCGCGCGAGGTCATGGTGCCGCTGCGGCAGTTGTTGACGGTGACGGTGATCCGCTGGCCGGTGGCGATCGACCGGGGCTGGACGTCGATGTCGCGGGCGCCGTCGCCCCGGTCGCCCCGGTCGTCGAAGTCGTCGAAGCGGCCGTCGTCGCCCCGGCCGCGGTTGCCGTTGTCGAAACGCCGGTCGCCGAACCCGCCCACCCCGTATCCGGGGACCACGACGCCCGGGACCGCGATCCCGGGGGCCACGCCGAAACCGCCGACGCCGGGGGCGACCCCGACCCCGCCGACGCCCGGACCGACGCCGACCCCGCCGACTCCGGTCCCGGGGGCGACGCCCGCCCCACCGACGACCGGGGCCTGGGTGTTGGGCGGGCCGCCGGGGTTGCCCAGGCCGTCGGCGACGGCCACGGGGGCGGCGGCGCCGAGAACGGCGACCACGGTGCACGCGGCCGCCAGCGCACGTGAGTTTCGCATCTCTTCCTCCGCGGAAGGCGCCCCGGGAACGGTCCCCGGTGGATCGGCGAGAAAGCACCTCCCGAATAGACCCTCAGTTGCCCGGAACACGCCCGCATTTCGAGAATGGTCCGTCCTGGTGAGGGGACACGCCGAACGAAAAGCGCACAATCAGATATTGCCGCAGGTCACGGACCGTCAGAAAAATCCTGAGAACGGCAACTCGGATGGCGCACCCGAATACCCGCGGGCCACCCGTTCGCCCGTCGCCCCGTCGCCGCACGCGCGTGGGGGACTTAGCTTTTTCCCATGCGTGATACGGACCCGAGCGCGGCCGCGTCGAGAGGGGATGGCGAATGTCTGCGTCCGAACTTTCCGAGCTCGCCGAAGAGGAGGAGCGCCGGAGGAAGCGTGCCCCCTGGGGCGTGATAGCGCTCGTTCTGCTGACCGGTCTGGCGCTCATTCGCAACGGTTCGGGAGAGTTCGACGTCGGCCCGCCGCAGCCGGCCTCGGCCGCCGCACCTGACAGCCGTATCACGGTTCCGGGCACCTTCGCCACGGCGCCGGCCGCGCTGCCGTTCGCCGCGGCGGACCGGATCAGGATCCCGGCGATCCGGGTCGACGCGCCGGTGATGCCGGTGGGTCTGGACACGGACGGCTGGATCGCGGCGCCGCCGCCGGACGACCCGAACCTGGCCGGATGGTTCAGCGGTGGCGTCTCGCCCGGGGAAAAGGGCACGTCCGTCGTCGTGGGCCATGTCGACAACACGAAGGGCCCGGCCGTCTTCTACGGGCTCGGTGCCCTGAAGAAGGGAAACCGGATCGAGGTCGACCGCCAGGACGGCCGGACGGCGGTGTTCGAGATCTACGGAATCGAGGTCTTCGCGAAGGCCAGCTTCCCGGGCGACCGGGTCTACGGCTCCAAGGGCACACCGGAGTTGCGGGTCATCACCTGCGGCGGCGGTTTCTCGAAGCAGAACGGCTACGACGGGAACGTCGTGGTCTTCGCCCGCCTGGTCGAGGCCCGCTGAGGCCGCCACCCGGCGGGCGTGGGCCCGTTCAGGTCCGGCGGCGGGGCACGGTCAGGTGGTAGCCGTTGTCCAGCAGGTAGGGCAGGTACTCGCGCAGGGCCTTGACGCTCTGCGAGCGGTCGCCCCCGGCGTCGTGGGAGAGGACCACGACACCGGGGGCGGCGCCGTTCTCGATCGTGTCGACGATGGTGCGGGTGCCCGGCTCGGTCCAGTCGGTGCTGTCCACGGTCCAGGCCATCGGCTCCATGCCCATCTCGGCGCCGAGTTGGAAGGCGGCGCGGTTCCAGGCGCCGTAGGGGGCGCGGAACCACTGCGGGCGTTCGCCGTAGGTGTCCTCGATGGCGTCGCTGGTACTCGTCATCTCGTCGCGGATCGCACGGCGGTTCAGGGTGGTCAGCAGCGGATGCGTCCAGGTGTGGTTGCCCACGACGTGGCCCGCCTCGGCCATCCGCGCGACCAGTTCCCGGTTCACGACGATGCACTCCCCGCACAGGAAGAACATCGCCCGCACGTCGTACTTGGCGAGGGTGTCCAGGATGTGCGGGGTGTAGTTCGGGTTGGGGCCGTCGTCGAAGGTGAGCATCATGCGCCGGCCGCTGCGGGAGATCTCCGTGATGGGTTCCGTGCGGACCTTGAGCTTGCGCGGCGCGGTGCGCGGCGGCCCGTACCCGGTGAGCGGCTGGAGCCGGAAGGCGGAGGACTTGAGTGCCGCACGGGCCTGCGGGCCCGCGGCCGGGGCGGCCGCCCCGCCGGCCGTCTCCGCGGCGCTGCCCGCCAGCACGATGCCCGCGGTGCCCGCGGCTCCCAGAGCGGCGCCGCCGGCGAGGAGCAGCCGGCGCCGGGTGAACAACTGATCCTTCTGCATGACTCATCACTCGCCCGGCAGGACTCCGGCGCAGCACATCAACACCGGTGCGGCGGTGGGAAAGCACCCGCACGGACCAGCAACAAAAGGTTTCGGTAAGAAAAGGCCAAGAAGCGTCAGCGGTGGCGGACCAACGGGAAGGGAAGCGTCTCACGGATGGTCAGGCCGGTGAGGAACATGACCAGCCGGTCGACGCCGAGGCCGAGTCCGCCGGTGGGAGGCATCGCGTACTCGAGGGCGTCGAGGAAGTCCTCGTCGAGCTCCATCGCCTCGGGGTCGCCGCCGGCGGCGAGCAGCGACTGGGCGGTGAGCCGACGACGCTGTTCGAGCGGGTCGGTCAGTTCGGTGTAGGCGGTGCCCAGTTCGGTGCCGAAGGCGACCAGGTCCCAGCGCTCGGCGAGCCGGGGGTCGGTGCGGTGCTGCCGGGTGAGCGGGGAGACGTCGGTGGGGAAGTCCTTGTAGAAGGTGGGCAGCCGGGTCCGCTCCTCCACCAGGCGCTCGTACATCTCCAGGACCACGTCGCCGGGCCCGTCGTCGGCGGTGTACGGCACCCCGGTCCGATCGCAGTGCCGGTGCAGCCGCAGCAGTTCGGTGCCGGGGCCGATCTCCTCGCCCAGCACGTCGGAGATCGCCCCGTACACGGTCCGGACCGGCCAGGCGCCCGAGATGTCGTACTCCTGTCCGTCCCTGCGGGCCACCGGTGTGCCGAAGGCGGCGGTCGCGGCGCCCTGGACCAGTTCGCGGGCGAGGTCGAGCATCACGTCGTAGTCGGCGTACGCCTGGTAGGCCTCCAGCATCGTGAACTCGGGGTTGTGCTTGTGGGAGACGCCCTCGTTGCGGAAGGTCCGGCCGAGTTCGAAGACTTTCTCCAGGCCGCCGACGCAGAGCCGTTTGAGGTACAGCTCGGGGGCGATGCGCAGGTGCAGGTCGAGGTCGTAGGCGTTGCTGTGGGTGGTGAAGGGCCGGGCGTTGGCGCCGCCGTGGATCTGCTGGAGGACCGGGGTCTCGACCTCCAGGTAGCCCCGGTCCAGGAGTCCCTGGCGCAGCGCCTGCACGAGGGTGGAGCGGGTACGGACGACGGTGCGGGCGGCGGGGCTGGTGGCGAGGTCGAGGTAGCGGCGGCGGACCCTGGCCTCGGGGTCGGCGAGCCCGCGGTGCTTGTCGGGCAGCGGGCGCAGGCACTTCGCGGTGAGCTGCCAGTCGGTGACGAAGAGGGTCGGCTCGCCCCGGTCGCTGACGCCCATGCGGCCGGTCGCGGTGATCTGGTCGCCGATGTCGGTGTCGGCGGTGAACCGGTCGAGGGCGGCACCCGACCCGTCG
Source organism: Streptomyces sp. NPDC104761 (assembly GCF_055583445.1). Taxonomy (NCBI): domain Bacteria; kingdom Bacillati; phylum Actinomycetota; class Actinomycetes; order Kitasatosporales; family Streptomycetaceae; genus Streptomyces; species Streptomyces sp. NPDC104761. The sequence continues at coordinate 380,941 of NZ_JBVJNZ010000001.1, read as the reverse complement.
CGGGTCAGGGCCAGTTGGCGGTCGCCGGACCAGTCGCGCAGCGTCACGAAGACGATGCCGCCGAAGTCTCGGACCAGCATGACCCGCCCGCCCACGGTGGCCGTCTCGCCCTCGCGCACCTCGGCGAGGGCACGGGGCGGTGGACCGGTGGCCACCGGGTAGGGGTCGGCGCCCGCCGCCCGCAGCCGCTCCAGCTTGCGGCGCCGGACCCGGAACTGGTCCGGCAGGCCGGCGTCCGGCGCGCCGGGCCCGGTTCCGTCCCCTCCGTCGACACCGGGCACCGGCGCGGACTGCGGCGCCTCGACGGGCCGCGGTCCGGTCTGCGGGTGCCCCTTTCCCCAGAGTTTGCGCAGGGACGGTACGGAGACGAAGCCCTCGGCGATTCCGGAGGCGAGGCCGATCCGGGCGAGGGAGCCGGCCTCGCCGTAGCAGAGGAAGCGCGGGTACCACTCGGGGCGGTACTTGGCGTTGGAGCGGTACAGGGCCTCCAGCTGCCACCAGCGGGAGAAGAACAGCAGCAGCCGGCGCCACAGCCGCAGCACCGGTCCGGCGCCGATGCGGGCGCCCTCCTCGAAGACCGAGCGGAAGACGGCGAAGTTCAGCGAGATGCGGCGCACGCCCAGTTTGGGGGCGGCCTCGCACAGGTCGGCGACCATGAACTCCATGACCCCGTTGGGGGCGGCGCGGTCACGGCGCATCAGGTCCAGGGAGATGCCGTCGCCGCCCCAGGGCACGAAGGAGAGCAGGGCGAGCAGCCGGCCGTCCTCGGACACGGCCTCGACGAGCAGGCAGTCGCCGTCGGCGGGGTCGCCGAGCCGGTCCAGGGCCATGGAGAAGCCGCGCTCGGTCTCGGTGTCGCGCCAGGCGTCGGCCTTGTCGACGACCTCCTCCATCTCCGTCTCGGTGAGGGTGGCGTGGCGGTGGATGCGGGTGGTCGCACCGGTGCGCCGGACGCGGTTGACGGCCTGCCGGGTGACCCGCATCTCGCGGCCGCCCAGGTCGAAGTCGGCGACGTGCAGGATCGCCTCGTCGCCGAGTTGCAGGGCGCCGAGCCCGGCGCGGACGTAGGCCTTGGCGCCGTCCTCGGAGGCGCCCATCACCGCGGGCACCCAGGCGTGCCTGCGGGCCACGTCCAGCCAGGCGGCGATGGCGTGCGGCCAGGCCTCCGGGTCGCCGACGGGGTCGCCGCTGGCCAGGCAGACCCCGGCCTCCACCCGGTAGGTGACGGCGGCCTTGCCGCTGGGTGAGAAGACCACGGCCTTGTCGCGCCGGGTGGCGAAGTAGCCGAGGGAGTCCCGGTCGCCGTAGGCCTTGAGGAGGGCGCGGATGCGGGTCTCCTCGTCGCCGTGCAGGGCCGCTTCGAGGCGCTGCGAACGGAACAGGGTGGCGGCGGCGTTGAGCAGGGCGAGGGCGCCGAAGAGGCCGAGCAGGAACGCGACGAAGCGGGGCGGACGGCCGCCGTAGCTGCCGCCGGAGACAAGGCCGCCGCAGACCCGGTCGGCGGCCCAGGCCAGGTGCTGGCCGTGCGGGAGCGAGCCGGGGAAGAGCGAGACCAGACCCCAGCCGGCCAGGATCGCCACGAGCAGGCCGATCAGCAGGACGGCGAGGGCGCGGCGGACGGCGGCTCTGCGGGAGGCCGCGTAGAACTCCCGGCGGGCCACGATCAGCAGGGCCAGGGCGAGTCCGCAGACCACCAGTGAGCTGAACGGGTACCAGCCGAAGCCGAAGGCGACGGTCAGGACGTCGGCCAGCACCAGCAGGCCGAGGTAGATCACCACCAGCCACCAGGCGACCTTCTTGCGGGCGGCGGTGGCGCCGCCGAGCAGGAACAGGAAGACCGCGTAGGCCAGGTTGGGGCTGACGGGCACCACGACGGCGTCGACGAAGTGCACGACCGGGTGGAGCAGCACGCGCAGCGGGGCGATGAAGGAGAGCAGGGCGCACAGCAGGGCGAGGCCGCCGAAGAACGTCCCGAAGGCCTCGGGCACCCAGGTCAGCCGCCCGCCGCGAGGCGGGCGTATCGGCCCCGCCGGCTCTCTGCCCGTGGCGGGCTGCACGGCGGCACTCATGTCTCCGACTGTAGGAAGAGCCCGCCGGGCCCGCCCGTCGAGCCGCCCGCGGCCGTCGGGCGGCTGCGGGCCGGTGGGTGGTTGCTCGCGCAGTTCCCCGCGCCCCTGAAGGGGCGCTGGCCGCACCCGTACGGCGCACGGTGAACCCGGCGGGAGGCCCCGGGCACTGACCGGACCTGCGTATTCCGATAGCCTCGGATCGTGGCGGAACAACACCAGTTCGAGCGGGGCACGGACGGCCCCAAGGTCATCGTGGTCGGTATGGACGGCTCGGACTCCTCGTGGCGCGCAACCTCCTACGCCGCGGGGCTGGCCCGGCGACAGCACGCACTGCTGGCCATCGTGTACGTCCAGCCGGTCCTGGCGGCCGGCGCGGCGCTCGGGGCGCCGGTGGCGGAGACCACGGACGAGATCGCGGAGGAGTTGATCGGGCAGATCCGGGAGGCGGCCGAGCGGCTCAAGGGGATATTCGAGGTGCGCTGGGAGTTCCACACCTTCCGGGGCGACGCCTACAGCGGCATGGTGAAGGCGGCCGACGAACTGAAGGCCGACGCGGTCGTGGTGGGCGCCTCCGAGCAGGCCGGGCACCGGTTCATCGGCTCGGTCGCGATCCGTCTGGTGAAGGCGGGACGGTGGCCGGTGACGGTCGTGCCGTAGTGGTCTCCCGCAGGAGCAGCAGCGGGGTCGCCAGGAGCAGGAGGCCGGCCAGGGCGATCGCGGTGCGCGGTCCGGTGAGGCTCGCCAGCAGGCCCCACAGGGCGGTCAGGGCGGCCGTGGTGGCCTTGCCGGTGACCGACCACGCGGACAGGGTGCGGGCCACCCGGTCGTCCGGGGTGTGCTCCAGGCGGCGGGTGGCGTAGACCGGACTGTAGACGGCCGAGCAGGTGATCACCCCGAGCTCCAGGACCATCACCAGCAGCAGTCCTGGCAGCCCGGGCCCGACGAAGGCCAGCCCGAGGGGCCAGACGGCACGCAGGGCGCTCGCGGCGCGCAGCACCCGCCACTGGCCGTACCGGGCGACCAGCGGCCGGGCGGCCCGGGCGCCGAGGAGGCCGCCCAGGCAGGGCACGGCGAAGGCGAGGCCGTACTGCCAGGGGGTGAAGCCGAGCCGGCCGAGCATGAGGACCGCCAGCGGGGGTGCGGCGACCATGATCAGGGCGTTGCCGGCGAGGCTGTTGAAGAAGAGGGGCCGCAGGGCGGGGCTGGTGAGGATGTGCCGCCAGCCGTCGAGCAGGTCCGCGGCGCGCAGCCGCTGCACCTCCCGCTGTGCGGGGCGCGGCTCGCCGCCGCCGACGGCCCGGATGCCCAGCGCCGACAGCAGGAAGCTGACCGCGTTCGCCGCGACGGTCGTCACCGGCCCGAACAGGCCGATCGCGGCGCCGCCGAGGGGCGGGCCGAGGACCAGCGCGGTCCAGTTGGTGGACTCGAACCGTGCGTTCGCGGTGAGCAGCCGGTCGGCCGGGACGAGCGACTTCAGGAAGGCGCCGGAGGCCGCGTTGAAGGTGATGTCGGCGGCCGCGACGACCACCGAGACAAGCAGCAGCTGGCCGAGGCCGAGGGCGCCGAGCGCGTAGGCGGCGGGGACGGTGAGCAGGGCCGCGAACCTGATCAGGTCCATCGCCGTCATCACCGGCCGCTTGCGCCGGAACTCCACCCACGGCCCCAGCGGCAGCGCGGCCACCGCGCCCACGGCCGGGCCGGCCGCGGCGAGCAGCGCCACCTCGGCCGGTCCCGCGTGCAGCGCGATGACGGCGATCACCGAGAACGCGTCGAAGGCGAGCCAGGTGCCGAGCGCACTCACCGAGTACGCGGCCCACAGCCACCCGAACCGCCGCCCCATGCACAACCTCCCGTTGACCCGGGACATGAAAACGCGCAGGTGGCTGCCGGATCAAACAACCTTCAGGCCCGCCGCCACAACCATCGGTTGTACGGTGTGGAGGTGGACCTCACCGCCGTGCGCACCTTCGTCGCCGTGGCCGACTCCGGGCAGTTCCAGGAGGCCGCGGCGGTGCTGGGGGTCACCCAGCAGGCCGTGTCCAAGCGGATCGCCTCGCTGGAGAAGGAGCTGGGGGTGCGGCTGTTCACCCGGACCGCGCGGGGTGCCGAGCCGACCGCCGACGGCCGGGCCTTCCTGCCGCCCGCCCGCGAGCTGCTGCTGGCCGAGGAGCGGGCGGCCGCCTCGGTACGGCGGGGCCGGCGCCCGCTGCGGGTCGACGTGGTCGGCGCCCGGCTCGCCCCGGCAGCGCTGCTGCGCGGCTTCCACGAGACGCACCCGGACCTCGCCCTGGACGTCGTCACCCTCTTCGACGTGGAGTCGGCGCTGACCGCCCTGCGCTCCGGCGCCATCGACGCGTCCTTCCGGGCGGTCGCCATGCCGGGCCGGCCGCTGCCGAGGGGTGTCGAGGCGGTCCGGGTGTGCGACGATCCGGTCCAGCTGCTCACCGGTCCCGGGCACGCCCTGGCCGGCCGGGCCTCGGTCACGCCCGCGGAGCTGGCCGGGCACCGGATCTGGATCCCGGGGATCGTGGCGGGCACCGAGTGGGCCGCGTACTACGCCGACCTCGCCGCCGAGTTCGGACTCGCCATCGACTCCTCCGGCGCCAACTTCTCCGGGGCGTTGCAGGACGCCCTCGCGGCCTCCGGCACCGTGGCGACCCTGGTCACCGAGCAGACCAGGCTGACCTGGCCCGACGGCCACGACCTGCGCCGGATCCCGCTGCTCGACCCGACCCCCCTCTACCCCCACTCCCTGCTCTGGGCCACCGCCAACCCGCACCCGGCGCTCGCCGCCCTGCGCGCCCATCTCGTCGGGACCCGCCCGCCGCGCACCGCCGCCCGGACCTGGACGCCGGGCTGGGCCGAGACCGTGCGTGGCGTCTTCCGTCCCTGAGGCCCCTGGGCCATCATGATCGGCCGTCAGCCGTTCGCGATCGGCGAAGAGGTGAGGCACATGGCCAAGCTCCGTATGGGTGAAGGAATTCTCCGTCGCAAACCCATCGAACACATCGAGGAGACCGAGGTCACCGAGGGCGCCCGGCTCGACAGGTCGCTCGGTCTTGTGCAGCTCACCGCGATCGGCGTGGGCGGCATCATCGGCGCGGGCATCTTCACGCTCGCGGGCACGGTCGCCAACGAGACGGCCGGGCCCGCCGTCCTGGTCTCGTTCCTCATCGCCGGGGTGGCGAGCGCCTGCGCCGCGCTGTCGTACGCCGAGTTCGCCGGGCTGATCCCGAAGGCGGGGTCGGCGTACACGTACGGCTACGCGGTGCTCGGCGAGTTCGCGGGCTGGTTCATCGGCTGGGACCTGCTCCTGGAGTACACGGCGATCGTGGCGGTGGTCGCGATCGGCATCTCGGGGTACTTCAGCTTCCTGGTCGAGGAGATGGGCGCGAACCTGCCGCACTGGATGCTCGGCGCGCCCGGCACCGGCCACGGCCACCGGGTCGACCTGTTCGCCGCCCTGCTCTGTCTCCTCATCGCGTATCTGCTCAACCTCGGCATCCGCAGCGCGGCCCGCTTCGAGACGTTCGTGGTGGTGCTCAAGGTGCTGGTGGTGCTGCTGGTGATCGGCGTCGGGGTGTTCCACATCAGCACGCCGAACTACCACCCCTTCTTCCCGTTCGGCGTCAGCAGCGCGTTCACCGGCGCGGCGACCGTGTTCTTCGCGGTCTTCGGGTACGACGCGATGTCGACGGCGGCCGAGGAGTCGAAGGACGCCCAGCGGCACATGCCGAAGGCGATCATCTACTCGCTGGCGATCTCGATGGTGCTGTACGTGGCGGCCTGCCTGGTCCTGACGGGCATGCAGAACTACAAGGACATCGACCCGGAGAGCGGCTTCTCGACAGCGTTCAAGTCGGTGGGGCTGAGCGGTCTCGCCGACGTGATCGCGGTGGGCGCGATCATCGGCATCCTGACCGTCATGTTCACGTTCATGCTGGGTGTGACCCGCGTCTGGTTCTCGATGTCGCGGGACGGACTGCTGCCCGGCTGGTTCGCGAAGACGCACCCGACGCGGCACGTGCCGACCCGGGTGACCTGGATCGTCGGGGTGGCCTCGGCACTGCTCGCGGGGTTCGTGCCGATCGGCGAGGCGGCCGAGCTCACCAACATCGGCATCCTGCTGGCGTTCGTGGTGGTGTGCGCGGCGGTCATCGTGCTGCGCTACCGGCAGCCGGAGCTGCCGCGCACCTTCCGTACCCCGTGGATGCCGTTCGTGCCGGCGCTGGGTGGTGTCTTCTCGATCTGGCTGATCACGTTCCTGAAGTGGGAGACCTGGGTGCGGTTCGCGGTCTGGTTCGTGATCGGGTGCGTGATCTACTTCGGCTACTCGTACAAGAGGTCGCGGCTGGCCGGGCGCTGACCGCTTTGCCGGGGCGCTGGGCCCGCCTAGGGCCTGTCTGACAATTCCCGCCTGCCTCACGACGCCATGCACGCACTCTCGCCGCACCGGGCCCTGACCCAAGTACGTCCAGTACGTGGGCCAGGGCCCGGCACACCGAGAGCACGCACCTGACGCCGCGAGGCCGCCCTCCGGGCGACGACGGGAATTGTCAGACAGGCCCTAGAGGCCGCGGAGGAAGCCGAGCAGGAGGGCGTTGAACTCCTCGGGCTTCTCCAGGTTCGGGTAGTGGTCGGTGCCCTCGACGATCTCGGCGCGCCCGTTCGGGACCTCGCGGGCCAGGCGCTCCGCGGCGGCGAGCAGGTCGGCGGGTTCCAGGCCGCCGTTGACCGTGAGCACCGGGACGTCGATCTTCGGCACCCGTGACCAGGAGGCGGCCACGCGCACCAGCCGGTCGGGCTCGTCGGGCGTGTGCTTGGAGATCGTGTGCAGGGCCAGTTCCCGCAGCCGGCGCGGGATCTCCGGGTCGACGGCGTCGAGGGTGCGGTGCTCGCCGGCCACGACCTTCACGAAGGCGTCGAGCCAGCCCTCGACGTCACCGGCGCCCAGGGTGCGGGCGTACTCGGCCTGGAGTTCCGTGTGCCAGGGGTCCGTGTACCGGAAGTCGCCCGTCGCCGCCCCGCAGGTGACCACCGCGCGGACCAGTTCGGGGTGTTCCAGCACGGTGTCGGTGGCGATCACCCCGCCCATCGAGACGCCGACGAGGACGGCGGGCCCGGCGTCGAGGTGGCGCAGGAGCGCGGCGAGGTCGTCGGCCCAGCGGAACGGCTCGCTCGCGTTGGCGGAGAAGCCGTGGCCGCGCACGTCCGGGGCGATCACCCGGTACTCGGCGGCGAGCGCCGGGATCTGCCGGTACCAGAAGCGGTGGTCGACGTACCCGGAGTGGAGCAGGACCACCGGGTCGCCGGAGCCGGTGTCGAGGTAGGCGAGGTCGCCGTCAAAGGACGGGAAGAAGCGGACGTCCGCAGCAGCATTCATGACAACCAAGGTGTCATCGTCGAGAAACTTTGACAACCCGGTTGTCATGTTGACGGGAGGTGCATGATGGCCGGGTGAACGACATCGACAGGCCCCTCGCCCCCGACGAGCTGGGCGAGCGCATCACCGAGGTGTTCGATCTGATCGGCCCGCTCTACCGGCGCGCCTTCCGCAAGGTCGAGCAGGGCGAGCAGATCGAGGGCGCCTCGGTCGGGGTGCGCTCGGTGCTGGACCTGCTGCGCCGGTACGAGCCCATGACGGTGCCCCAGATGGGCCGGATCATGGCGCTGAGCCGGCAGTTCGTGCAGCGCATGGTGAACGACGCGGTGGCGCGCGGCTGGGCCGAGGTCACCCCCAACCCGGCGCACCAGCGCTCCTCCCTGATCCGGCTCACGGACGAGGGCCGGGCGACCATCACCGCGGTCCTCGCCCGCGAGCACGCCCTGAACCGGCAGGTCGGCGGCGACCTGACCGACGCCGAGCTCACGGCGTGCGTGCGGGTGCTGAAGCAGCTGCTCGTGACCTTCGACCACGTCGACGTCGAGTGACCGGCCGGTGCGGGGACCGCCGCTACTCCCCCATGATCAGCCCGTCCTTGGCGGCGCCACGGCTGAGCACGACGTCCCGGATGGCGTCCCGGGCGGCGGTGAAGTCGGCCCCCTGGTCGATGGCCGCGTTGAGGTCGACGACCCGGCCGGCGTCGACGTCGTAGAGCTGCGGGACGAACTCGGCCTTGGCGACCTCCCAGCGGCCGCCCGGGGTGGTGGGAGGGGTGAAGGTGAAGCGGGCGAGGGTGGACTGGTTGCCGCGCGGGTCCTGCCGGCCCTGGCTGTTGACCATCTCGCCGGCCAGCTGGTCACCGAGGCCGTAGACCACCCAGGTCCCATTGACCTTCTCGTAGGCCTGCGGGATGTGCGCGTGGGTGCCGAGGATCAGGTCGATGTCGGGGCGGCCGCCGGTGCGGGCCTCGGTGAGCCGTTTGGCGAGGGTGAGCTGCTGCTGGTCGGGGGCGTCCGTGCCCTCGGCGCCCCAGTGCACGGAGACCACGACCACGTCGGCACCGGCCTGCCGGGCGGCGCGGGCGTCGGCGAGGATGCGGTTCTCGTCGAGGAGGCCGACCGCCCAGGGCTGGCCGGGCGGCAGGGAGTTGCCGTTGACGTCGTAGGTGTAGGAGAGCTGGGCCACCTTGGCGCGGCCCGCGTTCATCAGGGTGAGGGTGCCGGCCTCGGACTGGGTGCGGGCGGTGCCGGCGTGCCTGACGCCCACCCGGTCCAGGGCGTCGAGGGTGCGCTGGATGCCCGCGGCGCCGTCGTCCAGGGCGCGGTCGGAGGCGGTGGAACAGCCGTCGTAGCCGGTGGCGGCCAGTGCCTCCGCGAGCTGCGGCGGGGAGGTGAGCCCGGGCCGGTCGCCGTCCTTGCCGGTGACGGTCGCCAGGTGACAGAGCGCCAGGTCGGCGCGGGAGACGACGGGTGCGACGCCGGCGAGCATCGCGCGGAAGTCGTAGCCGTTGCCGCCCGCGTCGAAGTTCGCGTGGTCGTAGGCGGAGTTCAGCGGCATGACGTCACCCGAAGCGACGAGGGTGAAGCCGGTGGCGGGCACGGCCGGTGCCGGTTGCGGGGGCGGCGCGGCGCTCTCCTCCCGCGCGTGGTTCTGGCATGCGGCCGCGGCGGCGAGCAGGGCGGTCAGGGCCAGGGCCGCCTGGCGTCTGCGATTGATCATCAGGAGTACCCCAGAGTCGCAAGCCTTGTCCGATTTACAGATCAATGGGTACGAAGGTGGAGGCGGCCGCAAACAACTCAGGCGCCCCGATTGACCCATCCGGGTCGGGTACGGGGGGTGCAGGACCGTTCGTCGCACCGTTCACCGACGCGATCGACCGTCCGCCGCACATCCCGGCATGCCCCCTGTCCCCCGGCCGGGCCCTGCGATGCCATACGGCCATGACGGCCGGAACCACCCTTCCCCACGGGACGACGACCGCCGAGCACGAGCTCGTGGCGCTCCAGCGCGAGCACGGCCGACCGCTCTTCGCGCTGCTGCTCCGGCTCAGCGACGGGGACCGGCAGCGGGCCGAGGACCTCGTCCAGGAGACCCTCGTACGCGCCTGGCAGCACCCCGAGGCGCTGCGCGCCGACGACTTCGACTCCGTGCTGCCCTGGCTGCTGACGGTCGGCCGGCGGCTCGCCATCGACGCGCGCCGGGCCCGGCAGGCGCGGCCCGCCGAGGTGCACGACGCCGTCCTGGAGAACACCCGGGCCGCCGGCGACCACGCCGAACGCGCCGCCGCGACGCTCGACGTCCGTGAGGCTGTGAAGACTCTCACCCCCGAGCACCGTGAAGTCCTGGTGCTGGTGTATTTCCAGGGGGCGAGTGTGGCGGAAGCAGCCGAGACCCTCGGGATCCCACCCGGTACCGTGAAGTCGCGGGCGTACTACGCGCTGCGCGCCCTGCGCCGGGTTCTGCCCGGTTATGCACCCGACCTGCACTGAAACCGCCAGCCAGGTCAAACCTCGGTAAAGCGCCTTGCTGAGGACCATGTTTGAGCAATCAGCTGTCTTCATCCGTGTTCCGCACCGGGAGAGGGACGGACCCGGGGTCGGGGCCACGCGCGCACCGGAGGAAGGCAGGACGGGATGCTGCACAGAGGTCAAGAGAGCACGGACGGGGCCGGGAGCGGGGAACTGGCGGTCCCGATGGCCTGGTTCTACGCCGAGTACATCGCCGACGAGCTGCTGCGCACCGGCGATCTCATGCCACCGACGTCCTTCGAGTTCCGGGCCGGCCGCGACGCGCTGGCGCTGACCATCTTCCTCTCCGACACGGACGGCGAACTGTCGGGCATCCGGGTCGTGTCCCAGTTGGAGAACTGGCTTTCGCTCACGGCGTACGACCAGCCGTGGCAGGACTGGGTCAGCGAACGTATGGCAGTGGTGACGGCCGAGACGGCCGAGTCGGGCGGCCCGTCACCGGACCTGGATCTGGCCACGGCCGCCTGGCGCTGGCTGGAGGAGACCGAGCTGCTGGCACCCGACCTGGACGCGGTGCCGGGCGGCGGTTCGGTGTTCGGCGAGGACGACGGACCGAAGGTGTGGACCCCCGCCTGGCGGCTCGGGCTGCCCCTCGGACACCTCGCCATCCATCTTTTTTGATTCAGGACCAATCCGCGGGCCCGGCCGCTCCGAATCCGTTGATTACGATTCTGTACGTGGCTTGAGTGAAACGGCTGCCGACTGCGTACGGGTGGGAGCAAGGAACAACGAGTAACCCCCACCCGCACCCATCGGCACGAGGATTCGGCATGAGGTCCCTGGAAAGGCATCGCGACGTCGGCGCGTACGCGCTCGGCGTGCTGGACGAGGCGGAGGCCTTCCGCTTCGAGGACCATCTCATGGAGTGCCCCAGCTGCACGGCACACGTGACCGAGTTCGGCCCCGCGGCACGGCAGTTGATGCTGTACCGCCGGGCCACGCCGCGCTTCGTGCACCCCATGGCCCAGCCCGGGCCCCGGCTCCTGGACCGGCTGCTCGCCGAGGTCGCGACCCGGCACCGGGCCAAGCGCCGCAAGCTGCTGTACGGCCTGGCCGCCTCGGTGGTCTTCGCGGTCGCGGGCCCCGGCATCGCGGCCTACGTCGGCCACGACGCCGCGCCGGCCGTCCAGGTCACCGCGGCCACCGACGCGCACTCCGGCATCTGGGCGCAGGTGAAGTCGGAGGACACGGACTCGGGCAGCACGATCGAGCTGCAGGTCAAGGACCCGGACGGGCCGCGCTCCTGCCGCCTGGTCGCCGTCGGCGACGACGGCTCCGAGCAGATCGTCACCACCTGGGCGGAGCGGGACCACGACGGCCGGGTGAGCACCATGACGGGCGGTTCCTCGATGCACTCCGACGAGATCGAACGCTACGAGGTGCGCAACGCGGACGGGCAGCGCCTGGTGACCCTGGACCCCAAGTGAGCGCCGGCTACCTGAGCAGCCGGGACATGCGGCGGTCCGCGAGCGGCTTGCCACCGGTCTGGCAGGTCGGGCAGTACTGCAGCGAGGAGTCGCTGAAGGAGACCTCGCGGATCGTGTCGCCGCAGACCGGGCATGGCTCCCCGGTCCGCCCGTGGACGCGCAGACCACTCTTCTTCTCGGCCTTGAGCCGCCCCGCCGCCAGGCCGTGGGAGCGCTCCACCGCCTCGGTGAGGGTGGTGCGCAGCGCCTCGTACAGCCGGTGCGTCTCCTCCGGTGTCAGGGACGCGGCGAGCTTGAACGGGGACATCTTCGCCGCGTGCAGGATCTCGTCGCTGTAGGCGTTGCCCACTCCGGCGATCAGGCTCTGGTCGCGCAGGGCGCCCTTGAGCTGCCGTCGCTCGTGCGCCAGCAGGGCGGCCAGGCGGGCCTCGTCGAAGTCCGCGGCGAGCGGGTCGGGACCGAGCCGGGCGATACCGGGGACGTCCTGCGGGTCGCGGACGACGTACACGGCCAGCTTCTTCTGGGTGCCGGCCTCGGTGAGGTCGAACCCCGCGCCCGTCTCCAGCGCCGCCCGCAGCGCAAGCGGGCCCTTCCCCGGGCGGGGCAGCCCGTCCGGCAGCCGGTCCTTCCACTGGAGCCAGCCGGCGCGGGCCAGGTGGGTCACGAACCGCAGTCCGCGGTCGCCCTCGATGTCCAGGAACTTGCCGTGCCGGTGCACGGCGACGACCTCGCTGCCCTCGAAGGCGCCGACCGGAGGGTCGTACGTCTTCAGGACGCTGATGGCGACCGGCAGCACGCGCACGACCTGGCGGCCGACCAGGTTCTCGGTCAGGAAGTCCCTGAGTGCTTCGACCTCGGGCAGTTCGGGCATGCGTCCAGGGTGCCACCCGCTGCGCGTGCGGTCCGCCGGAAGTGCCGCATCAGGCGCCGGGGGTGCCCCCAGCGCCTCTTACGGGGCGCTGCCGTCGCCCTTCTCCGGCATGCGGAACTCGCACCAGACCGCCTTGCCGCCGCCGCGTGCCTCCACGCCCCAGGCGTCGGCGATCTGGTCGACGAGCAGCAGGCCCCGTCCGGAGACGCCGTCCTCGCCGGCCTCGCGGCGGCGTGGCAGGGCGCTGGAGGAGTCCTCGACCTCGACGCGCAGCCGGCGGTCGGTGCCGACGAGGACCCGGAGGGTGACGATCGCGGAGCCCTCGGTGTGCATCAGGGCGTTGGTGATCAGTTCGTCGGCGACCAGCTCGATCTCGTCGGCGCGGTCCCCGGCGCCCCAGGCCCGGACGGCTGCGCGGACCATGTGCCGGGCCAGGGCGAGCGCCTCGGGGTCGCCGGAGGCCACGTGCTGCTGGAGGCGGCCGACGGCCTGCGCGGTGTCGGAGCCGCGGCGGCGCAGCAGGAGCAGGGCCACGTCGTCGTCGCCGCCCTGCTCGTCGGCGATCTCGATCAGCAGGTCGGCGAGTTCGCGCACGTCGTCCGGCCCCTTGGCGACCTGCTCGGCAAGCGTCCGTATGCCGTCCCCGAGGTCCTTGCCGGGCTGTTCGACGAGCCCGTCGGTGCACAGCAGCAGCGTCTCGCCGGGGTCCAGCTCCAGGGTGGACACCGGGTACTCCAGGCTGTGGAACTCGGCGGACAGGCCGAGCGGCAGTCCGCCCTCGACGGGCACCCGGCGGCAGCCGCCGTCGTCGGTGCGCACCAGCGGATCGATGTGTCCGGCACGGACCACCTGGACGACGCCGGTGGCGAGGTCGGCCTCGGCGTACAGGCAGGTGGCGAAGCGGTCGGTGTCGAGCTCGTCCAGGAAGACGGAGGCGCGGGCCATCACGGTGGCCGGGGCGTGGCCCTCGGCGGCGTAGGCGCGCAGCACGATGCGCAGCTGGCCCATGACGGCCGCCGCGTGCGTGTCGTGGCCCTGGACGTCGCCGATGACCGCGCCGACCCGGCCGCCGGGCAGCGGGATGAGGTCGTACCAGTCGCCGCCGATGTCCCGGCCCAGGGAGCCGCCGGCGGCCGCGGAGCGGTAGCGGACGGCGACGTCGGCACCGGGCACGCTGGGGATGGTGCGCGGCAGCATGGCCTGCTGGAGGCCCTGGGCGAGGTCCTTCTCCTGTTCGAAGAGCATGGCCCGCTGGAGGCTCTGCGCGATGCTGCTGCCGAGGGCGACCAGGACGGCGCGTTCCTCGGTGGAGAAGCCGAGCCGGTCGTTGTAGAGCAGGCCCATGGCGCCGATCGGGCGGGCCTGGGCGATCAGCGGCAGATAGGCCGCCGAGGTGATGCGCAGGTCGGTGATGTGCGGCCACAGGATCGGGTAGCCCTCGGCGAACTCCTCGGGAGACTCGATGAAGCGCGGGGCGAGGGTCCGCACCACCTCGCCCATCGGGTACGGCTCGTCTATCCGGGTGATCCGGGTGCCCGGCACGAAGCTGCCGGCCGGCCCCTCGGCGACCAGCCGGATCCGGCCGGCCTCGACCAGGCCCATCACCAGGCTGGTGGCACCCAGGTTGGGGATGCCGTGGGTGTCCTTGAGGACGTCGATGACCTCCTGGACGCTGCTGGCGTGGGCGAGCGCGGCGGTGACCGCCTGGACGACACCGGTCTGCCGGCGCAGTGCCTGCCCCTGGGCGTCCCGGAGGTTGCGGGCCTCGCTGTCCTCCAGTTCCTGGGTGGCGTCCCGGACGATCCCGAGGACCCGGCGCGGGCGGCCCGTCTCGTCGCGCCGGATGTGGCCCTGCGTGTGGGTCCAGCGCGGGGTGCCGTCGCGGCGCCGGATGCGGAAGTAGGTCCCGTAGTTCTCGCTGCCGTCCTTGATGGCCTGGGACACCACCGCGTCCAGCCTGCTGGACTCGGCCGGGGGTACCCGCAGGGCGAGGGACTCGGGGCGGCCGTCGTACTCCTCGGGGGTCAGGTCGAACACCTCGTACGCCTGAGCGTCCATGTGGAACAGGCCGGCGTCGAGATCCCAGTCGAAGGTGCCCATGTGGTTGAGCGCCAGGATCGGGTGGTCCAGATGGGCGGGCCAGTCGTCCGGGAGTGACGGAGCGCTCGCTCCCCGGTCAGCCATGGGGCCACCATGCCAGGGGAACCCCGCATGGGCAATTTCTTCCTATTGTCCGTTTCGCCCGCCCGGGTTACGCAAGCGGGGAGGCACGGTACACAGGGTGACAGGCACCCTTGCGGTCCCAGGGGCCGCACACTGGAGAGAGGCAGGAGCGCACGGCCGTGGACTGGTTCACCGACCCCGGGTACTGGGTGAGCCGGCTGGTCTTCCAGCGGGCTCTGGCTGCCGTGTACCTCGTCGCGTTCCTGACGGCGGCGCTGCAGTTCCGGGCCCTGCTCGGCGAGCGCGGGATGCTGCCGATCCCGAGGTACGTCGCCCGCGTCCCCTTCCGGCGGGCGCCGAGCCTGTTCCAGCTGCGCTACTCGGACCGTCTCTTCGCGGGCTGCGCCTGGGCGGGCTGTGCGGTCTCCGCGGCACTGCTGGCGGGCGCGGACTCCGAACTCCCGCTGGGGGCCGCAATGGTGCTGTGGCTGGTCCCCTGGGCGCTGTACCTCTCGATCGTCAACGTCGGCCAGACCTGGTACGCGTTCGGCTGGGAGTCGCTGCTCCTGGAGACCGGCTTCCTCGCCGTCTTCCTCGGCAACGACGAGGTGGCCCCGCCGGTCGTGGTGCTCTTCCTGCTGCGCTGGATCCTGTTCCGGGTGGAGTTCGGGGCGGGGCTGATCAAGATGCGCGGGGACGACTGCTGGCGCAAGCTCACCTGCCTCCACTACCACCACGAGACCCAGCCGATGCCGGGCCCGCTGAGCTGGTTCTTCCACCACCTGCCCGGGCCGGTGCACAAGGCGGAGGTAGCCGCGAACCACGTCACCCAGCTGCTGGTCCCCTTCCTGCTGTTCACCCCGCAGCCGGTCGCGACGGCGGCCGCGTCCCTGATGATCCTCACCCAGCTGTGGCTGGTGGCCTCCGGCAACTTCTCCTGGCTCAACTGGATCACCATCGTGCTGGCCGTGTCGGCGCTCCGCCTCCCCACGGACCGCCGCACGGCACCCCCCACTCCGCTCTGGTACGAGGTGGTCGTCCTCGCCGTGGCCGCGCTGCTCCTCTTCCTGAGCTACCGCCCGGTGGTGAACATGGTCTCCCGCCGCCAGGTCATGAACCGCTCCTTCGACCCCCTCCACCTGGTCAACACCTACGGCGCGTTCGGCAGCGTCAGCCGGATCCGCTACGAGGTGGTGGTCGAGGGCACGCTGGACGGCACCCCGCGCGAGGAATCGGACTGGCGGGAGTACGAGTTCAGGGGGAAACCGGGCGATCCCCGGCACTGGCCGCGCCAGTTCGCGCCGTACCACCTCCGCCTGGACTGGCTGATGTGGTTCGCCGCCCTCTCCCCCGCGTACGCCGGGGACTGGTTCGGCGGTCTGGTCGAGCGCCTCCTGGAGAACGACCGGGACACACTCCGGCTGCTGCGCCGCTCCCCCTTCCCGCCCGACGAGCCCCCGCGCTTCGTCCGCGCCCGCCTCTTCCGCTACCGCTACACCAGCCGGCGGGAGCTTCGGGAGACGGGCGCGTGCTGGGAGCGGACGTACGTACGGGAGTTCCTGCCGCCGACCCGGCTGGCGGGGACGGCTCAGAGGCCGTAGACCCGGGCGGCGGTGGTCTCGAAGACGGCGCTGTGGTCGGTCGGGGCGACCAACTGGTGTGCCGCGTCGAGGACTTCGCCGTAGGTCCCGGCCAGGACGCACACCGGCCAGTCCGAGCCGAACATCAGGCGGCCGGGACCGAAGGCGTCCAGGACCGCGTCGGCGTACGGGCGCAGGTCGTCGACGGTCCAGGAGGCGGGGTCGGCCTCCGTGACCATGCCGGAGAGCTTGCAGACGGTGTTGGGCCGGGCGGCGAGGGCGCGGACGGCGGTGGACCAGGGTTCGAGGGTGCCGGACGCGATGGGGGGCTTGCCCAGGTGGTCGAGGACGAAGGTGAGGTCCGGGTGGGACTCGGCGGCCTTGACGGCGGCCGGGAGCTGGCGGGCCTGGACGACGAGGTCGTAGACGAGGCCCACGTCCGCGAGCGCGGCCAGGCCCCGGGCGACGTCCGGGCGCAGCAGCCACTCCGGGTCGGGTTCGCCCTGGACCTGGTGGCGGATGCCCTTCAGGTAGGTGCCGCCGGGGAGTTCGCGCAGGCGGGCGAGTTCGTCGGCGACGTCCGGGCGGGTCAGGTCGGTCCATCCGACGACTCCGGCGACCAGGTCGTGGGCGTCGGCGAGGGCGAGGAACTCGGGGGTCTCCTCGGGGACGGTGACCGTCTGCACGAGGACCGTGCGGGTGACCCCGGCCGCCGCCGCCTCGGGTGCGAGGTCCTCGACGGTGAAGTTCCGCCGGAGCGGCTGGAGTTCGGGTCCGGCGATCCAGTCCTGGTCCCGTACCGAGAGGTCCCAGAAGTGGTGGTGGGCGTCGATCGTCATGGCAGCTCCCATACGACGGGCAGGCCGGCCTGCGAGCCCGCCTCGGAGTAGTCGTGGACGACGTCGAGGAGCTCGGCCATCCGGGCCTGCCAGGCCACGTTGACCGGGAGCTTCTCCAGTTCGGCGAGGAGCCGGCCGTAGTCGGCGCAGTCCAGGACGTGGAAGAGGTCGGTCCCTCCCCCACGCTCGGCTTCGCTCGCGCGGGGGGACCCCCATCGCCAGATGGTCCAGGAGATGGCGCCGGCGGCCCGGATGGCGTCGGTGAGTTCGGCGGGCACCTCGCGGTGGGCCGCCTCGTACTCGGGGATGCGGTCGGCCCGGACCCTGGTGTGCAGGGCGACCCTCATGACCGGTCCAGCGTGGGTACGGGGGCGTCGGCGGGCAGCAGGCCGGAGGCGTGCAGCTCCTGCCAGAAGGCGGCGGGGACGTGTGCGGCGAACTGCTCGGCCCCGTCCGCGATCTCGGCCGCCGAGCGGGCCCCGACCAGGACGCTCGCCACGGCCGGGTGGGCCGCGCAGAAGGCGAGGGCGGCGGCACGCAGCGTGGTCCCGTGTTCCTCCGCGAGCGCCTTGAGGCGCAGGGCGCGGGACAGCAAGTCGTTCGAGACCTGGGCGTAGTCGTAGGTGGCGTCGGGTTTCGGGTCGGCGAGCAGACCGGAGTTGAAGGCCCCGCCGATCACCACCGAGGTGCCGCGTTCCGCGGCGGCCGGAAGCAGGTCGGTGAGGGCGCTCTGGTCGAGGAGGGTGTAGCGGCCGGCGCACAGCACCACGTCGACGTCGGTGTCGCGGACGAACCGGGTGAGCATGGCCGTCTGGTTCATGCCGGCGCCGATCGCGCCCACGACACCCTCGGCGCGCAGCTTCTCCAGGGCCGGGTAGCCCTCGCGGAAGGCCTGTTCGGCGTGGTCGTCGGGGTCGTGCAGGTAGACGACGTCGATACGGTCGAGGCCGAGCCGCTCCAGGCTGGTCTCCAGGGTGCGGCGGATGCCGTCGGCGGTGAAGTCCCAGACCCGGCGCAGGGTGTCGGGCACGGCGAAGCCGTGGGCGAGGTCGTCGCCGTCGCCGGGCCCCGGTTCCAGGCGGCGGCCGGCCTTGGTGGAGAGGGTGTAGGCGTCCCGGTCGTACTGGCGCAGGGCCTCGCCCAGCCGTCGCTCCGAGAGCCCCAGGCCGTAGTGCGGGGCGGTGTCGAAGTAGCGGATGCCGTGCTGCCAGGCGGCGGTGACGGTGTCGTACGCCTGCTGGTCGGGGAGTTCGGTGTAGAGGTTGCCGATCACGGCGGCGCCGAGGCCCAGCGGGCTGACCCGGACGCCGCTGCGGCCGAGGGCGTTCACTGGCCCACCGGCCGCAGCCTGAGGCCCTGCATGCCGCCGTCGACGGCGAGGGAGGTGCCGGTGGTGGCGCCGGAGAGCGGGCTCGCCAGGTAGGCGATGGCGCCGGCGACCTCGGCGGGCGAGACCAGGCGCCCGCCGGGCTGCCGGGCCTCCAGGGCGGCGCGCTCGGCGGCCGGGTCGGACGCCCTGTCCAGGAGGCGGCCGATCCACGGGGTGTCGGCCGTGCCGGGGTTGACGCAGTTCACGCGGACCCCCTCGCGGACGTGGTCGGCGGCCATGGCCAGCGTCAGGGAGTACACGGCGCCCTTGGTGGCGCTGTACAGGGCGCGCTGCGGCAGGCCGGCGGTGGCGGCGATGGAGCAGGTGTTGACGATCGCCGCGTGCTCGGAGCGGCGCAGGTGCGGGAGGGCGGCGCGGGCCGCGCGGACCATGCCGAGGACGTTGACGTCGAAGACGCGGCGCCACTCGTCGTCGTCGTTGTCCTCGACCGTGCCCTGGGCGCCGATGCCCGCGTTGTTGACCAGGACGTCGAGGCCGCCCAGTGCTTCCACGGCGCTCGCCACGGCCGTCCGCACGGACGCGTCGTCGGTGACGTCGGCCTGGAAACCGAGCAGCGGCTTCTCGACGGCGGACGGGTCGAGGTCGAGGACGGCGACCTGGGCACCGCGCGCGGCGAGCAGTTCGGCGGTGGCCCGCCCGATCCCGGAGGCGCCGCCGGTGACCAGGGCCCTCAGACCCTCGAAGTCGGTCATGCCGCCTGTCCCTTCTGTGTTTCGGGGTCGGCGGCCCAGAAGGTGCCGCCGGGGTAGGTGTACTCCGCGACGGACTCCGGCAGCAGGGCGGCCGAGAAGCCCGGTGCGGTGGGTGCCGCGTAATGACCTTCGCGGATCACCACCGGGTCGCGGAAGTGGTCGTGCAGGTGGTCGACGTACTCGATGACCCGGTCCTCGGTGGTGCCGGAGACGGCCAGGTAGTCGTACATCGAGAGGTGCTGGACGAGTTCGCACAGGCCGACCCCGCCCGCGTGCGGGCAGACCGGGACCCCGAACTTGGCGGCCAGCAGCAGGACGGCGAGGTTCTCGTTGACGCCGGCGACCCGGGCCGCGTCGATCTGGACGATGTCGATGGCACCGGCCTGGAGCAGCTGCTTGAAGACGATCCGGTTCTGTACGTGCTCGCCGGTGGCCACCTTCACCGGGGCGACGGCGCGGCGGATCGCCGCGTGGCCGAGGATGTCGTCGGGGCTGGTGGGCTCCTCGATCCAGTACGGGTCGAACTCGGCGAGGGCCTTGGTCCAGCGGATCGCCTCGTCGACGTTCCAGCGCTGGTTGGCGTCGATGGCCATGCGGATGTCCGGGCCGACGACCTGGCGGGCGACCCGGCAGCGTCTGATGTCGTCGTCGAGGTCGGCGCCGACCTTGAGCTTGATCTGCCGGAACCCGTCGGCGACCGCCTGGGCGGCCAGCCGGGTGAGCTTCTCGTCGTCGTAGCCGAGCCAGCCGGCCGACGTGGTGTAGGCGGGAAAGCCGTGGCCGAGGAGGCGGGCCCGCCGCTCCTCGTCACCCTCCCGGCCCCGCTGGAGGATGTCCAGGGCCTCCTCGGGGGTGAGGGCGTCGGTGAGGTAGCGGAAGTCGATCTGCCGGACGATCCACTCGGGGTCGGCGTCGGCGAGCAGCTGCCACAGCGGCTTGCCGGCGCGGCGGGCGGCGAGGTCCCAGACGGCGTTGACGACCGCGCCGATCGCCATGTGCATCACACCCTTCTCGGGGCCGAGCCAGCGCAGCTGGCTGTCGCCGATCAGGTCCCGGTAGACGGATCCGGGGTCGTCGCAGACCTCGTCGACCGGGCGGCCGAGCACATGGTTCCGCAGCGCGTCGATCGCGGCGACCTGGACGTCGTTGCCCCGCCCGATGGTGAACGTGAACCCGTGCCCCTCGTGCCCGTCGCCCGCGTCGGTGCTCAGCACGACGTAGGCCGCCGAGTAGTCGGGGTCCGGGTTCATCGCGTCGGAGCCGTCGAGCTCGCGCGAGGTGGGGAAGCGGATGTCGTAGGTGTCGACCGCGGTGATGCGGGCGGGGCTCGGGGACACGGATTGCCTTTCCGTCGGGGGGAGTTCGGGACGCGGGCCGGTCAGTCCTGGGCCCGTCCTGTGGTGACACGGGCGATCATGAGCGCGACGAGGATGATGCCCCCGTAGATGGCCTGGATCCAGAACGACGGCACCTGCGCCAGGGTGAGCAGGTTCTGCACGACGCCCAGGAGGAGTACGCCGGTCAGGGCGCCGAACATGGTGCCCTTGCCGCCGTCCAGGCTGATGCCGCCGATCACCGCCGCGGCGAAGACCGTGAAGATCATGTTGTTGCCCTGGTTGGCGCTGATCGCGCCCACGTACCCGGTCTGCATGATGCCGCCGACGGAGGCGAGGACACCGGCCACCACGAACACCCCGAGCATCACCCGGTCGACGCGGATACCGGCGGCGCGGGCCGCGTCGGCGTTGCCGCCGATGGCGTACAGGGCGCGGCCGACCCGGTGGTACTTCAGCACCAGGCCGGTGACCGCGAAGGCGACCGCGGCCAGCCACACCGACATGGGGACGCTGAGGAACGTGGTGGTGGCCAGGGTGAAGAAGCTGTCGGGCATCCCGAAGAGAGTCTTGCCCTTGGTGGCGCCGACCAGCACACCGCGCAGCACGATCAGCATCGCCAGCGTCACGATGAACGCGTTGAGCTTGAACTTGACGACCAGGATGCCGTTGAAGGCGCCGACCGCCGCGCCGACGACCAGGATCGCCACCATGGCGAGGGCGGCCGGGAACTCCGTGCCCCAGCCGGACTCGGCCGACGGCAGGACGAGGAGGGCGCCGACGGCCGGGGCGATGCCGACGACCGACTCCAGGGAGAGGTCGAACTTGCCGGTGATCAGGACCAGCGACTCGGCGAGCACCACCATCGCGAGGGCGGCGGAGGCGCCGAGGATGGAGATCAGGTTGCGCTCGGTGAGGAACGAGTCGTTGACCACCGCGCCGAGCACCATGAGGAGCAACAGGGCTGGCACGAGGGCGAGTTCACGGGCCCGGCGCAGGATGACCGTGCGGGCCGTGCGCGGGTCCGGGGAGCGCACCGGGGTGAGCGGCGGGGCCTTGGTCTCAGCCATGGTCCACTCCTTCGGGCATGGAGTCCACTCCTTCTATGGAGGCGATCAGCTCGTGGTCGTGCCAGCCGGCCGGGTGTTCGGCGACGGTCCGGCCGTGGAAGAGGACGAGGACGCGGTCGCAGCGGCGCAGGT
The DNA here is from genome assembly GCF_055583445.1 of Streptomyces sp. NPDC104761. Taxonomy (NCBI): domain Bacteria; kingdom Bacillati; phylum Actinomycetota; class Actinomycetes; order Kitasatosporales; family Streptomycetaceae; genus Streptomyces; species Streptomyces sp. NPDC104761. Next base: position 359,463 of record NZ_JBVJNZ010000001.1, on the reverse strand, counting down.
CGTCGAGTTCGTCGGAGACGACCAGCACGGCGGTGCCGTCCTCACGGGCGCTGTCCACGCGGGCCAGCAGCGACTCCTTCGACTTCACGTCGACGCCCGCGGTGGGGTTGACCAGGACCAGCAGCCGCGGCTGCGAGGCGAGGGCGCGGGCCATGACGACCTTCTGCGCGTTGCCGCCGGACAGGTCGGAGACGGGCTGGTCGGGGCCCTCGGCATGGATGTCGAGGCGCTCGATCAGCCCGGCGGCGAAGCCCCGTTTGCGGTCGGTACCGACGAACCCGCCGCGGCCGAGCCGGTCGAGGACGGTCATGGTCGCGTTGTCACCGATGCTCATGCCGGCCACGAGCCCCTGGTCGTGCCGGTCACGGGGCACGAAGCCGACGCCCGCCCGGAGCGCGGCCCGCACGTCTCCGAACGGCAGCCCCCTGCCTTCCAGTTGCGCGGTCCCGGCGGTGGGGGTGCGCAGCCCGGCGATGGTCTCGGCGAGTTCGATCTTGCCACTGCCGCTGGTGCCGGCCAGGCCGACGACCTCGCCGCTGCGTACGGTGAGGTCGATGCCGTCGTACGACTCCGCGGTGAGCCCGCTGGTGCTCAGGACGACGGGTGCCTCGGCGGGCACCGCGTCCCGTGCCGCCTGTTCCCGCCGGGTCACGGCCTCCCCGGCCATCGCCTCCACCAGCGCGGCCCTGGGCAGCTCGGCGACGGGGGCGGTGACGATCCAGCGGGCGTCGCGGAGCACGGTGACGGTCTGGCAGACCTCGTAGACCTCCTGGAGGTGGTGCGAGATGAACAGGAAGGTCACGCCCGAGTCCTGGAGCGCCCGCATCCGGCTGAACAGCCGCTCGATCTCCCGGTTGTCGAGCTGCGCGGTCGGCTCGTCGAGGACGATGAACCGGGCGCCGAAGCTCAGCGCCCGGGCGATCTCGACCATCTGCCGGTCCTCGACCTTGAGGTCGGCGGTGCGCGCCTCGGGGTCGACGCGGACGTCCCAGGTGTCGAGGAGCGCGGCGGCTTCCCTGCGGAGCCGCCGCCAGCTGATGAAACCCCGGTGCAGGGGCTGCCGGTTGATGAAGAGGTTCTCGGCGACCGTCAGCTCCGGCACGACGGTGGGCTTCTGGTAGACGCAGGCCACCTTGCGCCGCCAGGCGTCCCGGTCGGCGAGCGCGGGCGCGGGCTCGCCGTCGAAGCGGACCGTGCCCTCGTCCGGGGCCTGCAGGCCGGTGAGGACGTTGACCAGGGTGGACTTGCCGGCGCCGTTGCGGCCGACGAGGGCGTGGGACTCGCCCGGCAGGACGGTGAGCCGGCCGTCGGCGAGGGCGACGGTGGGGCCGTACCGCTTGACGACGTCCCTGGCCTCAACGAGTGGCGTGATCATTTGACCGTGTTGCCCCACAGCTTCGGGTCGTCCACGTTGTCCTTGGTGACCAGGGGCGCCGGGAGCTGGTCCTCCAGGATCCCGCTGGGCAGCTTGACGATCGTGGAGTCGTGGTCGGTCGGACCGGGCTTGAAGGTCTTCCCCCGCATCGCCGCCTTGATGTAGTACATGCCGTACTTGGCGTAGGCGTCGGCGGGCTGGGAGACGGTCGCGTCGATCTGGCCCTTGCGGATGGCGTCGAACTCCTGCGGGATGCCGTCGTTGGAGACGATCACGATGTGCCCGCTCTGCCCGGCCGTCTTGAGCATGCCCTTGGACTTCAGGGTCTGCAGGGTCGGGGCGAGGTAGACGCCGCCGGCCTGCATGTAGATGCCCTTGATGTCGGGGTTGGCGTTGAGCAGGGTGCCCAGCTGGGAGGCGGCCGTGTCGGACTCCCACTTGGCGGGGATCTCCAGGACCTTGAGATTCGGGTACTTCTTCTTCACGCAGGACCGGAACGCCTCGGAGCGGTCGCGGCCGTTGACCGAGGCCAGGTCGCCCATGATCTGTACGACCTTGCCGCTGGTGACGTGCTGGCCGAGGTAGTCGCAGGCCTTCTCGCCGTAGGCGACGTTGTCGGCGCGTACGACCATGGCGACCTTGCCCTTGTCGGGCGCCACGTCCACGGCGACCACGGGCACGCCCTTGCGCTCGGCCTGGTCGAGGCCCGCCTCGATGGCGGCGCTGTCCAACGGGGCGACGACCAGCCCCTTCACGCCCTGGTTCAGCTCGTTGTTGATGTCGGTGATCTGCTGCGAGGGGTCGCTGTTGGAGTTGACGGTCTTCAGCGCGTCCACGCCCTCGGACGTCGCCATCTTGGGCACGTAGTCGTTGTACGACTGCCAGAACGGCGAGGTCAGCAGGGGCAGGATCACCCCGACCTTGCCGGTACCGCCGCCTTTGGCGCTGTCGCTGCCGGTGTCCTTGGTGCTGCCGCACGCGGCGAGCGCGAGCGAGGCTCCGACGGCGACGGCCGTGGCGGCGATGATCCGGGACCTGTTCCGCTTCCTCAGTGTTCTGCCGGGCATCTTGGCAGCTCCTCATCGAGCGTGTTCGAGCAGATGCCCGCATACTTATCAGACCACTCGGCGGATTCAACACCCCGCGGACGCTTATTTTCCGTAGATGGACCGTCGAACGAGCCATAGTGGTCGGACCACCTCGCTGGTTAGACTTCGGCGCACCGGAGACAGGAGGAGCGGTGTGGACGAGACGGCGCCACAGAAGGGCACGGTGACGCAGCGCGCCATCGAGCGCATCAAGGCGATGATCGCGGAGGGCCGCCTGGAGCCGGGCCAGCGGCTGCCGACGGAACGGGACCTCGCCGCCCAGCTGGGCATGTCCCGCAGCTCCATGCGCGAGGCGATCCGCGCGCTGACGGTCCTCGGCGTCCTTGAGGCCCGGCACGGATCGGGGATCTACGTCACCCAGCTGGAGGCGGGTGACCTGCTGGAGACGTTCGGTGTGGTCGCCGACCTGTCCCGCGGGCCGCAGCTGGTGGAGCTGCTGGAGGTGCGGCGGGTCCTCGAGTCGACGGCGACGGCGCTGGCCGCCGCACGGATCACGGCCGATCAGCTGGCCGAGGTGGAGAAGCACCTCAAGGCGATGAACGCGACGGACGACCCCGAGGAGATCCTCGCGCACGACCTCGCGTTCCACCGGGTGATCGCGGGGGCCGCCGGGAACGACACGATGGCCGCGATCCTGGAGGGTCTGTCGTCCCGGACGTTCCGGGCCCGGGTGTGGCGGGGGTACGAGGAGGAGGGGGCGTTCGACAGGACGCGGCGGGAGCATGCGGCGATCCACCGCGCCCTCGTCGCCCGGGATCCGGAGGCGGCGAGGGCTGCGGCGGCTGCGCATGTCGGTGAAGTGGAGGAGTGGCTGCGCGCACAGCTCGGCACCTGAGCGGACGCGCCCGAAGGGGCGCTGGGGGTACCCCCGGCCGAAGGCTGGGGGAGGAACTGCGCGACCAGCCCCCCACGCACCCGCAGTCACGACACTGCGCCAAGCGCTCCGCTGGAAGTGCTGCGAAATGCCGTCGGTCAACTGCGGCGCCGACGTGGCTGGTCGCGCCCACGCGGCGGAGCCGCACATGAATACAGCCCCGCGCCCCTTCGGGGGCGCTCAGGCTCGCCGGAGTCGCAAAGTCACCAACTCGAACGGGCGCAGGCGCAGTTCGACGCTGTTGCCGGCGCGCTGCGGCGCGTCGGGGAGCGGTCGCTCCAGGAGGTCCGTCGTCGTGACATCCGCGACCTCGAACCCCGCCGTCAGCGTCGCGCGGGCCCTGCCCCCGTGCGCCTCGTGGAAGCGGACCACCACGTCGCCGCTCCCGTCGTCCGCCAGTTTCACGGCCGTGATCACCACCGCGTCGTTGTCGACCGTGACCAGCGGAGCGACGTCGTTCGCTCCCGTCACCCGGCGCTCCGCCAGGTTGATCCGCCAGCCCTCGCGGACCGCGTCCGCGATTGCCGCGCCCGGCACCAGGGCGTGCCGGAAGCGGTGGATGCCCTGGTCGGTCTCGGGGTCGGGGAAGCGGGGGGCGCGCAGCAGGGATGCGCGGACCGTGGTGGTCGTGCCCTGGTCGCCGTCCGTGCGGACGCTGCGCGTGACGTCATGGCCGTAGGTCGAGTCGTTGACGATCGCCACGCCCCAGCCCGGCTCCTCCAGGTGGACGAAGCGGTGGTTGCAGGCCTCGAACTTCGCCGCCTCCCATGAGGTGTTGGTGTGGGTCGGGCGGTGGAAGTGACCGAATTGGGTCTCGGACGCGTACCGTTCGGCGTGCACGTCCAGGGGGAAGGCCAGTTTCAGGAACTTCTCCGTCTCGTGCCAGTCGACCTCCGTGTCGATCAGCAGCCGGCGCTCCCCCGGCTGCAGGGACAGCACCTGGGTGACCCGGGACGAGCCGAAGGACCGCACGATCCGGACGCCGTCCGCGCCGGCCGTCAGCTCGTCGGTCTGGGTGAGGTCCGTGACCGCGTTGCGGTAGAAGGCGTCGACGTCCCAGGCGTCCCACATGTTCGGGAAGTCCGGGTGGAGCTGGAGCAGGTTGGCGGCCGTGCCGGGGGCGATGGTCTCGCGGTCGGCGTCGAGGTCGTACGCGGACACGACGAGGCCGCGGGCGTCGATCTCGACGCGCAGGAGGCCGTTGGCGAGGACGTGTCCGCCCTCGGGCCGGTCCGACACGGTCACCTCGCCGGACGGCTGCTCCCGCGCCGCACCGCCGGCGGGGACGCCGCCCCGGCTGTGCGGGGCCGCGTTGAACAGCAGCGGCCGGTCGCCCTCCCCCGCCAGGGCCCGCTGGGCCGCGTCGATGATCCCGGTGAGTTCGGCCGCGAGCCGCTGGTAGGTCGCCCTGGCCTCCCGGTGCACCCAGGCGATCGAGGAACCCGGCAGGATGTCGTGGAACTGGTGGAGCAGGACCGTCTTCCAGATCCGGTCCAAGTCCGCGTAGGGGTAGCTGAATCCGGTGCGTACGGCCGCCGTCGCCGCCCACAGTTCGGCCTCGCGCAGCAGGTGTTCGCTGCGCCGGTTGCCCTGCTTGGTCTTCGCCTGGCTGGTGAGGGTGGCGCGGTGCAGTTCGAGGTAGAGCTCGCCGACCCAGACGGGCGGGTCCGGGTACTCGGCCTCGGCCTTGGCGAAGAACTGTCCCGGGGTCTCCCAGACGACCGTCGGTGCGCCCTCCAGGTTCCGTACCCGGGCCGCCTTGGCGACCATCTCGCGGGTCGTGCCGCCGCCTCCGTCGCCCCAGCCGGTGGGTGCGAGGGAGTGCCGGGCCCGGCCCTTGTCCTTGAAGTTGCGGGCCGCGTGGGCGAGTTCGCTGCCCTTCATGGAGCAGTTGTAGGTGTCGACGGGCGGGAAGTGGGTGAAGATCCGGGTGCCGTCGATGCCCTCCCAGTGGAAGGTGTGGTGCGGGAACTTGTTCGTCTGGGACCAGGAGATCTTCTGGGTGAGGAGGCGGGTCGAGCCCGCCGCCCTGATGATCTGCGGAAGTCCGGCGGCGAAGCCGAAGGTGTCGGGCAGCCACGCCTCGTCGTTCTCGATCCCGAACTCCTCGAGGAAGAACCGCTTGCCGTGCACGAACTGACGGGCCATCGCCTCCGAACCCGGCATGTTGGTGTCCGACTCCACCCACATCCCGCCGGCCGGCACGAACCGCCCCTCGGCGACCGCCTTCTTCACCCGCGCCCACACCTCGGGCCGGTGCTCCTTCACCCAGGCCCACTGCTGGGCCTGGGACATGGCGAACACGAAGTCGGGCTCGTCCTCGACGAGGGCGGTCATGTTGGCCGTGGTGCGGGCCACCTTGCGGACCGTCTCGCGCAGCGGCCACAGCCACGCCGAGTCGATGTGCGCGTGCCCGACCGCGCTGATCCGGTGCGCGGAGGGCACGGCCGGGGTGGCGAGGACCTGGGCGAGACGGGAACGGGCCTCGGCCGCCGTGCCGTTCACGTCCTGGAGGTCGACCGCGTCCAGGGCCCGATCGACCGCGCGCAGGATCTCGTGGCGACGCTGTGCGTCGGCCGGCAGTTCGGCCATCAGCTCGCCGAGCACCTCCAGGTCGATGACGAGCTGCCACACGGTCTCGTCGAAGACGGCGAGGTCCATCCGGGTGAGCGTGTACTGCGGTTCGTGCCCGGCGGTGTCCTTGTCGCCGAGCCAGGTGGGCCGGAACGGGTGGTAGTCGAGGATCACGGGGTTGGAGGCGGCCTCGATGTGCAGCCTGACCTGTTCGCCGCCCTCGGCGGGGGCGCCGACGCGGACCCACTGGTTGCGCGGGTTGAGGCCCTTCACCGGGGTGCCGTCGGAGCGGTAGACCAGGCCCTCGCACTGGAAGCCGGGCATGTTCTCGTCGAAGCCGAGGTCGAGGAGGGCCTCCACGGTCCGTCCGGCCCACTCCTCGGGGACGGTTCCGGTCACCCGGAACCAGCTGGTGCCCCACGGAGCACCCCACCGGGCGCCCACCGCGATCGGCTCGGGCTCGGCCGCGAGCCCCTCGTCGACCGGCACGGGCTCGCCGGGCGCGTGCCACACCGCGACGTCGAGCGGCACGGACTCGGGGTACACGGCGGGGCGGATGCGCTCGTCGAGGACGCGCCTCAGGCGGGCTTCGACCAGGCTGCGGTCGTCATGCATGTGGGGTGCTCCGTTTGTTGGTTACCGGTTACCAGGTGTGCGTGACGGTGACGGGATCCGACGAGGTGTACAGCTCCCCTACGGCACGCACTTCGAACCGTCCCGTCGTCTCGCCCTGCTCCGGCTGGAGGCCGGTCAGGTAGTAGGCCCGCTGGCCGGTGGCGCCGAGGAAACGCCGGGTGCCGTCGGGGAGGAGGCGGTGCAGGGTGTACTGCCGTACGGCGCCGGGTGCCGCGTCCCACGCGAGGCGCAGGTTGCCGCCGTCGGCGGCCGTGATCCGCGGGCGGGCGGGAGCGGCGGGGGTGCTCGCCGCCTCCCGTACGGCGATGCCGCCGAGCCGCCAGCGGACCGGCCCGGCGGTCGCCGTGAGGCGGACACCGAGGGCGTGGACCGTGCCGGAGAGTGCGGTGAGCGGCACGGTCGCGGTCGACCAGCCGTCGCCGGAGTCCACCGGCACAAAGGTGTACGGCGGTGCCGCGCCGGCACCGCCCGGCTCCGCGGTGGCGATGGCCAGTTCGACGTCCACGCTCCCAGCGTCGGTCCGGTACGTCAGCTCGACAACCGTCCGTGCCGTGATCGGCAGCCGGGTCGCGTAGAGGTCGAGCACCGCGGGCTGGTCCAGGGCACCGTCCACCAGCACGCTGCTGCCGCCCCGCCAGGCGTCGGCGAAGTCGAAGGTCACGGCCGGCCGGGTGCCGGACGTCCGGACCGCCCAGCGCCGGGACGGGAGCCGGTCCTGCAGGCCGAGGTGGTTCCAGGGCGTGTCCGAGGCGACCTCGCCGTTCTCGTACCAGCGCAGCCCGTGCCCGGTGTTGAAGACGCTCGCGAACGGCACCGCCGTCACCGTCGAGCGGTCCGCGACCGACACGGCCGGCGCCCGCCAGGGGTCCGTGCCGTCGGGCCGGGACGGGTCCAGCGACCGCCCGGTCCAGAAGCGGTCGTCGGCGGCGTGGAAGTCACCGGGGGTACGGCTCGCGGGCAGGTGGTTGCGGGTCCACTCGGGCCGGTAGAAGCCGACGGACGTGAGGTGCGCAGAACCGGTCGGGACCATCGCGTCCCAGTTCACGGAGGTGTCGGAGCCGTTGGACTCGACGTCGACCCCGGCCCACAGCTCGTAGCGGCTGCGGCCGAGCTGGACCGCCTTCGTGCCCGAGGAGGCGAGGGTCGAGGCGCTCCACCGGAAGTCGACGAACATGTCGTCGGCGGCCTGGAAGAAGGCCTGGTTCTGGCTGTTCAGCGCGCCCTGCCAGCTGACCGTGCCGCTCACGGTCATCGCGTCGTACCAGGTGACCCGCTGGCCCCGGACCGCGGCCAGCGACTTGAGCTCGGTGACGAAGCCGAGCATGGCGGTGCCGAGGGCGGTGTTGCCGCCGCCTGTCTCGGCGTTCACGAACCAGCCGTCGAAGCCGTAGGCGGCGGCCAGGGCGACGAGCTGGGCGGCGAGCGGGTAGTGGCCGCCGGCGTCCTTCTGGACCAGGTCGCGGGTCCACTGGAGCTGGCCGCCGTAGGCGGTGGGCGGCAGGAAGATGTTGCCGAGGACGGGGACGCCGTGCCGGTGGGCCGCGTCGACGATCGGCGCGTTCGGGGCGAGGATCAGCCCTTCTCCGGCCGAGCCGCCCCAGAAGACCAGTTCGTCGAGGTAGGCCCAGTGGGTGAGGGCGTAGTAGTCGGCGGTGGCCGAGCCCTGGGAGGGGTTGCCGGACGTCGGTCCGAAGGACACCAGCGACTGGATGCGGGCCTGGCCGGAGCGGGCGGTGGTGTTGGCGGGGGTCGGGGTGAAGCGGGTGGCGAGCGGCACGGAGGCGGCGTTGAAGGCGAGGTCGGGGTCGCCGGCCGCCGTCCAGGTCTTCAGGCTGCGCCAGGTGATGCCGGCGCCCGGGCTGCCGGAAGGGAAGGAGTCCGGGTAGAAGTAGGACGCGTAGGGCGGGGTGGCCGTGGTGGCCGCGGCGGTGGCCTTCCGGGTGGTGGCCAGGGCGGGGGTGGGTGCGAGGGCCGCCGCGGTGGCGGCGATGAGGACGGTGCGTCTGCTGGGGTTCACGAGCGGGTGCCTCCTTGTGGGGTGGGGAGAACCTGTTCGGGGGTGACGACCTCGGTGATGCCGCGCGCGGTGAGATGGTCCCGGTCGGCCGCGCGGGTGTCGAGGACGGTGGTGGGGCGGGCGCCGTCGGCGGCGAGCCGGAACCAGGCGTCGAAGACGGGTCCGCCGGGGGCGTTGTGGGAGCGCAGGGCCGGGTCGGCGGGCACGACGAGCGCCGTGGAGCGGGGACGCGGCGCGGCGGGCTCGACCGCCGCGAGGACGTGGGCGATGTCCTTGGGCTTGCGGTCGTTGGTCAGCAGGCCGAGCCCGTATTCGAGTTCGGGGAAGTCGGCGAGGCTCCGGCTGACGTCGTGGGAGCACCACCAGGTGACGCCCCACAGGCCGGGGCAGTCCAGGACGGCGCTGATCGTCGCCTCGGCGAAGGCGGCCGCGTGTTCGGCGGGGATCAGCGGCGCGGGGGCGCCCACCTCCTGGAGCCAGACGGGCCGGTGGACGTCCTCGGCCCAGGCCTTGCTCAACTCGACGAGATAGGCGGCGTGCTGCTCGGTCTGCGGGGCGGTGCGGCCGTGCCGCTGGGCGGTGCCGTCGAACACCCAGGAGTGCACGGCGGTGACCGCGCCGAGGCGGGCCGAGTGGGCGGGGGTGAAGGGCTGGTCGTCCTGGTACCAGGCGGCGTCGTAGGAGGCGTGCAGGTGCAGCCCGCCGGGGGCTCCCTCGGCGCAGGCGGCCAGCAGCCGGACGAGCCACTTCGCCGCGTCGGCCGCGCCGATCCGGTCGGGATCGGGGTGCGGTCCGGCGGCGAACTGGTTGATCTCGTTGCCGATGGTCATCCCTATGAAGTTGGGCCGGTCCGCGAGGGCCGCGGCGAGCGTGCGCAGGTAGGCGGCCTCGCCCTCGACGACCTGCGGGTCGGTGAAGAGGTTGCGCCGGTGCCAGGTGCGGGTCCAGGCGGGCAGGAAGTCGAAGCTGCTCAGGTGTCCCTGGAGGCCGTCGACGTTGACGTCAAGACCGCGCTCCGCAGCCGCGTCGGCGAGGGCGACGAGCTGCTCCACCGCACGGGGGCGGATCAAAGTGCGGTCGGGCTGGAAGTAGGGCCACAGCGGGAAGACCCGGATGTGGTCGAGTCCCAGCGCGGCGATCGAGTCGAGGTCGGCGCGCACCGAGTCCAGGTCGAAGTCGAGCCAGTGGTGGAACCACCCTTCGCTGGGCGTGTAGTTGACGCCGAAGCGCACGGCAGGAGGCATGCGGTCTCCTTGCGGGAACGGGGTGTTCAGCCTTTGACGGCGCCTTCGCCGACGCCGCGGAAGAAGTACCGCTGGAGGCAGGCGAACAGGACGATGAGCGGGGCCACGGCGATCACGGTGCCGGCGGCGACGAGGCGTTCGTCGTTGGCGAAGGTGCCGTGCAGGTAGTTGAGGCCGATGGTGAGCGTGAACCTGGAGGGGTCGCTGAGCACGATCAGCGGCCAGAGGAAGTCGTCCCAGGCACCCATGAAGGCGAAGATCGCGACGACGGCGACGGTGCCCCTGACCGACGGCAGGGCGATCCGCAGGAACCGCTGCCAGACGTCGGCGCCGTCGACGTAGGCCGCTTCCTCGATCTCGTAGGGCAGGTTGAGGAAGGCGTTGCGCATCAGCAGCACGTTCATGGCGCCGATGGAGCCGGGCAGGACGACGCCGATGAGGGTGTTGTTGAGGCCGAGTTCGCGCATGGTGGTGAACTGGGCGATGATGATGCCCTCCACCGGGACGAGCATCGCGAGGATGAAGACCAGGGTGGCGATCCGGCGGCCGCGGTAGCGCAGCCGGGCCAGGGCGTACCCAGCGAGTGCCGAGCCGACGCAGTTGGTGACGACGCTGGCGCTCGCGACCTTCAGGGAGTTGAGGGCGTAGTCCCAGACGGGGATGGTGTCGGCGACCCGCCGGTAGTTGTGCAGGGTGGGGTGTTCCGGCACGAAGCCGGGCGGCGAGCTGAAGATGTCCTCGGTCGGGCCCTTGAGCGAGGTGGACAGCTGCCACAGGAACGGGCCGACGGTGACGGCCAGGACGAGCAGCAGCAGGGCGTAGCGCAGGACGAGTTCGCCGATCCGGATGCGGCGGCCGTGTTCGTCGGTGACGCGCGCCTCCTTGGCCCGGGGCACGGTCCGCACGCGTTCCTCGGTGACGGTCATGTCCGCTCCCTCCGGTCGGCGCGCAGCACGAGGAGCATCAGGGCCACGGTCACCACGAAGACGACGACGGAGAGCGCCGAGGCGTAGCCGACCCTTCCGGTCAGTCCGGTGCCGGTCCGCTGGACGAGCATCACGAGGGTGGTGTCCTCGCCTGCCGGGCCGCCGTCCGGGCCCGCCAGCAGGTAGACCTCGGAGAACGTCTTGAAGGCGGCGACCGAGGAGAGCGCGGCGACCAGCACCATGGTGGAGCGGACGGCGGGCACGGTGACGGTGAGGAAGCGGCGGACCGCTCCGGCGCCGTCCACGGCGGCGGCCTCGTGCAGCTCGCGCGGCACGTTGGCGAGCGCCGCCAGATAGATGATCATGTAGTAGCCGAGGCCCTTCCAGACCGTGACCGCCATGGCGCTCAGCAGGAGCAGCCACTGGTCGCTGAGGAAGCCGACCCGGCCGATCCCGACGGTCTCGAGCAGCGAGTTGACCAGGCCGCGTTCGTCGAGGAGCCACACCCAGACGAGCCCGACCACGACGACCGAGGCGACCACCGGGGTGTAGAAGGCGGACCGGAAGAAGGTGATGCCGGGGATGTTCTTCTGCACCAGCAGGGCGAGCAGCAGCGGCAGGACGACGAGGGCGGGCACCACCCCGACGATGTACAGGATGCTGTTGCGCAGGCCGGTCCAGAACATGTCGTCGTGGATCAGCTCGCGGAAGTTGGCGAGGCCGACGAAGCGGCCCGGGATCAGGGTGCGGCGGTCCGTGAAGGAGTTGACCACCGTCGAGACGAACGGGTAGAGCACGAAGGCGCCGACGACCAGCAGCCCGGGGGCGGCGAACAGCCAGGGGCTGGTGGGCAGTTGGCGCCGCACGCGGGACACGTCGGCCATCGGGGTCTCAGCCCTCCTGCTGGAGCAGCCGGTCGCAGGCCCTGACAGCGTTGTCGAGGGCCGCCTTGGGGCTCTCCTTGCCCTGCAGCGTCTTGGCGACCTCGTTGCGCAGCGCGGTCTTCATCTGGTCGCTGAACAGCACCGGCGTGTAGTTGACCGCGTTCTTCAGCGACTTGGCGGCGGCGATGCGCACCCGGGTCTCGTCAGTGCCGTCCTCCTTGGTGAAGTACGGGTCGTCGAGGGAGCCGGCGGTGCTGGGGAAGATGGCGACCTTCTTGGCGAAGGACATCTGGTTCTGCGCGTCGGTCACGAAGTGCGCGAAGGCGACGGCGGCCGCCGTGTGCCTGGTCCGGGAGTTGACCATCACGCCCATCACGTACATGTTGACGTGGCCGGTGCTGGTGATCTGGTCGGTGATGCCGATGTTCTTGTACAGGTTCGGCGCCTGCTTCTTGAAGTTGTCGAGGTCGAGGGCGCTGCCGGGGTTCATGGCGACGGCCCCGGTGAGGAACTTCTTGCCGGTGGACTCGGGGGTCGCGGTCAGGGCCTGCGGGTCGAGCGCCTTGGCGTCGTACAACTCCTTGTACCTGGTGAGCAGTTCGACGCCCTTGGTGTCGTTGAAGGCGAATCCGTTCCCCGCCTTGTTCATCAGCTGCGAGCCGTACCGCCCGAAGTCCTCGATCGTCGGCACGTTGGCGAGGGTGGCGACCTTGCCGTCGCTCTGGTGCGCCATCTTCAGCGCGTCGGCGAAGAGTTCGTCGTACGTCTTCGGCGGCTGTTCGGGGTCGAGCCCGGCCTGCTTGAACAGGGTCTTGTTGTAGAAGAGCGGCCCGGTGTTCAGGTACCAGGGGAAGGCGTACGTCCCGCTCGTCCCCGGTATCCGATGGCTGGCCCAGGCTCCTGCCAGGTACTCGGACCTGTACTTGGCCGCCGCCTTGTCCAGGTCGAGGGCGAGGCCCGCCTTGGCGAGCGGGGCGACCAGGTCCGGGGAGACGTTGACGACGTCGGGGAGGGTGCCGCCGGCCGCGTCCGCGCTGATCTTGTCGGCATAGCCCTCGGCGGGCTGGTCGATCCACTTCACGTGGGTGCCGGGGTACTTCTTCTCGAAGTCCGCGACCAGGCCGTCGAAGTACGACTTGAAGTTCGCGCGCAGGTTCCAGGTCTGGAAGGTGATGTCGCCCTCGACCTTGCCCGAGGCGTCGGTGGAGCCGCCGTCGTCCCCGCCGGAACCGCAGGCGCTCAGCGGCAGGGCGAGGACGGCGGCAGCGGCGAGGGCGAAGGCTCTGCGGGAGATGCGCATGGTCCGTTGCTCCTTTGCAGCGGGGTCGGCCGAAGGTGCCGCGCCAGACCTTGCACGCCGTTTTGACGCCACGTCAATGGATTCGGCGGAGCTAAAGACATTAGTGACTCAAAACCCCTGCTCAGAAAGGTGTTACGGACGCATTGCCACGGATCACTAATGCGCTTTAGGGTGTGGCGACTCAAGCGCATTAGCAGATCGCGGTCCCGAACCGAATGAGGAAGTGAGTTGGCGGAGAAACGCAGCCCCGCGCGCCGGCCGACGATGAAGGACATCGCGCGCCGCGCCGGGATCTCCGAGAGCGCGGTCTCCTTCGCGCTCAACGGCCGCCCCGGAGTCTCCGAGACGACCAGGGCCCGGGTCCAGCGGGTCGCCGAGCAGCTCGGCTGGCGCCCCAGCACGGCCGCCCGCGCCCTGTCCGGCGAGGGTGCGGCCACGGTCGGCTTCGTCCTCGCCCGCCCCGCGCACTCGCTGGGCGTGGACTCCTTCTTCCTGCAGCTGGTCTCGGGCATCCAGGAGGTGCTCGCCGAGCGCCATCTCGGGCTGCTCTTCCAGATGGCGGAGGACGTGGCCGACGAGTGCGCGGTCTACCGCCGCTGGTGGGCCGAACACCGGGTCGACGGCGTCCTGGTCGTCGACCCCCGCGCCGACGACCCCCGCCCCGACCTGCTCGACGAACTGGGCCTGCCCGCCGTGGTGATCGGCGGTGCCCCCGACGAACGCCACCCTGAACTCTCCACGGTCTGGGCGGACGACGCGGCCGCGATGGCCTCGGTTGTCGACGAGCTGACCCGGCTGGGTCACCGGCGCATCGTGCACATCGCCGGCCTGCCCGGCCTCGCGCACACCCAGCGCCGGATCCGCACCCTGCGCGCCGAGGCCGACCGGCGCGGCCTGTCCGAGGTCCACTCGGTCACCACCGACTACTCCGACGCCGAGGGCGCGGCCGTCACCCGCGGCGTCCTGCGCGCGACCCCGCCGCCCACGGCCCTCATCTACGACAACGACGTGATGGCCGTGGCCGGCGTGGCCGCGGCGGCCGAACTCGGCTGCACCGTCCCCGCCGACGTCTCCGTCGTCTCCTGGGAGGACTCGGCCCTGTGCCGCATGGTCAAGCCCTGGCTCTCCGCCCTCTCCCGCGACAGCACGGAGTTCGGCCGCACGGCCGCACGGGAGCTGACCACCCTGCTGGACGGCGGCACGGCCCGGGCGGTACGGGTGCCGGTGCCGCGTCTGACGGTCCGGGGCAGCACGGCACCCGCACGCGCCTAGAGCGAGCCGCGGCGGCCTCCTGCCGGGCTCACCTGCGCCAGTCGATCTTGAACACCCACACGTGCCGTCCCGCCCGCCGGGCTGCCTCGGGCACGTCGACCACCAGGGCGCCGTGGGAGAGCGTCCAGGTCAGGGGGCGGCCGTGGCCGAGCATGGTCACCTTGTCGCCGGGGCGGACCGGTACCGGGGCCTCGACGGTGAGCCTGGTGCCCGGCCGGGTGAGGGAGTGGATGTAGAAGGCCTCGTCCGGGCGGACCGTGAAGCGGAGGTCGTCGCCCAGCTGGGGCATGCGCGACCAGTACGTGGTGCCGTGGATCGCCTCGCCGTTGACGGCGAGCCAGGCGCCCGTCTCGCGCAGCCGGGTCTGCATGATCTCCGGGATGGTGCCGTCGGCGCGCGGGCCGATGTCCAGGAGGAAGTTGCCGTTCTTGGAGACGATGTCGACCAGGCTGTGCACGACCTCCTCGGTGGTCATGTAGGCGTCGTCCGGGGTCTGCCGGTTGTAGCCGTAGCTGCGGGGGTCCAGGCCGCGGCTGGCCTCCCACTTGGCGACGACCGTGTCCGCGTACGTCGTGTACTCGGGCGTGGTGAAGTCGTGGAAGCCGATCCCCGAGCGGTCGTTGACGGTCACGTCGACGGGACGGGCGCGGTTCTTGGCGTGGTTGAAGTACTCGGCGAGGACGTCGACGCTGTCGTTGGCGCCGCCGATGTCGCACCAGATGATCTCCGGGTCGTAGCCGTGGATCAGTTCCAGCATCTGCGGGGCCTGGTAGTCCCGGACGAAGTCCTTGCCGGAGGTGTAGCCGGTGTACGGCAGCGGATCCAGGGTGTACGGGTTGCGTGGGGCGTGGCCCATCCAGGGGCTGTCCGGGTTGAACCACTCGGGCATGGAGAAGTAGAGGCCGCGGTGGAGTTCGGGCGTGTACCGCCGGGACGCCTCGAACAGCTCCTTGACCAGGTCCCGTTTCGGGCCGAGCCTGACGGCGTTGCGGTCGGAGACCTTGGTGTCCCACAGGGCGAAGCCCTCGTGGTGCTTGGAGGTCAGCACGTGGTACTGGGCACCGGCGTCGCGGAACAGCTCCACCCAGGCACGCGGGTCGAACTTCTCGGCCGTGAAGCGCGGGATGAAGTCGTCGTAGGCGAAGTCCGCGCCGTAGGTGTCCCGGTGGTAGGCGTACGTCGGGTTGTCCGGGTCCTGCATCTGGTCCCAGTACCACTCGGCGTACTGCACCCCGACCGGCGCCCACGCGGGCACCGAGTACACGCCCCAGTGGATGAAGATGCCGAACTTGGCGTCGTTGAACCAGTAGGGCGCGCGGTGGCCGGCCAACGAGGT
Organism: Streptomyces sp. NPDC104761; assembly: GCF_055583445.1. Lineage (NCBI taxonomy): Bacteria > Bacillati > Actinomycetota > Actinomycetes > Kitasatosporales > Streptomycetaceae > Streptomyces > Streptomyces sp. NPDC104761. Next base: position 343,916 of record NZ_JBVJNZ010000001.1, on the reverse strand, counting down.
CTCGGTGGGCCCGTAGTCGGCGGTGCCGAGCGTCAACGTACGTCGGCTGGACGCGACGTGCGCGCCGCGGCCGTGGACGGTGACCGTGCCGTCCTGTTCGGTGCCGGGCACGGTGCCCGTGCGGTTGCGGATGCCGACGCGGACGCGTGCCTGTTCGCCGGGGTCGAGGCGGTGGATGCGGGCGGGCTCGACGGTGCGGGCGCCGGGGACGTCCACGCGTACGGACACCGCGTCGCCCGCGAGGATCGCGACGGTGCCCGCGTTGACGACGGTGGCCTCGACGCTCTGGGCGCCGGTGGTGTCGAGCAGGGAGCTGGTCGACCGCGTGTCCCGCAGGGTCAGCGCCCGCCCCTGGGCGACGGGTTGCAGGGAGAGCGCGAAGACGTGCAGGGCGGTCCTGCCGGCCTCCGCCGGGTTGGTGACCGGCAGGGTGAGGGCGACGGCCTCGCGCTGCGGGTCGATCCACACCTCGGAGGTGCCGATCCCGACGCTGTGCGCGTCCTTGCCGCCGTCCGGCTGGTAGCGGTACGGCGCCGACAGGGGCCCGCCCACCGAGTACCAGTCGCCGCCGCTCAGGCCACCGGTGCTGGTCGTGCCGTCGGCGTAGTGGACCGTGGCCGTACCGGAGGCGTTGCCGTAGCTGCCGGCGGTGAGGAAGAGCGCCGAGAGGTAGCGGCCCTTGGGGAGGTCCAGGCGCTGGCCGAGCGCGACGACGTTGTTCCTGGCGCCCGCGGTGGCCGCCGGGAACTCGAAGGGGATGCCGTCGACCTCGACCCGGCCGGCCGGGAGTTCCTCGCCCGGGAACGTGTAGCCGGAGCCGTCGAAGTCACCGCCCCGGGCGGCGGCGGTGTCGATGCCATCGTTGTCATAGAGGGAGTCGAGCGGTACGGGAACGGGGTCGGGGACGGGAACCCAGGACGACACGGACTCCGCTTCGGCCCGGTCGCCGTCCGCCCCTGTGCCGTCCGCCCCGGCGGCGTGCGCCTCGGCCGGTACCGCGAGGGGCAGGGCGACCGCCGCGGCGGCACCCGCCGCGATCCCCAGGACCTGACGTCTTGGACAAGGAGACATGCTCATTGCGCGGCTCCATTCATCGGATGTCTGATGATCGAGCGGGCGCAGAGGCCTGTCAATGGGGCCTGCACGAGCAAGAGTTGACCCAGTGATCGGATGACCCCCGAGGAGAAGGCGGTCGCCGACGGCTGCGCCCCGGCGGATCAGGTCCCTGCGACCGGGAGCCGGGACTCTCGACGTGGAGCCCCGCGACCGGGCAGAGTGCCCTTTCGTACCGACGAGTAAGCCCCCTTCCCGCACCCCGAGGAGTGCCCGTGACCGACTGGGCCGGACGGACCGCCGCCGAGATCGCCGCCGCCGTACGCGAGAAGCGGGCCACTCCCCGGGAGGTGGTCGCCGGGCACCTGGAGCGGATCGCCCGGCTGGACGGGCGGATCGGCGCGTTCCGCAAGGTCCGGGCGGACGCGGCACTGGCCGAGGCGGACGAGATCGAGGCCCGTGCCGACCTCGCCGAACTCCCCCTCGCCGGGGTGCCGTTGGCGGTGAAGGACAACCTGGCGGTGCGCGGCGAGGCGCACCTGGACGGTTCGGCCGCGATGCCGGACACGCCCGCCGGCGCGGACCACGTCACCGTGGCGCGGCTGCGGGCGGCGGGCGCCGTGGTCATCGGGCTGACCAACGTGCCCGAGCTGTGTGTCTTCGGCACCACCGAGGGAGCCCACGGCATCACCCGCAACCCGTGGGACACCCGGCGCAGTGCGGGCGGCTCCTCGGGCGGCAGCGCGGCCGCGGTCGCCGCCGGGCTGGCGCCGATCGCCCTCGGCAACGACGGCATGGGCTCGCTGCGCATCCCCGCGGCCAACTGCGGTCTGGTCACCATCAAGCCGGGGTTCGGCGTGGTGCCGGCCGGGATCGGCAACGGCGACTGGTTCGGCATGTCGGAGAACGGGCCGCTGGCGACCACCGTGGCGGACGCCCGGCTGATGCTCTCGGTACTGGCGGAGAAGGAGTTCGAGGACGCCGCCGGGCGCGCCCCGCTGAAGATCGCCGTCTCGCTGCGCAGCCCGCTGGTGGGCGTGACCGTCAGCAGACCGTATACGAAGGCGGCGACGGAGGCGGCCGGGCTGCTCGCAGGCACCGGGCACGAGGTACGGCGCGCCGAGCCGCCCTACCCGGTGTCGATCGGGGTCACCGCGATCCGGCACTGGACCGCCGGGACGGCCGTGGACGCCGCCGGCCTGGACCCCGCCCTGCTGGCCCGGCGGACCCGGGTGCACGCGGCCATCGGGCGCCGCTTCCTGCGCGGGGTGCAGGCGGGCGACGCCCGCGAGCGGCTGCGGGCACGGCTCACCCCGTTCTTCACCGAGCACGACGTGCTGCTCACCCCGGCCCTGGCCCGCCACGCCCCGAAGGCCGGCCCCTGGCACGAGCGCGGCTGGCTGCGCAACGCCCTGGCCGGGTCCAACCACTCCCCCCTGACCCCGGCCTGGAACCTCACCGGCTGGCCGGCGATGTCGGTCCCGTTCGGCACGCTGCCCTCGGGCGCGCCCTGCGCCGTACAGCTGGTGGGCCGGCCGGGGTCGGAGGCGGTCCTGCTGGAGCTGGCGCGGCAACTGGAGACGCTGCGGCCCTGGCAGCGGACGGCACCGGTCGGCTGAGCGCCGCGACGGGCCGTCGTTCGAGCACGGCGCCGTCGCGGCCGGCCCCGCAGCTCCTCCCGCATCAGGCAGTGGAGTGCCCCTCGAGGGGTGCTACGCCCCCTTCGGCTCGGTCATCCGGCGGGCGGCCTCCACGACCGCCGCGCGGTGCAGGGCGAGCCGCTCCTCGTTCCAGGACTCGCTGATCTCCTTGGGATCGACGCCCTCGGCGGCCCAGAACCAGGCCTGGGCCGCGGCGAGCACCAGGGTCAGGAGGTCGTCGGGGGCCATGGCCGGGTCGAGGTCGCCGCGCTGCTGCGCCTGGGCGACCAGGGCCGCCTTGTTCCGGAAGGCGTCCTGTTCGAGTCCGGTGGCGGAGGGACGCTCCAGCAGCTTCCACAGTCGCAGGCGCATCAGGTCCGGCCGGGCGACCAGGTGGTCGAAGACCGCTCCGGCGTATCCGGGCAGGTCCTCGACGTCGAACGGCACGGACTCGGCGCCGGCCGTCATCGCCCGGGTCAGCACCTCGTCGAAGAGCTGTTCCTTGTTGCCGAAGTAGACGTAGATCAGCCGCTTGTTGGCCCCCGCGGCCTCGGCGATCCGGTCCACCCGGGCGCCGGCGATGCCGTACGCGGCGAACTCGCTGAAGGCGGCGTCGAGCAGCCGGGCCTTGGTGGCGCTGGAATCCCGTGACATGACCATCACCCTACCAAGTAACTATCCAGTTATTGACATGCCGGACCAGGCGGCTTACGGTCAGGGTATCTATCCAGTTAGTTATGGAATTGAGGAACCAAGCGGCGGCGCTACCTGGAGGAGAACATCGCCGCCACCGGGATCACCCTCACCGCCGACGACCTCGCGGCCATCGAGGCAGTCGCCCCGCACGGCGTGGTCACCGGCGAGCGGTACGCACCGGAGCACATGGGGACCCTCGACGGCTGACCGCCGACGCTGCCCTTGCCCTCGGAGATCGTGCCGATCCTCAGGTGACCGGGCCGGGACGCGTCCCGGTCACACCACACCCCCCCACAGACCCACAGGAGACACCCCTCATGTCCGCATCCCAGACCCCCGGCACCTTCGGGGTCACCACCACCGCCGCCGAGGTCGTCGACGGCGTCGACCTGCACGGCCGCCGGGCCGTGGTGACCGGAGCCAGTTCCGGAATCGGCGTGGAGACGGCCCGCGCGCTCGCCTCGGCCGGCGCCGACGTCACCCTGGCCGTGCGCGACACCGCGGCGGGCGACCGCGTGGCGGCCCGTCTCGCGGCCGGACTCCCGGCCGGGTCGGGCGAGTTGACCGTGCGGCGGCTCGACCTCGCCGACCGGTCGACCGTCGCGGCCTTCGCGGCCGGCTGGCAGGGCCCGCTGCACATCCTGGTCAACAACGCCGGCGTGATGGCCCCGGCGGAGGTCACCCGCACCCCCGACGGCCACGAGCAGCAGTTCGGCGTCAACCACCTGGGCCACTTCGCCCTCACCACCGGCCTGCACCGGGCGCTGGCGGCGGCGGACGGCGCCCGGATCGTCTCGGTCAGCTCCACCGGCCACCTCTTCTCCCCCGTCGTCTTCGACGACCTGGACTACCGGTTCCGCCCCTACGACCCGTGGACCTCCTACGGCCAGTCGAAGAGCGCCAACATCCTGTTCGCCGTCGCCGCGGCCGAACGCTGGGCCGACGACGGCATCACGGCCAACGCCCTGATGCCGGGCAACATCGCCGACACCAACCTGGCCCGGCACGTGGACATGAAGCAGGTCGAGGAGTTCATCGCGTCGGGCGAACTCGCCCTGCCGCCGCAGAAGACGGCGGAGCAGGGCGCCGCCACCTCGGTGCTGCTGGCCGCGTCGCCGTCCGTGGCGGGGGTCAGCGGCCGCTACTTCGAGGACTGCGCGGAGGCCAGGCCGGTCACCGGGCGGGCAGGTGCCGTCGGCGGGGTCGCGCCGTACGCCCTGGACCGGGACAGCGCGGCGCGGCTGTGGCACGTCTCCGAGGCACTGGTGGGCTAGGACGCCGGGGCGCAGGCCGGCCGGGTCACAGGGCGCGGTACATGACGTGCAGGCCGACCGGTCCGTGCTTCGGGTGGTCGAAGGCCTGCGGGACCGTGCCGAGGATCGTGAAGCCGAGGGAGGTCCACAGGGCCACGGCGGGGTTGGTCTCGACGACGGCGTTGAAGACCATCGCCCGGTAGCCGTGCGCCCGGGCCTCGGCGAGGACGTGCTCGGCGAGGGCGCGTCCGATGCCCTGGCCGCCGCGGTCCGGGTCGACCATGAAGCCGGCGTTGGCGACCCGTGCGGCGGGCCCCCCGTAGTTGGGGGTCAGGTAGGCGGAGCCGACGACGGCTCCGGTGGGGTCCTCGGCGACGTAGACCCGTTTCGCCGGGCTCATCCACAGGGCGCGGGCCGCCTGCTCCGGGGTGTCGGGGTCCCAGCCGTAGGTCTCGGCGGCGGCGACGATCCGGTGCCAGAAGGGCCAGATCTGCGGCCAGTCGTCCGCGGTGGCTTCTCTGATCAGCATGGGCGTGAGTCTCGCACGCCCATGCGCGTCGGCGATCGCGACGGGACTGACCGGCCGGTCAGTCCACGCTGGGCAGGATGTGGGGCTCGGCGAGATCCTCCTCGTAGCCGGCGAGGCGGATCGGGGCGGACCGGGCCCACACGTCGAGGCTGCCGAGTTGTCCGGGCCTGCTGCCCGCGCGCTCCGTGCGTTCCTTGGGGCGCTGCTCGCGATTCGTCTTGTCAGGTGTCACCGCGCACTCCTTCTGTGTCGGTCACCCTCGGGGCGGTACCGGACAGTCTGCGTTCCGGTGCTCGGCGCCCGCTCGGGTCTGGGTCAAAGGCCGGTTCGGACGCGGTGGCGCCGGTAACTCACAAGAGAGCAGGCCGTTGTCGACCGGCTTGTCCCCGGGACGGACCGTGGGTGTGGGTGGGACCCCTTGGTGCTGTCCGTCCCCTATAGATTAACCAAATGAGCGGGGGTCCGCTCGATAGGGAGTGCAAACAAGGTGTAACTATCGCGAGTCGCTCCGCAATTCAGCGATCCCGAAATGAACCTGTTCGTAACATCATGCCCTGTTTACGGCCCACCGGCCCAATCCTTGAATTCGAACATGGATTCCAAAAGGTCGGCACCCGACCGACCGCGGCGGCCCGCGGCCGCAACAGGCTGTGCAGTTCAGGTTGCGTTGGCCGGGTCGAAAACTCGGCATGATGCGATGGCGCAGGACAACGGCTGTCTCGCGGAAGGACTGACGCATGGAGCTGCGCAGCGTCGAGGAGCTGATGGATCTGCTGTACGCCTGCCGGCACCAGCGCGCACTGCGTGCCGCGGCGCTGCTGCGCCGCAGGCGCCCCGCCGACAAGGAGCTCCAGGTGGCAGGCCTGGTGCACGGCATCGGGGAGCTGCTCGGCCCCGCCGACGGCGCCGCGCACGCGGTCCGCCACCTGCTCGGGGAGCGCGTCTACCACCTCGTCCGCGGGGACCGCACCGCCGGCGCCGACGACGTGCTGCGCCTGCGCCAGGCGGACGAGGAGAGCCGCACCGCGGGCTTCGACGCGGGCGTCCTGGAGGACTGGCGGACCGTCCTGGAACTGGTCGCGGCCAGCAACTCCCGCCTGGGGGCTGTCGACTGACGTCCCGTCATGAGACGGTACGGCGATGACGTCATCGTACGGGCCGTCGTACGGGCTCCGGGGCCGGGCGGCCGTCGTCACCGGCGGCACCCGTGGGATCGGGCGCGCGGTCGCCGAGGCGCTCGCGGCGGCCGGTGCGCTGGTGTGCGTGAGCGCCCGGGACCCGGACGAGGTGCGGCGTACGGCGGCCGGGCTGGGCGGGGTCGGACTGGCCGGCAGCGTCGGCGAGCCGGAGCACGCCCGGGAGCTGACCCGGCTGGCGCTGACCGAGTTCGGGCGGCTGGACGTCCTTGTCAACAACGCGGCGACCAACCGCCCGTACGGCCCGCTCATGGATGCCGACCTGGGCCTGTGGCGGGAGGCGTTCACGGTCAACGTGGAGGCCCCGCTGCGGCTCACGCAGTGCGCGTGGCGCGGCTGGATGCGGGAGCACGGCGGCTCCGTGATCAACATCTGCACGGAGGGCGCGGCCCATGTCGGCCCCCACGTGGGCGCGTACGGCACCAGCAAGGCGGCGCTGCTCCACCTCACCCAGCAGCTGGCGGGCGAACTGGCACCCCGGGTACGCGTCAACTCGGTCTCCCCCGGCCTGGTACGCACGGAGATGGCCCGCTTCATGTGGGAGCCGCGCGAGCAGGAGATCGCCGCCGGGCTGCCCCTGGGGCGGATCGGGGAGCCGGAGGACGTGGCGGCCGCGGTGCTGTGGCTGGCCTCGGACGCGGCGGAGTGGGTGACGGGGGCGGACCTGGTGGTGGACGGCGGTACGAGGGTACGAGCGGCGCGTGTCCCTACCTGAAGGGGCGCTGCGGGTACCCCCGGCCGAAGGCCGGGGAGGACCTGCGCGACCAGCCCCCCGCACACCCGCACCCGCCCGACCAGGCCGAGCTCACCACTTGCCGGGCGCGTAGTCCTTCAGGAAGACCCCGTACACGTCGTCGCCCGTCTCGCCCCGCACGATCGGGTCGTAGACGCGGGCGGCCCCGTCGACCAGGTCGAGCGGCGCGTGGAAGCCGGCCTCGGCCAGGCGCAGCTTGTCGTAGTGCGGGCGCTCGTCGGTGATCCAGCCCGTGTCGACGGAGGTCATGAGGATGCCGTCGGTCTCGAACATCTCCGTCGCGCTGGTCCGCGTGACCATGTTCATGGCGGCCTTGGCGGCGTTGGTGTTGGGGTGCCCGGCGCCCTTGTAGCCGCGGCCGAAGACGCCCTCCATCGCCGAGACGTTGACCACGTAGGCCCGGCCGCGTGCCGCCCGCTTCGCGGCCGCGGCCATGGCCGGCCGGAGCGCGCTGATCAGGATGAACGGCGAGGTGTAGTTGCAGAGCTGGGTCTCGAGCAGCTCGATCGGCGAGATCTGGTCGATGGTCTGCACCCAGGTGTTGGTGTCCACGACGTCCGGGACGAGGCCACCGGCGTCGATGGCGGTGCCGTCCAGGTGCCGGGCCACGCTGGCGTTGCCCGCGACGAGGGCGAGGTCGGCGACCTGCTGCGCGTCCAGGCCGCTGGTGCCCAGCGGCAGCGCGGCGAGGCCGTCGACCGCGCCCGAGTTGAAGGCGCCGATGACCTGGTGGGCGGGGAGCTCACCGGCGGGCAGCGGGGCGCTCTCGCCCTCGACCAGGGCCGCGTACGCGGACGGCAGCCGGCGTACCGTCTGGGTCGCGTTGTTGATCAGGATGTCGAGCGGGCCGGCCGCACCGACCCGTTCCGCGAGGGCGACGGCCTGCGCGGGGTCGCGCAGGTCGACGCCGACGACCTCCAGCCGGTGCAGCCAGTCCGCCGAGTCCTCCATCGCCTTGAACCGGCGGATGGCGTCCTTCGGGAAGCGCGTGGTGATCGTCGTGTGGGCGCCGTCCCGCAGCAGCCGCAGCGCGATGTACATGCCGATCTTGGCGCGGCCGCCGGTGAGCAGGGCACGCTTGCCGGTCAGGTCGGCGCGGGCGTCGCGCTTGGCGCGGTTCAGCTCGGCGCAGTCCGGACAGAGCTGGTGGTAGAAGTAGTCGACCTCGACGTAGCGGGCCTTGCAGGTGTAGCAGGAGCGCGGGCGCTGGAGTATCCCCGCGACCCTGCCCTCCTCGGTCCGGGAGGAGGGCAGCAGGCCCTCGGTCTCGTCGTCGATGCGCTGCGCGGACCCGGTCGCGGTGGCCTCGGTGACCGCCTTGTCGTGGGCGGTCTTGGCGGCCCGGCGCTCCTGGCGGCGGCGCTGCTTGACCGTGCGGTAGACGCCGGCCGTGGCCCGGCGCACCGCGATGGCGTCCGGGTGGTCGACCTCCAGCTCGTCCAGCTCCGCGAGCACGCCGAGGCAGACGGCGAGCCGCTCGGGGTCGATGCCGGGGCCGTGGACCACGGCTCCGTCCACGGCCTCGTCCGCGGCCCGCACCGCTTCCTCGGCCGCCGGGCCGTCCTGTGTCACCGTCATCGCGCTGCCGTTTCCGTGATCCACCAGCGGCGCTCCGACTCGCGCCCGCTTTCGAACCCGGAATTTTACGGAGCGCCGGGCATTACCTCCAAACCCGGCCGGATCACGGATCGCAGACCGCGATCAGCGAGACCACCTCGTCGGTGACCGCGCGGGCCAGCACGTCGAGGTCGGGGACGGCGCTCGCGTCGGCGACCAGGCCGTAGTGGACACGGTTGCGGTAGGTGGAGATGGCGACCGCCAGGGACTGGCCGGGCGCGAGCGGGGCCAGCGGGTAGACGGCCGTGAGCGGGTGGCCGCCGAGGCACAGGCCGACGCCCGGCAGCGGAACGCTGGTGACCAGGATGTCGAACCAGAGCCGGGCGGCCTGGCCGACGAGCGGGCCGCCGAGCCGGTGCCCGAGCGCGGGCACGTGGTCGGCCAGCAGGGCGACGGCACCGGCGCCCCGGTTGGGGCCGGCGTCCTTGTTGCGGACCATCGCCGTGCGGACGCGGTCGAGGCGGGCGAGCGGGTCGGGGTTGTCGACCGGAAGCCGTATCAGGTACCCGGAGAGCCGGTTGCCCTGGGGGGCCGCGGTGCGCGGGCGGCGCCTGGAGACCGGGATCAGGGCGCGCGGGGCGACGCCCTCGGTGCCGTCGCCGCGCTCGTCCAGCCAGCGCCGCAGGGCGCCGGCGACGACGGCGATCAGGACGTCGTTGACGGTGCCGCCGACGGCCTTGCGGACCCGGTGCACGTCGTCGATGTCGAGGTCGACCCCGGCGATGCTGCGGGTACCGGTGGGCTCGGACCTCAGCGCGGCCGACGAGCTCACCCCGAGGGCGGACAGCGCGACGGAGGCACCGATGTCGAGGGCCCGGCCCACGTCGGAGAGGGCGCCGCGCACCAGCTCGGGGAGCCTGCGCACGTCGGGCAGGGCCAGCATGGGGCGCGGCGGCTCGATCGAGCGGGGGGCGCGCACCGGCAGGTCGAGCGGGTCCATGACGCCCGCCGCCAGCTTGAGGGCGCGCAGCCCGTCGGCGAGGGCGTGGTGGAACTTGAACAGCACCGCGAAGGACACCCCGTCCTCGCCGGGCAGCACGTGCGCCTCCCACGGCGGCCTGCCGCGCTCCAGCGGACGCTCCATCAGCCGGCCGGCGACGGCGTGGAAGTCGGCGGTCGGGGCGTGCAGCCGGACGTGGTTGAGGGGGTCGAAGTCCGGGTCGGTCTCGCGGGCGGCACCGCCGAACGCGAGCGGCTGCCAGACGTCTCTGATGCGCATCCGCAGTCCGGGGACCGCGGCAGCCCGGGCCGCGAGCAGGTCGGCGGCGTGCGCGCCGGCGGTCGGCGAGTGCGCCGAGAAGACGCCCAGCGCGCCGAGGTGCATCGGGTGCTGTTCGGACTCGATGTTCCAGAAGGCCAGATCGAGCGGGGCGAGCAGGTCAGCAGTCGCAGTCATCGAAAAGGGTGCCTCGCGTTGACGGAGGGTGGATCAGCAGTCAAACGCCGACTCATGATTACGGTCAAGTACGATCACGCTACGCTCAGTTAACAGCAGATTAAGTCCCGCCTCCTCCGAAAGAGGCGGGACTCCTGCGGCACCTGAGGTCACTTCAGCGCCGGTGGTCCCGCCTCGGGTGACGTACCCCACTCTGACGGGCGCGGGCCGACCGTGAACGCCAGCGAGCGCAGGGAGCGCAGCGCCCCGGTCGTCAGATACGTGCGGCCGTAGTCGGTGCCGTCGGTGCGGGCCCGCTGGATGTACCGGTGGCCGGCGGAGGTCCCCGGCGCGGTCACCGTGAACCCACCGCTCGGCCAGAAGTGCCGGTCGAGGCGGACGTCGGCTCGGTCGAAGACGGGCGTGGACAGGCCCCAGGTGCCGTAGCCGGGCTGCACCGGGAAGAGGCCGAGCGACGACAGCACGTTCCAGGCGGACATGGTGCCGAGGTCGTCGTTGCCGGTCATCCCGGTCGGGCCGTCGGTGAACAGGGTCAGCGCCGCGTGCACCACGTCGGTGGTCTTCCAGGGCTGGCCGGTGGAGAGGTAGGTGTACGGGGCGATCAGGTCGGGCTCGTTCATGGGGTTGTAGACGGCCGCGTTGTAGTAGGTGTACGCGTTGCCGTGCACCCACACGTCCCGCGCGGTCTTCGCCGGGTCGGCGAGCAGCCTGTCGTAGGCGAAGAAGGAGTCGAGCCGTGCGTTGGTGGCGCGCTCGCCGCCGATCAGGGAGATCACGCCGGGCAGGTCCTGCGGGACGAGCCACTGGTACTGCCAGGCGGTGCCCTCGTGGAAGCCGATGCCGCGGGCCGGGTCGGGGTCGCCGGTGAAGGCGCCGGAGGCGTCGCGGGCGCGGAAGAAGCCGGTGGAGGGGTCGAAGACGTTGCGGTAGTTCTGCGCCCGGGTGGCGTAGCGGGCCGCGTCCTCGACATGGCCGAGGTCCCGGGCCATCTGCCCGAGCATCGCGTCCGACAGCGCGTACTCCAGGGTGACGGAGGCGCCGTGGTCGTAGTCGGAGTCGCCCACCTTGGTGTGCGGGCGGCCCTTGAGGTACGGCGCGTAGCCGTCGGCGAGGTACTCGGCGTTGGCCTCGCGGCCGACCCCGGCGTTGGCGGCCGGCGGCACGCCGTCGGCGTTCTGCCGCAGCGCCCGGTAGGCCTGCTCCTCGTGGCCCTTGAGCAGGCCCAGCTGGTAGGCGGTGGTCAGGAACGGGGTGACCGGGTCGCCGGTCATGATGTTCGTCTCGACCGTGCCGTAGCCCCACTTGGGCAGCCAGCCGCCCTCCTCGGCGATCCTCAGCACCGACAGGGCCATGTCGCGGGCCTCGCGCGGGGCGAGCAGGGCGAGGGCCTGGGCCTGGGTGCGGTAGGTGTCCCAGAGCGACCAGTTCTGGTAGTAGGTGAACCCCTGGGCGCGGTGGATCCGGCGGTCCCAGCCGGTGTAGCGTCCGTCGGCGTCCTCCCCGACGTTGGGCGCGAGAAAGGTGCGGTACAGGGACGAGTAGAAGGTGCGGCGCAGGGCCGGCGAGCCGCCCTGGACCCGGATGCCGGCGAGCCGCCGCTCCCAGGCGTCCCGGGCCGCCCGTCGTACCGCGTCGAACGAACGGCCGCCCTCGGCGCGCAGATTGGCCTCGGCGCCGTGCGCGTCGACGTATGACAGGGCGGTGGTCGCCTCGACCGTACGGTCCCGGGTGGTGTCGAAGCGGACGTAGGCGCCGTCGGCCCCGGTGCGGGCGCCGGGGGTGACCGCGGTGCCGTTCCAGGTGCCGTACGCGGTGAAGGGACGGCTGAAGCGGGTGACCGTGTAGACGGTGTAGGGGGCGGTCTCGCGGCAGAAGCCGTGGCCGGTGATCCGCGTGCGGACGGTGTGGTCGTCGAGGATCTCGATCTCGCTGCCGGCCGGCTTGTGCAGCGCCTGGTGCGCGTTGAGCAGGACGTTGGCCTTGCCGGTGGCCGGGAAGGTGTAGCGCTGGACGCCGGTGCGGGCGGTCGCGGTCAGTTCCGCCGTCACGCCCGAGTCGAGGCCGACACGGTAGTAGCCGGGGCTCGCCGTCTCGTCGGCGTGGTCGAACCCGGCGGCGTACCTGGCGTAGTCCGTCTGCGTGACGTCGCCGGTGGTGGGCAGCACGGGCAGGTCGCCGCCGATGGCGCAGCCGACGCCGGAGAGGTGGACCAGGGAGAAGCCGCGGATCCGGTGCTGGGCGTAGTCGTAGCCGGTGCTGTGCCCGGTGTCCGGGGAGAGCTGCACCATGCCGAAGGGCACGGCCGCGCCGGGGAACGTGTTGCCGTCGTCCTGACTGCCGATGAACGGGTTCACCAGGTCGGCGAGGCTGCCGCCGGCCGGTTCGGCGGCCTCCGCGGCGGGGGCGGTGAGCAGCGCGGACGCTGTCAGCACGGCGGCGAGGCAGAGCCGGGTGCACCGGAGAGCCGCGGTGGTATGTGACATACCACTGGCCTCTCTCGTCCCTCTCATGTCGGATGACCTCCGAAGTTCGACATTGCTGTCTGCATCGTGAGGGGAGAGTGGCCCAAAGTCCGGCAAATGAGGGTTATTCACTCGCAGCGCGTCGCGCCCGAGTTGGCGTGCGCGCGAGGGCTACGAGACGATCTGGCCCTTCCCGAGGGCGATGACCCCGCCCTTGGAGACGGTGTACAGCTCGCTGTCCCGGTCCGGGTTGACGCCTATCGTCGCGCCCGGCGGGACCTCGACGTTCTTGTCCAGGACCGCGCCGCGCACCACCGCGCCCCGGCCCACCACGACGTTGTCGTGCAGCACCGACCCCTGGACCACGGCACCCGGGTCGACCCGCACCCCCGGGGACAGCACCGACCGGGTGACCTGGCCCCGGATCAGGCAGCCCGCGCTGATGATGGACTCGCTCGCCATGCCGCCGGCGTTGAAGCGGGCCGGGGAGAGCTGGTACGAGTGGGTGTAGATGGGCCAGCTGCGGTTGAAGAGGTTGAAGGCGGGCCGCTCGGCGATCAGGTCCATGTGGGCGTCGTAGTACGCGTCGAGGGTGCCGACGTCCCGCCAGTAGCCGCGGTCGCGGCTGGTCTCGCCGGGGACGTGGTTGGCGGCGAAGTCGTAGAGCTGGGCCTCGCCGCGGGCGGTCAGCTGGGGCAGGATCGAGCCGCCCATGTCGTGCACCGAGTCGTCGTCCTCGGCATCCCGGTGCAGCGCCTCCACCAGGGCCTTGGTGGTGAAGATGTAGTTGCCCATGGAGGCGAAGACGCAGTCCGGGGCGTCCGGCAGGCCCGGCGGGTCGGCGGGCTTCTCCAGGAAGGTCTCTATCGTCTGCCCGTCCGAGGCCGGGGTGATCACCCCGAACGCCGAGGACTCCGCGCGCGGAACGCGGATGCCCGCGACCGTGACCCCGGCGCCGCCCTCGATGTGCTGCTGGAGCATCTGCCGGGGGTCCATGCGGTAGACGTGGTCGGCGCCGAACACCGCGACGTAGTCGGGCTGTTCGTCGTGGACCAGGTTGAGGGACTGCAGGATGGCGTCGGCGCTGCCCAGGTACCAGCGCGGGCCGAGCCGCTGCTGCGCCGGGACCGGGGTGACGTAGTTGCCGAGCAGGCTGGACATCCGCCAGGTGGTGGTGATGTGCCGGTCCAGCGAGTGCGACTTGTACTGGGTCAGCACGCAGATGCGCAGCACGTCCGCGTTGACCAGGTTGGACAGCACGAAGTCGACCAGGCGGTAGGTGCCGCCGAAGGTGACCGCTGGTTTCGCCCGGTCGGCGGTCAGCGGCATCAGGCGCTTGCCCTCCCCGCCGGCCAGCACGATCCCGAGTACCGAAGGTCCACCACGACGCATGGCCGCTCCCCTCACCCTGGTGCTCCATGCCTGCCCTGGGAGCACTCCCGTTAAGCCTGCACCGTGATCGCGTCGAACAGGCGGCCTGTTCGTTACGCCTGTCGTTACGCCTGTTTGAGGATCTCCTCGTAGAGCCGGACCGTGCGCCGGGCCACCGCGTCCCACCCGAACTCCCCGACCGCGCGCTCGCGTCCGGCCTCGCCCATACGGCGGGCCGTCTCCCGGTCGCCGACGACGGCGTCCAGGGCCCGCGCCAGGCCGTCCTCGAAGTCGTCGTCCAGGTCGACCAGCAGGCCCGTCTTGCCGTCCTCGACGACTTCGGGGATCCCGCCGACCCGGGACGCCACCACGGGCGTGCCGCAGGCCATCGCCTCCAGGTTGACGATGCCGAGCGGCTCGTAGACCGAGGGGCAGGCGAACACGGCGGCGTGGGTGAGGAGTTGGATGACGTCGGCGCGGGGCAGCATCTGCGGGATCCAGTGCACGCCCTCGCGGACCCGGCTCAGCTCCGCGAACAGCTCGCGGAACTCCCGGTCGATCTCCGGGGTGTCGGGCGCGCCGGCGCAGAGGACGACCTGTGCCGCCGGGTCGATGTCCCGTACGGCGCGCAGCAGATGGGGCACGCCCTTCTGGCGGGTGATCCGGCCGACGAACAGCACGTAGGGGCGGCCGGGGTCGATGCCGGTCCGGGCGAGGACGTCGGTGGCGCGGTCCGGGCGGTAGAGGGCGGTGTCGATGCCGTTGTGCACGACGTGGACCTTCGCCGGGTCCAGGGCCGGGTAGCAGTCCAGGATGTCGGTGCGCATCGCCCCGGACACGGCGATCACACCGTCGGCGGCCTCGATCGCGCTTCGTTCGGCCCAGCTCGACAGGGCGTAGCCGCCGCCGAGTTGCTCGGCCTTCCAGGGCCGCAGCGGCTCCAGGGAGTGGGCGGTCACCACGTGCGGGACGCCGTAGAGCATCTTGGCGACGTGGCCGGCCAGGTTGGCGTACCAGGTGTGCGAGTGCACGAGTTCGCGGCCTTCCAGGCCCGCGGCCATGGCGAGGTCCACGGAGAAAGTGCGCAGCGCGTCGTTGGCGGTGTCCAGGGCGGTCCAGGGGCGGTGCCGGACGACGCCGACCCCACGGCCCTCGCCCCAGCAGTGCACCTCCAGGTCGACCAGGGGGCGCAACTCCCTGGCGAGGAACTCCACGTGAACACCCGCGCCGCCGTAGACGTCCGGGGGGTACTCCCGGGTCAGCAGTCCGACTCGCACCCGCAACCCCTCGCTCTCCACGGCCGGTTGTTCCATGGTCACCCAGATGCGGCGCGCGGGGAAGAGCGCGGTGGTTGTGTGAAACAACAGTCACCGCAGACCCCGCCGCCCGGTACCCGGTAGTAGAGACAGCAGCTGCGGCGCCGGAAGGCCGGCCCGGTGCGGGTGCCGGTGGCACTCAGCAGGGGGTCCGCGAAGAGGGCGTCGGCGAGGGCGCGGGTCCGGGCCGCCGCATCCGCACAGCCGTTCGCGCGCGCCCAGCGGTCCAGCTCCCGGGCGGTACCGGCCAGCGCGGAGCCGGCGTTGCCCCACAGCAGGCCGGCGGCGAGGCCGTAGCGGTCCCGCAGGGCGGCCCCGAGGGGTTCGAGGTGGCCGTGCAGGACGACGCGTACGACGGTGTCGGCGAGCGCGGCCGGGCCGGTGCCGCCGGGCAGGGCGCGCAGCTCGGCGAGCCGGAGGTCGTCGGGGGCGGCGGCGCCGGGATCCCACAGGAGCAGGCCGGGGTCGAGGTCGGGGAGGCGGCCGTAGCGGACGGCGCAGCCGAGGGCGACGGACCAGAGACGGGCGGCCAGCGCCTGGTGGGCGAGGGAGGCGGCGACCCGGGGTTCGGTGGCGCCCAGACGCCTCGAAACGGTGTCGACACGGAAAGTCAGGGCATTTCCGTAAACATCCGATGTGAATTTTTTATAGGCCTTTGCCAGGGTTGTGGATTGGCCCGTCCGCGCCGCGTCGCGCTCTCCTACCGCAGGCCGGAGCGTGCGCAGGACGAAGAAGCCGCCGAGCGGGCGGAGCGCGGCGAGATCAGGGTCCAGGTCCTCGAACAGGTCCACGAACAGCAGTAGTACCAGGCCTCGCGGGATCCCGTGGACACGCCCTCTCCACCCGGCGGCCCCCACCCTGGGGATGATCGGGATTCCGGCGTACTCCATCGGTAGTAGGACCCATTAGGTGCTCAGGTACGACGACGGGAAGCACGCGGACGGGCAGAGTGTTGCTCATGGAAGCCGACCGATCACCGCGCGGGGCCAACCGGCCGCGCCCGACGCAGAGGAGCCGGGTATGAGCGCCCTCGCGTTGTCCGTGTTGCTTTCCTTCGTCTCCGCCGTCGCCTACGCCGGCGGAGCGATCGTGCAGGAGCAGGTGGCGGTCTCCTCCCCCGACGAGCAGTACGCGCCGCTGCGCCGCCCGAGCTGGTGGGGGGCGATGGCGCTCAACGGCCTCGGCGGCCTGCTGCACGTCGTGGCACTGGCCTACGGCCCGCTGAGCCTGGTCCAGCCGCTGGGCGCGCTCACCATCGTGTTCGCGCTGCCCATGGCGGCCCTCTTCGTCGGCCGCCGGGCCGGGGCGACCGCCTGGCGGGGCGCGATCATGGCGACCGTCGGGCTGGCCGGTCTGCTCTCCCTGGTCGGCTCCTCCGACTCGCACACCCTGGAGTCCGCCGGGCGGATCGGCGTCGCGCTGGTCACCGGCGGGGCGGTCGTCGCGCTGATGATCGCCGGCCGGGCGGCGCACCGGCACCCGGCGGTGCGCAGCGTCCTCCTCGCCACCGCGTCCGGCATAGCGTTCGGCATGTCCTCGGTGTTCACCAAGGTCGTGGCGATCGACTGGGACGGCGGGATCGCCACCGCCGACCTGCTCTGGCTGTCCGTGATCGGCGCCTACGCCGTCGCGGGCGTCCTGATCTCCCAGGCCGCCTACCGCGGCGGCGGTCTCGCCGCGCCGCTGGCCACGCTCACCGTGGTCAACCCGGTGCTGGCGGCGGCGGTGGGCATCACGATGTTCGGCGAGACGTTCCGCTACGGCACGACGGGCACCCTGCTGGCGCTGGGCTGCGGTGTGGTCGCGGCGGGCGGCCTGATCCTGCTGACGACCGAGCGCATCGAGCGCACCCCGCACCCCGCCCAGCCGGTCCCGGTGCCCGAGCCTGCAGTGGCCGAGGTGTCGCCCGAGCCGCTGGTCGAGGCGCTGGTGGAACTGGCCGAGGCGGGCCTGGCGCAGGCCGGTGCGGCGCGGACGGAGCCCATCGAGGTCGGGTCGGCGGAGGCCGCCTCTCTGGTCGGGATGCCGCAGCAGCGGTCGGCGTCCGCCGCGCCGGACGTGGTCCCGGACGTGGCCGATGTGCTGCTGCCCGCGGCCGACTACGTGCACGGTCCGCTCCTGAGCCGGCGCCGTACGCGGATCAGATCCTGACGCCGCCGGCCCGGAGATAGGCGACCGGGTCGATGTCCGTGCCGAAACCGGGCCCCGTCCGCACCTCGAAGTGCAGATGCGGGCCCGTGGCGTTTCCGGTGGAGCCCGAGCGGCCGATCCGCTGGCCCGTGGACACGCTCTGCCCGGCCCGCACGGAGATCGCCGACAGATGGCCGTACTGCGTGTAGCGGCCGTCGGCGTGCCGGATGACCACCTGGTAGCCGTAGGAGCCGCCCCAGCCCGCCGTGACGACCTGCCCGGTCTCGACCGCCTTCACGGAGGAGCCGGTGGGCGCGAGGAAGTCGACGCCGGTGTGGTAGCCCTTCGACCAGTGCGAACCGGACACGTGGTAGCCGGTGCCGACCGGGGCGTCGACGGGGGCGACGAGGGAGCGGCCGGCGTGCGTGGCGGCCTTCGCCTTCTCGGACCTGGTCTTCTCGGACTTGGTCTTGGTCTTGGTCTTGGTCTTGGCCTCGGTCTTCGGGTGGGCCCTGGTCTTGGTCCTGGTCTTGTCCTTGGGGGCGGTCGTACTCGCCGCCCGGCCCGTCAGGCTCAGCCGCTGACCCGGCAGGATCAGGTCGGGGTCGGAACCGACCGTCGTGCGGTTGGCCGCGTACAGCCGGTGCCAGCCTCCGGCCACGTCGTGTTCCTCGGCGATCCCGGAGAGCGTGTCGCCGTGCACGACGGTGTACATCTCGGCCTGGCCGGCCCGGGACTGCGGTGTGGTCTGCGGCCGTACGTCCCGTACGGAACTCTTCGCGGCGTGGTGCGTCGCGGGGTGCGTGGCCGCGCTCTCGGTGTGCACGTCGGGGGTGTCGCCGCCGCGGGTGAGCCCGGCCCGCACTGAGCAGACCGGCCAGGCGCCCGGCCCCTGGCCGTCGAGGACCTTCTCCGCCACCGCTATCTGCTGGTCCTTGGTGGCGAGGTCGGCGCGCGGCGCGTACCTCGTGCCCCCGTAGGCCTCCCACGTGGACTGGGTGAACTGCAGCCCGCCGTAGAACCCGTTGCCCGTGTCGATGCCCCAGTCGCCACTGGACTCGCAGGCGGCGACCCGGTCCCAGGTGGACACGGAGGCCGCGTCGGCGCTCGAGGCGGCGGCAAGCGGGAGCGCGAGGCCGGCGCCGCCCGCCGTCACGGTGAGCGAGGCGCGGTTGATCCTGTTCGGCTGGTACCGGCGGTGCCGGCCGCGTTCGGCCATGTCTGGAGCCCCCCTCGCCACGCGCGTCAGGAAGGCCAAAAGTAAGCGTCCCGAACAGGCCATGACAAGGCGGCATTCAGCCGCCTCTCGCCCCTGTGGGCACGGCCGCCACGCCCGAACGCGTGCCACCGGGACAGACGTTGACGCGCCATCAGCCGTACCGGCCCAGCCGGGCCCCGCGAAGACGTGTCACGAGGCTGCTGAGCCGTCGGGCCCCTGTGGTCCGTATCTGCAAGTGCGGCCGGTCGAACGGCGGGTCAGGATGGCCTTTGGGCAATACTGGCGGGCATGAGCGGCGGCAGCATCCCTTGCACGTTCTACGGGATCGACTTGATTCTTGAGGAGCAGGCGGTATGAGCACTTCGGCGCAGATCGGCGTCACGGGTCTCGCGGTCATGGGCCGCAACCTCGCCCGGAACTTCGCGCGCAACGGCTACACGGTGGCGTTGCACAACCGCACGGTGTCGAAGACACACGAGCTGGTGGAGAACTTCGGGGACGAGGGCGACTTCATCGCGGCCGAGACCGCCAAGGAGTTCGTGGCGGCGCTGGAGCGGCCCCGCCGACTGGTCATCATGGTCAAGGCGGGCGGTCCGACGGATGCGGTGATCGAGGAGTTCGCACCGCTCCTGGAGCCCGGCGACATGATCATCGACGGCGGCAACGCGCACTTCGCGGACACCCGGCGCCGCGAGAAGGCGCTGCGCGAGCAGGGCATCCACTTCGTGGGCATGGGCGTGTCCGGCGGTGAGGAGGGCGCGCTGCACGGGCCGAGCATCATGCCGGGCGGGCCGAAGGAGTCGTACGACTCGCTGGGCCCGATGCTGGAGAAGATCTCGGCGAAGGCGGCGGACGGCGCGCCCTGCGTGACGCACATCGGCCCGGACGGCGCCGGGCACTTCGTGAAGATGGTGCACAACGGCATCGAGTACGCCGACATGCAGCTGATCGGCGAGGCGTACCAGCTGCTGCGGGACGTCGCCGGGTACTCCCCCGCGCAGATCGCGGACATCTTCCGCACCTGGAACACGGGCCGGCTGGACTCGTACCTGATCGAGATCACGGCGGAGGTGCTGGCGCACGTGGACTCCGCGACCGGGAAGCCGTTCGTGGACGTGGTGGTGGACCAGGCGGAGCAGAAGGGTACCGGCCGCTGGACGGTCCAGATCGCGCTGGACCTGGGGGTGCCGGTGTCGGGGATCGCCGAGGCGGTCTTCGCGCGTTCGCTGTCCGGTCACGCCGATCTGCGGGCCGCGTCGCGGGGGCTGGCAGGTCCGAAGCCGAAGGCGCTGTCCGAGGCGGAGGCGGGGGCGTTCGCGGACCGGGTGGAGCAGGCGCTGTACGCGTCGAAGATCGTGTCGTACACGCAGGGCTTCCACGAGATCCAGGCGGGCAGCGACGAGTACGACTGGGGCATCGACCTCGGGGCGGTGTCCTCGATCTGGCGGGGCGGCTGCATCATCCGGGCCGCGTTCCTGGACCGGATCCGGTCGGCGTACGACGCGCGGGCGGACCTGCCGAGCCTGCTGTCGGACGAGACGTTCGCGCGGGAGATCGCTCAGGCGCAGGACGACTGGCGTGAGGTGATCATCGCGGCGACGCGGGAAGGGGTCGCCGTGCCCGGCTTCTCGGCGGCGCTGGCGTACTACGACGCGCTGCGGGCGGAGCGGTTGCCTGCGGCGCTCACGCAGGGGCAGCGGGACTTCTTCGGGGCCCACACGTATCGGAGGGTGGACCGGGAGGGGTCGTTCCACACGCTGTGGGGCGGGGACCGCTCGGAGGTCACGGCGTAGCGTCGGGCCACGTTTGCGGGGTGCGGGTGGGCTGCGGGTTCGCGCAGTTCCCCGCGCCCCTGAGCCGGGCTGGGGCCGACGGTCGAGTGCGGGCGCGTCGTGGGCTTTCGCGCAGATCCCCGCGCCCCTGAGCCGGGGCTGGGGCCGACGGTTGAGTGCGGGCGCGTGGGCTTTCGCGCAGATCCCCGCGCCCCTGGGGCGGGCTGGGGCCGACGGTCGAGTGCGGGCGCGTCGTGGGCTTTCGCGCAGATCCCCGCGCCCCTGAGCCGGGGCTGGGGCCGATGGTCGAGTGCGGGCGCGTCGTGGGTGTTCGCGCAGTTCCCCGCGCCCCTGAGCCGGGGCTGGGGCCGATGGTCGAGTGCGGGCGCGTCGTGGGTGTTCGCGCAGTTCCCCGCGCCCCTTGAGCTGGCTCGGGTGGTCCGTCGTGTGTCCGTATGTGGTGGGATTTCGTGCGGTTTGCTCAGGTCAGGGGTGGGCCCGGTTCTGGGGTGGGGGTGGGTTCTGGGCCCGGGGGGATCGGGGACGGGTCGGGGGGTGGGGGAGCCGGGGTGGGGGGCTCGGGTGGTGGGGTCGGTTCCGGGGCCGGGGGTGGCTGGGGGGTGGGGACCGGGCTGGGGTAGGGGTCCGGAGGGTGGGGGTCTGGGGCGGGGGCTGGGTGTGGATTCGTCATGGTGTCCTCCGGCCAGTGGCTCGATGTCACCTCTGGGGGTCTACTGCGCCACCTACCCGACCGACGCCCGCGCACTCCTCGCGGCCGCCGCCAGACCCGGACGGGGGCTGGACAGCATCGGGAGGGCCGTGGCCGTGAACTTCGCGGCCGAGGTCATGGAGGCCTGGGCCAGGACGATCACGTCGGCGTCGGTGACGGCGTCCGCGGCGGCTGCCACCAGGCGGGCGCAGCCCTCGATGTCACCGGCCTCGAAACGGGTCCAGGCGTCCGGTACGACCTGGGCGCGGGCACGGATCGGGCGGTCCGCGCGCCGGGCCTCGTCGTCGAGCAGGGCCAGGGTCGGCGGCAGGGTGCTCTCGACTGTCGCCAGGACGGCGATACGGGGCCCCGCCGCCACCGCCTCGGCCGCCATCGGACGGTCGCCGCGGACGACCGGTACGCCGACCTTGCCGGCGGCGCGCTCCGCCACCTCGCCGATCGTCGAGCAGGTGCAGAGCACGGCCCGTACCCCGTCGTCCGCCGCCGCCCGGAGGAGAGCCGCGGTGACGTCCCCGGACACCGCCTCGGGGCCGTCCCGGCGGGCCCGGGCCAGGAGCGCCGGGTCCACGTGGTGGCGTAGCTCCAGGCCCGGGTGGTGCTCGTCGCGCAGGGCGTCGAAGACGGGGACGTGGAGGGGCGAGGTGTGGAGGAGGGCGAGCACGCGCGGGCCGTCAGAAGCGGTCGGGGTGGGCGACCAGCCATTCCTTCGCGGCGCGCAGCAACTCGGGGTCCGGTGCCGGCGCCACGTCGGGGTGGCGCTCGGCCCACCTGACGACGTACGGGCAGAGCGGGGCCACCGGGGTCTCCTCGCGCTCGGAGATCGCGTACAGCTCGCGGGCGAGGGAGCCGGCGATGCCCTTCCCCTCGTGCTCGGGCTGCACGATGGTGTGGACGGGCACGAGGGCCCGGGAGGGCGACTCCAGGACGAAGTACTCGATGTGGCCGACGACTTCGTCGCCGGCGACCGCCTCCAGACGGCCGGCCTCCCGGTCGTCGCGGATCTCGATGTCGCTCATGTCGCCCTCCTGGTCCTCCGGTCAGGCCGACACGGCCTGCGGGCTGCGCTCCTGGTCCGAGCCCGGTACCGGCTCGGACGGGTCGGCGCCGAGGGCCACGACCCGGTTGTCGTGGTCGACGTGCACGACCCGCGGCCGAAGCGTACGCGCCTCGGCGTCGGTGACCTGAGCGTAGCTGATGATGATCACCAGGTCTCCGGGGTGCACGAGATGGGCGGCCGCCCCGTTGATCCCGACGACCCCGGAGCCCCGCTCGCCCTCGATGACATACGTCTCCAACCGGGCGCCGTTGGTGATGTCGACGATGTGGACCAGCTCACCCGGCAGCAGGTCGGCGGCGTCGAGGAGGTCGGCGTCGATGGTCACGGATCCCACGTAGTGCAGGTCGGCCTGGGTGACGGTGGCGCGGTGGATCTTGGACTTGAACATGGTACGAAGCACGGAGATACTCCCGGTTTGACTGCTCCCTGCCTGCTTTTTGCAGGTCAAGGGCGATGCTCGGAGGCTACAACGTTTTCGCATGTGTGGTCAGCTGTCGCCGGGTGTTCGAGGACTCACGCTGACCGGTTGCCGACTTTCCTGACGACTGCTCAGAGGTGCTGAGGGGTGCAGAGCGCAGCCCGGACGGCCTGCCGAACCAAGACGCAGACGCGCAACGCTCGACTGGAAACTCGCCCGGCAGCAGCGGGGCCACGACGAGACGGTCGGCGAGGAACACCTCGACGCCGTGCTCTGGGACAACGCCGCCGCTTTCTACCGGCTCTGTGCCAGTCCCGAGGAGACCTACGCCGCAGCGGACAGCTGACGCAATCCGGCTTCCAGACCGGCCACACCACCCGAGGAGAGCGCCGGGGTTATCGGCCGGTCGGGCCGAGGACCGTTGTCACGAGCCGACGCGCGTACGCGGCGTCGAGTCCGTCCGGGCGAAAGAGGATGCGGTACATCAGCGGGGCGACGACGCCGTCGACGACCGTCTCGACGTCCGGCGTCTTCTCCCCGCGTTCTGTCGCACGGGTGAGGATGACGTCGATCTGTTCGGCGGCGTAGGCCGAGCACTGGCCGGCGTTGCTGCCGTCCGGGTCGCCGAGCAGGGCGTCACGGATGTAGGCGCGGCCGGCGGGGGAGGACATCTCGTCGAGGAACTGCTCGGCCCAGGCCGTCAGGTCGGCCGGCAGGGCACCGTGGTCCCCGGGCGCGGTCTCGGGCCGCAGACGCTCGACCGCCACGTCCGACAACAGCTCCTGCAGATCCCCCCAGCGGCGGTAGATCGTCGACGGTGTAACGCCCGCGCGCTGGGCGATCATCGGTACCGTCAGGGCGTCGCGGCCCACCTCCGAGGCGAGTTCGCGCACGGCGGCGTGCACCGATGCCTGGACCCGGGCGCTGCGCCCACCGGGGCGTACCATCTGCCTGCTCATGGGACCCACCTTAAAGCGAAATCATTGCGTCTAGTGACCCGCCGGGGGCGCTGGGCTGGTCGTCCTTCCACGCTGCGGGATGCGCGGTGCGGTCTGTCCGCTCCATCGCCCTCGGCGCCGTCACCGCTCGGGCGCTTTCGGGGAACGCCCGCGCGGGCTGTGTCGTCGAGAGCGGGTGAGTGCCCGACGACTGCGGCACAGCCGTCGGGCACTCACCCTGCCCATGCGATGCTGCCGGGGCCCGTCCTTCGTTCACGCCGCGTGCGCGAGGTCGTGGGCGGGCTGCGTCTGCACGTAGGCGTGGCCGACCCGTAGGAGCGCGCTCTCTTGGAGCGGTCGCCCGAGCAACTGCATGCCGATCGGCAGCCCCGCCGTGTCGTGGCCGACCGGCATGGACAGGGACGGTACTCCGGTGATGTTGGCGGGGGACGACAGGCGCACGTAGGCGTCGGAGACGGCCTCGACGGTGCCGTCGGCCCAGGTGATCGTCTCCTGGCCGGCCCTGACGGCGGTCGCCGGGACGGTGGGGGCGGCGATCACGTCGACCTCCGTGAGCATGCGGGCCCATTCCTGCCGCATGAGGGTGCGGGAGCGCTGGGCGCGCAGGTAGTCTCCGGCGGGCATCAGTTCGCCGGCCTCGAGGAGGACGCGGACGTCGTCCTGGTAGAGCTCGGGGACCGTGCGCAGGGTCGCCTCGTGGTAGGCGGTGGCCTCGGGCACCATCAGGCCCCACTGCGTGGCCTGGATGTAGCGCGTCATGGGGATCTCCACCTCGACGAGGCGTGCGCCGAGCGCCTGAAGCTGGTCGATGGCACGCCGGACGGCGGCTTCGACCTCGGGGTCGATGTGGTCGAAGTAGTAGGTGCGCGGTACGCCGACCCGCAGCCCCGTCAGGTCCGTGCCCGCATCCGGCCGGTAGTCCGTGGCCGGTGTGGTCAGGGAGGCGGGGTCGCGGGGGTCGTGCCCGGCCAGGGCGGCCAGGACCAGGGCCGCGTCCTCGACCGTGCGGGCGATCGGGCCGACGTGGTCCAGTGACCAGGACAGGGACGTGACACCGTGCCGGGGGACGAGCCCGTAGGTCGGCTTGAGGCCGACGACCCCGTTGAGCGCGGCGGGCACCCGGATGGATCCGCCGGTGTCGGTGCCCAGGGCGAAGGTGGCCATGCCCGCGGCGACGGCAACGGCGGACCCGCCGCTGGATCCGCCGGCAACCCGGCCTGTGTCCCAGGCGTTGTGGGTCTGTGGGGTGGTCAGGCCATAGGCGAACTCGTGCGTGTGCGTCTTGCCCAGCAGGACCGCACCGGCCTTCGCCAGGCGCGCGGCGACCGTGCTGTCGGACTGCGCGCTGTGGTCGCCGCGGACCCGGGAGCTGGCCGTTGTCGCCGCGCCCGCGACGTCGATCAGATCTTTGACGCCCATGGGGATGCCGTGCAGCGGACCGAGGTAGCGGCCGGCCGCGATGTCGTGTTCGGCCGCACGCGCGGCAGTGCGGGTGCGCTCGGTGGTGACGGTGACGTAGGCCCGAAGGCGCGGCTCCGCCTGTGCGATGCGCTCGAGGATCGAGTCCGCCAGCTCGACGGGGGACAGCTGCCGTGCCCTGATCGCGTCGGCGGCTGCGGTCAGGGACAGTTCATACGGCTGCATCGGGCTTCTCCTGCTCCGCGCGGTAGGCGGAGGCGGGTGGGGTGTCCCCGAAGTCCAGCTCCCGCAGGACCGAGACGACGGAGTGGATGTGGTGGGCGGTGGCCGCGACCGCGGCGTGGCGGTCGGCAGGCAGCGGGAGCCCGGCGCGGGCGGCCCAGCGGGCCGCTTCCGGCGGGGTGAGCTCTACGGCGGACATGGATCTCTCTCTTCTCGGGCCGAAGCGGCGAAGCGTCCACGTCAGCTACAAAAGCTAAGCATTTGCGTTAGTCCACTGTAGGACCTACGGTTCCTTAAAGCAAACCCATTGCCTTTAGTGCATGAGGAGTCCCATGCCCACCGTCACACCCCGAGCACCCGCGCCACGCCGTCCCTACCAAGCCGCCCGCCCCCGCACGGCCAATCGCGCGGCGCCCTTCGTTACGTCCTCAGCTACCTCTCCATGAGCCTGCCCGCCATCGCCGCGGGCGCCGCCACCCAGCACTACGGGCTGCGCACCGCCGCCCATGCCTATGCCATCGCTGCCGCCCTGCTCGCCGTCGCGGCCCTGGCCGCACTCACCGTGTCAAGGGGCAGGACAGTCCACCACGGGCACAACGACCTTCCGTAACGAGACCCAGAGGACAGAACGATCATGAGCGCCGCGCACCACAACCACCCGGCCACCGACCTGACCGCCGCCCCCTCCTGGACCGTGGGCGACGTCACCGTCCACCGCATCGACGAGGTTCTCCTGCCGCCCGCCACCGGATCGTGGCTGCTGCCCGACGCCACCCCGGACCTCGTCGGCGCGCAGGACTGGCTGCGTCCCCACTTCGCCGACGACGAGGGCACCCTCCGCATCGACAGCCACAGCTTCGCGTTCACCCTTGGCGGCCTGCGCATCCTGGTCGACACCGGTATCGGCAACGGCAAGGAGCGGGCCAATCCCGCCTGGCATGGCCTGGATACCGACTACCTGCAGCGCCTGACCGTCGCCGGATTCCCCCCGGACTCGGTCGACCTGGTGATCCTCACCCACCTGCACGCCGACCACGTCGGTTGGAACACGCAGAAGGTGGACGGTGGCTGGGTGCCCACCTTCCCCCACGCCCGTTACCTGGCCTCCCGCACCGAGCGGGAGTTCTGGGCCTGGTACGACATGGACGAGGCACGCGAGCAGATGTTCCGCGACTCCGTGATCCCGGTCGAGGACGCGGGACTGCTCGACCTCGTCGACGTCCCCGCCGAGGGCCTCGACGTAGCCCCCGGCCTGCGCCTGCTCCCCACCCCCGGCCACACCCCCGGCCACGTCGCCGTCGAGCTGACCAGCCACGGCCGGACGGCTCTGATCACCGGCGACTGCATCCACCACCCCGTCCAGCTCGCCCACCCCGCCGTCGGTGCCTGCGTCGACATCGACCCACAGCAGTCCGAGACCTCGCGCCGGACACTGCTCGCCTCACTCGCCGACACGGACACCCTCGTCCTGGGCACCCACTTCGCACCGCCCACAGCCGGGCGCGTCGTCCCCCATGAGAGCGGCTACCGACTCTCATCCGTCCCCGCCGGCTCGCACTGACCCGGCGACGGTCCGGGCGGTGTCCATACCTCCTCGGCCTGGTCAAACACGTGGCCGGCGTCGAGGCCAGGTACTTGGGCGAGGCCTTCGACCGGCCGTCCCCAGAACCGCTGGCCCGGTGGCAGGACCACGACGGCAGCGATCTGTGGCGGCTGAGGACGAGACGCGGGCACGAAGTGCTTGCCTTCGTCACCGGGGTTGCGCCGGACCACTGGACGGTGACGTCCTTCACCGCCCCGTGGATGACCACCGCGCCCTTGAAGCCCTGGTCGACCAGGGCTTCGCCAGGCGCATCCCGCATCGGTCGGCCGCCTGGTCCAGCAGGGCGATGCCGGCGCGGCGCCTGGTCCACCGTGCACAACCGGTTTCGGCAGTGGCGGGACGCCGGAGTCGTCGAGGCTCTGCTGGAGGGCGTGATCGCCGAGACGGCCGAGCGGGACCCGTTACGGGGCCCGGAACTACGTGCCCGGGGCAGCAAGCACGTGCCTACGAACCTTGATCCTTGCTGGGGGCGACCGGGAAGGATGCCTCGTCGCGGCCCGTGCCGTCGGTGATCCACCACCTGTCCTCGCCGAGAAGGGCCATCTCCGCGCGGCCGTCGCCGTCCCAGTCGTGGACGGCGAAGAGCGTGCCGTCCTCGGGACCGTCGTCACCCGGCACGGACCGCTTGGTGGAGCGCCAGGGCTTCGATCCGAGCCCGTGCTCGGAGCCGCCCCGCAGCACCTCGATCCGCGCGTCCCCCGCCTCCTTCTTCTTGGTGAGCTGTACGGCCAGGTCGTCGCAGCCATCGCCGTCGAAGTCCCCGACGGCGAGCCTGGTGCCGAAGCCCTCCTTGAAGTCGCCGCCGTCCATGGTGACCCACTTCCCCGGCTCCTTGCCGTAGCGGACGCTGACCTGGCCGCGCCGGTGGGGTGTGTCGACCTCGTCGTAGCTGTCGACGAAGCTCCGACCAATGGCGATGTCCTGGCGCCCGTCGCCGTCGAAGTCGCCGAAGACGACGTTCTCGCCCTCTGGCAGCCGCTCGGGTTCCTTGCTCAGGCCGTCGGCCGTACGGGCGCCGCCTGTGAACAGCAGGGGCGGATCCCACGGAGAGTCGTAGAGCGCGAGATCGGTGGCGCGGTCGTCGTTCGCGTCCCCGGCGACCAGCACGGGTGACGCGCCCTCGTGGACCGGGCTGGGGATCTCCACGGTCCTGACCGGGGCGCCGGAGCGCTTGAACGGTCCCTTGAGGACAACCAGTTCCCGAGCCTCGTTCGAGTCCCTGAACACCGCGAGGTCGGTGTGGCTGTCCCCGTCGAAGTCGCCGGCGACCGGCGCCGTGCTGTATCCGCTGCCCGGTAGTGGCACACGCCCGTGCGCTCCGCCGACCCGCGGGCCCTTGGGGCCTCCCCACAGGACCTGGGCGGCGCCGCTCACGACGAGGTCGGCGTGGCCGTCCTCATCCAGGTCTGCGACCGTGGGCTGCAACGGGTCGTCACCCGTCTGGACGTCGTGCGGCACACCGAGGTCGTCGTGGGCGAAGACGGTCGTGTGGTCGGGGTCAGGACCGTGCTCGGAACCGGGCACGACGAACAGGTCGAAGTTCTCCGTCCCGGAGATCTCGTGCACCAGATCGACGAAGCCGTCCCCATCGAGGTCGGGGGTCGCGGGCGTGGCCTCGCGCGCCGAATCGACGGCGTGGCAGGGGCTGTTGGGGACCGCACGCGCGCCGCCGGACGGCCGAAGGACGAGGAACGCCAGCACCGCCACCACTACGAGGGAGGCCGCCACGGCGTGCCACATGCGCAAGTAGCGGAAGAACGGACCGCCTGCTGCCGGAAAGTGCATCAGCCCACTTCACGGGCGTGGACGCGGCCCGCACAAGGAAGCAGATCACTTCGTTACGAGGGTGATGCACGACGGTCCTGCCCCCTTTCCGGTCCACGGTTACGTACGACGCTGAGCCAGGGCTTCTTCCGGCCGGATCTCGGCATCGTCCGGGTATCCCTCCCGGGCTTCGATCTGTAACAGCAGGACCGGAGCGGACCGCGGTGCTCGTCGCCGACGCTGGGGCCGACGCGGTCGCCTACGCCGCGGGCCGGACCCGGAAGGCCGACGATACGGATCTTCATCTGGACGGCCCTGCGCTTGGGACGAAGCCGTCGGTGGTGAGTTGGGTATGACCTGTTCATGGGGCAGGGGACATGGGGTTGGACAGTTCCGGACGGACTGTGGGAGCTCGCCAGGCCGTTGATTCCGGAGGACCGGGTACGGCCGCAAGGTGGCGGCACGCAGAACACGCCTGATGAGACGCTGTTCGCAGCGTTCATCTATGTGCTGGTCAGCGGCTGTTCCTGGCGAGCGTTCCCGCCGTGCTTCGGGGTGTCGAGGTCGACGGTGCACCGGCGGTTCATGATCTGGTGGAGAGTCGGCGTCTGGGGCCGTCTCCTCGAAGCAGTCCTGCACCGGCTGGACGACGCCGGTCTCATCGATGTCTCCCGTGTCGTCCTGAACTCCGCGCACGTGCGGGCAGAAAAAGGGGGCGCCACCGAGGCGTCGGCCCGTGCCCGCCGCCCGGCCTGATCGCCTCCTGCGGCGCCGCCATCTCCATGCCGAGTTCCTTCCGGCGCGCGACCGACCGCGACGGCACCTCGTCACCACCACGATGGACACCTACAGCGAGGCGTCCGCCTCGCCGGGGCGGACGGCGTCGGAGCGCAGGCCGGCGGCCGGGCGGTCGCCGCGCGTCGTCAGCAGTCCGAGCAGCGCGACGATGACGATCGTCGCGCCGAGGCTGACCCAGCCGGCCCCCAGGCCCAGGCCGTCCTGACGGGACGAGGACAGCCAGTCGGTGACCGACGCGCCGAGCGGGCGGGTGATGACGTAGGCCGACCAGAACGCGGTGACGGTGCCCAGCCCCGCCCAGCGGTGCGCGGCGGCCGGGACCGCGATGGCGATGGCGAACACCACGATCGAACCCAGGTACCCCAGGTGCAGCATGTCCGCTGTCAGATCGCCGGCGACGGTGCCGAGGACGAAGGTGGTCGTGACCATCGACCAGTAGAAGCGTTCCCGGCGCGGCGTGGTGATGCTGTGCACGTCCAGGGTCTTCTCCCGGGCGTACCACCGGACGAAGATCACGGCCAGCACGATCGAGAACCCCACCGTCGTCACCGGGTACGGAAGCCCGACCAGGAAGGTGAGGGCGTCGGCCACCATGGTGCCGAAGACGGCCACCATGGTCACGGCCGACCAGTAGATCCAGAGGCGGTAGCGGCCGCTGCGGAACTGGACGATCAACGCGATCGCCAACGCGGTCGCGCCCGAGCCCAGGGCGAGTCCCGGATTCAGGTGGCTGACAAGGAAATCCGAGAAGGTCTCGCCCATCCCGGTGGTGAGGATCTTGACGACCCAGAACAGGGCCGTGATTTCCGGGACCTTGACGGCGAGCCGTCCCGCGGACGCGGCGGCAGATGTCCGAGCGCCGGGCGTTGCAATACGCATGATGATCCGTTCTCTCTGCACAGTCGCTGGCAAGAAGGGCACACAGCGAGCGGTGACGCCCACAGGGGGACGATGGTGTGGCCTGGCCGATACCGAAGACGCGCTCGGCCGTGCGGTGGCGGATCACGTCCGTCGGCCGTCGGGCAACGGACGTGATCCGCTGGAAGGCGACCCGCGGCCGCGGGATCCTTCGGTGTTCGGCTGGGTGATCGCCCGTCAGCAGACTTTCGTTCACGCGGATCGAGCGCGGGACCCGCCCGAGCGCCTCGCGTCCGGACAGCGCCGGTCCATCCTCATCAGCGCGGTCCGGGCCGGGGAGCGGGGGATGGACCCACTGTTCCGGAACGATCCGTGGAACTCCACTCCCAGGCCGACGACGGCCCCGAGGACGAACAGCCGGCCGACCGCCATCGTCCGCCATCATTGAGCGCCGAAGGCGCCCAGCCGGTACAGGAGCGTAGCCATGACTCCATCCCTTTCAGATGGTGGAAGTGACAACAGCGATCCTCCCCGGCCCACTTGACGGCCGACCCGCGCTGCGCTTGACGGTTGTCTGACGGTCCGTCGCGCCCTTCGTGTGCGGTACCGCCCCGACGTCACGAACGCTCCAGCCCCTGGGACCGGAGCGATCCCGGCGTCCACGGGGAAGCGCGTGGATCAACCCCGCGGTTTGGCACCGGTCCTCGAAAGAACCCGCGCCGCGCCCGGCATGAGCGCGGCGACAGGACGGAGCGTCGTAGATCCGCGAGCGGTCCGGCGCGGAGTCCAGCCCAATTCATGACTGAACAACTGTTGGCGAGATGGGTAAACATGTGTAGGTTATCGCTGTCAAGGCGGCCGAGACCTGCAGGTCCGGTTCCCGCGATTCCGCCGGGGTCGACCCCGATCCCGCGTCCGCCCCCGCCTACGAACCGTCACCTGCGCGGCACGCCATTCAACGGGATCGGCGAGCTGCGCCGGCGCTTCGTCGCCGAGGCGACCAAGGAGGTCTCCTGATGGCCCTGCACCGACTCAGCTCGGTCACGATCGGCGTCCCCGACCCGGACGCCACGACCCGGTACTACGAGGAGTTCGGGCTGACCTGCCAGGACGACGGCTGGCTCGCCACCGCCGACGGAGGCCGCCAGCTCCGCCTCGTCCCCTCACCCGCCCGCCGGCTCGTGGCGCTGTCGATCGGCGCGGAGAACCCAGACGACATCGGCGCTATCGAGTCACGGCTGCGCCGGCTCGACCTGAAGGCGGACGCCTCGGACACGCGCGTCGCCGCCGTCGAACCGATCACCGGCGTACAGGTCGAGGTGACGGTCACCCCGCGCATCGAGCAACCGGAGGCATCGGCGACGGCGTACAACGGGCCGGGCCGCGCAGACCGCGGCACCGGCCGCGCCCCGGGGATCCTGCGCGAGGGCAGGGTCCGTCCGCGCAAGCTCGGACACGTCGTCATCGGCTCGACGGACCAGGAGGCCAGCCAGCGCTTCTTCGCCGAGGGCATCGGCCTGAAGATCAGCGACGAGGTACCCGGGCTCTCCTCGTTCATGCGCTGCTCGACCGAGCACCACAACATCCTGGTGTCAAGCGCGCCCGTCAACTTCGTCCACCACACCTCGTGGCAGGTCGACGACGTCGACGAGATCGGCCGCGGCGCCACGGCGATGCTGCGGGAGCACCCCGAGCGCCACATCTGGGGTCTGGGACGCCACCACGTCGGCTCGAACTTCTTCTGGTACCTCAAGGACCCGGCCGGCAACTTCTCCGAGTACTACTCCGACATGGACTGCGTCGTCGACGACGCGCTGTGGAAGCCCGAGGTCTGGGAGGCCGCCAAGAGCCTCTTCAGCTGGGGCCCGCCCCCTCCCCCCTCTTTCCTGCAGCCCGAGGATCTCGCCGCGCTGATGGCCGGCGCCCACTCGGCCCGCTGACGTTCACCGCCAGGCCGCGGTAGCGGCTGTGCCGCAGGCCGTGCGCGTGGACCGTTTCGGAGACCGTGGCCTCGCAGCCCGCGCGGAGGGCATAGCGCCGCTGCCAGTTGCTGCTCTTCTGGTCTTTCCTCACCTGCGTCTGGATCTTTCGCTGGAGCTCAGGCAGCCGGAAGATGTGGCGTCACTCGCCGTCGATGTTGCCGGTGCATATCAGCCGGTCGTCGCACTCCCGGCATGCCTTGCGGGGAAAGTGGACGGACAGCTGGGGGTGTCCGTCGCCCGGGGTTGGTTTCCGGGGCGGGCTGGAGATCTCGCAGCGGAAATCCACTGATGGACGCACCGCCAGGCGGGGGTTGATGGTCAGTCCCGCGGCGCGGTACCGGTGCACTGCGCGTTGAGTCGGACGGTGACGGTGGTGCCGACGCCCACGGCGGACTCCACCGAGACCTGACCGTGGTGGGCATGGATGATCGCCTCCACGATGGCCAGGCCCAGGCCGGAACCGCCGTAGGCGCGGCTGCGGCTGGCCTCGGCACGCCAGAAGCGCTCGAAGACGCGCGGCAGGTCCTGGGGTGCGATGCCGGGACCGTCGTCGGCCACCTCGACCTGGACGCGTCCGGGGGTGGTGGTGACGGCGACCTGCACGGCGGTCTGTGCCGGGGTGTGCTGGACAGCGTTGCCGACGAGGTTGCGCAGCACCTGCTGAAGGCGGGCGGTATCGCCGGTCACCTGGGCGGGTCCACCGGCGGTCAGCGTGATGCTGCGGTCGGGGTAGATGACCTGCGCGTCCTCCACCACGCTGGCGGCCAGCGCGGTCAGATCGAGAGGGTCCTGCTCGATGGGTCTGCCGGCGTCGAGGCGGGCGAGCAGCGAGAGGTCCTCGACCAGCAACCGCATACGGCCGACCTCGTTCTCGATGTGGCCGAGGGCGGTCTCCAGCCGCGGCCCGGTGAGTCCGCCCTGGCGGTGCAGGTCGAGCCAGCCGGAGATGGTGGACAGCGGAGTGCGCAGTTCGTGCGAGGTGTCCGCGGCCAGCGAGCGGACGGTTGCCTCAGCGCGGGCCTGCGCGTCGAAGGCCCGGTTGACAGCTTCGGCCAACTGGTCGGTCTCGCTGCGGTTTCCGCGCGTGGGAAGGCGTTCGGTCAGGTGTCCTTCGGCGATGGCGTCGGCGCTGTCGGCCATCTTGGCCAGCGGCCGCATGCCCAGCCGGAGGACGAGGACGGCCAGGGCGAGCAGCAGGACCAGAGCACCGGCGACGATGGCCAGTTGGCGGGCGAGCAGGGCGTCGGTGGTGGAGTCGTCGACGGAGGTGTCGATGGCCAGGATGAACGCGGCCGGCTTCACTGATACGCCCGCCTTCTCCAGGGTGATGCCGGGGCTGGGGATGCGGATGGCGCTGAGGTCGTCCAGGCCCTCGACGTTGTCGTAAGCGACGACGCGACCCACGGGGACGGCGGCCGTGACGCGTACCAGCGCTTGGGGGGCGAGGTCGGCCGCTCCGGTGGACAGCAGGATCCGGTCGTGCCCGTCGACGGCGATGCTGCCCAGCGGCGGGCCCACCAGAGCGGAGAGCTGGTCGCCGTCGGCGACCTGGGGGCCCTGCGCGATGACGGCCCGCATACGGGCGGCGGTGTCCTGCAGGGTGCGGGCGTAGCGTTTGTGGAGGAAGTCCTCCAGCAGCAGCGCGCTGGTCACCGAGCTGGCCGTCAGCCCGGCCACGATCAGGATGGCGAGTCCGGCCAGGATGCGCAGTCGGACGCTGGCGCGGGACAAGTGCAGGCGGCCGTGGAGGCCGGCGAGGTTCATCGGGCGGCCTGCCGTCGGAGGGTGTAGCCGACGCCGCGCACGGTGTGCAGCAGCGGGGTGCGGCCGTGGTCGATCTTGCGGCGGAGGTTGGAGACGAAGCGTTCGACGACGACCGAGTCGCCGCCGAAGTCGTACTGCCAGACGGCTTCGAGGATCTGCGACCGGGACAGCACCTGGCCCTGGTGGGACATGAGGTGGTGCAGGAGCCGGTACTCGGTGGGCGACAGGTCGATGACGTCGCCGCCGCGGCGCACCTCGTGGCGCAGGTCGTCGATCTCCAGGTCGGCGCAGCACAGTGTCGATTCCTCCGCGGTGGGCGGGCCGCCCCGGGCCCGGCGGAGCAGTGCCTGGAGGCGGGCGCCGACCTCGACGACGCTGAACGGCTTGGTGACGTAGTCGTCGCCGCCCAGGCGCAGGCCGCGAACCCGGTCCTCCACCGCGTCACGTGCGGTGAGGAACAGCACGGGGACCGTGATGCCCTGTTCCCGCAGAAGCTGAAGGATCTCGAAGCCGTCCGCCCCGGGGAGCATGACGTCCAGGACGACGACGTCGGGCGAGCGGCGGGCGACCTGGGCCAGCGCCTCGGTCAGGTCGCCCGCCACGTCCACGGTGAATCCGGCGAACGTGAGCGCGGAGATCAGCAACTGCCGGATACCAGGGTCGTCGTCGATGACCAGGACGCTGTCGGGGCCCTGGCCGGCGTCGGCAGGGACATCCCTGACACTCATCTGCGCTCCTTGAGCGGGGACGGCGGCCTCCCGCTCCCCGATATCGGCGGAATCGTTCACCGTGCCACGGACTCGCTCTCCCGATGGGGTCCGTCCAGTGCTGTCGCGGGCACCTGGTCGAGCTTGACGTTGTCGCCTTCGACGTCCAGGTGCGGCAGGATGCGGTCCAGGCGGCGCGGGATCCGCCAGGCGCGGTCGCCGAGCAGAGCGAGGACCGCGGGCACGAGGGTCATCCGGACGAGGAACGCGTCGACCAGGACGCCGAAAGCGAGTGCGAAGGCGATCGGCATGACGTCGGGGTCCTCACCGAACAAGAAGGCGACGAAGACGGTGATCATGATCAGGGCGGCGGAGGTGACCACCCGTGAGGCGTTGCGTGCTCCGACGGCGATCGCACGGAGGGCGTCCTTGCGGTGGCCGTAGTCCTCGCGCATCGCGGAGACGAGGAACACCTCATAGTCCATGGCCAGGCCGAAGAGCACTGCCATGACGATGATGGGAGCGAAGCTGGCGACCGGGCCGAGACTGGGCACGCCCAGCAGTCCGGACAGCCACCCCCACTGGAAGACGGCGACGGTCGCGCCGAAGGCCGCGCCGACCGAGAGCAGGAATCCGACGGTGGCCTTGACGGGAATGGCGATGGACCGGAAGGCGATCATCAACAGCAGCAGGGACAGGCCCACGACGACGACTGCGAACGGGACCAGCGCGCCGCTGAGCTTGGTGGAGACGTCGATACTGACGGCGGTCTGACCGGTGACGGCAACATAGCTGCCGCCCTGCCGGGCGATGGGTGCAGTGGCCGTGTTCAGACGGGAGACCAGATCGCTGGTGGCCTGACTGCGCGGGCCCGTGGTCGGGGTGACCTGGATACGTGCGGCCGCCCGGTCCTTCGCGATGTCGATCCCGCTGATGCCCGCGATGCCGGGTACGGCATGGAGTTTCTTCTCCACTGCCGTGGCTGTCGCCGTGGCGTTGTCGCCCTCGACCAGGACGATCAGCGGGCCGTTGGCGCCGGGGCCGAACGCACCGCTGATCATGTCGTACGCCTGGCGGGTGGACGTCGACTTCGACCACGACCCGTCGTCGGTCAGGGCCGTCTCCAGTTGCACAGCGGGGGCGGCGATCGCCAGGAGCCCGACGGTCACGACGATCAGGTTGCGCACCGGGTGCCGCAGCACACCGCCCACCCACCTCGTGCCCATGGTCGCCTTGTCCGGGCGGGCGGTGCGGGCCGCCCGTGAGCCCGGCCGGGGAATGAGCCTGCGCCCGAAGGCGGCGAGCAGGGCGGGCAGCAGTGTCAGCGCCATGATCACGGCCATCGCGACGGCGCCCGCCGAGGCCAGGCCCATGGAGGTCAGCATCGGCACACCGGCGACCGACAGCCCGGCCAGGGCGACGAGCACGGTCGCCCCTGCGAACACGACCGCGCTGCCGGCGGTCGCGGTGGCCCTCGCCACCGATTCCCTGACGGGCATGCCCCCTGCGAGCTGCGACCGGTGACGCGAGACGATGAACAGCGCGTAGTCGATGCCGACCGCAAGACCGAGCATGATCGCCAGGGTGGGGGCGTTCTCGGAGATTCCGACCACTGAGGACAGGCCCGAGATCGCCATCATGCTGCCGACCACGCCGAAGACAGCGGTGAGCAGCGGCATCCCGGCCGCCAGCATCGAACCGAAGGTGATGAACAGGATCGCCAGGGCGACGAGGATGCCGATCAACTCGGTCGCCGGGGACGTCGACGGCGCGAAGGCGTCACCGCCGTACACCACCGTCAGACCGGCCTTCTCCGCGGTGGCCCCGGTGGCCTTCAGAGCGTCCAGCGTGCCGGCCGGGACGTCGCTGTCCTTCGCCGTCGTGAAGGTCACGTCGGCGACGGCGGTCCGGCCGTCCGCCGAGACCGGACCGACCTTGAAGGGATCGCCGACCGAGGTCACACCGCTGACGTGACCGGCTGCCGTGAGGCCGCTCTGCAACGGTTGCCGCAGCGCGGGCTCGGTCAGCTTGTGACCAGGCGGCGCCTGGAAGACGACCTGCGCGGACTGCTTGTCCGGGTCCGGCCAGTGCTGGTCCATCTTCGTCAGCGCGGTCTGCGCCGGGGAACCGGGGATGGAATCGGTGTTCTGGAACGAGCCGGGGAACAGCAGTCCCAGGCCGACAACGGCCGCCAGGGCGACCAGCCATCCGATCAGCATCGTGCGCCACCGGCGGGCACCGAAAGCGCCCAGCCGGTACAGGAACGTAGACATGACCAAATCTCTCATCAAGGGGTGGAAGTGACACGACTGATGCTGGTCGGGGCACTTGACGGCCGACTCACCCTGCGCCTGACGGTTCCTTGACGGTGCGGGCGAGACGGCGCGGTGCGTTCCCCGACGCCTGCGAACGAGCCGGGGAAGGAGCAGGAGCGCGGCCGGCAGTAGTGCGGACGCATCGCTGTCGCCCTCAGCGCCTGATGCCTGCACCCGGCCTCGGCGTCAACACACCCCTGATGATCAAGGAATGTTGCGACAAGCGTCAGCCTCGACGGCCGTGTACTCCTCGGCCGCGATGACCCTTATGCCCGCCGTCCGCCGTCGACCGACAGCGCGATCCCGGTGATGTAGGACGCGGCGTCCGAGCAGAGCCACACCGCGGCTGCGGCGGCCTCTTCCGATGTGGCCATCCGGCCGAGTGGGGTGATCGCCTCCTGCATCGCGATCAAGTCGGTGCCGGCCGCCACCCTTTCGAAGCCCGGCGTACGGGTCGGGCCGGGGCAGACGGCGTTGACGCGGATGTGGTGCCGCGCGTAGTCCACGGCGGCGACCTTGGTGAGCCCGACGACGCCGTGCTTGGCTGCCACGTAGGCGGGGGCGGTCGGGATCGCGTACAGGCCGCCGTTGGAGGCGACGTTGACGATCGCGCCGCCGCCGCGGCTGCGCAGGGCGGGCAGCTCGTACTTCATGCAGAGGAAGGTCCCGCCCAGGTTGACGTGGGTCACGCGCTCGAACTCCTCCAGGGGCATCTGGTCGAGCTGCCGGTGGTGCGAGTCCAGGCCGGCGTTGTTCACGGCGAAGTCGAGGCCGCCGTACGTCTCGACCGTGCGTTCGACGGCCGTCCGCACCGCGTCCTCGTCGGCGATGTCGACGCTGAGTGCCAGTGCCTCTCCCCCGTCCTTCCTGATCATTTCGGTGGTCTCGACGGCTGTTGCCTCGTTGATGTCGGTGACGGTGACGGTGGCGCCCTGCCGGGCCAGCTCGATCGCCGTCGCGCGGCCGATCCCGCTTCCAGCACCCGTCACCAGTCCGATTTTTCCTGAGAAGTTGCTCATGATGACCTTCCGATGCAGTTACTCGCACCAGGCGATGCCTGATTCGCCAGGTGACCTTGTTCGGGGTACCGCGACGGCCGGTGTCCGTCGGCCTCGGCGTGCGGGAGGAGCGGCAGCCCCCTGTCACGCGTCGGTGCCGGGCACGGCTGCCCGCACAACCGCGGTCGCGGTCGCCGGTGGTGGTTCGCTCCCGCCCTGCGGACAAGGGGGGCTGCCGCGTCGACCGATGACTAACTCAGGGGTACGACGATTCCGTTACCGTGTCGGCCCGTCTCGGCCTCGTCCAGCAACAGGGAGGCCAGCGTGGCCCGGGAGATTCGGGGCGGCAGCAGCGGACGCCGCAGGTCCGCCAGCGGCACGATGTGGCGGGTAGGGCTGAGGGGGCCGTCGGTGACGTCCGGGGCGTGGAACACCGTGGCGCCGGCGTCCAGGGCGATCTGGTCGGCCTCGGCCTTCTCGGCCAGTTCCGAGCCGACGAACATCCGCATCACCCCCGCGTAGATCAGCCCACCCGATCGACTCGACACGCCCGAGCCCAGTGCGCCGAGCCATACCGTCGCGCGCACGTCCGCCGCCGCGAGCGCCCTGGCCCCGGCGACCAGTGCGCCCGGGCCGTCGCCCTTGCCGATACCGATGGCGGATACGGCGACGTCGACGTCGGTCAGGTCGGGGAAGCTCTGCGGGTCGGTGACATCCGCCTTCCGGACCTCGACCCGCCCCGACGCAGGCACGGTGACCTTGGCCGGCGCCCGGACCAGGGCCACGACCTCGTGTCCCCGTTCCAGCGCTGTGTCGACGAGCGCGCTGCCGGTCCGCCCTGACGCTCCGAGTACGGCTATGCGCATGATCACTCACCCTTTAACTGAACAACTGTTGGCTACGTGAGTAAACAACCGTTGGTTAGTGATGTCAAGGCGTGAGCTGCCTGTACGGTGAACATCTGTTGCTCAACTGTTCGCACCGGTCAGAAGGGGGCGACGATGTCGTCTCAGGAGCGCTCCGCTCCCCGTCGCCGCAATCCACGGGGGCAGGGGCAGGTCCTCAAGGCCCAGCTCGTGGACGCCGCGGCGAGGCTGCTGTCCACCCTTGATCACCCGGAGACGCTGACGCTGCGGCAGGTAGCGCGTGAGGTCGGGGTGGCACCTGCCAGCATCTACAGCCACTTCCCCGACCTGAGCGCCTTGATCCAGCACGTGCTGCGGCTGCGCTACGAGGAACTGGCCCGTCTGATGGACCAGGCCGCGCAGTCGGCCCCGGATCCACTGGCCGACCTCGTCGCCCGGTGCGCGGCCTACGTGCGCTGGGGAGTCGACCAGCCCGGCCATTACCGCACTCTCTTCGGCGGACGGATGCCGGACGACCTTGTCCCAGGATCAGCGCACGGCGCCGGGGCCGAACCGCTCGAGGCCGTCGTGACCTCCCTGGCGGCCGCCGCCGAGGGAGAGCGCAGGCAGCCCTCGGCGGAGCAGCAGTGGCAGGCCGGCCTCATGCTCTGGACCGCACTGCACGGTCTGGTCAGCCTCTACAACGACCACGGGAACATTCCCTGGCCACCCCTGGACGACCTGATCGCCGACCTGCTCAGCCTGCACACAGCCCGCCCGGCAGACGAGATCGCGGCCCTCCTGCCCCAGCGCGGGGACGACCCGGGCCCGGCCCCGGACTCCGTCTGACAGCCGATCACGCGCCGGGGAGGGTGCGATGCCCGTGTCCGTCTCCTCTCCCGGTGGGGGCGGGCGCTCCTGTTCGGCGAACATCCCACGGCTGTCGAACGGCCGCCCGCCACGCCGTCCTCTCCGGACCAGACCCCCTGCCCGAGCCGGGCGACCTTGCCGACGAGGCGCTGCGGTCAGATGCGCAGCACACGCCTGGCGTTCAGATGGGCGATCTTCTCCTTCACCTGGGACGGAAGGTCGGCCTTCTCGATCGAGGCCACCGCGTCGGCCGTCACCTCGTACGGGTAGTCGACCGCGAACATGACCGCGTCGGCCCCCATGGTCAGCACGGCGGCTTGTACGGCCTCCGGGGCCAGTACCCCGCTCGTGGTGATCAGGATGTTGCTCCCGAAGTACTGCGACGGCATCCGCTGGAGCGGCTCGTCGACCCGGAGCGAG
Source organism: Streptomyces sp. NPDC104761 (assembly GCF_055583445.1). NCBI lineage: Bacteria > Bacillati > Actinomycetota > Actinomycetes > Kitasatosporales > Streptomycetaceae > Streptomyces > Streptomyces sp. NPDC104761. The sequence goes on along the minus strand of NZ_JBVJNZ010000001.1, from coordinate 303,783 downwards.
CGGTAGCGCGAGTCGATGCGGGAGCGTTGGAACGGCAGGAACTCGCCGAGGTGCCCGAGGATCAAGGTGGCGGCGGGGTGCCGGTCGAACACTCCGGCGTAGATCAACCGCATGGCGTGGCCGCCCGTTTCGGCCTGCCAGCTCCAGCTGGCCCCGTACATCTCGGGCCGTCCGCGCATCACGTGCCAGTCGTCGCGGGGCAGCGAGCCGGGATGCAGGTACAACGGCACACGGAGCTCTTCCAGCGCGCTCCACAGCTCGTCATATGCGGGATCGTCCAGGTACCGGCCCTGCGTGTGGTCGTTGACCAAGGCGCCTTTGAATCCGAGCTGCTCGACGCAGCGTTGGAGTTCGGTCACGGCGGCGGCAGGGTCCTGCAGAGGCAGAGCGGCGAACCCCCTGAAGCGGGTGGGATGGCGGGCGATGGTCCGGGCGAGGAAGTCGTTGGCGAACCGGGCGTTGTCGACGGCGGTGCCGGCGTCGGTGTCGGCCTGGATGCCGGGGACGCTCAGCGACAGGACCTGAATGTCGATGCCGTGTGCGTCCATGTCGGGAAGACGGTGCTCCTCAAAGTCACCCAGGCGTCGTCCCCAGTCCTTCACGTACTGGTCGCTGACCTGGATCTTCTGGGGCGACGGGGGTTGGCGCGAGAACATCTCCGGGATGATGAAAGCTTCTTCCAACGCGATGTAGGTCATGGCAGGGCTCCTTCGTCGTGCCTTGTGCTGGTGGGGCGGTGATCGGAGGCGGTAGGCGGGCAGCCCGGGGCAGCGTTCCAGGGTCTGCCGTCCGCTGATCGGGACGGAGCGGAACCGGGAGCCGTGCCACGTCGGGTTCGGTGAGCGGCGCCGGTCCGTGCGTACCAGTCGATGAGTTCTGGTCTGTCGACGCTGCCGGGGTCGACCACGGTGTCCTGAGCGTCCCCGCGCAGCAGACGTTTCACGGGGACTTCGAGCTTCTTGCCGGTGCGGGTGTGCGGGATACCGGGGGCTTGGATGATCTCGTCGGGTACGTGACGGGCGGAGGCCCCGTGGCGTATGGCGTTGCGGATCTTCTCGCGCAGCACGTCGTCGACGTCGGTGCCGTCGGCGGTGGTGACGAACAACGGCATCCAGTAGTCGCCGCCGTCCTGCTCGACCCCGACGACGAGAGCTTCCGCGATCTCCTCGAGCTCCTCCACCGGGCCGTATATGTCGCTGCTGCCCATGCGGATGCCGTGGCGGTTCAGGGTCGCGTCGGACCGGCCATGCATGATCACCGAGCCCTGATCGGTGATGGTGATCCAGTCCCCGTGCCGCCACACCCCCGGGTATACGTCGAAGTAGGCCTTGCGGTAGCGGGAGCCGTCCGGATCGTCCCAGAAGAAGAGCGGCATCGACGGCATCGGCCGGAGTACCACCAGTTCCCCCACCTCGCCCCGCACCGGCTTCCCGTCCGGGCCGAAGGCTTCCACGGACACGCCCAGGCAGGGGGCGGACAGCTCCCCGGCCCAGACCGGAGTGGTGGGGGTGGCACCGAGGAACGCGGTGACCACGTCGGTGCCGCCGCTGGTACACACCACCTGTGCCCGGGGCCCGAGTTCGCCGGCGACCCAGTGCTGCAGGTCGCCGGGGAACGTCGAGCCGGTGACGCCCAGGCGCTCGAGCGAGGCCGGGCAGTGGTCGGTGATCCGCACGCCGGCCTTGCGGCACGCCGCCAGGTAGCCGGGGCTGGTACCCAGGACCTTCACCTCCAGGCCGGCCGCGAGCCGCCAGAGCGCATCGGTGTCGGGATACGTCGGGCTGCCCTCGTAACACACGGCTGTGGCGCCCAGCAGCAGACCAGCGACCAGGACGTTCCACATCATCCAGCTCGGCGTGGTGTGCCACAGCAGGCGGTCCCCGGCGCGCAGGTCAAGCTGCAGGCCCAGGTTTTTGAGATGCTCGAGCACGACCCCGCCGTGCCCGTGCACGATGCCCTTCGGCCGGCCGGTCGTGCCCGAGGAGAACACGACCCACAGCGGATGGTCGAACGGGACGGGGCGGGGTGCGAAGTCGGCGTCGTGTTCGGTGAGCGCGGACCACCCAAGGGCGTCGGGCACCCGTGTCGCGTCCCCTACGACGACGGTCGCCGCCAGGGTCGGCAGTGCGTCGCGCAGGGCTTGTACGTCGGGGCAGCGGTCGGTGTGCTTCCCTCCGTGGACGAAGCCGGTCGCGGCGATCAGCACGGTCGGCCGGAGTTGTGCGAACCGTGCTGCGGCCGCGGCCGCGGTGTAGTCCTGCCCGCACACCGCCCAGGTCGCGCCCAGGCTGGCCGTGGCGAGGAAAGCGGTGATGGCCTCCACCCCGTTGGGGAGGTGTCCCACCACCCGGTCACCCATGCGCACGCCGAGTCCGGTGAGTGACTGCGCGAGTGAGGCGACCTGGCGGCGCAGTTGGTGCCAGGTGACGGCCACCGGGCCGGTGTCCTCGGTCACCGTGATGACGGCGGTGTCGGTGCCGGTCCGGTCGCGGAACACCTCGGCCGTGTAGTTCAGCGTGCTGCCGGGGAACCACACGCTTCCCGGCATGGCCTCGGTCGACAGCGCGGGTCCCGCTGGGCGCTCGGGCAGACGGAAGTAGTCCCACACCGCGGCCCAGAAGCCGTTCACGTCGTCAACCGACCACGCCCACAGCGTGTGGTGGTCACCGCTCAGGTCACGTCCAGCGTGCTGTGCGGCGAACCGTGCGAAGTCGGTGATCCGGGCATTCTCGACAGCCTGTGTCGTCGGGGTCCAGTCCGGTGGCTTCGTGCTCATGAGGTGTCCCCCGCCTTCGCTACGTCGAGCAGTGCGACCGTCGTGTGCACCGCCTTTGTGGCCATGGCCTCGCCCAGAGGGAGGCCATGGGTGTCGGCGAGGGTGACGAAGAGCCGGTTCCCGCCGTCGCCGCAGCAGGCGATCGGCAGCAGCGTCCCGGTGCCGATCGAGGTGACCAGCTCGTTCTCCCGCACCAGGGCGACGGCGTGTCCGGTCGTGGTGGCCACCCAGACTCCGTCTCGTGTCGCCCAGATTCCGTCCGGCCGGGCGTCGTCGCCGATCAGGTGGGCGAGGTCGGCGTAGGTGCGACGGTCCGTGAGGGCACCGTCGTCCGCGACGGTGAAGGCGGTCAGTCGTTGCCGGGTGGTCTCGGCGACCACCAGGGTGCGGCCGTCGCCGGCGAAGGCCAGCCCGTTGGGGAACTCGACGTCTTCGGCGGCCACCTGTACCGCTCCGTCCGCGGCAACGCGCAGCAGCCGACCCGGTCGGGGTGGCTCACCGGCGTGCGCGGCGAAGCCGACGTCATCCACGTAAAGGTTGCCGTGCGGGTCGCCGACCATGTCGCCGAGCGGACCGGTGGCCACCGCGCTCAGGTCCGCGTAGGTGTCGAACTGCTCACCGGTCCACACGCCGATACGCCGTTGCTGCATCATGGCCCCGACAAGGCGCCCGTCCGGCAGGAACCAGAGGCCGTTGGGGACGGCATCCAGCGGGATGCCGCGCCAGGGGCCGTCGTGGTCGGTCCAGAGCTTTCCGCCCTGGGTGTCGGACAGCCACAGCGCACCGCGCTGCCAGCGGGGGCCCTCCCCCCACGTCATTCCGGCCGCGTACTCCTTCACGCGCCCACCCCCTGTACCGATACCGTCCGCGCCAGGTCGCGGGTGGCCCGTTCCAGTTCCGCCGTGTCGGTGACGAGCGCGAGGGTGTAGCGGTCCGGACGGATGATCGCCGCTGCCGCCGCGTGTTCGGCCAGCCAGCGGTCGATGGCCGGCCCCGTCTCCGGGACGGCCACCACACCGAGTTGGCGCCACAGCTGCTGCACGTCCCCGGACACGGCGGAGGTGACCTCCGGCTTCCCCACGACGGTGAAGCCGTATCCGGTCACATCGTCCAGCTTCTCCCCGTTCGCGCCGCGTGGCTGCGGGCTCAGTTGCCCGATGGCTCCGCCGGGCCGGGCAACCACGCCTGGCCCCAGCAGTGGCCGGTACCTCTCGATCGTCTGCGTTCCGTTCAGCTCCGGGAACGCGCCCGTTCCGAGGGCTTCGATCAGGTTGGACTGCCGGGCGGATTCCTCGATGTAAGGGCGCACGTGCGCAGCCCGCTCGCTTTCGTAGGTGTCGAGCAGGGCTTGGGGACTTTCGCCCCTGACCACGGCGGCGAGTTTCCATGCCAGGTTCGCGGCGTCGCGCAGTCCGGAGCACATGCCCTGGCCGAGCATGGGAGGCATTTCGTGCGCCGCGTCGCCGGCGAGCAGCAGGCGGTCGGACCGCCAGCCGTGCACGAGCCGGGCGTGCCATTCGTAGGTGTCCGTACGCATGATGCGGTAGCTGCCCGGTTCCAGCCAGCGGCTCAGCAGGTCGTACACCGACTGCGGCCGTTCGAGCTCTGCCGCGTCGTCCTCGTCGAGCAGCATGAACTCGAAGCGGAGCATGGGCGGGAAGATCGGGACGTAGGTCACGGGCCGCTTCCCCTCGCACCAGATGAATCCGCTGTCCGCAGGGAGCTGTGCGGGGTGTTCGAAGGGGTGGATGTCGACGATGAGGGATCGCTGAGTGCCGTGGAGGTCCTCGACTTCGGCGTTCATCGCCTGCCGGACGAAGGAGTTGGCGCCGTCCGAGCCGACGGCGTAGCCGGCCGTGAGGGTGGTTTCGGCTCCGGTCGACCGGTCGCGCAGCGTGAGCCGCACCGCTTCGTCGTCCTGCTCGATCGCGGTGGCCGTCCAGCCGAACCAGAGGTCTGCGTTCGCGTCCGCCGCCAGCAGACCCCGCAGCCGCGACTCGAAGTCGGGCTGGTGGAACTGGTAGTCGGTGCGCCAGCCCTGGTCGGATTCCTCCTCGGGCAGCGTCTGCTGGAGGAAGGCCTGCCCGTCCTCCCGGTGCAGTGTCCAGGCGGCTTGGCGCAGGAACCGGGGTTCCATGTCCTGTGCGCCGAGGGTCTGCAGAAGGCGCATGATCTCGTCGTCGAGATGCGTGGCGCGCGGATGCTGGCAGACGAGCCGGTTGGGGTCGATGGCGGCGACCCGGAGCCCCTTCATGGCCAACAGTCGTGCGAGAGCCAGTCCGACCGGGCCGCAGCCGACGACGGCGACGTCGTAGGTATCCATGATGCGCTCTTTCATTGTGTGTGTCCGGCCGCCGGCTCTTCGGCGCGCGGCGCGGGGGCGAGACGGCCCTGGTTCTGGGATGTCCGTCCGCCGACAGCCAGGGCGAGGACTGCGCCGAGGACGGCGGGGACGGCGAAGAGGACGAAGTTCCAGCGGGGTTCCAGGCCGGCCGCGAGGATCCAGCCGCCGAACGTGGGGCCGGCGATGGCGCCGATGCGGCCCACTCCGAGCGCGACACCCACCGCGCTGGCTCTCGCGGTCACCGGGTAGGAACGTGAGATGTACACGTTGATCAGTCCCTGGACGCCGACCGCGCCGCAGCCGCCGGCTATCACGATGCCGTAGAGCACCGGCAGCGGCAGTGGGGCGCTCATGGCGACGATCGCGGCGGCTCCGAGGGCGAAACTGGCCGTGATCGGGCCCCTCGATCCGGCACGGTCGGCCAGCAGCGCCATCGCGAGCCCGCCGACGGTGGCACCGAGGTTCAGCAGTACGAGGAAGGTCCCTGAGTCCCGCAGCGGATAGTCCGCCGTCTGCATCAGCCGCGGCAGCCAGGTGTTCATGCCGAAGATGAGCAAGAACGACAGGGCCGCCATGGCGCAGAACATCAGGGTCGTGCCGCGGTAGGGCGGTCTGAGCACCAGCCGGACACCACGGTTGCCGAGGTCGGGGGCCGGCGCGCTGACCGCCTGGTGGTACTCCGTGGACTCGGGCAGCCAGACGAAGGCCATGGGCAGCAGAAGCAGCCCGGCGATGCCGCCGACCAGGTACTCCTGGTGGAAACTGTGCCCGCTCAGCAGCGTGTTGGCGACGAGGGCCGCGAACGAACCGCCGACGGCGGTCCCACACTGGACGATGCCCGAATAGAGGTTCTTTCGCCTGTCCGGGGCCAGTTCGAAGATCAGTGGACCCATCGCCGGGTAGATCGCACCGACACCGAGCCCGACGACGAGTCGGCCGGCGCCGAACAGTGAGGGAAGGGGTGCCACGGCGCAGGCGAACATCCCGGCACTGACCACCGCGATACTGATCAGGGTCGTACGGCGTCGGCCGAACCGGTCGGTGAACTGGCCGACCAGCAGGGAGCCGACGAGCATGCCGATCGGAGTGAGGCTGCCGAGCAGGCCGACGAAGGCGACGGAGAGGTGCCAGGGACGGTAGCCCAGCAACAGCGGAGTGGTCGCGCCGTAGGCGACGAGGTCGAAGCCCTCCAGTGTCATCACCGCCAGGCCCACGGCGAGTGCGGTGCCTGACCGCGACGAAGGGCCCGGGGACGGTCGGCCGCGCCGACGGACCAAGGCTGGTGTACTCAATGTTCCGGCTCCGGTTTCAGCAGTCTCACCCGTCGCGACTGCTGACCGCGGCGCTGCGGGAAAGGGGCGGAGGTGTCTCTGTGCGGCTCGCCGACGGCGGGGTCGGCGCGGGAATGCGGCTCGGGCCTCATCCGTGTGATGCCGGCGGGGCGACGCGCCTCGTCGCGGCTTACGATGCCGGGCACTCTCAGTTGGTGGCCTCGTGGGCGCCGGCCATCAGCGCGGCCAGGTCATCGGGAGCTAGGAACGACGGCGGCGGCGGAGGCCCCCAGGTGTAGAGCGCCCGCATTCCTTCGAAGGATCGTGGCGTCCACAGCTGGTCGTCGACGATGCAGTCCATGTCGGCGTAGTACTCGCTGAAGTTGCCGGCCGGATCCTTGAGGTACCAGAAGAAGTTCGAGCCGATGTGATGGCGGCCGAGCCCCCACACATGGCGTTCCGGGTGCTCGGTGAGCATGCGCGTGGCGCCCCGGCCCACCTCGTCGACATCCGTCACCTGCCAGGAGGTGTGGTGCAGGAAGTTGAGCGGCGCCTGCTGCACCAGGACGTTGTGGTGGTCGGTGGAGCAGCGCAGGAACGCGGCTGCGCCGGGCACGACATCGCTGACCCTGAATCCGAGTCCTTCGGTGAAGAACCGCTGTGTCGACTCCTGTTCCACCGAACCGATGACGACGTGGCCCAGGGCCAGGGGCCGGACCGGGTCGGTGCGGGAGAGGACGGGTGCTCGGGTGCCGGCACGGTCCAGGCGTCCGGGACCGTTGTACGGGGTGGCCGGCACGGTGATCCGGGTCAGCCGGGGTGCGATGCGCACATCCACCGAGATACCGGCGATGGGTTCCGTGGTACGCAGGGCGTGGGCGTCGCGTTCGCAGGACAGGTCGAGCCGTTCCAGGTTCGCGGCGATCCGGTCCAGGTCGTCGCCGTCGTCTGCGGCGACCGTCATCGCCAGCAGGCGCCGGACGGGGGAATGTTCGAGGAAGAACTGTTCACCGCCTTCGACGGTGGCGAACCGTCCGGGTGCCACCTGTTCGAGTCCGAAGTCGACGTAGTAGTCGGCAGCCTCGGCCACGTTCGGCACGCCGACGGTGAGTGACTGCAGCCTGTGCAAGGCCATGGTGGTGCCCTTCTCTCAGGCGGCGACGCAGGTCTGCCGGAGCTGACCTATGCCCTCGATGCGGGTGACGACCTCGTCTCCTGGCCGCAGATAGCGCTGAGGGGTGCGGGCGTGTCCGACTCCTGCGGGCGTACCGGTGAAGATCAGGTCGCCCGGCAGCAACGGGCAGACCGCGGACAGCCTTTCGATCAGTTCCGCGACCGGGAAGATCATCGACGAGGTGCGGGACTTCTGGACGCTCTCCCCGTTGACGAGGCATTCGATCGCCAGGTCGTCCGGATCCGCGAACTCGTCGGCCGTTACCAGTACCGGCCCGGTCGGCGCGAAGCCGGGGAAGGACTTGCCGAGGGAGAACTGCGGGACGGGGCCGACGGACTGCACGTCGCGCTCGGAGTAGTCCTGCCCCACGGTCAGCCCGGCCACGTAGGACCAGGCGTCGCCCGCGGCCACGTGCTCCGCGCGGCGCCCCATCACCACCACGAGCTCGGCTTCCCAGTCGACGCGGCCGCTGGGCAGCCTCAGCTGCGTGTCCGGGCCGGTGAGGGCCGTGGCGAACTTGGTGAAGACCGACGGGGACTCAGGCGCCGCCAGGCCCGCCTCTTCGGCGTGGTCGCGGTAGTTCAATCCGATCGCGAACACCTGCCGCGGCGTCGGCGAAACGCCGCCCTCCGGACCAGTCGCTCCGTGGGCGCCTGCAGGCTCCACCTTCGCAGCCCACGACCGGAATGCGTCCCACTCCTCGAACACTGCCAGCGGATCAGCCGAAAACCGACCAGCACTGGCTTGCTCGACGTCGATCACCGCCTCTCCGGTCACCAGACACATCCGTCCGGATCGGGTCGTCGTCCTCATGGTGCGCTGCCTCCGTTGTTCTTGCCGCTGAATGCCTGGAGTCAACGCCCCCACTGTCGACACGTCAAGGAAATCTCGAGATTTTTTCAAAATACCCAGAGGGGCTAGTATCTTCGACATGACGACGCCCCGCTCCATGACACGCGCCGAGGAGATCTACAGGCGGCTGCGCGCGGACATCCTCAACGGACGGCACGAGCCCGGTTCACGTCTGCGCGTGGAAGCCCTGAAGGACACCTACGGCGCCAGCAGCGGGGTACTACGGGAGGCGCTGCCCCGGCTGGTCGGCCAAGGACTGGCGACCTTCGCGCCGCAGCAAGGGTTCCGGGTCGTCACCGTCTCCCCCGAGCGCCTGCAGGAGCTGACCGAGGCCCGCGTGTTCATCGAGACCCACGTGGTCCAGGAGTCCGTCGCCGCCGGCACCATCGAGTGGGAGTCCGATCTGCTCGCGGCACACCACCATCTCGCCCGCACTCCGTACTTCAGCGATGACGGAGCCCTCAGCGAACGCTGGCTGAACGCCCACGCCCGCTTCCACCGCGTCCTGCTGGAGGGATGTCCCAACCGGCAGCTGCGGGACATCGCCGCACAGCTGCGCGATGCCGCTGAGGTCTACCGCTGCTGGGCCCGCACACCGGCCGAGCACGGCCACCGCGATGTCGCGGCAGAACACAAGATGATCTGCGATCGCGCCATCGCCCGGGATGTACCGGGCGTCGTCGAGGCACTCAGCCAGCACATCAACATCACCACGCAACTACTGCTCGACGATTACGGGCGGCACGAGGAAAAAGGCAAGCAGGACCCCGGCCCCCCATTTGGTTGTTGAGAGAAACGCGCTGGTCAGCAAGCCTGCCTCTCTCAGTGGTCTCGGCGGCGGTCGTTCACCGCGCCCAGTCAGTCGGTGTCGTCCAAGAGTCCGCGCAGACAGGCTGCGCGGGGAGCTCTGGCAGCAAGGCAGGCACAGCTTGTGATCATGGAATTGCGACGCTCTGGACACCGCCACCGCTGCCACCGGCCCCGCCCTGCGGCAGCTCCTGTCCCACCTCACGCCCGGCCAGCCCCTGGACTGGCTTGCCGCCTGGGCTGGCGCCCCGAGGGTCAGGAACCCCGACACCGCCGACCTCTGGACTTGGCTGCTCACAGTCGCCAACACCCAGCTCCGTCTCGCCCGGCCCCTCGCCGAGGACCTCCGTCGCCCATGGGAACGGCCCGCCGAGCCTCGCTGCCTCACTCCCGCCCGTGTCCGCGGGGGGTTCGCAACGTCCGCGCGACCACTGCCCACCCAGAATCGACGCGGTAACGATAAAAATCGACACTGTGTAGACTTTTGCCGAAGCGGGCGACCCGGCTCCTCGTGAGACCTCTCTGGAGGAACAATGGAGAAGCAGAACTGGCTCATCACCGGCGTCAGCACAGGCCTGGGGCGCGCTTTCGCCCAAGCCGCCCTGGCCGCCGGGCACACCGTCATCGGCAGTGTCCGCTCCGAGAAGGACCTGCGGGCCTTCGAAGAGCTCAGGCCCGGGCACGCTCACGGCCGCATCCTGGACGTGACGGACGGTGACGCCGTCTCCAGCGCGGTAGCGGAGGTCGAGCGGAGCGTCGGCCCTCTGGACGTCGTCATCGCCAACGCCGGCTACGGCCTGGAGGGAACCTTCGAGGAAACCCCGCTGGCCGAGGTGCGACGGCAGTTCGAGGTGAACGTGTTCGGGGCGGTGGCCACCCTGCAGGCGGCGCTGCCCCACATGCGCCGCCGTCGCCGCGGACACCTGATGGCCGTCACCTCCATGGGCGGGCTGATGGCCGTGCCCGGCATGTCCGCCTACTGCGGCAGCAAGTTCGCCCTGGAGGGAATCCTGGAGGCACTGGGCAAGGAAGTCGCGCAGTTCGGAATCCACGTGACGGCGATCGAGCCCGGCTCCTTCCGCACCGACTGGGCCGGACGGTCCATGACACGTGCCGCGCGGACCGTCGACGACTACGACGAGTTGTTCATCCCCATCCGCGAAGCGCGGCAGAAGGCCAGTGGGAACCAGCTGGGCAATCCGGCCAAGGCGGGGGAAGCGGTCGTGCACATCACGACGGTCGAGCAGCCGCCGGCCCACCTCGTCCTGGGCTCGGACGCGCTGCGGCTGGTCACCGCCGCGCGCACGGCCGTGGACGAGGACATCCGCGCGTGGGAGACACTCTCGCGTACGACCGACTTCGCCGAGGGCGCTCAGCTCTGATGCCCGGCCACCCTTCCGCGCGCAGACGTCGCGCCACCGAGCGCAAGGGGGATGTCCGGGAGCGGGCCATCCTCGACACCTGTGAAGCCCTGCTGACACACAAGGGCTACGACACCATGACCGTCGGCGACATCGCTCAGGGCGCCGGCATCACACGCGGGGCGCTGTACTTCTACTTCGGCTCCAAGCAGGAAGTGGTCACGGCACTCGTGGCCCGGACCGTCGAGCACCTGTGGGAACGGTCCCGGGCCACCGCGCAGACCGACGAGCCACGCCAGGCCATCGCAGCAGCCATGCAGCGCACGGTCGAGCTGTGGAACGAACACGGCCCGGTCATACGGACGGCGATCGACCTGTCGTTGACCGTGCCGGAGATCGGTGAACTGTGGAAGCACACGGCTGACCTGTTCATCACGGCCATCACCGCCGTCCTGGAACGCGCCGGCATCCAGGCCGGCGCTGCACCGGACCAGGCCCCGGCGATGGCACGCGCCCTGTGCTGGATGATCGAGCGGACCTTCTACCACGCTTCACAGGAATCCCGTGAGAAGCTCCAAGAGGCGTCGGCGACATGCGAACACATCTGGCTGACCAGCGCCGGCCTGATCACGTGAGGTATCCGCCATGGACGCGGTGAGGCGCGGAACCATGAAGTCCGGATCGATCCTTGCCCCGTGAAGTGGACACCCTTTCGCATCGTTATGCGGTGAGGGTGCTGGTGACCAGATGCTGTTCGTAGGCCTGCCCGAGGGCCGCAGCACCGATCACCGGATGGACTGGGACCTCGAAGAACACCAGACGGTCACCCACCGGGCCCAGTACTCGGCCGTAGAAGTGACGGGCGGCGGCGCCGTCGGCCTCGACGCAGGTCTCGATCGATACCTGGCCGGTGGTGACGATTTCACCGTCCCGGTTCACGGGCTTCTCCGCTACCGGATGCCGTGGGTGAGCTCGACGCGGAGAAGGGCGGCGTTGCGGACGACGCCCTGCGGCGGGGCGGTCGTGCCGCCGTCCGTGGTCACGTACAGCGTGCGGCCCTCATCCCCGGGCTCGCGTCCCCAGCAGGCACTCGACGGGCCGACGATGACCGGGTCGAACGGCTCGCCGAGCAGGTGGCGCACCTCGCTGCCGTGGCGGGGTACCAGCGGCACGCGGTCGAGGGTGTTGGCGCGGTGCCGAGTGACGTAGGCGAAGCCGGCGTCCTCGTCGACGCAGAAGTCGTCGCCGTTGTCGATGGCCGCGACGAACTCCGGCGGCCCGGAGGCGTCGAGGGTGGCCGGGTCGACCGGGACGCGCATGAAGACCCGCTGCGCGGTGGAGGTGTAGTACAGGTAGCCGGTCTGTGCGCCGTAGCGCACGCCGTTGACGCCGGGCTGCGGCGGCCAGGGCACCTCGCTGTCGGGGTCCGGGGCCATGGTGTCGTGCTCGGCCCAGACCCGCGCGGTCGCGCCGCGGGCCCCTTCTGTCAGGTCGACCCGCCAGATCAGGCCGGCGAAGCAGTCCGCGACGGCCAGCACGCCCGGCCCGAGCAGGCAGCTGCCGTTCAGCGCTCGCACTCGGTCGTCGAAGGTGAAGATGGCCTCAGGAGTTACCGGGGTGCCCGGAGCCCAGCCCTTGAGATCGAGCCGGACCAGGTGGGACTCGTGCGTGGTGTAGCCCTCGGTGAGGCTCAGGACGAACACGTCCGGCTCGACCTCGACGATGCCGGTGACCGGGTGGTCGAAGGCGTGCACGAGCACCGGGTCGGCGAGCGCGCGGGCGGGGCCGGGAACGTACCAGAGCTCTTGCTGGAGCACGGCGGTGATCAGCACCGACCCGTCGGCGCGCACGGCCAGGTTCTCGAGGAAGTACTTCTCGGGGAAGTAGGCGACCGGGGTGACGGTGACCTCGGGCAGCGGTGCGATGGCCATGGCAGGCTCCTCACATTCGGATGGGTGTCAACGGTGTTACTGGTCGAGCCCGACGGCGTTGGACGGAACGTCGTAGGCCATCAGGGTGAGCGAGACGGCGGTGAACCAGCCCATGAGGACCGTGACGTCGACGAGGCCGGCGTCACCGAGCAGTTCCTGCGCGCGGCGGAACAGCCCCTGGGGCACCACGCGCGCCGCGGCCAGCGCCGAAGAGAGCTCGTAGACGACCTGCTGCCGCGGGTCGCCGAAGGCGGTCGGCAGGCCCGCTATCAGCGCCTCCGCCTTGGCCGAGTCGAGCCCGCCGAGCCGCACGCCGATCTTCTCGTGCTCGAAGCTGCCTACTGCGATCGATGAGGTGGGCGGGCCATGGCGGCTGGGTCGACGATGCGGTCGAAGTCCTCGGCGCTGACGGAGCCGGAGTCCAGTGCGGCCTCACGCAGGGTGATGCCCTCCTCGTCGGCCTTGTGCGCGATGGCCGAGGCCTTGTCGTAGCCGATGACTGGGGAGAGGGCGGTGACCAGCATGAGGGACCGGTCGACGTAGGAGTCGATCTGGTCGCGGTGGAGCTGGGCGCCCTCGATGCAGTACTGGCGCAGATTGGCGCAGGCGTCGGTGAGGATGGCGGCGGCGTGCAGGAAGTTGTTGATGATGACCGGGCGCATGGCGTTGAGCTCGAAGTTGCCTTGCGAGGCGGCGGCAGCGTCCTCGGAGAGAACCTGGAGACAGACCATGACCATCGCCTCGCACTGGGTCGGATTGACCTTGCCCGGCATGATCGAGGATCCCGGCTCGTTGGCGGGAAGGATCAGTTCGCCCAGGCCGCAGCGGGGCCCTGAGGCCAGCCACCGGATGTCGTTGGCGATCTTCATCAGCGGCACGGCGAGGGCACGCAGGCCGGAGGAGGCGCCGGCCATGGCATCCAGGCCGCCCTGGGCGGCGAACTTGTTCTCCGCGGTGCGGAAGGGGTAGCCGGTCGCGACGGCGATCTCGCCGGCGATCTGCTCGCCGAAGCCGGGTGGGGCGTTCAGCCCGGTGCCGACCGCGGTGCCGCCCGCGGCGAGCTCGTACAGGCCCTCGGCGGAGGCGGTGGTCCGGTCGACGGCTTGTGTCAGTTGGTGGGCGTAGCCGGACCACTCCTGTCCGACGGTGAGCGGGACCGCATCCTCCAGATGGGTGCGGCCGATCTTCACCACGTCGCGCCACTGCTCCGCCTTGACCTCGATCGCCCGCTGAAGCGCCTGCACGCTGGGCAGCAGGTGCTCGTGGACCGCCTTGACCGCGGCGACGTGCATGGCGGTGGGGAAAGTGTCGTTGGAGGATTGCCCCATGTTGACGTGGTCGTTGGGGTGGATCGGGGACTTGCTGCCCACCTCGCCGCCGACCAGCTGGATCGCTCGGTTGCTGATCACCTCGTTGGTGTTCATGTTGGACTGCGTCCCGGACCCGGTCTGCCACACATAGAGCGGGAAGTGGTCGTCGAGCTTGCCCGCGATGACCTCGTCAGCGACCTTTTCGATCAGGTCGGCCTTCCAAGCAGGCAGCCGCCCGGCCCGCCCGTTGAGGATCGCGGCCGCCTTCTTGACGTAGCCGTAGGCGTGGTAGACCGCCTTGGGCATCCGGTCGTCCCCGATGGCGAAGTGGATCAGGGACCGCTGTGTCTGGGCACCCCAGTACCGGTCCCCCGGTACGTCGATCGCGCCCATCGAGTCCGTCTCCCGCCGGGTTCCGGTCGCGTCCAGCCCCATGGGCACGTCGAGAATCTCCGGGGTGTCCTCGTCCTTGCCCGGACCCGGCTGCCGCGCGGTCATGCCGTCCCTCCGTTGCCGTAGACGGGCTCCCACATGGCCTGGCGGACGGCTTGGCCGGGATCTGCCGGCGCGCTGGTGGCGACGTTCTCGCTGACCGCCGCTTCGACCACCGCCGCTGCGGTGATCGCGGAGGACTTGCGCAGGTTCTCCACGGGGGGCAGCAGGGAGGCGCCCGGTGCGCTGACGTCGACCTGGTCGGCCACCGCCCGGGCAGCTGCGAGCAGCATCCCATCGGTCACCTTCGATGCGCCGGAAACGACCGTGCCCAGGCCCAGACCGGGATACAGCAGCGCGTTGTTGGCCTGCGCGATCTCGTAGGTCACCCCGTCGTGCTCGACGGGTGGGACGGGGATTCCGGTGGCGACCAGGGCCTTGCCCTTCGACCAGGCGATGACGTCGGCCGGCATGGCCTCGATGCGCGACGTCGGGTTGGACAGTGGGAGGATGACCGGACGCTCGGTGCTCTCGGCCATGGCCTCGACGACCTCGCGGGTGAACGCCCCGTGCACGGTGGAGGTGCCCAGCAGGATCGTCGGCTCGACCTGCTTGACGGTTTCCAGCAGGGAGATCCCGCCGTCGTCCTTCCTCCAGTCGGCGACCTCCGACGGATCACGCGCGTAGGGCTGCTGGAAGTCACGCAAGTCACTTGTGTCGCGGGTGAGCAGGCCCGGCTTGTCGACCAGCCAGACCTGGGACGTGGCCTGCCGGCGGCTCGCACCGTCACGGACCATGGCATCGCGCAGCTGGTCGGCGATGCCCACCCCGGCGGTGCCCGCGCCGAAGACCACCACCTTCTGCTCTCGCATCGGCACGTCGCTGACCTTGATGGCCGACAGGACTGCGGCCAGGGTGATCGCACCGGTGCCCTGCATGTCGTCGTTGAAGATCCGGTAGTCGCCGTAGGTCTCCAGGATCCGCCGGGCGTTGCTGGGGCCGAAGTCCTCGAAGTGCAGCAGCGCACACGGGAACATCGCCGAGACCGTCCGCAGGTACGTCTCGATGAACGCGTCGTAGTCGGCGCCCCGGACCCTGGGGTGCCGGTTGCCCAGGTACAGCGGGTCCTTCAGCAGCGCCTCGTGGTCCGTTCCCACATCCAGTGACACGGGGATGACGCGGGCCGGGTCGATGCCGGCTGCCGCGGAGTAGACCGCCAGCTTGCCGACCGCGATCTGAATGCCACCCACGCCCCAGTCGCCGATGCCCAGGATCTGCTCCGCGTCGCTGCACACGATCAGGTCCACGTCCTCGGGCCCGAGTCGGAGCGTGGCGAAGGCCCTCTCGATGTCCTCGGGCCGGTCGATGGACAAGAAGACGCCACGCGGGCGGCGGTACTCATGGGAGTACTTCTCGATCGCCTCGCCCACCGTGGGGTCGTACACGACCGGCAACAACTCCACCAGGTGATCGGTGAGCACCTTGTAGTACAGAGTCTCGTTGCGGTCGTGCAGCTGCTCCAGATACACGTTCTTGGCCAGGTCACCGTCCTGAGCCTGCAGCTGCTGGTATGCGCGCTGCGCCTGCTGCTCCAGCGTCAGCACCGCGGACGGCAGGCGCCCGGTCAGGCCCAGCTCGTCCCGCTCCGCCTGCGTGAACCCCACGCCCCGGTTGCGGAGTGGATCAGTCAGGACGCCTGGAGTAGCCGCAGTTCGCGTGGTGTGCTTGGTCATCATTGCCCTTCCTAGGGGCGCGTGCAGATACCGCCCCGCGGGCCTGGACCGGGGAACGTCACCCAGGCCCGTCACTTCCGTACGCGAGGCACCTGTCCCCCGCCGCTCGTTGATATTGCGCCGGTTCACCGGGTCACCCGGGATTGCGTCGCGGCCGGGACGATTGCGCGGGTAACCCCGCCGAGCCTGCTGACACATCCTTGGCCTCACGACTATCGGGCATCGTTCAACGCCCACGACAAGGATCGCGTGGAGAATTACCTGCACCGTGCCGTCTGTGCAGGTGCCGGCGGGCAGTTACAAACAGTCGTTGTGCCAGCGCAGGACGGAAACATCGGCGAGGTGACGCAGGGCTGGAGCCCTGTCTTTGGCGGCTGGAGGCCATGCCCTGAGCCGGGTCACATGACGGCGTCGGTCTGCAGTGGCCCCGCGGTGACACGGAGCGTCCGGATGCGCACCGGCTCTTCCTGGTCGAGGTAGAAGATGTGCATAAAGGGGGCGCGCACCACCCGCTCCGGTTCGCTCTTCCTGGCCATGACCGCCTCACCGCGCAGCAGACGGACGCCGTCGCCCGCGGTCCAGAACTCCAGGACCTCATGGCTGATGACCAGCGGTGCGTCGATCTTGACGAAGAACTCCTTGATGGCCTCGACGCCGTGGATGTGCGCGGTGCCGAAGTACATGTCGGTGTTGTCGGTCAGTGGCGCGAAGCCCTCGCCGAACTCCAGGGTGTCAATGGCTTTCATGAACTTCAGGACCCAGCCGGGGACGGCTGTCGTTTGTGCGGTGTGAGCCATGCTGTGGACTTCCTGATCGGACTGCGGCGCACGACCCTTGCCAGCCGCGCCTTCCCACACCTGCCGATCTGAACCACGCCGTCCCGCGGGCACCTCAAAAGGCCGTCGCTGCGACGAGAGAAGAGAACAAGACGGCCACCGCCAGCCGGATGTGGTGTCTCGGGCACTTCGGCCGGCGCGGCAAGGGGCACGGCGCAGCATCGCCTTCGACCGGATCGCCATGGACAGCTCCGCCCCCGAGGCTTCCGGAGGTGGCGAGGGAGCCGACGTTCGAATTCCGTAATGCCCAGGTGCGGCGACCCCTCTTGACCCAGTCCTGCATCCGGCGCACATTGGAATCCGTATAGCGGAAACCGAATACCGCTATACGGCAAGAAGGCGTCAAGTAAACAGTAAGGACGGGGACGATTTCCGCCGTGGCGCACCGGACGTGACCAGGCGCAGAACGTGATCACCGCCTACGGACGGCCGGCACGCCGAATCCCAGGCGCTCACGGGATCGACCCTTGCAGGATCACCCATGAAATTCTTTGCTCGCGATGTCTCAGTGCCTGGCCCTGGCAGACTCGTGCCCGAAGGAGTCGGACAGCGGTGGCGAAGCCGCCTGCGACCCCGTCTGACAGGGCACGGCCGGCCAACGGCCGGGGGCACGCGAGCGCATCTGGTGCTTCCTCTCCTGCTGATCGCCGCGATCACCCTCTCGGCGTCCTTCGCCCCCCTGGCCATTCATCTCTCACCGCTGCTCGTGGCGGCCCCCACCTGCACCGCGGCGATCGCACGGGTGCGATTCACGGTCGCCATGGCGCTCACCGCCAGTGCGGCAGTGGTCCTCGTCGACGGGCACGACGGTCTGCTGCATTCGCCGTTGCTGCCCATACACATCGGCGCTCTCCTGGCGGTCTCGGGCTTCGCCGTCGCTGCTCGCGCACTGCACGATCGCGATCTGAGAGAACTCACCCAGGTGCGCGCCGTGTCCGAGGCGACCCAGCGGGTTCTGTTGCGGCCCATCCCGCACACATTGGGTCCTCTGCGCATCGCGTGCATGTACCGGGCGGCCACAGCGCACGCCCTGGTGGGCGGCGACCTGTACGCGGCCGTCCGCACCGGCCATACGACCCGCTTTCTCATAGGCGACGTCCGCGGCAAGGGGTTGCCGGCCGTCGAGGACGCCTCCGCCCTGCTCGGTGCCTTCCGCGAGGCAGCCCATGAGCACGGGACACTCCCGAGGCTGGCGGCCTCCCTGGAACGCAGCGTCCGCAGACACCTGGCCGCGATGAGCGAGAGGGACCCCCACAGTGCCGAACGCTTCATCACCGCTCTGCTGGTCGAACTTCCCGACGCAGAAGACACCATCAGGATCGTGAGCTGCGGACACCCTCCGCCGCTGCTCAGGCAACGCGGCGGGGTGACCAGCCTGTGTGCGGACCGGCCTGCCCCGCCACTCGGACTGGCCGGAAGCACCGCCGAGGCATTCCCCCTCGACACGTTCGCGTTCTTTCCAGGCGACACCTTGCTGCTCTACACCGACGGACTCGTCGAGGCCCGCGACGCCACCGGGACGTTCTACCCCGTCCTCGAGCGTGCTGCCACGTGGACCTGGTGCTGCCCGCACAGCCTGCTGCAACACATCAGCCAGGACCTCAACACCTATGCGGGCCGACACCTGGACGACGACCTCGCCATGGTGGCCGTCCACTGCCCTGCGCACTCGTCCCGTTCCCCGGAGGCCGCCGCGTGATCCGCATCAGGCCGGCGCGGACGACAGAGCCCTGTGCCTCACACCCGAGACCAACCATGAAGGGACGGTGACAAGGATGGCCGCTGTACGACGTCTACTGTGCCGGCCGAGTTCGCTGCTCGTCATCTACCTGAGCGCCACGTGCGCGGTCCAACTGGGCGTCTCCACCGGTGGCCTGGTCCGCTGGTCCGACTACTCGGTGCTGGTCCCCCTCGTGGCCGCCGCCCTGCTCCCCGTCCGCCGGACCCTCTTCATCGGGGGCGCAACGCTGGTGGCCAGTGGGGCCGTCTACGGCTTGGCGATCCACGGGGTCTCCGAAGGAGGCCGTGCGGTCGTGATCTCCGCCGCGGCGCTGTCCTTCGGCCTGAGCCCGGTGATCTGCCGGACCCGCCTGCGCCTGCAACGCCCGCACTGCGTCCGGGCGGAACAGGCCGTGGCGGGCGTCGGCGGTCCGGCAGTCACCTCAGAGGCGAGGCACACCGCAGCCGACGCACCCGGCGACGCGCTTGCGTTCTCGATCGCGGACGAGCAACCGTTCCTGCTGCCGCAGCCCGCGGCGGTGGAGCTCGCCGGTTCTGGCGTGGCCGGCGACAGCGCAGCCGTGCCCAAAGCCCACTGGCTCGACGTCCTGCCACTGCCGGGCGCCCGGGTCGCGCTGGTCGCAGGATCCGTCACCGACGACGGGGGCCACTCGCCCGGGATCAGCGCCGAACTCCGCGCCGCGGTACGCACACTGGCCGACATCGACCTGCAACCGGATGAACTCCTCACCCACCTGGAGAACGTGCTGACCCGGCTGCGGCCTCAGCACGACGAGCGCGCAGCCGGTACCACCGCCCACTGCCTGTATGCCGTCTACGACCCCGTCACCGCGCGCTGCACCCTCGCCAGCGCCGGGTATCCCGCACCGACCGTGATCACGCCCGACGGCCTGGCCACCACCGTGGAGATTCCTGTCGGCCTGCCGCTCGGACTTGCCCAACCGCCCGCGGAGGCCACCGAGGTCGCGCTCCCCGAAGGCAGCGTGCTGCTGCTCTGCGCGCACACCCCGTGGACACCTGAACCGGAAGCCCGGCCCGGTGGGACCGCATCATCCGAGGCGGTCGCCGGATGCCGGCGCAGCCTGGACGCCCTCTGCCGCTGGGCCCTCGACGCCCTCGTGTCCGGTGGGAGTTATGCCCACGCCGACGTCCTCGCGGCCCGCACACATGCCTTCGACGGCAGCACTGTCGGTGCCTGGGAGCTCTCAGCCGATCTCGCGACCGTCTCGCAAGCACGTCAGCACATCTCAGGGAAGCTCGCCGCGTGGGGACTCGAAGAGGCCGCACCCACCATGGAACTGATCGCCAGCGAGCTCGTCACCAACGCGATCCGCCATGGTCACCCTCCTGTCCGACTGCGCCTGATCCGGCACGGCGCCGGATTGACCTGCGAGGTCTCCGACGGCAGCAGCACCTCCCCGTATCTGCGGCGAGCCCGCACCTTCGACGAGAGCGGTCGGGGGCTGTTCATCGTCGCTCAGCTCACCAGGCGCTGGGGCACTCGCCACCATTCCCACGGCAAGACCATCTGGGCGGAAGAAGAACTGCCGACGCCGGAACAAGCCCCCGGCGACCATCAGACCACCTCGGCGCCCCTGAGCGCCTAGCCCTGTGCCGAGTCTCGTCGCGTTCGGAGGTCGAGGATGGAGCTTCTGCAGGAACTGCGCATGCTGATCCTTGAACACGTGGGAGACGGGGGCCGCAAGGCCACGGTTGCCGACGGCGTGGCCGTTGCGGTCGTGAACGAACCTACTCCGCCGGTGCTTGTCCCGGTGCCCGGGCCCACCCTGGCGATCGTGGCTCAGGGCACCATGCGCACCGTGTTCAACGGCCAACCGTACGAGTACGGCGCCGGGAAGTACGTGATCGCCTCCCTGGACCCGCCGTCGACCAGCCAGGTCGTCCAGGCAGACCATGACGAACCGCTCACGATCTTCATCATGGACCTCCGACCGCAGGCCATCGCGTCGCTGCTGCTCGAGACGGACGAGACGGGCACGCCCCCCACCGACAGGGAGTTCTTCGTCACGGACGCCACGGCAAAGCTGCTCGACCCGGTCGTACGACTGCTGCGAGCCGCCCGCTGCCCCGACGACATGCGAGTGCTCGGCCCGGCCTACCAACGCGAGATCCTCTGGCGGCTGATCACCGGAAACCAAGGTGGCGTCATACGGCAGATCGGCCTGGCCAACAGCAGCGTCGCACACATCGCCCGGGCCATCGACTGGATCCGCCGGCACTATCACGAACCGCTCAACGTCACCGACCTCGCACGCCTGTCCGGCATGAGCACGTCCTCGTTCCACCGGCACTTCCGCACGGCGACGTCGGCCACACCGATCCAGTTTCAGAAGGCGATACGTCTGCAGACCGCCCGTACGCTTCTGTGGGCCCGTACGGGGAACGTCACGGCGATCGCTCACCGCGTCGGCTACGAAAGCCCGTCCCAGTTCCACCGGGACTACCGAAGAATGTTCGGGACTTCCCCCGGGCGCGATACCCAATGATCTGACGTTCACGGCTTTCCGCCGGGCCGCTGCGGCGGCCCGGCAGTGACGAACGACCCGGTCAGTGTTCCTCCGCCATCGGTCGGCAGCGGTGGTCGCAAAGACGCGGTGCCGGGGGGTATGCGGGTGGATGGTGAGCCGGGTCGGCGTCGCCGGTCGACGACGCGCTCTGAGGAATCAGCTGGTTGAAGCGCAGCACTTTGACGACCATCGGGTGATCGGCTAGCAGCGTCAGCCGGCCCCCGGCCTCATGGATGCGGCGGGCGGCGGTGGTCAGAGGACGTGCTCCTGCGCAGTCCAGGAAGGTGACCTGCCTCAGGTCGATGACGACCTCGGGGCGGGTGCCGCTGCTTGCGGCGGTGAAGATCGCCTCGGTGTGGGCAGCGCTGGCGACGTCCAATTCACCGGCGGCGGTCACCACAACGGGCCGGGTTCCGACAAAGAGGGTACAGACGGCTGGCACGTACTTTCTCCTCTACGAGTGAGGCATCTACGGACACGTCAACGCTATGGACGAAGTCACGCCACCGTCATGGCAGTCAGCACCCATCCGCTCTTTCCTGCCAGCACCACCAGACAGGAATCCGCCAGTATCGTGCACGCACAGAGCAGGATCGTTCTCCCCCCTTTCGCCTTCCCTATGGTGGAATTGACGGACGGATAGCCGGAAGCGCGGCTGCTGACCCGAGAGTTCACTTCCAGGCACCTCCCGGTCGACCTTGAACGGCACTCCGAGGTATGGCAGTGAATTCGAGCGCACACGCAGCGAGCACCGCATGGCACCCATACGTGAGGCCGGCAGCCACCGGTGTGACGGCTCCGGGCACGCTCACGGCGGACCGGCGCCGGTCCGTGCACGCGGCGGCAACTCCCACGCGCCGAGCGGCTTCGCCACCGTCAGCCGCACATGAGGGAGCGGGCGGAGTCGTACGTCATGGAGCAACGGGCGTCCCCCGACCACTCGAAGAGCGGACACCCTCCGGAGTCTGGACACATGATGCGTTGCATGATCGTCGATGACTGTCCCGACTTCCTCCGAGCCGCACACCGTCTGCTCAAGGGCCAAGGCATAGACGTCGTGGGCATGGCATCCGACAGCGCTGAGGCATTGCGGCAGGCTGAGCGACTCAAGCCGGACGTGGTGCTGGTCGACATCGACCTGGGTGGCGAGTGCGGTCTGGAACTGGCCGGCCGAATGCGACTCGATACCGGCCCGTCTCCCCCGCTGGTCATCATGATTTCGGTCCACGCCGAGGACGAATACGCAGGCATGATCGAAGAGAGTGCCGCAATCGGCTTCCTGGCGAAAACTGCTTTGTCAGGCAATGCCATGCGCGCCCTGCTCGCCACAGCGAACGAGGATCACCATGACCGTTCGATCATCTGGCCTCCAGAAAGGTGATGACCGCCCGCACACGACGGTGGTCGTACTCCGTTTCCGGCAGGTTCAGCTTCGCCAGGATATTGCGTACGTGTTTCTCCACCGTTCCTTCGGCGACCCACAACCGGCGGGCGATGCCGGCATTGGAGCGACCCTCGGCCATCAACTCCAGCACCTCGCGTTCCCGCGTGCTGAGTACGGCCAGCGGATCCTCCTTACGACGGGCGGACACCAGTTCCTGCACCAGGGCAGGATCCAGCGCCGATCCACCCCTGGCGATCCGCTGCATCGCTTCCAGGAAATCCTGGACGTCACTGACGCGGCCCTTGAGCAGGTAACCGATACCGCGCCCGCGGTCCAGGAGTTCCAACGCGCTCTCCACCTCGACATACGCCGAGAGGACCAAAATGCCCATGTCAGGGAACTCCTGCCGGATGGTGCGCGCCGCGTCCAGACCTTCGGTCGCCTGTCCGGGCGGCATCCGGATGTCCAGTATCACCAGGTCCGGCGTGACTCTCCGTACCAGGTCGAGCAACTGGACGGCGTCGGCGGCCTTCCCCAGGACCGTGCAGCCCGCGCGCTGCAGCAGGCTGGCCAGACCTTCGCGAAGGAGGACATCGTCCTCGGCGAGGACGACGCGCAGGTGCGTCATGGCCGGTCCGCCCTCGCTCGGCCGGCCGCCACCACCGGACCCCGAGCTTCCTGACCTCATGGTTCACCATTGTCCTTGAGCCTCGTCCAGCGAGCACGCTGTCAGAGGTTCGTGCAACACCTGTCTCACCGACAGGGAGGTATCAGTGCGTCCACTCGCCTCCCGACCCGGGAAAGCCGGCGGTAACAAGGGCGTCGTACGCCGCTTGATCGTCGCGAGCAGCCTCCTCGTGCTCCCTCTCTGCACGGCTTTCGCCATCCTGTTGCACTCGGTTACCGACCTGCGCTCCATCCACCAGCTGGCGCAGAAGTCAGAGGAAGTGCGCATAGCGGCAAGCCAGGTGGAGCAACAGGTGCTCGACTTCGAGACGGACTTGCACAGCTATGCCCTGACCAGGCAGCCGCAGTACGTCGAGCGCTGGCAGAATTCTGTGGCCGCCTTCCCCAAGGAGGTCGACGCGCTGAAACGCCTGACCGAAGGCGACCCTGGACAGCTGGCCCGCGCGGAGTGGATCCAGAAAAAGTGCGACGCGTATATCAAGGAATACTCCACGTCTATGGCGAACGCCGCGAAGTACGACAGTTCCCCGAGAGAGCGGTCCGTCCTGAGCGGAGCGGACAACCGCCGTTTCCAGGTGATTCTGAGCGGGTTCCACGGCCTCGTGGCCACCGAGCAGAACATGGCCAAGAAACGAGAGGAACATGCCGCGACGCCCACCGACCAGGCTGTCGCCGCCACCGTCGCCGGCCTGACCGGATCGGTGGTGACCACCATAGGGGTCGCAGGCTACGTCATCAGGGCAATCGTGCATCCCGTGCGCCGGACTGCCGCCATGGCCGACCAGCTCGCCAACGGGGACCTGACCGCCCGCACACCGGAAACAGCGGTCGGCGAGATCGGGCTCCTGGAGCGCAGCTTCAATCGCATGGCCGACTCGCTGGAGCAAGGCCATGCGGAGCTGTCCTTGTCTCGAGCCAGGATTCTCGCGGCCACCGACCAGGCACGGCGCGGCATCGAACGCGATCTGCACGACGGCACCCAGCAGCGGTTGGTGGCCCTTCTGCTGGAACTGCAGGTGGCCGAGAGCACGGTCCCCGCGGGCGAAGGGGAACTGAGGGCCAGGATCTCCGGGGCCGCCGAGGCCCTGAAAGGGGTACTTGACGACCTGCACGAACTCTCCCGTGGCATTCATCCGGCAGTCCTCACCCGGGGAGGCCTGGCCCCCGCACTCAGGGCTCTGGCCCGTCGCTCACCGGTGCCGGTGGAACTCGATGTGGATGTTCCGCGGAGGCTGCCCGAGCCGATCGAGGTGGCGGCCTACTACGTGGTCTCCGAGGCGCTGACCAACACCGCGAAGCATGCCCGCGCGTCCTGCGTCCACGTCTGCGCGAGGACCGGCCACGGACTCCTGTGCCTGTCCGTTCACGACGACGGCGCCGGAGGCGCCGCACCAGGGGGTGGCTCGGGGCTGGTCGGCCTCACCGACCGGGTCAGGGCCCTCGGCGGGACACTGGGCCTCCACAGCCCCAGGGGGGCGGGTACCACTCTGCGAGCACGCCTTCCCCTGACCGAGGCACAGCCGGCGGACCCCTCACCTCCCCATGGCTTGCCCCGGCCGACCTGAACTCGCCGGGTCCTCATGATGCGTCCGCGTCGGCCCCGCCGGGACGGACGTCCGTGACGGTGAACAGCTCCGCGGTGCCGCTGATCTCCAGGAGCCGGCCGACGGGAGCCGGCAGGGGGCCCACCAGCACGAGGGTCCTGCCGTCGGCGCGGTGGCGGTGGCGGGCCCGGATGAGCGCGTTGAGCAGCATGCTGTCGGCGAAGGTGACCCCGGCGAGGTCGACCGCCGTGACGGGCATCCCCGCCCGGTCGGCCGCCTCCCAGGCCCGCTCGAAGTCACCGGCGTCGTCGTAGTCGACCTCGCCCCGCACGGTGAGCACGAAGACCTGCGCGCGGCGGTCGATGCGCACGCTCAGGTCGGGGGCCGGATGCACGGCGCCATCCTCACGTCGCCGGTCCTCGTGGGACCGCTGGGGCCGGTGGGGGCGGACCGGACGGCCGGGCCGCTCCCCGTGGGGGCCGTCACAGCCTGGGTGACGAACGTCATGGGCCGCCTCTCGGCGGGTACTCGGATGGCTGTCGGGTTCGCGAGCGGGCGAACGCGACCGCACGACGGCGGTGCGTGGAGGGCCGGTGCGGCCACCACGGAGGCACGGCCGTCGCGAGCGCCCCGCGCCCGGGTCGCGTACCGGGACACGCTTCCGGTCACCCGTGCGTCGCCAGTGTTCGGGACGTCCCCCGCGGTCGCCGTCGACCGCGTCGGCAAGAGGTCTCCGAAGGAAGTGAGGAGTATGCGAAGAACAGTTGCCGTTTGACAACAATAGCCATGAGGCAACAGAGTAGCCGCGTCGGACGTACACGGGGAAGGACCTGGAATGATCCGGTGGACGGAGACCGCTCCGGGTACCGCCCGCCATCGTCGTGAAGCGGTGGTGGCACCGGTGCCGTGAGGATTCTTCAGGCGGTCCGGCTGTCGGAGTCCGGTGCCTCGTCGTGTATCTGCGTGGCCGCGGTGGCACAGAACGCCTCCAGGCCCTCCAGCAGGGCAACGCGCTTGGCCGCGGGCATGTCGGCCAGCACCTTCTGCAACTCGTCCTCCCGGCGGGCGCGCAGATCGGCGAGGAAGAGGCGCCCCCGGACGCTGAGATGGAGCCGTACCTCGCGCCGGTCCTCCGGACTCATCACGCGCTCGACGAACCCCGCGGCCTGCAGCCGGTCACACAGCCGGCTCGTCGACGGCGGGGTGGAGGCGAGGAACTCGGCGAGGGTGCGCAGGTTGATGCCGTCGTGGTGCTCGAGGATGTGCAGCACGCGCAGCTGGGAGGCGGAGGTGGGCGCGGTCGATGCCCGGCCCCAGACGACCTCCAGCAGCTCGACGGCCCGCGTGGTCACGCGTGCGACCTCTTCGGGCTCGGGGCGGCGGCGGAAGGCAGTCACGGTCACACTCTCGCAGGCACTGGGGCGCTTCTCAGCGTACTAGCCGCCGCCACCGGCCATGGACACCTCGGGACGACAGACGCGGCCCCCACGGAGCCCGGCGCCGCCGCCGGGCCCGCACGTTGTCAGGAGAAAGATTGGTGCATCCCCCATCGTGAACAGATTCGAAACCGCTGAACGCGCCCTGCGCACAGCGGCTCCCCACGAACTGCTGGACGCCGTCCGCCTCGTGCTGACCGAGCGGTACGACGCGGCGGACGCCGAGCTGTTCATGGCCGACTACAGCCTGACGGTGCTTCAGCCGGTGTCGGTGGCGCCGCACAATCTGGAGCCGGTACCGGTGCACGGCAGCCCGGCCGGCCGGGCCTTCGGCTCCCAGGCGCCCTACTGCGAGGACGGCCGCGGCCGGCCGGCCCGGGTCCATCTGCCGGTGAGCGTGCGCGGCGACCGGCTCGGCGTGCTCACCGTGACGCTGAACAGCAGCGAGGCGGACTCCGACTGCGTCTCGGAGCTCGCCGAGATCGCCGACGCGCTGGCGCACGAGGTGGTCGTGGCCGAGCGCGACACGGACCTGTACCTCCAGGCCCGGCGCAAGGACCGGCTCACCCTGGCCGCGGAGATGCAGTGGCATCTGCTGCCCGGCCGCTCCTGTTCCCGGCCGGAGTACGACCTGGCCTGCCAGCTGGAGCCGGCCTACGCCGTCTTCGGGGACAACTTCGACTGGTCGGCCACGGCCGACCAGCTGATGCTGTACGTCACGAACGGCATGGGCGAGGGCATAGAGGCGGCCCTGCTGACCAACCTCGCCGTCAGCGCCCTGCGCAACGCGCGCCGCGCCGGAATCTCCATCGAGGACCAGGCGGCCCTGGCCGACCAGGCCGTCTACGCCCACTACCGGGGCCGCCGCTACCTGTCCGTCCTGATGCTGGACCTCGACCTGGCGACGGGCCGGGCGAGCGTGGTGGACGCCGGCTCCCCCCAGCTGCTGCGGCTGCGCGGCGGCACTGTCGAGCGCGTGCCCTTCGAGGCACAGCTGCCGCTGGGCATGTTCGAGGAGACGGACTACCTGGCGCAGGACTTCGCCGTCGAGCCCGGGGACCGGCTCATCTTCGTCAGCGACGGCGTGCACGCGGTGCACTCCCCCAAGGGCGAGACGTACGGCGAGCGGGCGCTGGCCCGGGCCATCCAGTCCACCCGGCTGCTGCCCGCCGCCGAGGTGCCGCGCGCCGTTCTGCGCGAGCTGGCGGGTCATCGCGGCGATGCCGTGGCGGCGGACGACGACGCGCTGGTCGTGTGCCTCGACTGGCGGGGGCGGACGCAGTCCTGACGCCGTGACGTGAGGTGGCGTCCGCGTTCCCGGACGCCCGGCAGCCGACCGCCGGGCCCGGGAACCGCGTCGCGCATGTCCCCCTGCACGTCCCCGTGTACGTCCGCGCGGACATCAGCCGGTTCCGCCCTCGTCTCCCGTCCCGGCGTCCAGCGCGGCCAGAAACCCGCGGAGCCCTCGCCCGAGGGCCTCGGCATCTGCCGGTTCCATGGCGCCGAGGGCGACGGCCAATCGCCGCGACCTGCGGCACGCCACCTCGTCGAGCGCCTGCCGGCCCTGCTTCGTCACGTGCAGTCGCACCACGCGCCGATTACGCGGATGCAGCTCCCGCTCCAGCAGGGCGGCCGCCTCCAGCCGGTCGCAGAGCCGGCTGGCGGCGGGCAGCCCGATGTCCATCCGCACGGCCAGGGCGGTCAGGTTGATCCCGGGTTCCCCCTCCATGACGCGCAGGGCGCGCAGCTGGTGCGACGACAGCCGCACGCTCGCGCCCTGCGCGGCGACCGACCACAGGGTCGTGAGGCTCTCGACGGCGTCGGCCATCGACAAGGCCAGCGCGGTGAGGCCGTCCGACGGGCTGTCCCGGGCACCACTGAGACCAGTCACGAGGTTTCACTTTCCGACTTCGCCTGTCCATGCAGGTACCACCTTGTTCCCTCGCGGTACCCGACCGGCGGCCGGACACGCCCCGTCGCCCCGCCGTCGCCTCGGCCTCCACAGCATCTGCACGAGTCGCCGTGCGGGGCGGGCCCCGGTCCGCCGCGGTCAGGCGGAGAGCAGGGAGTCGTCCTCGACGCGGGCACCGGGCAGGCGGTACCGGGCCACGACCAGGGCGGCGTCGATGTCACTGGTGCCGGTCGCCACACACAGCGTGTAGGCGAGGTCTGCCATCCGGCGGCGCACGGCCTCGTCGCCCTCGTCCGCGTGCAGGGTGCGCAGCGTCTCGTACTGCTCCATCAGGTCCGTCAGTACGGCGGGGTGTGCCAACAGCATCCGGGGCCTCCTGCCTGTCAACCGTTCGCGGGGATCACGCAGCGGCCCGTCTGCCCCGGCCGCCGCGGTTCAGTCCCCGAAGGTGTCGAAGAGCGCGAGCCTGACGGTGACGCACTTGCCCACGGGCTCCCGGCGTGCCTCGAAGCCGTGCACCACCGCCAGCACGATCTCCAGTCCGTGCTGGCCCACCCGTCCGGCGTCGGCGGCCCGCGCCAGCGGCAGCGTGGGATCGGAGTCCCAGACCTCGATCTCCACCATGCCGTCGACGACGCGCAGGTGCAGCAGCACCGGTCCCGGCGCGTACTTCAGCGCGTTGGTGACCAGTTCGCTGACCACCAGCCGTGCCGCGTCCATCGTGCGGGAGGTGACCGGCAGTCCGTGCTCGGACTGGACCCTCGTCAGGAACTCCGACGTCCGGTCCCGCGCGCCGGCGATACAGCCGTCCGCCCCGTCCAGGGCGATGGTGACGTCGGCAGGTGCGGCATCCGGCATCCGGGAACACTCCTCGGGCGGGACAGGCCGCTCCCTGCCGCTGACATGCGATACCCCGTTCATGGGCGCGCGTCTACCCGGCCTTGCCGACGGTATTCCCGTGCTCCGGAAAGTTGTCCGGGACTTCGGGCGCATCACCGCCGGGATCCTGGGCAACGATGCCTACAGGAAGGGGGCTCGACCCGTACCGAGGGCGCAGAGGACGGACGTGGCAGACCACCAGGAAGCAGTGGGACGCGGCGAGCTGGCCGTGGTCCGCGCGGATGTCGACGGCATCGCCGTGCTCGGCGTCCGCGGTGAGATCGACTACCAGAGCGTGGGCGTGCTGACGCGGGCGATGCCCCCGGACGACCCCACCACCGGCCCCCGGCTCGTCGTCGACCTCAGCGGGGTCACCTTCATGGATTCCAGCGGAGTCAACGCACTCGTCGCCGCTCACCACGCCACCCGGGCCGTGCGGGGGTGGCTGCGCCTGGCGGGCGCCCACGGCCCGGTACTGCGCACCGTGCAGCTGGTGGGACTCGACGCCGTCGCCCCCTGTCACCCGACCGTCGCGGCGGCCATCGCGGCCTGACGGCCACGACCTCGCGGGCGGCGGCGATCACGACCACGTGAGCGTCGGCCGCAGCCGCGGCGGGGCCCGGGTCCGCCGACGGCAAAAACTCGTCGGGTTCCCCTTGGCGGGCTTGCCATGCCTCTCATTTCCGCTGTTCTTTGGTGTGCCACGGACTTCACGCCAGCCTTTTGTTGCTGCACGACAACTGAGTTAGTCTGCGATCGATTTCCCGTCGGCCGGAGCCGTCGAGCGCGGCGTCGCCACTGGTGGTGGGGCTGCGGAGCCGGCCGGGTTCAGGTCCTCGGGGTGGGGATCCTGCGAAGCGGAACGAGGGTGGGCATGGCCGGCACTTCGATGGACGCCCAGGTAAGGGGCCCGGGCGAGCAGGAGCTGCGGCAGCTGCTCGCCGGGCTGACAGCGGTACGCGACGGCGACTTCGGCACCCGCCTGCCGTCCGACGGCACGGGTCTGCTCGGCGACATCGCCACGGTGTTCAACGGCATGGTGGACCAGTTGTCCCTGTTCACCTCCGAGGTGACGCGGGTCGCCCGCGAGGTGGGCACCGAGGGCACGCTGGGCGGGCAGGCCGAGGTGCCCGGGGTCTCCGGCACCTGGGCGGACCTGACCGAGTCGGTCAACGCCATGGCGGGCAACCTCACCACCCAGGTCCGCGACATCGCCCAGGTGGCGACGGCGGTGGCCAAGGGCGACCTGTCCCAGAAGATCGACGTACCCGCGCGCGGCGAGATCCTGCAGCTGAAGGAGACCGTCAACACGATGGTCGACCAGCTGTCCTCGTTCGCCGCCGAGGTCACCCGTGTCGCCCGCGAGGTCGGCAGCGAGGGACGGCTCGGCGGGCAGGCGCAGGTGCCCGGGGTCGGCGGGGTCTGGCGCGACCTCACGGATTCGGTCAATTTCATGGCCGGGAACCTCACCTCCCAGGTCCGCAACGTCGCCCAGGTGACGACCGCGGTGGCACAGGGCGACCTCTCCCAGAAGATCACCGTCGACGCCCGCGGCGAGATC
>NZ_JBVJNZ010000001.1:63805-273185 GCF_055583445.1 Streptomyces sp. NPDC104761 | reverse complement strand
CTCGAACTCAAGAACACCATCAACACCATGGTCGACCAGCTCTCCGCCTTCGCCGACGAGGTCACCCGCGTCGCCCGCGAGGTCGGCACCGAGGGGCGCCTGGGCGGGCAGGCCGACGTGAAGGGCGTCAAGGGCACCTGGCGCGACCTGACGGACTCCGTGAACTTCATGGCGGGCAACCTCACCGCTCAGGTCCGCAACGTCGCCCAGGTGGCCACCGCGGTGGCACAGGGCGACCTCTCCCAGAAGATCACCGTCGACGCCCGCGGCGAGATCCTCGAACTCAAGAACACCATCAACACCATGGTCGACCAGCTCTCCGCCTTCGCCGACGAGGTCACCCGCGTCGCCCGCGAGGTCGGCACCGAGGGCAACCTCGGCGGGCAGGCGATCGCACGGGGCGTGTCGGGGACCTGGAAGGACCTCACGGACAACGTCAACGTGATGGCGTCCAACCTGACCGGGCAGGTCCGCTCCATCGCCCAGGTCGCCACTGCGGTGGCGCGCGGCGACCTCTCGCAGAAGATCACCGTGGAGGCCAAGGGCGAGGTCGCCGCGCTGGCCGACGTCATCAACACCATGGTCGACACGCTGTCGGCGTTCGCCGACGAGGTCACCCGGGTGGCGCGCGAGGTCGGCACCGAGGGCCGGCTCGGCGGCCAGGCGCACGTGCCGAACGTGGCCGGCACCTGGAAGGACCTGACGGACAACGTCAACTCGATGGCCAACAACCTCACCGGGCAGGTGCGCAACATCGCCCTGGTGACGACCGCGGTGGCGGGCGGCGACCTGTCGAAGAAGATCGACGTGGACGCCCGCGGCGAGATCCTGGAGCTGAAGACCACCATCAACACGATGGTCGACCAGCTGTCCTCGTTCGCCGCCGAGGTCACCCGCGTCGCCCGCGAGGTCGGCAGCGAGGGACGGCTCGGCGGCCAGGCCGAGGTGGAGGGCGTCGAGGGCACCTGGAAGCGGCTGACGGAGAACGTCAACGAGCTGGCCGGGAACCTCACCCGGCAGGTCCGCGCGATCGCGGAGGTCGCCAGCGCCGTCGCCGAGGGCGACCTGACCCGCTCGATCACCGTGGAGGCCTCCGGCGAGGTCGCCGAACTCAAGGACAACATCAACGCCATGGTGGGGTCCCTGCGCGAGACCACCCGGGCCAACCAGGAGCAGGACTGGCTCAAGACCAATCTCGCGCGTATCTCCGGCCTGATGCAGGGCCACCGCGAGCTGCCCGTCGTGGCCGAGCTGATCATGGACGAGCTGACCCCGCTGGTGTCGGCCCAGTACGGCGCGTTCTACCTGGCGGAGGACACCGTGCGCGGGCCCGAGCTGCGCCTCGTCGGCTCGTACGGGGCTCCGGACGACGCGGACCGGCCCACCAGGATCCCGGTCGGCCGCTCCCTGGTCGGGCAGGCGGCGCGCAACCGGCGCCCCGTCACCGTGGAGGAGCTTCCGGAGGGCTACGTCACCATCTCCTCCGGCCTCGGGCAGGCGCTGCCCCGCGCCCTGGTGGTGCTGCCCATCGTGGTGGAGGAGCAGGTCCTGGGCGTCATCGAACTGGCCTCGCTGACCCGCTTCACGCAGATCCACCAGGACTTCCTGGCGCAGCTGATGCCGACCATCGGCGTCAACCTCAACACCATCGTGGCCAACGCCCGCACCGACGAGCTGCTGGAGGAGTCCCAGCGCCTGACCGCCGAACTGCAGTCGCGGTCGGAGGAGTTGCAGGTGCAGCAGGAGGAACTGCAGCGCTCCAACGCGGAGCTGGAGGAGAAGGCGTCCCTGCTGGTCGACCAGAACCGCGACATCGAGGCGAAGAACCTGCAGATCGAGCAGGCCAGGCAGGAGCTGGAGACCCGGGCGCAGCAGCTGGCGCTGGCCTCGAAGTACAAGTCGGAGTTCCTGGCCAACATGAGCCACGAGCTGCGCACCCCGCTCAACAGCCTGCTGATCCTCGCCCAGTTGCTGGCCCAGAACCCGTCGCGCAACCTCACGCCCAAGCAGGTCGAGTACGCGGGCATCATCCACTCGGCGGGCTCGGACCTGCTGCAGCTGATCAACGACATC
This sequence comes from Streptomyces sp. NPDC104761, assembly GCF_055583445.1. Classification (NCBI taxonomy): domain Bacteria; kingdom Bacillati; phylum Actinomycetota; class Actinomycetes; order Kitasatosporales; family Streptomycetaceae; genus Streptomyces; species Streptomyces sp. NPDC104761. The sequence goes on along the minus strand of NZ_JBVJNZ010000001.1, from coordinate 271,112 downwards.
CTCGACCTGTCCAAGGTGGAGGCCGGCAAGATGGACGTCGCTCCCGAGCGGGTCCCGCTGCGCCAGCTGCTGGAGTACGTCGAGGCGACGTTCCGGCCGATGACCTCCCAGAAGAGCCTGGACTTCGCGGTGGCCACCGCCCCGGGAACCCCTGCCGACCTGCTCACCGACGACTCCCGGCTGCGCCAGATCCTGCGCAACCTGCTGTCCAACGCGGTGAAGTTCACCGAGGAGGGCGGGGTGCGGCTGCGGATCGAACCGGCCGCCGACGCGGAGGTGCCGCCCGGGGTGCACCGCGGCGGGCCGGTGGTGGCCTTCCGGGTCGTCGACACCGGCATCGGCATCCCCCAGCAGCAACTGGAGACGATCTTCGGCGCGTTCCAGCAGGCCGACGGCACCACCAGCCGCAAGTACGGCGGCACCGGCCTGGGCCTTTCCATCACCCGGGAGATCGCGCACCTGCTCGGCGGTGCCGTCACGGTCGACAGCACGCCGGGGCAGGGCAGCACCTTCACGCTCTATCTGCCCGTCGCCCGTGCCGACTTCGAGGATCTCCTGGAGACCGGCGGCAGGCCGCTGGAGCAGCAGCGCGACGAGACCGGCGTCGAGGAGTCGCCGGTGCCGCGTGCGCTGACCGCTCCCGCGGCGGCCGCCGAGCCGCGCAGGCGCCGGCTGCTCGTGATCGAGGAACGGCCGCGCGGGCTGCTCACGCTGGTCGCAGAGCGGGCCGTGGCGGACATCGCGCAGCGCCCGGACGACCCGCACGGGGACATCGACATCATCACCGCGGTCGGGGCGCAGGAGGCGGCGAGCACCCTGGCGGCGCAGGCCTGCCACTGTGTGGTGCTGGAGCTCGGCATGCCCGGCCAGGAGGGTGCGGGCTTCCTCGAGGCCCTGCGCGGTGACTCGGCGCTGGCCGGCGTGCCGGTCCTGGTGCACACCGGGCACCGGGTGGACCTGGCCCAGGAACAGGGACTGCGGGCCCTGGCCGGCGGCCGGCCGCTGGACTTCCTGGCCAGCCTGGACGAGCTGCGCGAGCGCATCACCCTGCACCTGTCGGCCGAACAGCCGGGCGACGTGCTGTCGCTCGTGCGCGCCGAGGACTCGCACCCGCCGGCCGCGCAGGTCATCGACGACGCCTTCCGGGGCCGGACGGTCCTGGTGGTCGACGACGACGCCCGCAACCTCTTCGCCCTGAGCGGGGTGCTGGAACTGCACGGCTTCCAGGTCCTGCACGCCGACAACGGCCGCAAGGGCATCGAGATGCTGCTCGCGCACCCCGACGTCTGCCTGGTCCTGATGGACGTGATGATGCCGGAGATGGACGGCTACGCCGCCACCGCGGAGATCCGCGCCATGCCCCAGTACGCGGAGCTGCCCATCATCGCCGTGACCGCGAAGGCGATGCCGGGCGACCAGGAGAAGAGCCTCGCCTCCGGGGCCAACGACTACGTCACCAAACCCGTCGACACGGGGGAACTCATCGGCCGAGTCCGGCGCTGGCTGTCCGGGCCCGGGTGAGCACGCGGTACGGCCGCACCGTCCACCAGCCCACCGCGTGACGCCGCGCGGCGTCCCAGCCGAGGAACAGACTGACCGTGAGCGACCTCCGCAAACCGCCCGATCCGCAGGGCCCGCACCTGCCGGCGGACACCCGGCCCGCACCGGCGCAGACCATCCCGGCGGACACCGGGCCGGCCGACGCCGCTGGCGAGGCCGACGCCGCTGTCGCTGCCGGCACCGCCGAGCCCGGCGGCCCGTCGCCCGTCGGCAGGCTCACCGCGACCGTGGAGCGGCTGCGCCGCGAGGTGCGGGCGGCGCAGGCGGAGGCCGACGGGCGTGCCCTCATCGAAATGGCCAAGGGCATCCTGGTCGAACGACTGCGCTGCGGCCCGGCGCAGGCCGCGCGGCAGCTGGCCGAGCTGGCCGGTCAGGCGGGGGTCACGCCCCTGGAGTTCGCGGTCGACGTCATCAACCAGGCGGCCCGCGACCGGCTTTCGGAGGTGACCGCGACCTTCCTCGCGGCCACCACGGCCGCGGCCGACGCGCGGCCCGCGGAGCCGGCGGACGGCCGCTCCTCGGCCGTACGGCTGCGCGCCGCCGAGAGCGGCGCGCTGGCCGCCCACGACACCCAGGCCGTCGCCGACTCCCTGCTGGAGCACGCCCTGACCCCGCTCGGGGCCGAGGCGGTGGCCATCTGGGCCCTGGGCACCGACGGCTCGCTCGCCCTCGCGGGCTCCGCGGGGTTCCCCGCCGCCGAGGCGGGGCGGTGGCGGCACGTGCCGCCCGGGGTGACGACCGTGGCCCGGCGCGGGCTGGCGGAGCGCGCGGGTCACTGGATCCGCAGCCTGGCCGAGACGGGGATGCCGTCCATCGGCCAGCACCAGCATCCTCAGGGCGGCCGGGTCGCCGTACCGGCCGGGACCGCCGGACGGATCCACGGTGTCCTGGAGATCGCCTGGCCCACCCCGCTGGCCCCCCCTCCCCCGCCCGTCGTCCGCCAGATCGAGGCACTGGCCGAGCTGTGCGCGCACACCCTGGAGAGCTACGCCCGGCCTCACCCGGACGGCGCCGACGGCCCGCGCGTGCTGCCCGACGTGACGGAGCTGATGGACCTGGCCGACGGGCTCCACGACCCCGCCCTGGTGCTCGTCCCGGTGCTGGACGTCGACGGGGAACTCGCCGACTTCCGCATCCACCACGTGAACAGCCGCTTCCTGGACCCGGCCGGCCGGCCCCGGGGAGTCGTCAACGGGGCGCTGCTGCTGGAGACGTACCCGGTGGCCGCCGGTCACAGCGAGCTCTTCGAACGGATAGAGCGCGTCCACGCCACGGGCGAGCCCTACCGTGCCCACCGCATGCGGCTGACCGCCCTGGTCGACCAGGTCCCGCTCGCGGCGGTCGCCGACATCAACATCAGCCGCCACGGGAACTGCGTGCTGCTCGTCTGGCGCATCGAGGACGAGACGGCCCGGCTCGCCAACCTGCTCCAGCACGCCCAGCGGCTGGGCCGCATCGGCGGCTTCGAGGAGAACCTGCTCACCGCCGAGATCACCTGGAACGGGCAGCTGTACGAGCTCTACGGCAGACCCGTCACCGATGCCCCGGTGGCACTGGAGGACCTGCCCGCACACGCCCATCCGGACGACGCCGTGGCCATCGGACGGTTCCTGCGCACCCTGCTGCACCACCGCCGGGCGGCGACCACCGCGTTCCGCCTGCAGCGGCCGGACGGGGTCACCCGGCACATCCGGGTGGTGGCCGAGCCGGTCCTCGACTCCGACGGCCAGCTGTACGTCGTACGCGGCGCCTACCAGGACATCTCCGCCCAGCACTGGACCGAGGTCGCCCTCGCCGCCACCCGGGACCAGCTCGCCCACACCGAGCAGCAGGCCAGCGAGCGCAACCGGCTCACCCTCCAGCTGCAGCACGCCATCATGCCGCCCGCGCAGACCCCGCTGGCGGTTCCCGGACTGGACCTCGCCGTGCGCTACCGGCCGGCCGAGACCCAGCACCTGGTCGGCGGCGACTGGTACGACGCGGTCGTGCTGCCGTCCCGCAGGGTGCTGCTGTGCGTGGGGGACGTCGCCGGACACGGCATCGACGCGGCCACCAGCATGGTGGTCCTGCGCAACGCGCTGCGCGGGCTCGCCGTGACCGGAGCCGGACCGGGGCAGCTGCTGTCCTGGCTCAACATGGTGACCCACCATCTCACCGGATCGGTCACCGCCACCGCGGTGTGCGGCCTCTACGACCCCGACCGCCAGACCCTGCGCTGGGCCCGGGCCGGGCATCTGCCGCCCGTCCTGGTGCGCGGGGGCGAGGCGGAGCCGCTGCCCCTCGTGCGGGGCCTGCTGCTGGGTGCCGTGCCGGAGGCCGACTACCAGGAGCACGAGGTGCAGCTCGCGGTCGACGACACCCTGCTGATGTACACCGACGGCCTGATCGAACGCCGTGACCGGTCCGTGGAGGAGTCCCTCGCGCAGCTGCTGAAGGCCGCCCGCACGGTGCCCCAGGCCCTGGACCAGCAGGTGGACCGGCTGCTGACGCACAGCCGCTCCGACACCGACGACGACACGTGTGTGGTGGGCATCCGCGTGTCTCCATGACTGCCGGGGTCCGCACCGGGTACCCGCTCCGTGGAGGTGCCCGATGTTCGAAGCAACCGACATCCGAGAGTGGCGCGGTCACGACGTCGTCGACGTCGCCGGGCACAAGATCGGCGTCCTGGAGTCGGTCTACGTGGACACCACGACCGACAAGCCCCGCTTCGTGACCGTGACGGTCGGGCTGCCCACCCGCCGTCGCCTGGTGTTCGTCCCGGTCGCCGAGGCGACCGTCGGCCCGGCCTACCTGAAGGTCGCGTACCGCAAGGACATGGTCAAGAAGGCCCCGTCGATCGACACCGACGGCGAGCTGCCGGCCGCCGGGGAGCCCGCGGTGTTCGCGCACTACGAACTCGACTACGTCCCGGGTGCGGGCGGCGAGCGCCGCCTGGCCCGCCGCTGACCACCGAGCCCGTCCGGGAGAGCCGATGAGTCTGTTCCTGCTCCTGATCCTCGTGGCCGTCGTCCTCGGCATCATCGGATTCGCCGTCCACGGGTTGTTCTACCTGCTGGTCATCGGTGCCGTCGTGCTCCTCGCCGACCTCGGCTACGCCGCGTTCCGCCTGCGGCGCGGCGGCAGGCGCCACCACCTGGCCCGCTGACCGTCATATTTACTAACAGCAGGTTGAGCAGTTCGAACTGCTCAACCTAGTGTTAGTACATGTGAAGGCAGACACAGCCGCCGACGGCGGTATACGCGACCTGAGCGACGCCACCCGGCTCGCTTCCGACCTCCGGCTCGCGGTGGGGCGGGTGACGCGGCGGCTGCGGCAGGCCCACGCCGTGGGAGACGTGTCCCTGTCGGGCGTGTCCGTCCTTGCGCGGCTCGCGGGCGAGGGCCCGGCCTCCCCGAGCGCCCTCGCCGAGACGGAGCGGGTGCGGCCGCAGGCCATGGCGAGCACCCTCGCCCAGCTCGAACAGCGCGGCCTGGTCCGTCGTACCCCCGACGCCGCGGACGGGCGGCGGAGCATCGTGGCCGCCACCGACGAGGGGCGGGCGGTGCTGGCCGAGCGGCGCTCCGAGTCGGTCCAGCGGCTCGCGGCCGTTCTCGACACCTTCTCCGCGCAGGAGCGCGCGGCGCTCGGGGCGGCCCTGCCGCTCCTCGACCGGCTGGCGGAACGGCTGTGAACGGGCGCGGATGGACCGCCACCCTGCGCTCGGCCCGCCACAAGGACACCCCCGCCGGGCCCGGCTACAAGTGGGTGGCACTGTCGAACACCACGCTCGGCGTGCTGATCGCCACGATGGACGCGTCGATCGTGATCATCTCGCTGCCGGCGATCTTCCGCGGGATCGGGCTCGACCCGCTGGCGCCGGGCAACATCGGCTACCTGCTCTGGATGATCCTCGGCTACCTGCTGGTCTCCGCCGTGCTGGTGGTCGTGCTCGGGCGGCTCGGCGACATGTTCGGCCGGGTGAAGATCTACAACCTGGGCTTCCTGATCTTCGCGTGCGCCTCGGTCGCGCTGTCGCTCGATCCGTTCCGCGCGGGGGCGGGCGCCCTGTGGCTGATCCTGTGGCGGATCGTGCAGGCCTTCGGCGGGTCCATGCTCACCGCCAACTCGGCCGCCATCCTCACCGACGCCTTCCCGGCCCGGCAGCGCGGCATGGCCCTCGGCATCAACCAGATCACCGCGCTGGCCGGGCAGTTCCTCGGTCTGCTGGCGGGCGGGCTGCTCGCCGTCGTCGACTGGCGAGCGGTGTTCTGGGTGAGCGTCCCGGTCAGCATCACCGGGACGATCTGGTCGTACCTGAGCCTGCGCGAGACCTCGGCGGGCCGCCCCGGCCGGATCGACTGGCTCGGCAACCTCACCTTCGCGGCCGGCGCCGGCATCCTGCTGGCCGGGATCACCTACGGGATCCAGCCCTACGGCGGCAGCGCCACCGGCTGGGGCAACCCGTGGGTGCTGACCGGCCTGATCGGCGGCGTCGCCCTGCTGCTGGCCTTCTGCGTCATCGAGACGCGGGTCGCCGAGCCCATGTTCAACCTGGCGCTCTTCAGGAACCGGGCGTTCGCGGCGGGCAACGTGGCCGCCCTGCTGACCTCGATCGCGCGCGGCGGCCTGCAGTTCATGCTCATCATCTGGCTGCAGGGCATCTGGCTGCCGCTGCACGGCTACGACTTCGAGGACACCCCGTTGTGGGCCGGCATCTTCATGCTCCCGCTGACGCTGGGGTTCCTGATCGCGGGGCCGGTGTCCGGATACCTGTCGGACCGGTTCGGCGCGCGGTTCTTCTCCACCGCGGGTCTGGTCGTCGTCACCGCGTCCTTCCTGGGGCTGCTCGCCCTGCCCGTCGACTTCGGCTACGGGCTGTTCGCGGCGCTGCTGCTGCTCAACGGCCTCGGCCAGGGCATGTTCTCGGCGCCCAACACCTCGTCGATCATGGGCAGTGTGCCGGCCGAGTACCGGGGCGTCGCCTCGGGCATGCGGTCCACGTTCCAGAACTCCGGTACGGCGCTGTCCATCGGGGTCTTCTTCTCGCTGATGGTGTCCGGGCTCGCCTCCTCGCTCCCGTCGACGCTGAAGAGCGGCCTCATGGCGCACGGTGTGCCGGCCGCCTCCGCCGCGCACGCCGCGTCGCTGCCGCCGGTGAGCACGCTGTTCGCGACGTTCCTCGGCAACAACCCCATCGAGCACCTGCTCGCCTCGGAGGGCGTCCTGGACCACGTCACCAAGGCCCAGCGGTCCGTCCTGACCGGCCACACCTTCTTCCCGCAGCTGGTCTCGGGCCCCTTCCACCACGGCCTGGCCATCGTCTTCGGCGTGGCCGCCGGCATGGCCCTGGTCTCGGCGGTCGCCTCCGCCCTGCGCGGCGGCCACCGGCCCCCCGAAGGTCAGCAGGCCCCGGTCACGAAGGTCACCGTGCGTTCAGAGCGGTGAGGATCCGGTCCGGGGTCAGCGGCAGGGTGCGGAAGCGGATGCCCGTGGCGTGGTGCACGGCGTTGCCGACGGCGGCGGGGGTGCCCACCATGCCGAGCTCGCCGATGCCCTTGCCGCCCACGGGGTTGAGGTGCGGGTCGTCCTCGTCGATCCAGTGCGCCTCGATGTCGGGGACGTCGGCGTGCGCGGGGATGTGGTAGGCGGCCAGGTCGGCCTCCGCGAAGTCGCCGTGGGTCGCGTCCACCGTGCTGCCCTCGGTCAGGGCCATGCCCAGGCCCATCGTCATGGCGCCGACGAACTGGGAGCGCGCGGTACGGGAGTTGAGGATGTGCCCGGCCGCGTAGACGCCGAGCAGCCGGCGCACCCGGACCTCGCCGGTGACGGTGTCGACGGCGACCTCGGCGAAGTGGGCGCCGAACGCGTGGCGGGCGTAGGAGCTGTCGGCGTCGGCGCGCCCGCTGGTGTCGGCGCGCACCCCGATCCCCCGCTCGGGCAGCGGACCGGTGTGGTCGGCGAGCCGGGTCAGCAGCCGGGCGCAGGCCTCGTACACCGCCCAGCCCCAGGAGGCGGTCCCGGAGGAGCCGCCCGCCACCGGTGCCGGGGGCAGGTCGCTGTCGCCGATCTCGGTACGGACCCGGTCCAGGGGGACGCCGAGCGCGTCGGCGGCGATCTGGGCGAGGACGGTTCGGGCGCCGGTGCCGATGTCGGCGGCGTTCACGCGGATCCGGTAGAGGCCGTCCGGGCACGCCTCGGCGGTCGCCGTGCACGGGAAGGCCAGCACCGGGTAGGTGGCGGCGGCCACGCCGGTGCCGATCAGCAGCGGGCCCTCGGCGCGGCGCACCCGGCGGCTCCAGCCGAACCGGCGGGCGCCCTCGCGCAGGCACTCGACCAGGTGCCTGCTGCTGAAGGGCAGGCCGCCGGCCGGTTCACGGTCGGGTTCGTTGCGGATCCGCAGCTCGACGGGGTCCGCGCCGAGTGCGTCGGCCAGTTCGTCCATCGCCGACTCCAGGGCGTACATGCCGGTGGCCTCGCCGGGTGCGCGCATCCAGGAGGGGCTGGGCACGTCCAGCGGGACGACGTGGTGCACGTAGGACAGGTTCGGGGTGGCGTACATGACGCCGGAGGTCGTGCCAGCCAGCTCCACGAAGGACCGGACGGGCGAGGTGTGGGTGGTCACGTCGTGCAGGAGGGCGGTGAGCCGGCCGTCCGAGGTCGCGCCCAGCCGTATCCGGTTGAGGGTGGGGGCGCGGTGGCCGACGACCGTGGGCAGGTGGCGGCGCGGGTAGGCCAGGGTGACCGGCCGGCCGGTGTGCCGGGCGGCCATGGCGGCGAGGACCACGTCGGGGCGCGGGGAGCCCTTGGAGCCGAAGCCGCCGCCGACGTGCTCGGCGCGCACCGTGATCCGGTCGACGGGCAGGGCGAACAGCCCGGCGAGCACGCTGCGGACGTCGCTCGTGCCCTGGCTGGAGGTGTAGACCGTGAGCCGGCCGCGGTCCCAGTACGCGGTGCTCGCGTGGGGCTCCATCGGGTGGTTGTGCAGCGGCGGGGTGCGGTAGGTGACGTCCACACGGACGGGGGCCGCGGCGAAGGCGGACTCCGGATCGCCGCGCCGGCGGCGGGCGGGCTGGCCGCCGTTGGCCTCTTCTGGTTCGCGGGCGCCCGGGTGGCCGGGGGTGAGGACGACGTCGTGGCCGACGGTGTCGTAGGTGATCCGTACGGCGGCGGCTCCGGCGCGGGCCGCTTCCGGGGTCTCGGCGACGACCAGGGCGACGCACCAGCCCCGGTGCGGTACGTCGGGGCTCTGGAGCAGGGCGAGGGTGGCGTCCTCGGGTTCGGCGAGGTGCGGGGCGTTCTCGTGGGTGAGGACGGTGAGGACGCCGGGGACGGCGCGGGCCGGGCCGGTGTCGATGCCGGTGATCCGGCCGCGGGCCACGGTGGCGGGCACGGCGCGGGCGTGCGCGCGGCCGGGCAGCGGGTACTCGGCGGCGTAGCGGGCGGCGCCGGTGACCTTCGCGAGCCCTTCCCGGCGCTCGGCCGGGCTGCCGAGGGCGGCGGTGCGGGCCATGGGGACCTCCGGGTTCGGAACGGGACGCGTGGTCAGAGCGGGACGGCCGCCGGGGCGAGCCGGGCCAGGACGTCGAGGGCGAGGTTGCGGGCGAGGGGCACCTTGTAGGCGTTGTCCGGCAGCGGGCGGGCGGCGGCGAGTTCCAGGTCGACGGCGCTGGCGAAGACCGCCGGGGTGGCCGCCTCGCCCAGCAGGGCCGCCTCCGCGACCCGGGCCCGCCAGGGGCGGTGGGCGAGGCCGCCGAAGGCCAGGCCCACCTGGGTGACCAGCTCGCCCGCGACGCGCAGGACGACGGCGACGGAGGCGAGGGCGAAGGCGTACGACGCCCGGTCGCGGGCCTTGCGGTAGGCGGAGGGCGCGCCGGCCGTGGCCGCGGGCAGCAGCACCCCGGTGATCAGCTCGCCGGGGCGGAGCTCGGTGTCCTGCTCGGGGTGGTCCTCGGGCAGCCGGTGGAAGTCGGTCAGGTCCAGGGTGCGGGCGCCCTCGGGGCCGTAGAGCTCGACGCGGGCGTCGAGGGCGGCGAGGGCCACGGCCATGTCGGAGGGGTTGGTGGCGATGCAGTGCGGGGAGTGTCCGAGGACCGCGTGGTCGCGGTGGACGCCGTCGAGTGCGCCGCAGCCGCTGCCCGGATCGCGTTTGTTGCAGGGCTTGCCGGGGTCCTGGAAGTAGCCGCAGCGGGTGCGCTGGAGCAGGTTGCCGCCGGTCGTCGCGACGTTGCGCAGCTGGCCGGAGGCGCCGGCGAGCAGGGCCTGGGACAGCACCGGGTAGCGGTCGCGGACGAGCGGGTGGGCGGCGAGGTCGCTGTTGCGGACGGTGGCGCCGATGCGCAGGGCGCCGTCCGGCAGCTGTTCCACCCGGTCCAGCGGGAGGCGGCTGACGTCGATCAGCGCGGTGGGCCGTTCGACGCCGAGCTTCATGAGGTCGACGAGGTTGGTGCCGCCGGCCAGGTAGTGGGCGCCGGGGCGGGCGGCGAAGGCCTCGACGGCCTCCTCGGGGGTGCGGACGCGGACGTAGTCGAAGGACCTCACGGGATCACGTCCTCGACCGCCTCGACGATGCGGGGATAGGCCCCGCACCGGCACAGGTTGCCGCTGAGCCGCTCGCGGATCTCGGGCCGGTCGAGCGGGACGGGCCGGCCGGAGGGCGCGGCGGGGTCGGTGACGTGCGACGGGTGTCCGGCGGCGGCCTCGGCGAGCATGCCGACGGCGGAGCAGATCTGGCCGGGTGTGCAGTAGCCGCACTGGAAGGCGTCCCGGTCGAGGAAGGCACGTTGCAGCGGGTGGGGGCCCTCGCCGTCGGCGGGCAGGCCCTCGATCGTGGTGATCTCGCTGCCGTCGAGGGCGACGGCGAGCAGCAGGCAGCTGTTCACCCGGCGGCCGTGGGCCAGCACGGTGCAGGCACCGCACTGGCCGTGGTCGCAGCCCTTCTTGGCGCCGGTCAGGCCGAGGTCCTCGCGGAGCACGTCCAGGAGGACGCGCCGGTGGTCGAGGAGCAGGGTGTGCGGTTTGCCGTTGACCCGGAGGGTGGTTTCGGAGCGCTGGATCTCACTGCCCATGGCGTGCCTGACTTCCGGACGGGCCGTGCTGCCGTTTGGTCCGGGTATCCAGGTCACGCCGTTCCACACGCGCCGTCCGCGGGAAAGACCGCGGGTGACCCGGCGGACACACCGGGTCACCCACCGTCCGACTCAGGTACCGACGGTCACGGGTACGAGGTCAGGTTCGCGACGTTGGTCGACGAGTTCGACGGGCCTCCGCTGTTGTTGATGACGTGGGTGATGGTGCCGGTACCGCCGAGGGAGACCGTGACCATGCTGGTGAACTTGACGTTCGAGTTGGTCGGCGCCTCGATCGCGTGGTCGGCGACGACGCTGGAGTTGGTGCTGAAGTAGCAGTAGCTGCCGAGGCCGTACGCCTGGTGGCTGGTGACCGAGTCGGCGACCTTGTAGGCCGCGTAGCCCCGGGTCGAGCCGTTCATCCAGGACGACTGGTTCGGCGGGTCGTAGGGCATCTCGTTCTGGTAGAAGTACGTCTTGCCGCCGTTGCCGTTCCAGATGGTCTGGTACTTCTGGAAGTGCTCGACGAACAGGCCGTACATGGTCACGTTGTCGCCGTTGACGACGAGTCCGGTGTCGGCGGTGTTGCTGGTCCAGCCGACTCCGCTGCCGTGGTCGGCGCGCCAGATCCACATGTGGTCGCCGATGACGTTGTCGCTGTTGACGACGAGGCTCGTGGTGGCCTTGCCGACGCCCGCGCCGCCGATGCGGAAGTACACGTCGTGCAGCGAGGTCGGGTCGGACGCGTGCGAGGCCGAGGAGCCGCTCGGTCCGACCTCCACCAGGGTGGAGGAGTTGGTGGTGCCGGCGTCGAAGAGCAGGCCCGAGATGTTGACGCCGTCGACGTCGGCGACCTTCATGGCGGTGATGCCGTTGTCCGGGACGAAGGTGGCGAGGCCGAGGCCGAGGACGACGGTGTCGGCGCGGTTGATCTGCAGGGTCTGGTCGAGGTGGTAGACACCCGGGGTGACCAGGAGGTTCTTGCCCGCCGTCAGGGCCGCGTTGATCTGGGACGCGGTGGCGCCCGGCTTCACGACGTAGAAGCTGTCGAGCGAGAGCGACGTACCGGCCGCCGAGCCCGAGGTCCAGCTGGTGCCGGAGGAGTTGGTGCGGGTGGACGGGACGAACACCTGGTAGTTGCCGGAGCCGTCGACGTACAGGAACGGCTTCTCACGCGTGGTCGGGCTCTGCGCGACCGTGGTGTCCGGCGGGCTGGGGAAGGTGGTGGACGGCACGCCCGTGCTGCCGACGAAGACCATGTTCCAGTTGGAGCCGGTCCAGCTGCCGAGCTGCGAGTTGCGGGTCAGCCACTGCTGCTGGGTACCGGAGTTGACCTGACCGTTGATCTGGCTGTCGGCGATCAGGCCGCCGCTCGACCAGCCGCCGTCGTCCAGGGCGAGGTTGCCACGCAGGTGCACCCGCCGGTAGGCGGACGCCTGCGAGACCGCCCAGCGGTCGCTGCCGCCGGTCGGGTTGACGGAGAGGTTCTCGGCGCCGCGCCAGAAGTTCTGGGTGGCGTTGCCCTGGAACCAGTCGGCCTCCGCGTGCACCGCGCCGTTGATCGAGACCGCGTCGGGCGACAGGCCGAGGCCGAGGACCTGGGTGTAGAAGCCGACGTTGACGTCCGCGCTGTAGGCGCCGGGCTTGAACATCACGGCGTAGCGCTGGGAGCCGAACTGGTTGGTCTCCTGCTGCGAGAAGATCGAGTCCAGCTTGCTCTGGATGGTCGACGCGGACATCGACGGGTCGAAGATGACCACGTTGGAGCCGAGGTCCGGGTTGCTCGACTGGGTCACCGGGACGACCTGGAACCGCTGGGCCTGGGTGCCGTTGCAGGTGTACTGGACGAACTGCACGCTGTCCGCGGTCGAGGCGCTCGGGTCGTCGAGGCACTTGCCGCTGTTGCGGTTGACGAAGTGGTAGGCGCCGCCGCCGTCGTCGACGGGCAGCCACTGCTGGTTGTTGCCGCCGCCGTAGGTCCACATCTGGACGGGCGCGTTGTCGGCCGTGGAGACGCCTGTGACGTCCAGGACCTCGTTGGTGTTGTTGGCGTTGTTGATGCGGACGTAGCCGTCGCTGGTGGCGGTGAGACTCCACTGCTGGGCGGTGGTGTTGTTGCAGGTGTACTGCTGGACGACGGTGCCGTCGGCGGTGGCGGCGGCCTTGGCGTCCACGCACTTGCCGCTGGCCGCGTTGAGCAGGGTGGTGTTGCCGCTGGGCAGCGTGGCGGCGGACGCGGGCGTGGCGGCGCCCGCCGCGGTGAGCAGGGAGGCGGCGACAACGGCCACCGCTGCGGCGGCCGTTGCTCTGCGGCCCCGGGGAAGGGAAGGCACTGGTTCTCCTTGGAGGCGGCTTGCGGAGGGGGTCAGCCGGTGTATCCGGCGAAGACGCGCGTGTAGTCCCAGTTGGACTGGCTCACGCCGGAGCAGCTGTCGGCGGAGCCGCCGGTGCAGGGCCGGTCGCGGTTGGCGGACCAGAAGGTGAGCCGGGCCAGGTGGTGCTGCTGGGCGTAGGCGAGGATGGTGCGGAAGTCGGCTACCGTCACCGTCTCGTTGTTGTCGGTGATGCCGTTCATGGACGAGATGCCCATGTCCCGGTAGGCGGTGTCGTCGCTGTAGCCGTACGCGTTCTTCAGCGCGTTCTTGAGCCCCTCGGCCGCCTGGGTGGTGAGGTTGCCCATGTTCTGGCCGGCGCCGCCGAAGTCGAACGGCATGATGGCCCAGGCGTCGACGGTCAGCCCGGAGGACGCGGCCCGGTTGATCAGGCTGGTGTCCGGGCCGCTCTGGCCGGTGCCGATGGTGATGTACACCTTCAGGCCGGAGTTGTTGGCCTTCACCGTCTTCAGCGCGTCCACGACCCGCTGCTGCACGGTCCCGTTGCTGTAGGCGTCGGCTTCGAGGTCGATGTCGATGGCCTTGAGACCGCCGTAGGCGTTGATGACCTTCTGGTAGGCCGCCGCCAGCTCGCTCGCGCTGGAGCAGGAGCTCTCCAGCTTGTTGCCGCTGTAGCCGCCGAAGGACGGGATGACGTCACCGCCGTTGGCGCGAACGGTGTTGATGGTGCTCTGGTCGACGCCGCCGGTCAGCGCCCGGCTGCCGTCCCACTGCGGGTTGCAGTAGCCGTTGCTGAGGACGAACGCGAGCGTGTAGTACTTCACGCCGGTCGCGTTGGTGATGGTGGTCGGGCTCGGCGGGTCGCCCCAGCCGTTGTAGAGGTAGGGCGCCACGGCCATCGGCGAGGAGGGGGTGGTGCCGCCGCCGTCGGCCGCGGGGGCCGTCCACTTCTGGTTGGCGGTGCCCGCGCAGGTCCAGATCTGTATCCGGGTGCCGTTGGCGGAGTTGTTGTCGGTGACGTCCATGCACTTGTTCGCCTGCGGGTTGACGATGTCGTTGGCGGACGACACGGTCCACTGCTGGTTCGCGCCGCCAGTACAGGTCCACAGTTGCAGCTTGGCGCCGTCGGCGGTCGAGTTGCCGGTCACGTCGAGACACTTGCCGAGGGCCCGGAGGGTGCCGTCGCTGCCGCGGGTCCACTGCTGGGCCGAGGTCCCGTTGCAGTCGTAGAGCTGTACGGCGGTGCCGTCGGCGGAGTTGGCTCCGGCGACGTCGAGGCACTTGCCGGCGAGGCCGGTGATGGTGCCGGTGGCGGCCTGCGCGGGGGATGCGGCGAGCAGGCCTGCGGAGAGCGACAGGGCGGCGAGGGCGACAGCCGCGGGCAGAGGTCTGGCCATTGCGGGGGTTGGCCTTTCACGCGGGGGGTGGCAGCACGGGGTGGGCCCAACGCGCGTGGGTACACTGGGCGTTGGGCACATCCGTGAGGCTTTGTTTAAGGCGTGAAGCTAAAGGTCCGGACCACCGCCGTCAAGTGGGGGAGCGCTCCCCCGCACCACTCACAGGAAAATGTGACGCCGCGGTGAACGCTACGTCAGGGCGCGGTCACCTCCGCGAACTGGGTGCGGTGCAGTTCGGCGTACCGGCCGTCCGCCAGCAGCAGTTCCTCGTGGGTGCCGCGCTCCACGATCTCTCCCGCTTCGACCACCAGGATCTGGTCGGCGGCCCGGATCGTCGACAGCCGGTGCGCGATGACGACCGCGGTACGCCCCTCCAGCGCCTCGGCCAGTGCCTCCTGGACGGCCGCCTCCGAGGTGTTGTCGAGGTGGGCGGTGGCCTCGTCGAGGATGACCACGCGCTGGCGGGCCAGCAGCAGCCGGGCGATGGTCATCCGCTGCCGTTCGCCGCCGGAGAGCCGGTAGCCGCGTTCGCCGACCACCGTGTCCAGGCCGTCGGGCAGCGACCGGACCACCTCGCCGAGCCGGGCGCGGTCCAGGGCGTCCCACAACTCCTCGTCGGCGGCGGCGGGTCGTGCGAGCAGCAGGTTGGCGCGCACGGAGTCGTGGAAGAGGTGGCCGTCCTGGGTGACCATGCCGAGGGTGGCGCGCAGCGAGGCGGCGGTCAGGTCGCGGACGTCCGTGCCGCCGATGCGGACGGTGCCCTCGTCGACGTCGTACAGGCGCGGCAGCAGCTGGGCGATGGTGGACTTGCCGGCGCCGGAGGAGCCGACGAGGGCGATCGTCTGGCCGGGTTCGGCACGGAAGGAGATGCCGTGCAGGACCTCGCTGCCGCCGCGCGAGTCGAGGACCGCGACCTCCTCGAGGGAGGCGAGGGAGACCTGGTCGGCGGCCGGGTAGGCGAAGCGGACGTCCTCGAACTCGACGGCGACCGGGCCCTCGGGGACCTCGCGGGCGTCCGGTCTCTCCTCGATCAGGGGCTTCAGGTCGAGCACTTCGAAGACCCGCTCGAAGCTGACCAGCGCGCTCATCACCTCGACGCGGGCCCCGGCGAGCGAGGTCAGCGGGGCGTAGAGGCGGGTCAGCAGCAGGGCGAGGGAGACCACCGCGCCCGGCTCCAGGGTGCCGCGCAGCGCGAACCAGCCGCCGAGGCCGTAGACCAGAGCGAGGGCGAGGGCGGAGACCAGGGTCAGGGCGGTCATGAACACCGACTGGGCGGTGGCGGTGCGCACGCCGATGTCCCGGACCCGGGCCGCGCGCGCGGCGAACTCCGCCGACTCCTCCTCGGGGCGGCCGAAGAGCTTGATCAGGGTGGCACCGGGCGCGGAGAACCGCTCGGTCATCCGGGTGCCCATGGCCGCGTTGAGCGCGGCGGCCTCCCGCTGCATCCGCGCCATCCGGCCGCCCATCCGGCGTGCGGGCACGACGAACAGCGGCAGCAGCACCAGCGCGAGCAGGGTGATCTGCCAGGACAGGGTGAGCATCACCACGAGCGTGAGCAGCAGCGTGACCAGGTTGCTGACGACGCCGGAGAGGGTGTTGGCGAAGGCCCGCTGGGCGCCGATCACGTCGTTGTTGAGACGACTGACCAGCGCTCCCGTACGGGTACGCGTGAAGAACGCGACGGGCATCCGCTGCACATGATCGAACACAGCCGTGCGCAGGTCGAGGATGAGGCCCTCCCCGAGCGCCGCCGAGAGCCGCCGCCCGAGCACCCCGAGCGCCGCCTCCGCGACCGCGACCAGCGCGATCAGCAGCGACAGGCGTACGACCGTGCCGGTGTCGTGACCCGACACGATCGCGTCGACGACATGCCCGGCAAGCACCGGGGTGGCGACCGCGAGCAGGGCGGTGACCACCCCGAGGAGGACGAAGCGGACTATCCCGGCCCGGTGCGGGCGGGCGAAGGCGGCGATACGGCGCAGCGTCGCCCGGTCGAACGGGCGCCGCTCCTGCTGGGCGGTCATGACGCTGTGCAGCTGCGTCCAGGCGGTGGTCTCCATACTCATGGAGGAGAACGTAGGACCTCAAGCATCGTTGAGGTCAATGTCCGCGCGCCGTCCCCCCGTACGAAGGACCCGATGAGCCCCCACCCGCTTCGCGGCCGTCATCCGGTGTCTCCTCTTCCGCCACCCGCAGTTGGGGCGGCGCGGAAAACCTCTCCCGGTGTGACAGCGGAAAGAATCCCCGGCTTCCGTGAGAGCCGTCTCCCCCGGCTCGCCCGTCGTGTTCCCTGGCGGCACGTCCTCACGCTCGTTCCGCTCGTGCTGGTCGCGGTCATCGCGGTGCAGCACTGGCCGGTCCTCGTCGACGGCTTCGGCCACCTGCGCGACGCCTCCTGGCCCTGGCTGCTCGCGGCCGGCGGTGCCACCTGCCTGACCTGGGTGGCCGCCGCCTTCACCCGGCAGGGCGCGGTGATCCAGCCGCTGCCCCGCTGGCGGCTGCTGGCCACCCAGCTCGCGGCCGGCTCGGCCAACCACCTGCTGCCCACGGGTCTGGGCTCGGGCGCGGTCAACCTGCGGTTCATGACCGTGTGCGGGGTGCCGCTCGCCACCTCCTCCGCCGCGCTCGCCCTCTATCTGCTCGCCGAGTCGATCGCGCGCGTGGGCCTGATGGCCGTGTTCTTCGTCGCCTTCCCGGACGCCCTGCGGCTCGACGGCCTGCTGCCCGACGGGGACGTCGGACCGGTCCTGGCCGTTGCCGGCGCCCTGGTCGCCGTGGCGCTGGCCGGACTGCTCCTCGTCCGGCGGGTGCGCGAACCGGTGTTCCGCTTCGTGCGCAGCGCCCTGGGCGAGGCCCGCTCGGTGCACACGCGGCCGTCGCGGGCGCTGGCGCTGTGGGGCGGCTCGCTGGCCTTCCCCGCGCTGCAGGCGGCCGGTCTGGTGGCGGTGGGGCGGGCCCTGGGCCTCGACGTGCCGCCCGCGCACATGGCACTGGCGTACCTGGCGGCCACGGTCGCCGTCGCCCTCATCCCCACGCCGGGCGGCCTGGGTTCGGTGGAGGCGGCGCTGATCGTGGCGCTGGTGGCGGCCGGCGGACCGGTGGCGGTGGCCACGGCCGTCGTCCTCGCGTACCGGATCATCACCGTGTGGGTGCCGTTGCTGCCGGGAGCAC
The DNA here is from genome assembly GCF_055583445.1 of Streptomyces sp. NPDC104761. Lineage (NCBI taxonomy): Bacteria > Bacillati > Actinomycetota > Actinomycetes > Kitasatosporales > Streptomycetaceae > Streptomyces > Streptomyces sp. NPDC104761. The sequence goes on along the minus strand of NZ_JBVJNZ010000001.1, from coordinate 253,603 downwards.
TGACACTGGGAGCGCTGGTGCGACTGAAGGTCATCTGAGAGCTCGCCGCGGAGGAAACGCATGCCGGTCCGTCTGGAACGCAAGGGTCCCGTCACCACCGTCGTCCTCTCCCGCCCCGGGGTGCGCAACGCGGTCGACGGGCCGACGGCGGCCGCACTGGCCGACGCCTTCCGGGAGTTCGAGGCGGACGACGACGCGCGCGTGGCGGTGCTGTGGGGTGAGGGCGGCACGTTCTGCGCGGGCGCCGACCTCAAGGCGATGGGCGCCGGGCACGGCAACCGGGTGGCGACGGACGGCGACGGCCCGATGGGCCCGACCCGGCTGCGCCTCTCCAAGCCCGTGATCGCGGCGATCGCCGGGCACGCCGTGGCCGGGGGCCTGGAATTGGCCCTGTGGTGCGATCTGCGGGTCGCCGAGGAGGACGCGGTGTTCGGCGTCTTCTGCCGCCGCTGGGGCGTGCCGCTGATCGACGGCGGCACGGTGCGGCTGCCCCGGCTGATCGGCACCAGCCGGGCGATGGACCTGATCCTCACGGGCCGCCCGGTCCCGGCCCCGGAGGCCTACGACATGGGCCTGGCCAACCGGCTCGTCCCCACCGGCCGCTCCCGGGCGGCGGCCGAGGAACTGGCCGCCTCGATCGCGGCCTTCCCCCAGGCGTGCCTGCGCAGCGACCGCGCGTCGCTGCTGGACCAGGAGGGGCTGCCCGGGCCGGCGGCGATGGACGCCGAAATCCGGTACGGCATGGGCGTGCTGGCGGAGGGCCTGGAAGGCGCGGCGCGGTTCGCGGCGGGGGCGGGCCGGCACGGCTCCTTCACGGGCGACTGACCAGCCACTCCAGCACCGCCCCGGCCGCCCCGGCGCCCTGCCGGGCCGCCGCCCGCACGTCCAGCCCCGGCCGCCGCAGGCCGCCGACGGCGAAGACCCCCGGCCGGCCGGTGTACGGGGCGGGCCCGCCGCTCAGGGCGATCCGGCCCCGGCGGGCCAGTTCGTCCTCGGCGGCGAAGTCCCCGGTGAAGACGACGGTGTCGCAGGCCAGGACGCCGGTACGCCCGTCGCGGTGCCGGATCCGCACGCCGGACAGCCGCCCGTGCCCGAGGATCTCGGTGACCGCCGTGCCGGTGAGGAGCGGCACGCGGGAGCGGAGCCGGGCGTCCAGGGCCCGGACGGATCCGGCGCGCGGCCGCTCGGTGACCATCGCGACGACCTCGGCGCCCGCCGCCCGCACGGTCCCGGCGGCGACGTACGACACGTCCTCGGCCCCGACCACCACCGCCCGCTCGCCGATCGGCTGCCGGTAGCGGTGCACGGCCTGCAGCAGCTCGCCCCCCGTGTACACCCCCGCGGGCCGGGTGCCCGGGACCAGCCGTGCCGCGCGCGGTCGTTCGTAGGCGCCGGTGGCGAGGAGCACGGCCCGTGCGGTGACCGTCTCCGGGCCGCGCTCGCCGATCGTGGCGAGAACCGAGCGGTCACCTCCTGTGTCTACCGCGGCATCGCCGTGGCTGGTCGCGCGGTTCCTCCCCCAGCCTTCGGCCGGGGGTACTCCCAGCGCCCTTCGGGGCGCTGGGAGTACCGGCCCAGTCCAGCACGGTCACCCCGGTACGGACCACCGCTCCGGCCCGCGCGGCCGCCTCCACGAGCAGGCCTGCGTACGCCGGGCCGGTCAGCGGCCGGGTCCAGGTGCCGAAACCGCCATGGGCGCAGTAGCGGGGCACTCCCCCGGCCTCCTGTTCCCGCTCCAGGACCTCCACCCGGCCGGCTCCGGCGGCGGCGAGCCGGGCGGCGGCCGCGAGACCGGCTGGACCGGCGCCGACGACCAGGACGTCGACGTGCCGTTCGGCCCTCACGGCCGTCCCGCCCGCTCGAACAGCTGCCGTACCGTCGCCCCGCAGTGGAAGCCCTGGCAGCGGCCCGCCCCGGCCCGGGTACGGCGGCGCAGGCCCGCCAGGCTGCGCGGCGGGACGGTCCCGGCGAGGGCGTCCCGGATCTCGCCGAGGGTGACGTGCTCGCAGTGGCAGACGAGGACGTGACCGCCCTCCTGCCAGGGGCGGGGGAAGGCCGCACCGAGATTCGGCATGCGCACCGGTTCCAGGTCGACGGGGTCCGCCAGGGCGAGGCCCGAGTCCCTGAGCAGTCCGGTGACATGGGAGGCGATGGCGAGCGAGGCGGTGAGGCCCGTGGAGCGGATGCCGCCGACGGTGACGTACGCCTGGTCGGGGTGGGCAAAGACGCGGTAGTCGTCGTGCTCGGTGGCGGCGCGCAGACCGGCGTAGACGGCAGTGACCTCCTCGTCCAGGAGCGCGGGCAGGATCCGGCGGCCCTTGTCGCGCAGTGCGGCGAGGCCCTGCGCGGTCGACTCGGTGGCGGCCTTGTCGTCCAGGTCCTCGGCGGTGGGGCCGAGCAGGACGTTGCCGTAGACAGTGGGGGTCACCAGGACGCCCTTGCCGAGGGCGGTGGGGACCGGCAGCAGGATGTGCCGGACGAGGCCGCGGGCGAGCCTGTCGTAGACGATGAGCTGGCCCCGGCGCGGGGTGACGGTGAAGGTGCGCCGGCCGAGCAGACGGTCGAGGGTGTCCGCGTGCAGGCCGGCCGCGTTGACCAGGTGACGGGTGTGCAGGGGGCCGCGCGAGGTGGTGAGGGTGTGCACGCCGTGGTGCCGGTCCGCGCCCGTCACACGGGTGTTGAGGTGGAGGTCGACGCCGCCGCGGACCGCCTGGGTGGCGTACGCCAGGGTGGTGCTCCACGGGCAGACGATGCTCTCACCGGGCACGTGCAGCGCGCCGAGGGCGCCGGGGCCGAGGTGGGGTTCGCGGGCGTACAGCTCGGCGGCGGCCAACCGGGCGGTGTCGTGGCAGTCGTTGCGTACGGCCTTGCGCGCGAGGTCCGGCAGGGCGGCCAGTTGCTCGCGGTCCCAGGCGACGAGCAGCGCGCCGACCGGCTCGACCGGGATGCCGGACTCGGCGGCGTACGCGGCGAGGAGGCGGCCGCCCTCGCGGACCAGGCGGGACTCCAGGGTGCCGGGGTGCGCGTCGAAACCGGTGTGCAGGATGGCCGTGTTGGCCTTCGAGGTGCCCTGCCCGACGTCGTCCTGGGCCTCGGCCAGGGCGACCTTGAGATGCGGGTGGCGGGCGAGTTCGCGGGCGATCGCGCAGCCCACGACCCCGGCGCCGACGACCGTCACGTCGTACGGCACGGCCGGCAGGGGTCCGGCGGCGGTGACCGTCACCGGGGCGCTCCCGAGCCCGCTCCGGCCACCGGCCCGTCCAGCAGGGCGGCGACGGCGGCGCGGAAGACCCCGAGGCGCTCCGCCGCCTCGGCGGCGCCGATGCGCGGCTCGTAGACGGCCGAGGGGCTGCCGTCGGGCAGGAAGTCGACGGGGTCGCTGCCGAGGTGGGCCAGCGCGCCCACGCCGAGGGCGGTGGCGTCGGGCAGCGTGGACACCTCGACGGGGCGTTGCAGCAAATCGGCCTGGGTCTGCATGAGCACGGCCGAGCGGGTCAGGCCGCCGTCGACACGCAGGGCGGTCAGCGGGGTGCCGAGGTCGCCCTCGGCGGCTTCGGCGAGCTCCGTCACCTGGGCGGCGAGGCCCTCGCACAGGGCCCGCACCAGCTGCCCGGGGCCGGTGTCGAGGCCGAGCCCGGTGAGGGAGCCGCGCAGTTCGCCACGCCACCAGGGGGCGGCGAGCCCGGCCAGCGCGGGGACGAAGGTGACCCCGCCGGCGTCGGGGACGGCGCCGCCCACCCGGTCCAGGTCGGCGGGGCCCGAGATCACGCCGAGGTCGGTGAGCCAGCGCACCGCGGAGGCGGCGGTGTACACCTGGCCGTCCAGGCAGTAGGCGGTCTCTCCGGCGAGGCGCCAGGCGACGCAGCCGACCAGTCCGGAGCTGCTGTGCCGGGGCGTGTCGCCGGTGTGCGCGAGCAGGAAGGCCCCGGTGCCGTAGGTGCACTTGGCGCCGCCGGGGCCGGTGATCCGCTGGGCGAGGAGAGCGGCCTGCTGGTCCACGGCGAGGCCGGTGAGCGGGATCCTGTCCCCGAACTCCTTCGTCGTACCCACGAACTGGGCGTTGTCGACGATCTCGGGGAGGTGCTCGGCGGACAGCCCGTAGAGGTCGAGGGCGCGGGAGGACCACCGCACCTGGTCCAGGTCGAGGAGGTGGGTGCGGCTCGCGGTGGCGGCGTCGGTGACGTAGGCGCCGGTGAGCCGGTGGACAAGCCAGGCGTCCGTGGTGGTGACGACTCCCTCGGTGGTGAGGTGCCGGCGGATCCAGGCCATCTTGGGCGCGGCGAAGTAGGGGTCGAGCGGCAGGCCGGTGAGGGTGCGTAACTCCTCGGCGTGCTCGGCGAGTCCGGCGCAGACCGGTTCGGCCCGGCGGTCCTGCCAGACGATGGCGTCGGTGAGCGGCCGCCCGGTGCCGGGGTCCCAGGCGAGGACGGTCTCGCCCTGGTTGGCCAGGCCCAGCGCGGTCACCGGTTCGCCGGCCTCGGCGAGCGCCCGGCGGCCGGCCACGAGCACCGACTCGTACAGCTCCACGGGGTCGGCCTCCACCCGGCCGCCCGGCAGGTGCCGGGTCCGTACGGCGACGAATCCGGTGCCGATGACGCCCCGTTCGGGACAGATCACCAGGGCCTTGGTGCCGGACGTGCCCTGGTCGACCGCGAGCACCGGACCTGTCATCGGACCTCCCAGACGATCACTGCGCGACAGCCTGCCGCCGGGCGGCAGGCCGCGTCAACCGAGCGCGGTGGCGTGGCCGGTCGCGTGCCGGGTGCGGACCACCTCCTGATCCTGCTCCGTCACCGGTCCGGTGCGCCGGCAGGTCGTGGAAGCCGTTGCCGCAGCCCGTACACCGACGGCAAGTTGACAGGCTCCGCGTGGTCTCCGTGCGGGCGGGCGCCGGTCCGGACCTTCGTGCGGATACGGCAGGATGAGCGGCTGCACAACCGAAAGGGAGGTAACCGGTGAACCGAGCGCTCACCGTCGATGACCTGGTTCTGGCCGGAATCGCCCTCGCGGCGGGCCTGTTGGCGGCCTTTCTGTCACGCGGGCTGCTGCGCTGGCTGGCCAGGCACGCGAAGCGGACCCGCTGGAGCGGTGACGACGTCGTCGTGGACGCGCTGCGCACGGTGGTCCCGTGGGCGGCGCTCGCGGGCGGGGCGGCGGCCGCGGCGGCGGTGCTGCCGCTGACCAGGACGGTCCAGCACCACACGAACCAGTGCCTCCAGGTGCTGCTCATCTTCGCGGTGACGGTGTCGGCGGCGCGGGTGGTCGCCGGGCTCGTGCAGTCGGTCACCCAGTCCCGCTCCGGGGTCGCCGGTTCGGCCACGATCTTCGTGAACATCACCCGGGTGCTGGTCCTGGCGATCGGTTTCCTGGTGATGCTCCAGACGCTGGGCATCTCCATAGCGCCCCTGCTCACGGCCCTGGGCGTGGGCGGTCTTGCGGTCGCGCTCGCTCTCCAGGACACGCTCGCCAACCTCTTCGCGGGCATCCACATCCTCGCCTCCAAGACCGTCCAGCCGGGTGACTACATCCAGCTGAGCAGCGGCGAGGAGGGCTATGTCGTGGACATCAACTGGCGCCAGACGACCGTCCGTCAGCTCTCCAACAACCTGGTGGTCGTCCCCAACGGCCAGCTGGCCAAGACCAACATGACCAACTACACGCGTCCCGAGCAGCAGTTGACGATCCTGGTGCAGGTGGGTGTGGCCTACGACAGCGACCTGGACCACGTCGAGCGGGTCACGCACGAGGTCATCGCCGAGACCATGACCGAGACCACCGGCGCGGTCCCGGACCACGAACCCGCCATCCGCTTCCACACGTTCGGCGACTCACGGATCGGCTTCACGGTGATCCTGGGCGTCGGCGAGTTCAGCGACCAGTTCCGCATCAAGCACGAGTTCATCAAACGCCTGCACCGACGCTACCGCGAGGAGGGCATCCGCATTCCGGCACCGGCCCGCACGGTGGCCCTCCAGCAGGGGGCGGTGGTGATCCCGCACCAGCGCACCCGGGAGGATGCGCCGGCCGAGTAGCCGCCCGCTGGAGTCCGGCACGCCGCCGGCCTGCGACTTCGGTTCCCGTTGGTCACAGCGTGGCCGAGTTGTCGTGGTGGTGGCCGCCGCGCAGGCTGTGCGGGGTGGCCAGGGACGGGGTCACCGGGGTGACGGTCCAGTCGGGGTGGCCGGGCATGCGCGGGGTCGTCGTGCCGTAGAGCCAGTCGCGGAGGAAGCCCGACCGGTCCTGGCCGGTGACCTCGCCGACCACCGCGATGTAGTCCTCGGTCGAGGCCGAGCGGTGCCGGAAGCGGTCCAGGAAGGTGCGCTCGACGGCGTGGAAGGCGTCCTCGCCGACCAGCTCGCGGAAGGCGTACAGGACCAGGACGCCGCCGAGGTAGCGCTGGCTGTCGAAGAGGTCGACCTCGTTCGGGGCGGCCACCGGGCCGGAGTCGTGGCGCCACTGGTCGCCGCGGGCGTAGGTGTCCTTCATCCGGGCCTCCATGGTGGTGAGGCCCAGGGAGTCCGGCCAGCCGCGTTCGTAGCGGTAGAGCAGCCCGTAGAAGTCGGCGTGGCCCTCGTTCAGCCAGAGATCGGCCCAGGTGGCGGGCGAGACCAGGTTGCCGAAGTAGGAGTGGACCAGCTCGTGCATCATGTGCGAGCCGATCTTCGCCTCCTCCTGGAGCAGGAAGTTCGGCTTGTAGAGGGTGAGGGTCTGGGTCTCCAGGCCCGTGAAGTCGAAGGCGTCGGGGTCGTCGGAGTTGCAGGGCAGCAGGCCGTACGTCTCGAACGGGAAGGCGGCGCCGAGCCGGTCCTCCAGCCAGGCGACCTGGCCCGGGGTGAGGGCGAGCGCCGGTTCCAGGGCGGCGGCGCGGGCCGTGGGGACGACGTCCCGCAGCGGCAGGCCGTGCGGGCCCGGCCGGTCCTTTACCACGTAGTCGCCGACGGTGATCTGCACGAGTTCGGTGGCGATCGGCGAGCGGGAGCGGTACGCGTACGCGGTCCGGTCGCCAGGCAGGTGCTCGACGCAGGTGAGCAGGCCGTTCGCGACGCCCCGCAGGCCGTTCGGGACGGTGATGCGGAAGGTGAAGCCGGCCTTGTCCGAGGGATGGTCGTTGCACGGGAAGACGGTGTGCGCGGAGTTCGGCTGCGGGCAGACGGCGAAGCCGTCCGGGGTGGGCACCCAGGCGGTGTGCGGCAGGGTGCGGCGCGGGTCGGCCGAGTAGGTCACGCACACGGTGGCGTCGGTCCGCCGGCACAGCGGCCGGGCGGGGGTGATCCGCAGTTTCTCGTCCGCCTGCTCGAAGACGGCGTCCCGGCCGTCGACCCGGACGGCGGACACGTCGAGGCCGAGGGCGTCCAGGGAGAGGCGGGACAGGTCCTGGGTGGTGCGGATGCGCAGGGTCGCGGTGGCGTCGACCAGGCGGGTCGTGGCGTCGTAGGCGAGGTCGAGGTCGTAGGCGCGGACGCGGTAGCCGTCGTTGCCGAGGGCCGGGTAGACGGGGTCGCCGAGGGTCTCGGAACCCGGCGCGGGTGTACTGCCCCCGGCCCTCGCGTCGCCGCTTTTCTCCCCCGCGGAGAAGGGGCGCGCGAGGGCCGGGGCCCCGTGGCCAGGACGGTCGCCGTGCCGAGCAGGGCGGCCGCCGGGGCCGTGACTCTGGTGCGATGTCTCATGGTCCGCTCTCGCTCGGGCGGGCCGGGTGGTCGGTCCGGCCCACCGGGTCGGTGGTGACTCGTTTGTCATGACCACCGTTGTGGCCGATTCGGTTGCCCGTCGTACGGCAACCGGACAACCGGATCTTCCGAGTCGCGGACCCCTGTCGAGCACGGGTCGATCACGAGATATCTTGATGTCGAGCAATGTTGCAGACGTGGAGCGGAGCACCCGGTGACTGACTCGACCATCATCTACACCTACACAGACGAGGCCCCGGCCCTCGCGACGCACTCGTTCCTGCCGGTGATCCAGGCGTACGCCTCGCAGGCCGGTGTCGCCGTGGACACCCGCGACATCTCGCTGGCCGGGCGCATCATCGCCGTCTTCCCGGAGTACCTGAACGAGGACCAGCGCATCCCGGACGCGCTCGCCGAGCTGGGCGAGCTGGCCAAGACGCCCGAGGCCAACATCGTCAAGCTGCCGAACATCTCGGCGTCGATCCCGCAGCTGAAGGCCGCCGTCGCCGAACTCCAGGGCAAGGGCTACGCGCTGCCGGACTACCCGGACGACCCGAAGACCGACGAGGAGCGCGACATCCGCGCCCGCTACGACAAGGTCAAGGGTTCCGCCGTGAACCCGGTCCTGCGTGAGGGCAACTCGGACCGCCGTGCCCCCGCCTCGGTGAAGAACTACGCCAAGACCCACCCGCACCGCATGGGCGCCTGGTCCTCCGAGTCCAGGACCAACGTGGCGACCATGGGCGAGAACGACTTCCGCTCCACCGAGAAGTCCGCGGTGATCTCCGAGGCCGGCCAGCTGAAGATCGAACTGGTCGCCGAGGACGGCACCACCACGGTCCTCAAGGAGTCGGTACCGGTCCTCGCGGGCGAGGTCGTCGACGCCTCCGTGCTGCACGTCGCGCAGCTCAACGACTTCCTGGCCGCGCAGGTCGCCCGCGCCAAGGAAGAGGGCGTCCTCTTCTCGGTGCACCTCAAGGCCACGATGATGAAGGTCTCCGACCCGATCATCTTCGGTCACGTGGTGCGCACGTTCTTCCCGAAGACGTTCGCGAAGTACGGCCAGACCCTCAAGGCGGCGGGCCTCAGCGCGAACGACGGTCTCGGCGGCATCCTCAAGGGCCTGGAGAACCTGCCCGAGGGCGCCGAGATCAAGGCCTCCTTCGACGCCGAGATCGCCGAGGGCCCGGCCCTGGCGATGGTCGACTCCGACAAGGGCATCACCAACCTGCACGTGCCCTCCGACGTCATCATCGACGCCTCGATGCCGGCCATGATCCGCACGTCCGGCCACATGTGGGGCCCGGACGGCCAGGAGGCCGACACCCTCGCGGTGATCCCGGACTCCTCCTACGCCGGCGTCTACCAGGCCGTGATCGAGGACTGCCGCGCCAACGGCGCCTTCGACCCGGCCACCATGGGCTCGGTCCCGAACGTGGGCCTGATGGCGCAGAAGGCCGAGGAGTACGGCTCCCACGACAAGACCTTCGAGATCGCCACCGCGGGCACGGTCCGCCTGGTCGACGCGGCCGGCAACGTCGTGATCGAGCAGCCGGTCGCCGCCGGTGACATCTTCCGCGCCTGCCAGACCAAGGACGCGCCGATCAGGGACTGGGTGAAGCTGGCCGTCACTCGCGCCCGCGCCACCGGCGACCCGGCCGTCTTCTGGCTGGACGAGGGCCGCGCCCACGACGCGCAGCTGATCGCCAAGGTCGAGCAGTACCTGACCGAGCACGACACCGAGGGCCTGGACATCCGGATCCTCTCCCCCGTCGAGGCCACCAAGCTGTCGGTGGAGCGCATCCGCCGCGGCGAGAACACCATCTCCGTCACCGGCAACGTGCTCCGTGACTACCTGACCGACCTGTTCCCGATCCTGGAGCTGGGCACCAGCGCCAAGATGCTGTCGGTCGTCCCGCTGATGGCGGGCGGCGGCCTGTTCGAGACGGGCGCCGGCGGCAGCGCGCCGAAGCACGTCCAGCAGCTGGTCAAGGAGAACTACCTGCGCTGGGACTCCCTCGGCGAGTTCTTCGCCCTGGTGCCGTCCTTCGAGCAGTACGCCGACTTCACCGGCAACGCCCGCGCCAAGGTGCTCGCCGACACCCTCGACCGGGCCACGGCGACCTTCCTCAACGAGGACAAGTCCCCGACCCGTCGCGTCGGCGGCATCGACAACCGCGGCAGCCACTTCTACCTGTCCCTGTACTGGGCGCAGGAGCTGGCCAAGCAGACCGACGACGCCGAGCTCGCGAAGGCGTTCGCGTCGCTCGCCGAGACGCTTTCTGCGAACGAGCAGAAGATCGTCGACGAGCTGCTCGCCGTCCAGGGTTCCCCGGCCGACATCGGCGGCTACTACCAGCCCGAGAAGGCCAAGGCGGACGCGGTCATGCGCCCGTCGGCCACCTGGAACGCGGCCCTCGCGGCCCTCTAGGCCCGCCCGGCCCTCCGGGCCGCCCCGTCACCGTCTCCGCCCCGTCAGGCACCACCTGCCGGGGCGGAGCCGTGACCGGCTCCGTACGCCCCTCGGACCAGTCCGGTTCGGTGCGGTCAGCGGCCGGTGGGGCCGTCCCCGCGGAACGCCCCTGCCGCCACGGGGACCGGCTGCCGCTCGATCTGCTCGGCGGGCAGCGCGACCGGCTCGGTGCCGATGGGGGCCAGCCGCGAGCCAGTTCAGCAGGCCGGCCGCGCAGCGCGTGCGGAAGATCAGTTCCTGCTCGTCGAACCCGGGGAGGTTCGCCGTCAGCACCCGGAGGGCCGCCCGGCGGCTGCACTGACCCGCTCCCCGGCGGGTGGTGCCCGGTCCTGCCGGGCGCCGCCCGTCGGCGCGGCCGCGCCGACGGTGCCGGCCCGTCGATGTGACACCGTGGTCCCGTCCTGCACGCCACCCCGGACAGACGCACCCGGAGCCGCCCGTGTCCCAGCCCTCGTTCACCCTCCTGCCCGGCGCCGACGAGTCGCCCGTGATCCTTCACGTGCCGCACTCCGCGCGAGCGGTCCCGGCCGGTGTCCGGGCGGGCATCGTGCTCGACGACGCCGCCCTGGAGCGGGAGCTGGACCACATCACGGACGCGCACACGGCCGAGATCGCCGCGGCCGCGGCCGGGCTGGCCGCGGTGCCCCCCTGGCGGTTCGTCAACCGGCTGTCGCGGCTGGTGGTGGATTCCGGAACGGTTCCCGGACGAGCGGGAGGAGATGCTCGCCGTCGGGATGGGGGCCGTGTACACACGGACCACGCACCGGGGCGTGCTCCGGGCGGAGCCGCACGACCCCGGGCCGCTGGTCGAGCGGTACTTCCGGCCGTACGCGCGGGCGATGACGGAAGCCGTCGCCGGACGGCTGGCCGCGACCGGGCGGGCCGTGATCGTCGACGTGCACTCCTATCCGAGCCGGCCGCTGCCCTACGAGCTGCACGCTGCCGGGCCGCGGCCGCCGGTGTGCCTGGGCACGGACGCCTTCCACACGCCGGCCGAGCTGACGGAGGCGGCCCGCGAGGCCTTCGCGGAATGCGGGGGGACGGGGCTGGACAGCCCGTTCGCCGGGACCTACGTACCGCTGGAGTTCTACGGGACGGACGCGCGGGTCGCCGCGCTGATGGTCGAGATCCGGCGCGACCTCTACATGACCGAGCCCGGCGGGAAGGCGGGCCCGGGAGCGGACCGGCTCGCAGCAGCCCTCGCCGCCCTGGTGGACGCCGCCGGGCGCCGGCCCTCCGGCTGGAGCACTCCGGCAGGACACGGGGGTGAGGGCCGTACGACCGTGGAGACATGACCACGGAGAGCACCGCGTCCACCCCCACCACGGAGCCGGCCGAGTCCGGGACGGCGGGGCCGCTCCCGACCGGGTGCGAGGCCGCGCCGCCGGTGCGGGACTGGCCCGCGCTCGAACTGGCGGGGACGGACTTCGACCCGGTCCTCGCGGACCTGATGAGGGAAGGGCCGGTGACCCGGATCCGGCTGCCCCAGGGCGAGGGCTGGGCGTGGCTCGCGACCCGCTACGAGGACGTCAGGACCGTCACCAACGACCCGCGGTTCAGCCGCGCCGAGGTCACCCGGCGCCAGGTGACCCGGCTGGCCCCGCACTTCGACCCCCGTCCCGGCTCGCTCGCCTGGGCCGACCAGCCCGATCACAACCGGCTGCGCAAGCCGCTCGCCGGTGCCTTCACGGTCGGCGCGATGAAGCGGCTGCGGCCCCGCGCGCAGGAGGTCCTCGACGCACTGGTCGACGGGGTCCTGCGGGACGGGCCGCCCGCCGATCTCGTCGAGCGGGTGCTGGAGCCGTTCCCGGTCACCGTGGTCAGCGAGGTGATGGGGGTGCCGGAGGCGGACCGGGAACGGGTGCACGCCTGGACCCGGCGGATCATCTCCACCTCGGGCGGCGCCGAGGCCGCCGAGACGGCCAAGCAGGGACTGTACGGATGGATCACCGAGACGGTGCGCGCGCGGGCCGGCAGCACGGGCGAGGACGTGTACTCGCTGCTCGGGGCCGCCGTGGCCCGGGGCGAGATCGGCGAGGAGGAGGCCGTGGGACTGGCCGGCCCGCTGCAGATCGGCGGCGAGGCGGTCACCCACAACTGCGGGCAGATGCTGTTCCTGATGCTGACCCGGCCGGAACTGATGGCGCGGATGCGGGAGCGCCCCGCGGAGCGCGGACCGGTCCTCGACGAACTGCTGCGCTGGATCCCGCACCGCAGCACGGTCGGCCTCGCCCGGATCGCCCTGGAGGACGTCGAACTGAGCGACGGCACCCGGATCCCGGCGGGCGATCCGGTCTACGTCTCCTACCTCGCCGGCAACCGGGACCCGGCCGTCTTCCCGGACCCGGACCGCATCCTGCCGGACCGCGATCCCCACCCCCACCTCGCCTTCGGCCACGGCACGCACTACTGCACGGGCGCGGTCCTGGCCCGGCTGCAGACCGAACTGCTGGTCGACACCCTCCTCGACCGGCTGCCCGCGCTGCGGCTCGCGGTGCCGGCCGAGGACGTGGAGTGGCGGCGCAGGACGATGATCCGCGGGCCGCGGGCGCTGCCTGTCACCTGGTGACGCCTCACGCCCGCAGCCACTCCGTCACGATCACTTCCCCGCCGGTGCGCAGCCGGAGTGCGAACGGGCCGGCCGGCGGGGTGTCGTGGGCGAAGCGGCCCATGGCGTCGACCGTGAGCGCGAGCGCCGCCGCCGGACCGCCGAGCACCTCGATGCGCGCGGACTGCGGGGGCAGCAGCTGGCCGAGCAGCCCGTCCTCGGTGACCTCGACGTCCACGGTCAGCTCGCCCGCCTGGAAGGTCAGCATGCGGGGCGGGTCCTCGACACCCCTGACCGGGATCGCGTCGACCAGGGAGTCGAAGGTCAGCTCGGCGACCCGGGCGTCCAGGTCGTGCAGCAGGTAGGCGTCCATGGCCAGTTGGAGCAGCTCGGCCGGGAGCGGGTCGAGGACGGCGGCCGCGCCGCGCAACTCCTCCTCCAGGAGGTCCGCGTCGAAGCCGACGTCGCCCGTGACCTCGTCGAGGGCCTCGTCCGCCGGGAACTCGTCGTCGCTCACGCCGCACCCCTCGCGTCGAGCCGGGCCCGCAGCCGGCGCAGACAGCGCTGGCGCAGCGGGCCGATGCTGCCCACGGCGATGCCCAGCGCGACGGACACCTCGACATAGCTGGGCGGCGGTGAGGCCATCAGGACCCGCAGCAACTGCCTGCAGCGGTCGCCGAGTTCCTCGAACTCCTGCCACAGCAGACGGATCCGCTCGGCCTCGTCCGCCTCGTCCTCCGCGTCGATCAGGGACTGTTCCGGCGTACGGTCCTCGCTGACCCGGTCCAGGACCTGCGGATCGTCGGTCGGCAGCAGCCGGGTCAGGCCGCGGATCACCTTCAGGCACTCGTTGCGCGCCGTGCTGGCCAGCCAGGAACCCGCCTTGTCGGGCTCGCGGATGCGGCCCAGGTGCTGGGCGAAGCGGAACCACACGGTCTGGTACACCTCGTGCCCGTCGGCGTCGGAGAGCCGGTGCGCGCGCACCACGGACCACACCAGGGGGCTCAGCCCCTCCACGAGCGCCTTCCAGGCCGCCGCGTCGCCGTCGACGGCGGCCCGGACCAGCGCGCCGACCTCTGCTCGGTCCACGGTCCCACCCCTCGTGTACGGCAAGTCATGGTACGCCGTGGAGGGGAGTGTTCCGGACCTCAGGCCGTGGCGGCCGGCATCACGACCGGCACCGGCTGCCAGCCGGCCGGGCGGAGCGCCGGTACGTGGGCCCCGCGCACCTCCGCGTACTCCGTGATGTTCTCCAGGAGTCGAGCACGCGCCGCGCGCGGGTCGGACTCCTCGAGCGTGGTCATCAGGTCGGCGACGAGGCCGGCCACGATGGGGGTGGCGAACGATGTTCCACTCCACTGTGCGAACCCTTCGAACATCACTTGGTCCGGTTTGCCGGGGCCGGTCGTCCCGGTGTCGGTCAACACGCCGGTGTGGCGCGGGTACTGGCAGGTGCAGGCGTAGGTGAAGCCGAACCGGCAGGCGTCGTAGGTGGTGTGCTGGTACACGTACGGCACGGGCGCGTCGAAGCCGGCCATGGCGCCGATGAGCTGCTCGCCGGGGGCGTAGACCTTGACCCAGTCGCCGTGGTTGGTGAAGCAGGCGCCGTAGTCGCCGTCGCTGCGCAGCGCGCCGACCGAGAGGACCGTGTCCTCGTAGCCGGACAGGTCGGCGCAGGCGGCGGGCCAGAAGCGGCTGGTGCTGCCGTTGTTGCCGGCGGCGGCGACGAGCAGGGTGGACTGCTCGCGCAGGGCGTCCATGAAGGCCTCGACGGCGAGCAGTCCGTCGGCGCTGCCGTTCGGCGTGCCGGCGGAGAGGCTGATGATGTCGGGCCAGCCGTGCTGGTCGATCGCCTCGAAGAGTCTGGCGCCGAACTCGGACTCCAGGATGGCGCCCGCGTCGTTGAGGGTGTTGGTGACGGTGATGTCGGTGTTCGGGGCGAGGGCGGCGATGAGTCCGGCGATGAACGTGCCGTGGCCGACGTACTGCTGGAGGATGCCGTCGGCGTCGGTCTCGTTGAGCTGCGGGTCGCCCTGGACGCGGGCGAGGAGCGGGTAGGTGCGGTAGTCGTGCACCAGGCCGGTGTCCATCACCAGGACGCTGACGGCGGTGTCCGGGTCGTGACCGCCCTCCGCCGGCGTCGGGTTGGGGGCCTGGGTGAGCAGGGCGGGGAGCGGTTCGCAGGGGTTGCAGGAGTTGGCGTTCGGCGTGGTGGACACCACGTGGTTGCGGCTGACCAGGCGGCGGCCGGCGCGGCCCTCGGCCTCCCGCAGGGCGCGCAGCGCGTGGCCGACCGCGGGGTCGGCGGTGCGGTCGCGGTGGTTCGGGTCGCCGACCCGGATGCGGGTGACCCCGGTGCGGTTGGTCTCCGGTCCGGTCCTGCCCACGTGGTCGGCGACGAGGCCGGCGGTGGCGGTGAAGTGGGCGCGCACGGTGTCCTCGACGACCCGGGCCTCCTCGCCGTCGCGGGCGAGGACCACCCCCTTCTCGTACAGGAACTCGGCCGCGTCGTCGGGCCCCATCGCCAGTGGAACGTCCGGCATGGAGCGCTGGATCTGCTCGAACTGCTCATGGAATCGCTGAGGTGCCATGGCCTGTCTCCTCCCCCAGAAACGGCGTTCTTCAGTCAGACTCGCGAGACCGCCGCTTGATACAGCGTCAAACCAGTGGGGCATGTATGCCCAGGCCACTACCATCCGAGGGGTGAGTGCGGGAAGCGATTCGGTTACGGAACTCCTGCCGATGGTGTTCGCCGCCCCGGGCGAGGCCCTGGCGCGGGCGGAGGGCGTCCTGCGGGCCGATCCGTCGCCGCTGGACGCGTCCGTCGCGCATCAGGTGATCGGCATCTGGCAGCGGGACTTCGGGGACCTGGCCGTGGCCCTCGACCATCTGCGGCGGGCCCGGGACTGGGCGGCGCGCGCGGAGTCCGCGGATCGGGAGGCGGATGTTCTCGCCACCCTCGGAGTCGCCCTGGTGCACGCGGGGCGCACCCGGCAGGGGCTGGCCGCGCTGGACCGCGGGGTGGCCCGGGGCAACGGGCACACCCGGGCGCGGGTGCTGTACCGGCGGGCGTTCGCCGGGTGGGTGCTGGGCCGGCACCGGGAGTCCCTGGAGGACCTGCGGCGGGCGATACCGGTGCTGCGGCAGGCCGACGACGTGATCTGGACCGCGCGGGCGCTGAGCGTGCGGGCCACCGTGCATCTGGCGATGGGCGCGGTGGAGCGGGCCGACGCGGACTTCACGGCGGCCGAACTGCTGTGGGAGACGACGGGCCAGGAGCACGACAAGGCGGTCGCCGTGGAGAACCGGGGCCTGGCCGCGTACCGTTCCGGCGACATCCCGGCGGCACTGCGGCTGCTGGCCGAGGCCAAGGAGCGGTACGACGAGCTGGGCACGCCCTCGTTCATGCTGTACATCGCGCGCTGCGACGTGCTGATGGCGGCCGGTCTCGCCCCGGAGGCGCTGGCCGAGGCGGACGCGGCGATCGCGACCCTGGACCGGATCGGCGGGCAGTCCACCCGCAAGGCCGAACTGCTGCTGACCGCCGCCCGGTCCGCGCTGTCGACCGGGGACGCGCAGACCGCGATCGCCCGTGCGGCCGTCGCCGTACGGCTGTTCTCGGGGCAGCGGCGGAGCTGGTGGGAGACGCATGCCCGGCTGGTGCTGATCGAGGCGCGGGTGGCCGGCGGGGCCGCGTCGGGGCGGCTGGTGCAGGACGCGGCGGCGGTCGCCGACCGGCTGGCGTCCTTCGGCGCGCCGGCCGCGCCGGAGGCCTCGCTGCTCGCCGGGCGGATCGCGCTGGCACTGGGCTGGACGGCGGACGCGGAGCGGCATCTGGCGGTGGCCGCGCGCAGCAGGCACACCGGCCCGCCGCTGGCCCGGATGACCGGCTGGGCGGCACAGGCGCTCCGGGCGCGGGCGGCCGGTTCGGGCCGTGGCGTCCTGGAGGCGTGCCGGCGCGGCCTCGCCGTCCTGGACGACCACCGGATGACCCTGGGCGCCTCTGAGCTGCGAGCCCGGGCCACCGCGCAGGGCGCCGAGCTGGCGGCGCTGGCCCAGCAGGCGAGCCTCGCGCACGGCGGTCCGCGCCGGCTCCTGGAGTGGAGCGAGCGCTGGCGGGCCACGGTGCTGTCCACTCCGCCGACCCGGCCGCCCGCGGACCCTGCCCTGCTCGCCTCGCTGACCGCGTTCCGGGAGATCGCGTCCCGCGCGGAGGAGGCCCGCCGGGAGCGCCGTCCGGTGCCCGCCCTGGAGCGGGAACAGCGGCGCCTGGAACGGGAGATCCGCGCCCGCACCCACCACACCCGGGGCGACGCCCCCGGCGGCGGCGACCGTTTCGAACCGGCCAGGCTGCTGGAGCGGCTCGGCGACGCCCGGCTGGTCGAACTCGCCGTCCTGGACGGCCGGGTGCACGTCCTGCTGTGCGGACAGGGCCGGGTACGGCGCTTCGCGGGCGGCCTGCTGGCGGAGGCGGTCGCCGAGGCGGAGCACGTCCAGGCAGGGCTGCGACGGCTCGCGCACCCGGGTGCGGAGGGCCGGCTGCCGGTGGTGGAGGCCGCCGGGAAGCGGCTGGAGGAGCTGCTGCTCGGCGCGGCGGCGGACCAGCTCGGCTCCGGGCCGGTGGTGATCGTCCCGCCGGGCGCGCTGCACCGGGTGCCGTGGGCCCTGCTGCCTTCCCTGCGGGATCGGGTGCTCAGCGTGTCCCCGTCGGCGTCGAGCTGGCTGCGGGCCCGGGAGACCGAGCCGCCGCCGGGCGGCCGCCATGTGCTCGTCCGGGGACCGGGGCTGGCGACCGGCGGCGCGGAGGTGCCGGAAGTGGCGGGCCGGTACGCGGCGGCGCGGATCCTGGAGCACGACGAGGCGCACGTTGCGCGGGTCCTGGAGGAGTTGGACGGCGCGGCACTCGCCCACATCGCGGCGCACGGCACGTTCCGCGCGGACAGCCCGCTGTTCTCCTCGCTGCGGATGGTGGACGGCCCGCTGATCGTGCACGACTTCGAGCGCCTCGCCCGCAGCCCCTACCGGATCATCCTCTCCAGTTGCGACACGGCCCGCCTCGCCTCGGTCGGCGCCGACGAACTCCTCGGTCTGGTCACGGCGTTGCTGCCGTTGGGCACGGCCGGAGTGGTGGCGAGCAGCGCACCCGTGAACGACGCGGCCGTGGTTCCGCTGATGCTGGCCCTGCACAAGGGGCTGGGTGCCGGGCTGTCGCTGGCGGAGGCGCTCCGCGACGCCCGGGCCGCCCTACCGGGCGACGCCCTCCACCAGGCCACCGGGTGGGCGTTCGCCGCGTTCGGGGCGGCCTGAGCCGGCGGCACCGGACGGCTCGGCGGGACAGGGGCCGCCGCAACCGCTCAGCGCAGTACGGCCGCCAGCAGGTCGGCGCCCAGCGCCGCCAGATCAGGAACGTTCAGGGTGTAGCGGACGTAACGCCCCTGCCGTCGGGTGGTGAGCAGGCCCGCGCGGCGCAGGACGGCGAGGTGGCGGGAGACCTCCGGCGGCGTGAGTTCCCAGGCCTGGGCCAGTTCACCGGTGGTGTGCGGGCCGCGGGCCAGGGTGCGCAGCAGCCGCAGCCGTACCGGATGCGCGAGTGCCTCCAGCCGCAGCGTGACCGTCTCCAGCGGCACCGGTTCCGACGGGCTCGCCTCGGCCACGGGGTACTGCAGCACCGGCTGCCATCCAGGCGCGTGGATCGCGACCAGATGGGGGCGGCCGAAGACGCTGGGGAGGAAGGTGACACCGCTGCCGTGCGCGGCGGTCGCGTTGTCCTGCAGCTTGTCGACGACGATGCTGCCGCCGTCCGGCGCGAGGGCGACGGCGCCGGAGACCGACGCGAGGGCCGCCCCGAGGCCCTGGCGCTTCAGCAGGTCGTTCTTCAGGCGCAGGTCGGTGGCGAGCCGCACGGTGGCGCCCGCCCAGGCGGTGTCGAAGAACGCCCCGGCGCACTGTTCGAGGGTGTCACGCACCCGGGCCCGCACGGCTGCCGGGTCCGCGAGCAGCCGTTCCGCGAACGCCTCCTGGAGCACGCCGCGGGCCTGGGCCAGGTCCAGGGCCCGCTCGCGGGCCGTCGCGTCGGCGAGCGGCGACGGCCCGGTGAAGTGGACCCGGTTGCTGCCGCACGTGGTGGTCAGCGCGGCGGTCACATAGGCCTCGTCGTCGATCCGGTCCACGTCGTCCAGTTCCTCGGCGAGGGTCGGCCGGGGACGCGCGGGGACCAGGAAGTCGGCCCGGGAGGAACGCCACAGGAACTCCGCCTCCCTGAGCCGCTCGGCCAGTTCCGGCGGCAGCCCGGCCCAGACGTCCGCGGCCCAGCCGGCGAACTGCGGGTGGTGTCCGGGTTCGGCCAGCACGTGCAGCATCGCGGTCAGCTCGGCCAGCGGGGAGGCGGCGAATCGCAGTCGCCCGGACGGCAGGCCCGCGATGTCGATCCTCAGCGTCATCCCCTCATCATCGCCGGCCGGTCGGGTGCCGACCGCGTCGGTTGACGGGGTTCGTCAATCGGCGTGGCCGTCCCGGCGGCCGTACGCACCGTTGGCGCCATGACAACCATCACCAAGGTCCGGCCGCGCGCTCTCGTCCGTGCGTCGGGAGGCCCCCGCTATGCCGTCGCCCTGGCCGTGGACGCGCTCGGCACCGGCCTGCTGCGGCCCTTTCTGCTGCTCTTCGGGGTGACGGTGCTGAGGCTGTCCGCGTCGGCGACCGGCATCGCCATGACGGTCGGCGTCGTCATGGGTCTGGCGTGCATGCCCGCTGTCGGCCGATGGCTGGACCGCGGTGCGCGCAGCACGGTCGTGGCGGCGTCGATGCTGGTACGGGTGGTGGGCGTGGCCCTGCTGCTGGCCACCCCGGCAGGGCACGCCGGGCTGTTCGCGGCGGCGGCCCTCTTCCTCGGCATCGGCAACCAGGCCTGGCCGGCCGCCCACGCGGCCCTCGTGGCGACGGTCGCCCACGGTCGCGAGCGCGACGCCGCGCTCGCGGGAGGCCGCGCCCTGCGCAACGCCGGGCTGGGCGCGGGCGCCCTCCTCGCCACCGCATGCCTGGCGGGCGGCACCACCGCCCTGCGGGCGCTGGCGGCCGGCACCGGACTCGCCTACCTCGCCGCGGCAGCCCTGGCCTGGTCGGTCCACCTGCACGCCCGCCCGGTCGCCGCTCCGGCCGGGGACAGGACCGACGCAGCCGCACCCCGGATGGGCGCGCTGCTGGCCGCCAACGTGGTCTACGCCTTCTGTCTCAACGTCACCGAAGTCGCGCTCCCCCTCGTCCTGGTGACTCAGTTGCACGCGTCCCCGATGTGGTCGGCAGCCGTCTTCGTGACGAACACGGTGCTGGTGGTCACCCTGCAGGTGCCGGTAACCGTCCTGTTGTCCCGGTTCTCCCGGCGGACCGTGCTGGCTCTCGCCGGCCTGGTGGTCGCCGCGTCCTACCTCGGCTTC
Source organism: Streptomyces sp. NPDC104761 (assembly GCF_055583445.1). Lineage (NCBI taxonomy): Bacteria > Bacillati > Actinomycetota > Actinomycetes > Kitasatosporales > Streptomycetaceae > Streptomyces > Streptomyces sp. NPDC104761. Next base: position 233,482 of record NZ_JBVJNZ010000001.1, on the reverse strand, counting down.
CTCGCGGCCACCTCGCTGCGACCCGGCTGGAGTGCCCCGGCCGTCGCGGCGGTGTCCGTGGTCTGCACCCTCGGCGAGATCATCTACGCCGGCAGCGCCACGGCGCTCGTCACCGCCCTCGCCCCGGCCCCTGCCCTCGGGCGCGCCCTCGCCCGCTTCCAGCTCTCCACGGGCGCCGGCCTCGCCGTCTCCCCGGCGGTCATCACCACGCTCGCCGCCCGCGGTCCGGCCGTCCTGTGGGGCACCCTCACCGCCGCGACGCTGCTGTCCGCGACCGCCGTCGCCACCGAGCAGGACGACACCACGCAGCTGGGCGACACCACGCAGCTGGGCGATCGCCCGTGTCGGGCGCGAGCGGGCTCCTCGGCTCCCCGGTCCTGCTAGGCCGACTGCCGGTCCGGCTGGTCCACCAGCCACGGCAGTGCCGCGCGGTCGTTCGCGCCGAGGCGGGTGTAGGCGCCGTAGAGGTGGTTGCCCACCGTCCGTACGGAAAGGGTCAGGTGCTCGGCGATCTGGCGGTTGCTGAGACCCGCGGCGGCGAGGGTGACGATCTGCCGCTGACGGGCGGTGAGTTCGCCGAGCACCAGGCCGGACAGGGCCGGGGTGCGGGCGCCCTGGCAGCGGCGGGCGAGAGCGAGGGCGCGGGTGCGGGACATCCGGGCGGCACGCGGGTCGCGGTGGGCGCGGACCGCCTGGGCGTGGGCCTCGGCCGCGAACAGCAGCAGACCACGGGCCGCCAGCGCCTCGGCCGCCCGGTCCAGGGCGGGGCCGGCACCGCGGGCGACCGCCTCCGCGTGCCGGCCCAGCACGCCGTCCAGCCGCGCCGCGGCCGCCGCGGCCCCCTCGGGGTCCCCGAGCCGTACGGCGCCGTAGTGCGCGAGACCCCCGTCCCCGCGCACTACGGCGTCCTCCCCCCGTTCGGCGGCGGCACGGGCGAGTTCGGTACGGCAGGCGGCGTCGTCCGGCGCCGCCCGCAGTCCCTCCCTCGCCCACGCCGCCGCCTCTCGCAGCTCCCCCCGAAGCCACGAGTACCGGGCACGCACGGCCGCGTACCCGGGCGGTACGGGCAGGTCTCCCGCCGCCAGCCACTCCCCCACCGGGGCCGGCACCTCCCGTACGTCCAACTGCTGGATGCGCTCCTCCAGTTGTTGCTGTTCGGCCGTCAGGGCGGGTTCGCACTGCTCGGGGGTGCGGGCCAGCCGGCGGGCCCGCAGCCGGCCTGCCGAGGCGCGCAGCGCCGGGCCGTGCAGGGGGTGGGCGAGGCGGACGGCGCCCCGGTCGTCGACGTGGACGAGGCCGTCGGTCTCCAGTCGTTCGAGGGCGGCCAGGTCGGGGGCGTCGTCGAGGCGGAGCGGCAACGGCTCGGCGAAGGCCAGGCGTTCGAGGGTGTCGCGCTCGCCGGGCCCCTGCCCGTCCAGCAGGGTGGCGATCCGGTCCCGTACGGCCGCGGTGCGGGGCAGCGGGCCGCGCCAGGCCCATTGGCCGGTGTCCGGGACCCGGGTCAGCGGGCCGGACTCGCGCAGCGCGCCGACCAGGTCGCGCAGCAGCCTGAGGTCGCCCCGGCAGATCCGGTGCAGGCGGCGCACGGTGAGCGGTTCCAGGCCGCCGCCTTCGAGCAGCGCGGCCGTCTCGTCGTACGGCAGCGGTTCCAGGGCGAGGTGGGTGAGGAGTTCTCCGGTCCACAGCCGGGCGACCGCGCCGGGGACGGGTGCCGTGCCGGTGGCGGCCACCACGAGGCGGGTGCGGCCGTGCGCGGCGAGCTGGTGGACGAGGGCGGCGGAGGCCTCGTCGAGGAGGTGGGCGTCGTCGACGACCAGGAGCCGTACCCCGGACAGGTGCCGGACCGCGCCGGGCAGCGAGACGCGGTCGGAGAGCAGGTGCGCGAACGCGGCGAACGGGAGGGCGCCGGTCTCGGGGGTGCCCGTCACCCGGACGCAGTCGGTGCCGCGGACGGCCTCGGTGATCAGCCGGGTCTTGCCGACGCCGGCCGGGCCGGTCACCACGACACCCTGCCGTCCTGCCACCGACGCCCGCCTGACCAGCTCCAGTTCGTCCTCCCGGCCGGTGAAGGGCCAGGGGAGTTCGAGGGTTCGCGCATCCCGTCCGTAAGTCGTCACGTGAGTATGAGCCGCGTTACTCAGCTCTGATACAGGGGGACTTGAGTAGCTTCCGACTCAGGCGTGCGGCCGGGTCGAACGGCAGTCTGGGCGCATGACCCGACGCTACTGCTCGCTTGCGCAGCAGCCTGCTCCGGCGTTCGCGCCGGGACTGGCCTCCGAGCGGCTCGGCGCGCTCGTCGGCGGGCGGCGGATGTGGGTCAACGGCACGGTCCTGCACTACTACTTCTTCGACGCCGACACGGACGCCTCGGTGATCCCGGTCCCGGGGACCGGGGAGACCCGCCGGGTGCCGTGGGCGGGTGCGAGGGAGCAGCGGGACGTGGTGCGCGCGTCCTTCCGGGAGTGGCAGGACCTCGGCATCGGGGTGACGTTCGCCGAGGTCTTCGAGCGGTGCGAGGCGGAGCTGCGGATCGGCTTCCAGCCGGGGGACGGGTCCTGGTCGGCGGTGGGCCGGGACGCGCTCTCGGTGGGGGCGGGCGAGCGCACCATGAACCTGGGCTGGGACCTGACCGAGCCCGGCGGGCGCTGGACGGCGCTGCACGAGATCGGGCACGCGCTCGGGATGCGGCACGAGCACCAGAGCCCGTTCGCGGGCGTCCACTGGGACGACGAGGCGGTCTACGCCGACCTGGCCGGACCGCCGAACCACTGGAGCCGGGACCGGACCCACTTCAACATCCTGCGCACGCTCGATCCGTCCGAGGCCAACGGTTCGGTGTGGGACCCGCAGTCCGTGATGCAGTTCCCCTTCGGCCCGGGGCTGGTCCTGGAGCCGGAGCAGTACCACAACGGCGTGTACCCGCCGGGGTCGCTGTCCCCGGCCGACAAGGAGTTCGTGCTCCGCTGGTACCCGCCGGCCGAGCCGCCTGCCGAGCTGGTGCCGTTCCGCTCGGTGCCGCTCAGCCTGGGACCCGGCGAACAGGCCGATTTCGCCGTGGAGCCGCCGGAGACCCGCGTCTACCGCGTGGGCACCTTCGGGGAGAGCGACTCCGTCGTCGTGGTCTTCGAGGAGCGCGACGGGGAACCGCGCTACCTCGCCGGCCACGACGACGGAGGCACCCCGCACAACACGAGGATCAGGGTCAGGCTCGTCAAGGGCCGCCGCTATGCCGTCCGCGTCCGTCTCCATTCCACGTGGGGGTCGGGGGAGACAGCGGTCATGTGCTGGTGAGAGCACGGACCGCGACGCGGAGGTCGGACCACTGTCCGGCGCCGGGGAAAGCGGCCGCGCGGACGCCGCCTTCGGGGGAGGGAGACGTCCGCGCGGCAGCGCCGGTGCGTGGGGGATCCAACCTCAGGGCATCCGACCAGGGGCGCGGGGAACTGCGCGATCAACCCCCACGCACCCGCACCCGGCAGCGCACCGCGCCCACCCCGCCCCTTGTCCGCCCGACTCCGGCGGTCGCGCGGGGTCCTTGGACCATTCCTCGAGTGAACCGTCGTACACGGACACGTCCTGACGGCCCAGCAGGGTGAGCGCGAGCGCCGTCGAGCTGGTGGCCGCGCAGGTGTGAGCCTCACCGGCGGCGCCACTCCGCCGCGAGGAGTTCGTACGAGCGGACGCGGTCGGCCTGGCCGTGGGTGATGGTGGTGATGAGCAGTTCGTCGGCGCCGGTGGCCTCCTGGAGCTGTTCCAGGCGGTCGGCGACGTGCTGCGGGCTGCCCACGAACTGGGTGTCGAGGCGGTCCTGGACCAGTTCCCGGTCCTCGTCGGTCCAGACGTGCGCCCGGGCCTCCTCGGGGGTGGGGAAGGGGATGGCCCCCTCGGCGGTGCGGATGCCGCGGACCCAGGGTCCGTAGCCGGTGGCCAGTTCACGGGCGGTGGCGTCGTCCTCGGCGACCACGACGTCCGCGGAGACGCTGACGTACGGCTTGCCGAGGGCGTCCGAGGGCTGGAAGTACGACCGGTAGCCGTCCACCGCCTCCAGGACCGTGGCCGGGCTGACGTGGTAGTTCGCGGCGAAGCGCAGACCCCGCTCGCCCGCGACCCGGGCGCTCTCGCCACCGCTGCTGCCAAGGATCCACACCTCCACGTCGGCTCCCTCGCCGGGCACGACGTGGGCCTCGACGCCGTCCTCGGTGCGGTAGGTCCCGGCCAGCAGGGCGAGGATGTCGTCGATCTGTTCCGCGTAGTCCTGGGACTCGGCGTTCGGGAGCAGGAGCAGCTTGCGGTGGAGTGCGAACCGCGGGGAGCCGAGGAGCCGTGCGAAGGAGAAGCGGGGCGGGACGACCAGGCCGTTGGGGGCCCGGCCCTCGACCACCGGGGTCGTCGTCGGCGCGGCCGTCTTCTCCGCGGGCGGACGGCCGCCGGACCGGCCCAGCCCCAGGTCGAGGCGGCCCGGGTGCACGGCGTCGAGGAGACCGAACTCCTCGACCGTGGACAGCGCGGTGCGGTGGCCGAGTTGTACGGCGCCGGAGCCGAGCCGGATCGTGGTGGTCGCGGCGGCGGTGAGCGCCAGGACCACCGCGGGGGAGGTGCCGGCCACCCCCGGGTTGAGGTGGTGTTCGGCGAACCAGTAGCGGGCGTAGCCGAACTCCTCCGTACGCTGTGCGAGTTCGACGGAGTTGCGCAGGGCGTCGGCGGCGGTGGCACCGCTCGGGATCGGCACCAGGTCGAGGACGCCGAGCGGGATGTCAGACATGGGCCGCCTCCTCGGCGGCCGGGTGCACGGGTGCCCAGGGGAAGGGCGGGTCGGGGATGTCCTTGCGCAGGACCGGGGCCACCGCCGACTGGAAGAGCTCCAGCGAGTCGCGGTGCTGGGTGTCGGTCAGCCCGCCGGCGTCTGCGTGGAGATGCAGGACGGTGTGCCCGAACTGCTCGTGATAGCGGTGGACTTTGTCGATGACCTGCTGCGGGCTGCCGATCAGCGCCGAGCTGCGCTCGACGAAGTCCTCCAGGGTCTCGAAGGCGACCGGCAGCCCGGCCCTGCGGAAGAAGGCCAGGTTCGCCTCGAACACGGGGCGGTAGGCGGCCAGGGCCTGCTGGCTGGTGGGCGCCACCAGGAGGCCCGCCGTGCCCGCGCCGACGGCGATGTCCGCCGGGTCGTGGCCGTAGTGCTCCCAGCGTTCCCGGTAGTACCGGACCAACTCGGCGTAGGGTTCGATGGGGTTGGTGACGTTGGCGGAGAACAGCGGGTCGCCGTAGCGGGCGGCGAGGTCGACGGACTCCTTGCTGGTGGCGCTGCCGTGCCAGACCCGGACCGGCCGCTGGTAGGGGCGGGGCCAGACCTCGGCGTCCGTGAGCTCGGGCCGGAACCGGGTCTTCGCCGTCACCTTGTCCTGCCGCCACAGCTGCCGGAACACCCCGTAGCTCTCGGCGTTGCGGTCCCACTGGTCCTCGGGCGTGACGTGGAACAGCTCGCGCTGCGCGGAGCCGTTGCCCTTGCCGATGATCAGGTCGAGGCGGCCCTCGGAGAGGTGGTCGAGGGTCGCGTAGTCCTCGTACGCCCGGACGGGGTCCAGCAGGCTCAGCGTGGTCACCGCGGTGAACAGCCGGATGCGCCGGGTGAGCGCGGCGACGTGGCTGAGCACGACCGTCGGGGAGGAGGAGATGAACGGGCGCTCGTGCCGCTCCCCCACCCCGAAGCCGTCGAAGCCCAGTTCCTCGGCGAGCACGGCGTTGTCGAGGACCTCGCGGAACCGGTCGTGGGTGGACTTCTGTCTCCCGGTGACCGGATCCGGGCGGTGCACGATCAGGGTGATCGCCAGGAACCTCACGACGCCACCCGCTCACTGCGCCTGTCGTCGGGGTGGGCGAGGCCGAGGTGGTCGCGCAGGGTGGTGCCCTCGTACTCGGTGCGGAAGGCGCCCTGCTCCTGGAGGAGCGGTACGACCGTGTCGGCGAAGGTGTCGAGGCCGCCGGGGGTGATGTGCGGGACCAGGATGAAGCCGTCGGAGACGTCGGCCTGCACGAAGTCGTTGATGGTGCGGGCGACGGTGGCCGGGGAGCCGACGAAGGTCTGCCGGTTGCCCGTGTTGATCACGAGGTCGCGGATGGACCACTTGTTGGCCTCGGCGAGCTCGCGCCACTCGCGGGCGATGGCGAGCGGGTCGCGGTACATCCTGACCTGGGCGCGACCGCGGGAGATGTGCTCCTCGCCGACCAGCGGGTCGACGTCGGGCAGCGGTCCCTCCGGGTCGTACGACGACAGGTCCCGGTTCCAGACGAACTCCAGGTGCTTGAGGGCGGTCGCGCCGCTGACCTGCTGGCGGCGTACCTGGTGGGCGATCTCCTCGGCCTCCGCGTCGGTGTCGCCGAGGACGAAGCTGGCGGCGGGCAGGATCAGCAGTTCCTCGGGGCGGCGGCCGTACTTGGCGAGGCGGGACTTCACGTCGGTGTAGAAGGCCTGGCCGGCGTCGAGGGTGGCGTACCGGCTGAAGATGGCGTCGGCACCGGAGGCGGCGAACTCGCGGCCCTCGTCGGACTCGCCGGCCTGGAAGATCACCGGGCGGCCCTGCGGGGAGCGGGGCACGTTGAACTGACCGTGGATGTCGAACTGCGGGCCCTTGTGCACGAAGGAGCCGGCCCTGGCGTCGCTGAGGAAGGTGCCGGTGGCCTGGTCGGCGAGGATCTCATCGCCGTGCCAGGAGTCGAAGAGCTCGTTCGCGGTGGCGAGGAACTCCTTGGCGCGGGAGTAGCGCTCGTCCTGCGGCAGGAACCCGCCGCGCCGGAAGTTCTCGCCGGTGAAGGCGTCCCAGGAGGTGACCACGTTCCAGGCGGCCCGGCCGCCGGACAGGTGGTCGAGGCTGGCGAACTGGCGGGCCACCTCGTAGGGCTCGTTGAAGGTGGAGTTGATGGTGCCGGTCAGCCCGAGGTGGTCGGTGACGGCGGCCAGCGCGGCGAGGACGGTGAAGGTGTCGGGGCGGCCGACGACGTCCAGGTCGTATATCTTCCCGCCCTGTTCGCGGAGCCGCAGGCCCTCGGCGAGGAACAGGAAGTCGAACCTGGCGCGTTCGGCGGTCTTCGCGAAGTGCGTGAAGGAGCTGAACTCGATGTGGCTCCCGGCGGCCGGGTCGCTCCACACGGTGGTGTTGTTGACGCCGGGGAAGTGCGCGGCCAGGTGGATCTGCTTCAGCGGCTTGCTCATGTCGGTGCGGGGTCCTTCCGGCTCAGGCGTTGGCAGCGGCGTAGCGGTTGACGGGGCGGGCGAGCCCGAGCAGGCCGCGCAGGGTGTCCGCCTCGTAGGCGGTGCGGAAGCGGCCGAGGCGCTGGAGTTCGGGGACCAGGTCCGCGGTGATGCGCGGCAGGTCGTGGCCGAGGACGGCGGGCCGCAGCCGGAAGCCGCTGAGGCCTGCGGCGGCGAACTCCTCCAGGACGTCGGCGAGTTCGGCCGCCGTTCCGGTGAAGATCCGCGCGTCGCTGGTGTAGGCGCCCCCGTCGAGGGCGTCGAGGCGGTCCTTGCGGGCCTCGGCCGCCGCCCGGTCGTCGTCGAGGAAGACCACGAGGTCGCCGAAGACGTGCACGGTGTCGCCGGCCCGGCCGGCGGCCTCCTGCTCGGCGCGGATCTCGGCGACGATCGCGCGGGCGTCGGCGGCGTCCTGCGGGGTGACGTAGCCGACGTCGGCCTGGCGGGCGATCAGCCGGTAGGGCACGGTCTGGTGGCCGAGGGCGGTGACGAGCGGCTGGCCCTGCGGCGGGCGCGGGGTGATGGAGGGGCCCTTGACGCTGAAGTGCCGGCCCTCGAAGTCGATGTAGTGCAGCTTGTCGCGGTCGACGAAGCGGCCGGTGGCGGCGTCCCGGATCTCGGCGTCGTCCTCCCAGCTGTCCCAGAGCCGGCGCACGACCTCGACGTGGTCGGCGGCCTCCTCGAAGTGCTCGGTGAGTCGCTCCTGCCCGGCCGGGGACCGCAGCTCGGCCAAATCGATGGGCGGGAAGGCGCGCCGGCCGAAGTGGTCCGCCTCGTTGGGGCGGGCGGATATCTGCACCCGCAGCCCGGCGCGGCCGGTGCTGACGTAGTCCAGGGTGGCGATCGCCTTGGAGATGTGGAACGGCTCGGTGTGGGTGGCGATCACCGTCGGCACCAGGCCGATGTGGCTGGACAGGGGCGCGATCCGGGACGCGATCAGGACGGCGTCGAGGCGGCCCCGGACCTGGTCGGTACGGCCGTCGAGCTCGCTGTAGTGCGAGGACTGCAGGCCGAGGCCGTCCTCGATGGTGACGAAGTCGACGAGGCCGCGCTCGGCCTCGGCGACCAGGTCGGCCCAGTAGCCGGCGGTGAACAGCTCGTGGGGGCGGGCGACCGGCTCGCGCCAGGACGCCGGGTGCCAGCCGGTGCCGTCCAGGGCGACGGCGAGGTGCAGAGGGGAAACGGGAGATGAGGACACAGTGGTGCCTTCCTGAGAGTCCGTACGAGGGCGCGCCGGAGGGAGGGGCGCGGCGGGGACGACTGGTCAGGAACAACAGAGCGCGCCGGCCACGCGCTGCAGGTCGATGTGCGGCCGGGAGTGCAGGACGGTACGGCGGCTGGGGCTGAGAAAACGTGTCACGTCCCGCACCTCCCGGCCTGCTCCGCGTGCATCTCGTCGTGACTCACAACAGACCGGCGTCCGTGGTTGTTCCCGGGCTCCGCACGAGCAGGGTGCGGCCGCGCAGCCGCTCGGTGAAGCCGATCGACTCGTAGAGCCGGATCGCGTTCGCGTTGCCGGGAGCCGCGTGCAGGAACGGGGTGTCCCCGCGCTCCCGGATCCCGGCGGCGACCGCGCGGATCAGGCGGGTGGCCAGGCCCCGCCCGCGGTGGTCCGGGTCGGTGCAGACGGCGCTGATCTCCGTCCAGCCGGGCAGCCGCAGCCGCTCCCCGGCCATGGCGATCAGCCGTCCGCGGTCCCGGATGCCGAGATAGGTGCCCATCGCGACGGTCCGGGTGCGGAACGGGCCCGGTTCGGTACGGGCGACCAGGTCCAGCATCTCGGGCACGTCGTCAGGACCGAGCCGTACCGCCTCGGGGGCGGGCTCGGCCCTGAGCGCCGTGTCGACGAACTGGACGCCGGTGCCGCCGCCGACCACCTCCCAGCCGGGCGGCGCCGCCTCGACCGGCTTGATCCTCACGGTCGTTCCCGGGCCGACGAGCGTGCGCAGGTCGGCCCAGGCGGCCGGGTCGGTGGCATCGGCGACGGCCGCGTAGCCGTAGACGTCGTCCGGATACCGCGCCGCCCGGCCGACCCGCTCCCCGAGGTGGGCGTGCGGGCCGGTGAGGGCCGCCCAGACGGCGTTGTCGAGCGGGGACGTATCGGGGCTGAGCGAGGCCCCGCCTCCGTGGAGGCCGGTCTGGAGGGTCACGGAGGCGCGGTCCTTTCTCGCCTGGCTGCCTTGCTTCTTGACGGGTGATCAGGAGTTGTCGAGGGGCAGCCCGGGCGGGTTGACCTCGGACTTGGCGACGGCCTCGTTGGAGAGGTTGTAGGCCTTGAGCCACTCGGCGTACTGACCGTTCTTGATCAGGTAGTTGATGGCGTCCGCGAGGGGCTTGGCGAGGCCGCTGTCCTTCTTGGCGGTGGCCGCGATCAGGCCCTGGAGGCCGGCGCCGGCGCCGGAGTAGGTGCCCGCGGTGCGGGTGGCGTTGGGCGTGTTCGCGGTCTGCTTGTTGTGGTACGCGATGCCGGGGTTGGGACCGAGGTAGGCGTCGATCTTGCCGCTGGACAGGGCCAGGTAGACGCTGTTGCTGTCCTGGAAGTACTTGACGGTGACCTTCTTGCCTTCCTTCGCGAGCTTCGCCTTCCACTCCAGGAGGATCTTCTCCTGGTTGGTGCCGGCGCTCACGGAGACCGTCTTGCCGGCGAGGTTCTCGTAGTTCCCGTCGAAGTTCCAGGTGCTCTTCTTCGGCACGGTGAAGGCGAGGTTGTCCTGCCGGTAGGAGGCGAACTCGTACTTCTTCTTGCGCTCCTCGGTGTCGGTGACGTTGGAGAAGGCCACGTCGACCTTGCCGCTGTCGATGCCGACGAACATGTTCTCCCAGGTGGCGTTCTGGATCTCGGGCTTCAGGCCGAAGACCGCGGCGACCAGGCGGCCGAGGTCGGGCTCGGAACCGGTGAGGGTCTTCTGGTCGCTGCCCACGAAGGCCAGCGGCGGGAACCCGGCGGGCAGGGCACCCTCGCCGATGACGAGCTTGCCGCTCTTCCTGACGGAGTCGGGCAGTTCGGCGCTGATCGACTTGACCTCGGAGACCTTGATCGTGGTCTGGGTGGCGGCGCCGTTGGAGACCTGGCCGATGACGACCTCGCCGGTCTTCGCGGCGGAGGTGCTGGTGGCCGCGTCGCTGTCGCCCCCGCAGGCGGCGAGCCCGGTGGCGAGGGAGGCGGCGACGGTCGCCGCGGAGATGCCTCTGATCAGGCTGCGTCGGGTGAAGTGGGCAGGCATGGTCGTCCTTTGTGACGGGGTGAGAGGGAGAGAGGCGTGGGGGGGGAGATCCGGGGGTACGGCGGTTCAGAGGACCTTGCTGAGGAAGTCCCTGGTCCGTTCGTGTTGCGGGTTGTCGAGGACCTCGGAGGGCGGGCCCTGCTCGACGATCCGGCCGCCGTCGATGAAGACGACCCGGTCGGCGATCTCGCGGGCGAAGCCGATCTCGTGGGTGACGATGACGAGGGTGGTGCCGCTGGTCGCCAGGTCCTTGATGACGGCGAGGACCTCACCGACGAGTTCGGGGTCCAGGGCCGAGGTGGGCTCGTCGAAGAGGATCACGCCGGGGCGCAGGGCGAGCGCGCGGGCGATGGCCACCCGCTGCTGCTGGCCGCCGGAGAGCTGGCGTGGGTAGGCGCCGATGCGCTCGCCGAGGCCGACCCGTTCCAGGAGTTCCTTGGCCAGGGCCTGGGCCTCCGGCTTGCCGAGCTTTCCGGTGGCGGCCGGGGCCGCGGCCACGTTGTCCAGCACGGTCAGGTGCGGGAAGAGGTTGAAGTTCTGGAAGACGAAGCCGATCCGGCCGCGCTGGGCCAGGATGGCGCGCTCGCTCAGCTCCTTGAGCCGGCCGCCCTGCCGTTTCACGCCGATCGGCTCGCCGTTGATGCTGACGTGGCCGCGCTCGGGCTTCTCCAGGTGGTTGATGACCCTGAGGAGGGTGGACTTGCCGGAGCCGGACGGGCCGAGGACGACGGTGACCTCGCCGGGGCGGATGGTCAGGTCGATGCCGTCGAGGACCCGGTGGGTGCCGTACCACTTGTGGACGCCGTTGATCTCCAGGGCGGCGGGGGCCGTCGCCACGGTGTCGGTGATGGTCATATCGCGGCCTCCCGGCGGATGCGGGCGCGCAGGCCGGTGAGACCGGTGCGCAGTTTCTGCAGGGGGGTCGGGGGCAGCGCGCGGGTGGCGCCGCGGGCGTAGTACCGCTCCACGTAGAACTGGATCACGGAGACGACGCTGGTCAGGATCAGGTACCAGACGGTCACCACGAGGAGGAGCGGCACGATGTCGCCGGGGTAGGTGGAGCCCATGCTCTGCGCGGAGCCGAACAGGTCGAGCAGCGAGACGTAGAAGACCAGTGAGGTGCTCTTGATCAGGCCGATCAGCTGGTTGACGTAGTTCGGGGTGATCGACCGCAGGGCCTGCGGGAACACGATCCTCCGGAACTGGTAGCCCTTGGGCAGGCCGAGTGCGGCGGCCGCCTCGTGCTGGCCCTGGTCGACGGAGAGGATGCCGCCGCGGACCACCTCGGCCGCGTAGGCGGCCTCGTTGAGGCTCAGGCCGATGACCGCGACGACCATGTCGGTGGCGAGCTTCGACTCGTCGAAGGAGAAGAAGGCCGGCCCGAAGGGGACGCCGATGCTCAACGTCTTGTACAGGGCGCTGAAGTTGTAGAGGAAGAGCAGGACCACGATGAGCGGGATGGAGCGCAGCGCCCACACGTAGGTCCAGCTGACCGCGCGCAGCACGGGGCTCTTCGAGAGCCGGGCCAGCGCGAGCAGGATGCCCCCGAGCAGGCCCAGTACCGCGCTGTAGGCGGTGACTTCGAGGGTGATGACCAGTCCGTCGAGGATGGTCGGCCGCAGGAACCAGTAGCCCCAGCGGTCCCACTGGTAGAAGGGGTTGGTCACCAGTCCGTGCACGAACTGGGTGGCCAGGACCAGGACGACGGCGGTGGCGATCCACCGTCCCGGCCTGCGCAGCGGCTGAACGCGCTGTGCGGCGAGGGGTGGTGACGGTTCGTCGGAGGCGGGCGGTGCCTCGGGGGCGGCGATCGTGGCGCCTGGGGGTTCACTCATGGCGGGCTCCGGCGGAGTCGGACACCCACGTGTCCCACGGCGGGGGCCGCGCACCGGTCCGTGTTCGGGCAAGGCGCGGTGCGCGGGGGCGCGCGGGGCACGGGGCTGGGCGGACGGCGGCACACCGGACGGCCGGTGTTCCGACGGGGACGCTGGGGTGCGAGGCTGCGGGGAACCGGCGGAAAGGCCTGGTCAGACCCGACAGCGGGCACAGCCCGGTGCGGTACACGCGCTACACAGGGCGCTGTTGACACGGAGCAGGTCGACGGCTCGGTCGGCGACGAGCGGGCTCGGGTACGGGCGTACGCAGCCCTCGGCGCGGCGCTGGGCCGTCCTTGAGGCTGCGTACATGTCCGTCACCTGTCACTGTCGTGCCGGCCCCGGAGGGCACTCGCGCTTACCGATTCGTCGCTTGCCGAAACGTCGTCGGTCCGGTCGTCACCTGGGGCACCCCACCGCGGTGCGAGGGTTGCCGGTCAGCAAGCCAGGGCTTGATGCTGACGCTCATGACCGTTCTGGTCCGTAAGTAACGCAGTTGCCCGAACGAATGTCAACGCCTGTCCGACTGGCGAAACGGTTCGGACCTCTCTCACCTGCGCGGACCGCGGGATGCGTCCGCCGCGTGGCCCGCCCAGTCCAGGATCTGGACGGCCGCGCCGGCGGCTTCCAGGCCCTGGCAACGGCCGTGATGGCGGCGGGCGATGCCCTCCAGGTCGAGGTGGGTGCCGAAGGCCGGGTGGGCGGCCAGCCGGCGGGCGTAGGCCCACAGCACCGGGTGGCCGGCGATGGCGTGCACGGCGGCGGCGTCCAGGTGGTTGCGGTGCACGGTGTCGAGTTGCACCAGGGTGACCCACAACTCGATGTCGGCGGCCGTGAGTTGCCCGCCGACCAGGAACTCCACCCCGGTCAGCCGGCGCTCCAGTTCGTCCAGGGCGGCGAGCAGCACCTCCAGCGCCTCGGGGTCGCCGCCCTCGCGTCCGGCCCGCTGTGCGGCCTGCTCGATGTCATCGGCGCACAGCCGCTCGACGGCCTCGATCCCGGCCTCGGCACCGCACGGGTAGAGCCGGGCGACGCCGTCGCCGAAATGCTGGTCCAGGTCGCGCAGGATGTCGCGGCTGTGGGTGCTGACGATACGTCCGGACCAGTCGTCGCTGAACACGGGCGCGAGGGCGGGTCCCGAGTAGTGGTGGGCGCTGGCCTCGTACAGCGGGCGCAGCACCGCGTGGCTGCCGTCGGGACAGTCCGGAACGGCGGGCAGGAAGGTGACGGGACAACAGTCGTCCAGGGCCAGCAGGCTGTGCCCGACGGCGATCCGCAGGCCGTCGGGACAGGCCGTGGAGAGGTGGAGCCGGTAGCGGCGCGGCACGGCGTAGTGGCCGCTGCGCGCGTCACGGCCGATGCGGCCCCGGAAGGCGGGAGCGGTGCGGACGGACGGCAGGGCGGCGAGTGGAGTGATGGACATGCGTCTCCCCGAGGCGGGCGCGCGGACGTACGCGCGGCGGAAGCGTTCGTCGGTGGGTTATCGGCGGATTCCGGTGAGTCCTTGTGGACGGGCGCCCGGCTCGTACGGCCGGGGTCGGGCACCCGGCTCGTACGGCCGGGGTCGGGCACCCGGCTCGTACGGCCGGGGTCGGGCGCTCAGCCTCTGCGGCCGGTGGCGCCGCACATCCGCAGCAGGTCGAGGTGGCGGCGGGAGGTGAGCAGGGGGGCCGTCCAGGGCGCGGGGCTCTCGCGGCGCTGTCTGCCGGTGAGCGTGCGCAGGCGACCCATCTTTCCCTACCTTTTCACTAGGATTCTCCCACCTGGAGTGTCGATCGGCCTCCGCCCGGCGTCAAGGGGGCGTCCACGCCTGGGACACCCGGCCCCGACTTGCCGCCGCGCGGGCGGGGCGGTGCGCTGGTGGCGGAGGCCGAGTGACAGGAGCCGGAGCCGATGACCGAGCCCCCGGGTCCCGGGCCGGTGCCGGGCGCCGTGCGCGAGACCTTCGCGTTCCGCTGCGAGCGGTGCGGCCACGGCTGGGAGGCCGTCTTCCAGGCGGTGTTCTTCACCGACCCGGTCGCCGACCCGGAGCTGCAGAGCACCCTGGAGTACGTCGACGAGGCCGGCCGAGCCGTGCCCTCGCCGCTCACGGACGCGGTGTGCCCGCGCTGCGGCAGCCGACGGGTGCGGGTCACGGCGGCCTGATCACGACGCTCACCCGAATGGCACGTGCGGGTGGTCGGAGCCTGCGGCCGGTGGTGGCGTGGAGGGACGCAGCGACGTCGTCCGGCGTCGTCCGGCGGAAGGGGCGCACCGGCGCCGCCCGCCCAGTGCCGTACCGCGTCCCCGAGGAGGCAGTCGCGATGACCCGTCCGTCCCGACCCGCGCGTGTGCTCGCCACGGCCCTCGCGGCGGGGACCCTGCTCGCCACGGCGGCCTGTTCGGACGGCAGCGGCTCCCCCGAGGCCGCGGCCGTCTCGCCCGCCGCCGAGCGCTCCCCGGCCCCGTCGCGCACCCCCACCCTCACCGGCCCCGGGGCGCAGGCCGCGCTGATCACGCCGGCCGACATCGAGGACGACTGGCAGCTGGCCAACGACGCGGCCACCTGGCGCAACCAGATGCTGGTCGGAAAGGTCGACGTCGCCCAGTTCCTCAACGCCAAGTCGGACGCCGCCGACTGCCAGCGGCTGCTGGACAGCCTCTACTCCGACACCCTGCTGGGCCGCGCCACCGGCGCCTCCGGGCTGCGCGGCTTCACCTCGGAGGACTCCCGGCTGCTGTACCAGGTCGGCGACTACGGCCAGCCGACGATGGACGCCACCATCAAGTGGCTGAAGAAACTCCCCAGCGAGTGCAACCAGTTCACGGCCACCGGCTCGGACGGCAGCAAGCGGACCGTCCAGGTCGTCGAGTACAAGGAACCGCCCAAGGCGGGCGACAACCTGGCGGCGCTCACGGTCACCGTCCAGGGCACCTGGGACGGGCAGGCCGCCACGACCACCCTCGACGTCGCGGTGCTGCGCGTCGGCGCCTCCGGGGCCGCGGTCACCAACGGCGGCCTCTCGGGCGTCGACCACGACAGCACCGCCCTGGCCGTGCAGAACGGCGCCAAGCGCCTCAAGGACGTACTCTCCGGCAAGACCCCGGCACCGCTGCCGAGCCAGTTCGAATAGGTCAGCCGGACCGTGGGGGCGCCAACGCGATCTCTGGGTCTTGGAGCGGCTCGGTAGGTGGGCACACACTAGTCGGCCGTGGCAGGTGACCTGTGGACCCCAGTGATTTCGATGGCCGGTGTGACGCCGGAGCCTGACCTGACGTCGCAGGTCACAGCCACTCGTTGAGCGCAGCGACCCGTACGGTCGCCTCACAGCGCACTACCAGGCCACGTCGTCGGCCACCGCGGGCAGGCGCCCGTTCCGGTCCGCCAGTGTCGCGGCGGGCCGGTCGTCGGTGTTCGCGGCGAGCACGAGGCGGGCCGCCGTACGCCAGCGCTCGTAGGTCTCGGGCGCGGCGGTGGCCAGCCGGTGCACGTCGGTCACCCGGAGCCGGCCGCCCAGGCCCGCCGCGCCCGCCGGACGCAGCCACCGCAGCTCGGCACCCCCAAGCGGTGCCGCCGCCCGGTCCGGCACCACCTGCTCGATGCGGGCGAGGTCCGCTGCGGCGGCGGTCGCGTAGAGGGCCAGCGCGACGAGTACGACGGCCATGTGCGCGTCGAGCGCGTTGCCTCCGGCGGGCGGGTAGAGCCGCTCGTAGACCTCGCCGTCGCTCGGCAGGGCCCAGGCGCACAGCCGCCGCGCCCAGTGCAGGCAGTCGGTCAGCGGCGGGGTGCCGGTCGCGGTCAGGACGCGGCCCTCCCAGCGCAGCAGGTGCCCGGGCACGTCCGGCGACGGCGGGTACAGCGTCCGGTCCTCGGAGATCCGCGGCAGCATGTCGATCCTGACCGTCGCGCCCGGGAACCGGGGCGGAGACCCCTGCGTGCTCAGGTGCAGCAGCTGCCGCACTCCGCACGCGGCCACCT
Source organism: Streptomyces sp. NPDC104761 (assembly GCF_055583445.1). NCBI lineage: Bacteria > Bacillati > Actinomycetota > Actinomycetes > Kitasatosporales > Streptomycetaceae > Streptomyces > Streptomyces sp. NPDC104761. The sequence goes on along the minus strand of NZ_JBVJNZ010000001.1, from coordinate 217,180 downwards.
CGGGGTCGGTCCAGACGTGGCCCTCCGCGCACTCCAGGTGCGCCTCGCGTCCGTCGGCCACCAGCGTCAGCCCTGCCGTGCGGCCGCAACGGGGGCAGAACAACGGCACATCAAGCACGTCGTCGATCAGATCGCCGTACTTCGTCACGACGATCTCGCCGGCGACCAGCACCCGGACCAGTCCCTGCACGCGTCTCCCTCCGAGCGGGCCGACGGTCACTGTCGCCGTCGATGGTCACACATCCGCACGGCACCGACCCGACTCCGCCCCGTGTGAAACGCGCCGCTCAGAGGTCCGTTGCGCCCGGACAGTGGTGACGAAGTACGCGGAGTACGCGCTCGTCACAGCCCTGACGTCCCACAACGAGCTGTCCACGTCGGTCAGGACGACCATCACCCTGTCCTCGGTTGAGCCACGTGCTTCGGCGTCGATCAGCCGGCCGCCACTGCTTCGGCTGTATCGCGTGACAAGCGGACCGGTCTGCCCTGGCGGCCCCTGCCGTCCACGGGGATCGAAGGCGGGGGGATCGAAGGCGGCCGCCAAAACGGCCGGCGTGGGACGGCCCCGCCCGGCGGACCGTGTCTGCCCGGGTCAGGGCGTCAGGACGATCCTGCCGAACACCTCGCCCGCGTCCATTGCGCGGTGGGCCGGCACCGCCTGGTCGAGTGGCAGCGTCGCGTGCACGACCGTGCGCAGGTCCCCGCGCGCGGCATCGGCGAACTGGGACGACCGCACGGCCTGCCGGTCGGGTCCGGGCACCGTGTCGGAGCTGAAGGTGGCGAACGACAGTGACCTGCGGAAGGCGTCCATCAGCCGGGTGCCGAAGTCCGCCGGCGGCTGCCCGCCGACCACGCCGACGGCCACGTACCGCCCGTTGGCGTTCAGCCTGTCCAGGAAGAGGGGAAGCTGGGGACCCCCCACGACGTCGATCACCACGTCGAAGCCCGACGGTGCGTCCGGGCCGCCCTCGCCGGAGCGGCCGACGACATGGGTCGCGCCCAGGTCCCGCAGGCGGCCGCCGCGCTCCGCCGACGACGTGGTGACCGCCACCGCGCCCGCACCGCCCCTGGCCGCGAGCTGGACCGCCGTGATCCCGATGCTGCCCGCCGCACCGCGCACGAGCACGGTCTCGCCGGGCGCGAGGCGGGCGCGGTCCAGGGCGAAGTGGGCGACCACGCCGGAGCCGCCGAGCGTCACCGCGTCCGCGCCGCTCAGGCCGTCAGGCAGCGGAAGCACGTCCTCGACCGAGGCGACGGCCTGCTCGGCATACCCACCCCACAGGCCGGTGAACGCCCACACCCGCCGTCCCATCCACGATCCGTCCACGCCCTCTCCCAGCGCGGTGACGCTTCCCGCCACCTCGCTGCCGAGGAGGTGGCCCTTCCGGAAGCCGTAGGCGGCGAGCGTTCCCCGGCGGATCACGGCGTCCACGCCGCCCACCCCGATCGCCTCCGTGGTGATCCGTACCTGCCCCGGGGCAGGTACGGGCACGGGCAGGTCGACGAGTTCCAGACCGTCAGGGCTTCCGAACTCCCTGATCACGACAGCCATCATCTCTGCTCCTCAGGTCGGTGGACGGACGGGTCGCAGCTGCTGCGACCGGGAGCGGCGAGCCCGGCCCGACAGCCCGAGGCACCGGCGGGGAGCCGGACGGGGCGGCGTCACCGCCCTCGGACCGTAACGGACGCCCCCGTCCGCTTGGCTAAAGTGAGAGGCCATGACCGCCCGTTTGCCTCACCCTGTGCGCTCCGACGCCCGCGACAACCGGGCCCGCGTCCTGGACACCGCCCGCGCGGTGTTCGGCGAGGAGGGCCTGAGCGCGCCCATGCGCGAGGTCGCCCGGCAGGCAGGCGTCGGCCCGGCCACGGTGTACCGGCACTTCCCGACCAAGCAGGCACTGATCCTGGAGGCCTTCGCCGAGCAGCGACGAGCCTGCCATGCCGCCGTCCGCGACGCCCTCGCAGACTCCGACCCATGGCACGGGTTCCGGAGCCTGGTGGAGCGGATCTGCGAACTCCACGCGCACAGCCGGGGATTCGCCGACGCCTTCATGACGGCTTTCCCCGAGGCCATGGATTTCGCCGCCGACCGAGAGCGGACGCTGCGTGCGGTTGCCGAACTGGCCCGCCGCGCCCAGGAGACCGGCAGGCTCCGCCCCGGCTTCGTCGTCGACGACCTGATCCTCATGCTCATGGCCCACCGGGGCCTCCAGGACGCCCCGCGTGCCTCCCGGCTCACGGCCTCCCGCCGCTTCGCCGCCTACATGATCGAGGCGTTCCGCACCGCACCGGAGACGGGAGCCCCTGCACCGCTGCCGCCGGCACCACGCCTGCAGTCCGTCGATCACTCGCCCGGCAACGCCCCCCGTACGCGGAACGGCGGTTCGGGCCTCTGAACGTCCCACCCGTGGAGTGCCGCTCCGCGCCGTCGACAGGTTGGGCGAGGAACCGGTCCCCGAAAATGGCCGAAAGGCCCCTCCAGAACTTGTCTGAAGCGGCCTCTGACCTGCGACTTCGAAAAGTCGGGACGACAGGATTTGAACCTGCGACCCCTTGACCCCCAGTCAAGTGCGCTACCAAGCTGCGCCACGTCCCGCTGCGGAGTCACGCGGCGGCTGCCCCGTGATCACGCAGGTCAACACTACCGTACGCGTACGGGTGCTGCCGTCGGCTGCTCCACGACCGGGCCGGCGACGCGGCTCGCGCGGCGGACCGGGACGAGGAGGGCGGCCCCCGCCGCGGTGAGGCAGAACAGGGCGAGCAGGGCCCAGGCGTGGGTGTAGCCGGAGGCGTACGGCAGCCCCGAGGGCTGGAGCCGGCCGGTGACCAGGACGCTGGTGAGCGCGGCACCGATGGAGCCGCCGATGGTGCGGATGTTGGCGTTCATGCCGGTCGCGGCGCCGGTCTGCTCGGGCGGCACGCTGCCGACGATGAGGTTGGCCATCGAGGCGAAGGCCAGGCCGATGCCAAGCCCGAACAGGCCCGCGACGACGCCGATCTCCCACTCCTTGTCGTGCCAGAGGGCGAGGAAGCCGCAGGCCAGCGCGCCGAGCGCGGCCCCCGCGGTGAGCTGCGCCTTGGCGCCGACGCGGGGTTCGAGGCGGCCGCCGATGACGCCCGAGAGGAACATGGCGACGAGCATCGGCAGCATGAGCAGGCCGGACTCGGTGACCGTGGCGCCGAAGCCGTAGCCGGCCGCGGTGGGGGTCTGGACGAAACCGGGCAGGAAGGACCAGATCGCGTACATGCCGGCACCGAAGAGGAGGGCGGCCGTGTTGGTGGTCCAGACGGCGGGCAGCCGCATCACGCGCAGGTCGATCAGCGGGGTGGCGGAGCGGGACTCGGTGAGCAGCCAGACGGCGCACAGGACGACGGCCGCACCGAAGAGGCCGAGCACCTTGGCCGAGCCCCAGCCCCACTGCCCCGCCTGGCTCAGCGGCAGCAGCAGCGCCACCAGCCAGGCGGAGAGCAGCCCGGCGCCGAGCCAGCTGACGCTGCCCTCGGCCCGCTTGGGCGACTCGGGAACGTAGCGGGCGGCGATCAGGACGGTGGCCGCGACCACGCCGACCGGGATCCAGAACAGCCAGCGGTAGTCGAGCGCCGAGACGATCGGTCCCGCGGCCACGATGCCGACGCCGCCGCCGGCCGCGATCACCGCGGACAGGTTGCTGATGCTGCCGCTGACCTCGGCCGGGGTGAACTCGTCGCGGATGATGCCGAAGGAGAGCGGGAACAGGGCACCGCCGACGCCCTGGACGACCCGGGCGATGATCAGGACGCCGATGTTCGGCGCGAGGGCGGCGACCAGGCAGCCGGCCAGGACGGCCAGCAGGACGGCGACGAGCGTGCGCTTCTTGCCGATCAGGTCGCCGACCCGGCCGAGTATCGGGGTGAAGACCGAGGCGGACAGCAGGTAGGCCGTCATCACCCAGGTCGCGGTGGACTGGGAGGTGTGCAGGGCGTGCTGGACGGTCGGCAGGGCGGGGGCGACCAGCGACTGGAGCATGGAGAACACGCCGGCACCGGTCGCGAGGACCGCGAAGGTGAGGCGGGTGGACTTCCGGGGCATGAAGAGCCTCTCCGACATCGGAACGGAGGGAACAACGGAGGAAACTGCGAGCGAGACCTCCGTGCGCGTGCGGGAAGGGGACACCGGGCCGCGTCCGGCCATGGCGGTACCGCTCCGCACTGCTAAAGTGGAGGTACCCCTCCACTCTACTGGAGGCAACCCTCCGCTTCAACCGAAGTCGAGGAAACCCTCCGGTTTACCCGCGCACACGGGAGGCAGCAGTGACGGACAGCCCGTTCCCCGTCAGCGAGATCGTCGCGTCCCGCAGACCGCACCGTAAGGACGCGGCCCGCAACTACGACGCGCTCGTCACGGCCGCCCGCCAGGCGTTCGCCGAGCGCGGCGCCGACGTCTCCCTGGAGGACGTCGCCCGCCGCGCGGGGGTCGGGATCGGCACCCTGTACCGGAACTTCCCCACCCGCCGCGACCTCTTCGAGAGCGTCTACGCGGACGAGGTCAACGCGCTGTGCCGGGCCGCCGTGGACCTGGCCGGGCTGGAGCCCTGGGAGGCTTTGAGGACCTGGCTGGACCGCTTCACCGGCTACATGGTCACCAAGCGGGCGGTGCGCGAGGCCCTGAACGACGAGTCGGAGATCTTCCAGGCCTGCCGTGACTCGATGTACGCGGCCGGCGGCCCGCTGCTCGAGCGGGCCCAGAAGGCGGGCGTGGTCCGCACCGACATGGAGATCGGCGACCTGCTCCGCATGGTCTCCGGCATCACTGCGACGGCCTTCGACGACGACGCCCAGCGCGACCGCGTCCTCGGCATCGCCCTGGACGGGGTACGCACCGGCCGTTAGCGGGCACCGCTCCCCCAGCGCCCCCGCCCCCACCGGCTCACGCCGGCTCAGAGCCGTACGACGACGAGCGCGATGTCGTCCCGGCCGCCACTGGCGACGCCCAGGCGGGCCAGCACGATGTCGGCGAGCTGTTCGGTGCCCAGATGGGCGAACTCGCCGAGGACGCCGCACAGTTGCCCCAGGCCGACGTCGATGTCCTGGTCCCGCCGCTCGATGAGCCCGTCGGTGTACAGGACCAGGGTGTCGCCCGGCCGGTACGGCAGGCTCGCCTGCGGACGGGGCACGTGCTGCGGACGGGCACCGAGCGGCGGGTCGGTGGCCTGGTCCAGCAGGTCACAGCTGCCGTCGGGGTGGATGAGCATCGGCGGCGGGTGGCCCGCGCTGCTGTAGGTGATCAGGCGGCTGGGCATGTCGACCACCGCCTTGACGGCGGTGGTGCCCAGCGCCCCCTCGACGGACCTGGCGTACAGGCCGAGTACCTCCAGGGCCTGGGCGGGGCGTTCCAGGGCCCGGATGGCGGCGGACAGGGCGCTGCGGAGCATGCCCATGACGGCCGCCGCTTCCAGGCCGTGCCCGATGACGTCGCCGACCGCGACGGCGAGCCGGTCGGGCGGGATGTCGACGACGTCGTACCAGTCGCCGCAGACGTTGAGGGAGCCGGTGGCGGGCAGGTAGCGCACCGCGATGTCGCGGTGGTGGGCCAGGTCGGGGACGTGCAGCATGGCTTCCTGCAGGATGACGGCGACCTCGCGCTCGCGCGTGTGGGCCTGCCGCAGCTCCTCGTTCAGCCGCTGCAACTCCCGTGCCCGGGCGTAGAGTTCCGCCTCCAGGGCCTGGGTCTCCTTCAGCCGCTGCCCCACCCGGACGCCCTCGGGGTGGGTGGCCTGGTACTCCTTGACGAACGCGGTGACGTCCTCCACCCGGTGGATGATGTACATCACCTCCCCGTCCGGGCCGAGCACCGGGGTGTTCACCGGGGACCACCAGCGCTCCTCGAAGACCCCGGGACGGCTGGCGACGGGGATGTCGTACTTCTGCAGCGCCATCGTGTCGGGCCGGCCGGTGGCGAGGACCCGGCGCAGGGAGGCCCCGAGGTTGCGGACCCCGTCGGCGTCCGGGTCGGCGGGGTTGTCCGGGAAGGCGGTGAAGATGTGCCGCCCCAGCAGGTCCTCCCGGGTGCGTCCGGTCGCCGCGAGATAGGCCCGGTTCACATCGACGATGACCAGGTCGGGACCGAGCACCAGATACGGGCTCGGTGTCGCGGCGAAGAGCGCCGTGTGATCAACCCGCGATGCCACCGCTGACGCTCCTTCCCGCCTCAACGGCTCCGTCCTCAATCTACGGTCCGCACTGCGGCTCTGCCCGTCGTGCGGGTCCTCGCGGACCGGCGTGCCGGTCCGGGTCGTGTCAGGCTGGAGATCCGGGCCGACTGGGACGGCGGTGAGTACGGATGAGCGCGAGCCCTGTGGGCAGCCCGGATCCCGGCCCCATCGGTGCCCGGAACGGGCCCGCCGTCTCCCGCCGGGATTTCGACGCGCTCTTCGCGGCGGTCCGCACCTGGGGCCGCTGGACCCCGGCCGACCGCGGCGCCTGGAACCGGGTGACCGCGGAGCGGGTACGACGGGCCACGGCCGCCGTGCGGTCCGGCCGGGTCGTACCGCTGGCGCTGCCCTGGAACACCGTGCCCGGCCCCGACAACCCCAGGCCCGCCCTGCACCACATGACCGATCTCGGTGACGTGGAGAGCCCGGAGCCCGCCACCCACAAGGACTTCATCGCCGCCGACTACCACGGCAAGTCCGTCACCCACCTCGACGCCCTGTGCCACGTCTCCTACCGGGGGCAGGTGTACGACGGCCGGGCGGCGAGGGACGTCGTCGGCGCGGCGGGCGCCCGGTTCGGAGCGGTGCCGGCGCTCGGACCGCTCGTGACCCGGGGCGTCCTGCTCGACCTCCCCGCCGTGCTCGGGGTGCGCTGGCTGGAGCCGGGGCTGGCGGTGCACGCGGAGGACGTCCTCGCCGCGGAGCGGACGCACGGCGTGCGGATCGGCGAGGGCGACGCGGTGCTCGTGCGCTCCGGGCGGACCCGTCGTCGTGCGGAACTCGGCGCCTGGGACCCCGGCACGGCCTGCGCGGGCCTCCACGTGGATGCCGTGCCGCTGCTGGCCGAGCGCGGCATCGCACTGCTCGGCGGCGACGGCGACAATGACGTACGGCCCTCCCCCGTGGCCGGTGTGCACTCGCCCGTCCACACCCTCGCCGTGGCCGCGATGGGGGTGCCGCTGCTGGACAACCTCGATCTGGAGGCACTGTCGGCCGCGGCCGCCGAGGCCGGGCGGTACGAGTTCCTGCTGGTGGTGGCGCCGCTGGACATCCCGGGCGGGACCGGTTCGCCGGTCAACCCGGTCGCCGTCCTGTGAGAGCGGGTGCGTGATGTCCGTAATCTTACGTATATCCTATTGTTGTAGTCATAGTTGCCGACAGAACGTGTGGCCGTACCTGGGGGCGTACGCGTGCGCGTACGTGTCGGCGAAAACGGACTCTGCGAACGCGAGCGAGGCGAAGCGTGGTTCGGGGCGGCGGGAAAGCGGCGGCGACGGGGCCTGCGGCGAACGGCAGGGGTCCCGCCCGCTCGCGTGAGCGTTTCCTCCAGGGCGAGGCGGTCGAGGCCGCCGTACGCATTCCCATCTCGCACTCCTGGCAGCGCTGCCGGGCCCTGGGGCTCTCCCCCGACCAGCCGGGGCTCCCCTTCCGGGACGACTTCGAGCGTGATGCCCGGGTCGTCCGGGCGGCCGCGCCGGTGCTCGACCGGCTGGAGTCCTGGTTCGCCGGCACCAGGATGAACATCTCCGTCGCGGACGCGAACGGAACCGTGCTGCTGCGCCGTTTCGGAGATGCGTCGCTGGCCAGAAGCCTGCCGGCGTTCCAGCGCGTTCCCGGGTTCGTCTTCGCCGAGCGGTACGCCGGCACCAACGGGATCGGGCTCGCGCTCGCGGAACGGCAGCTCGTCCAGGTCTACGGCGCCGAGCACTTCGCCGAGCGCGCACAGGGCAACGCCTGCCGGGCGCTGCCCGTCCGCGACCCGGTCAGCGGCCGTATCGAGGGCGTCCTGTGCCTCGGCTACCCGCGCACCTTCGAGGACCCCGCACTGGCCACCGTGATACGCCGGGCGGCCCACGCCATCGAACGGCGGCTGCTCGGGCAGAGTTCCGAACGCGAGCGGGCCCTGCTGCGGGCGTACCTGGACACCGGTGCCGAGACCGCCGCCGGACCCCATCGCCGTCTGGGGCTCGGTGAGCCGGCCCTCGGGATGCGCCCCTGCGACCGGGCGGTCCTCATGGAGAAGGCCGTCGAGCTGATCTCGTGGGCGCAGCGGGCCGCCGTCCACGTGGCCCTGTCCGACGGCCGCCGGGTCACGCTGGTCAGCCGTCCGACGACGACCGCCACCGGCGTGCAGGGCTTCGTCGTCGAGGCCGTCCTGCCCGGCCCCGCACCGCACGAGCCGCTCCTCGTCCCGTGGCCGGCCGGGGAACCCCCGCGCCCCGTCCTCGTCCCCGCCGTCCCCGCCGACTTCGCCCACGACGCCCACGACAGCGCCCGGTCCGCCGTGGCCGCCGCGGGGGTACGGGCCGCGTCCGCGCTCTTGACGGCCACGGCCGTCTCCGACGCCACGGCACCCGGCTCCGTGCCCGGCACCACCGCGCCCGGCCTCGTCCCGCTCCGGGCCGGGACGCCCGGCACCGAGCCGCCGTTGCCTCCGGCGGAACCCCCGGCCAGAGGGCTCGTGCTGGTGGGAGAGCCGCACGTGGGGCGGTACGCGCTTGCCGCCCGCCGCCGCCTGGAGCTGCTGACCGACGCCAGCACGCGCATCGGGACCACCCTGGACGTGCGACGCACCGCCGAGGAACTCGCCGAGACGGCGGTGCCACGGCTGGCCGACTACGTCACGATCGACCTTCCGGAGGCGGTGCTGCGCGGCGAGGAGGCCGCCGACCCCTGCTCCGACCTGAACCGCACGGTGGTCCACGGCATCACGGACGACTGTCCGTTCCACCCGGTCGGCAAGCGCGTCGACTACGGCCCGGCCACTCCGCACCTGCGCTGCCTCACCGGCGGGCAGGCCGTGCTGGAACCGGACCTGAGGACCGCCGTGGGCTGGCTCTCCCACGACCCGCCGCGCACCGAGGTGATGCTGGCCCACGTCCACTCGCTCATCACCGTGCCCCTGGTGGCCCGCGGCGTCGTGCTCGGCGTGGCCGCGTTCTACCGCGGGCGGCAGCCCGCGCCCTTCGACGACGACGACCGCTCGCTCGTCCAGGAACTCGCCGGCCGCGCCGCCCTGTCGATCGACAACGCCCGCCGCTACACGCGGGAGCGCACCATGGTGCTGACCCTGCAGCGCAGCCTGCTCCCGCAGGGACTGCCCGACCAGGACGCCGTCGACGTGGCGCACCGGTACCTGCCCGCGGAGTCGGACGTGGGCGGGGACTGGTACGACGTCATCCCCCTCTCCGGCACCCGGGTCGGCCTCCTGGTCGGTGACGTCGTGGGCCACGGCATGCTCTCGGCCGCCACCATGGGACGGCTGCGCACCGCCGCCCGCAGCTTCGCCGAACTCGACTTCTCCCCTGACGAGGTCCTCACCCACCTCGACAACCTGGTGGGACGTCTGGACCGGGAGGGCCCCGCCGGGGGCGACACGGGCGTCTTCGGCGCGACCTGCCTGTACGCCGTCTACGACCCGACGACGCAGCAGTGCACCATGGCCCGCGCCGGGCACCCGCCGCCCGCGCTCGTCCGCCCCGACGGCACGGTCTCCTTCCCCGAGCTGCCCGCCGGGCCCCCGCTGGGCCTGGGCGGCCTGCCCTTCGAGGCGGTCGACATCGACCTCCCCGAGGACAGCCGGCTGGTCCTCTACACCGACGGGCTCATCGGGGGCCGCAACCGCGACGTGGACCTGGTCCTGGACCGGCTGCGCGGCGCCCTCGCCACCCCGGACCGCACCCCCGAGGAGATCTGCGAGACGCTGCTGGACACGGTGGCCCCGGTCCACCCCCGTGACGACATCGCCCTGCTCGTCGCCCGTACCCACGCGCTGGCCCCGCACCGGATCGCCACCTGGGACCTGCCGGCCGACCCCTCCCGCGTCAGCGAGGTCCGCTCCTCGGCGCTGTCCCGGCTGGCCGACTGGGGACTCGAGGAGGCCGGGTTCGCCGCGGAGCTGGTGCTGAGCGAACTGGTCACCAACGCCATCCGGCACGGCTCCGGCCCCGTCCGGGTACGGCTGCTGCACGGCCGGACCCTGATCTGCGAGGTCTCCGACGGCAGCAATACCGCCCCGCACCTGCGCCGGGCGGCCACCACCGACGAGGGCGGCCGCGGCCTGTTCCTGGTGGCCCAGCTGGCGCGCAGCTGGGGCACCCGCTACATCCGGCAGGGCAAGGTCATCTGGGCCGAGTGCGGGGCCGAAGCCGCCTGAGTCCGCGCAGACCCGGGCCGGCGGGGCGACCGGCGCCCCCGTGCCCCGGTGCCCCGGCGGGCGTCCGATCCGGCACCGAAAACGGCACGAGGGCGTCAAATCCGGAATGCCATGAACCGGCCCACTAGTATCACCGGCGAGAGTCGGGAAGAAGAGAACGTCAGGCCGACCCCCGGAGCTGTCCGTGCACGAGCCTCCCGACCCCCTGGTCCGGATCCGCGGGCTGGCCAAGCGGTTCGGCGGGACCCTCGCACTGGACGGGGTCGATCTCGATGTCCGGGCCGGCAGCGTCCTCGCCCTCCTCGGCGCCAACGGCGCCGGAAAGTCCACCCTCATCAAGGTGCTCGCCGGGGTCCATCACGCCGACGCGGGGTCGGTCACGGTGGCGGGACACCCGCTCGGCAGTCAGGCCGCCGCGCGCAGCATGTCGTTCATCCACCAGGACCTCGGGCTCGTGGAGTGGATGACCGTCGCCGAGAACATCGCCCTGACCACCGGATACCCGCGCCGCGCCGGACTGATCTCCTGGCGGCGGACCCGGGAGCGCTGCGTCGCAGCCCTGGAGGCGGTCGCCGGACACCTCGATCCGGACACGCCGGTCGCGCGGCTCGGTCCCGCCGAGCGCTCCCTGGTCGCCGTCGGCCGGGCGCTGGCCGCCCGCGCGCGACTCGTCGTGCTCGACGAACCGACCGCCCGCCTGCCCGCCCCGGACTGCACCCGGCTCTTCCGCGTCCTGCACGACCTGCGGGACCGGGGCCACGGCATCCTCTACGTCACCCACCGCATGGACGAGGTCCACCAGGTGGCCGACGCCTTCGCCGTCCTGCGCGACGGCCGGCTGGTCAGCCACGGCTTGCTGGCGGGCCACGACCCCGCCCGGCTGGTCCACGACATCGTCGGCCCGGAAGCGGCCCGCGACCTCGCCGGCGAGAGACCGGAACGCCCGCTTCCCCCCACCGCCCCCGCCGCCCCCACCCCCGTCGTCCTGGTCCTCGACGGCGCGCGGACCGCGGGCACCGCGCCGGTCACCGCGGAGCTGCGGGCCGGGGAGGCTCTGGGCCTGGTCGGGCTCTCGGGCGCCGGGCACCAGGAGCTGGGCCGCGCGCTGGCCGGTGCCCGGCCCTTCCTCGGCGGCCGGGTCCTGCTGGGCGGGCGGCCCTACCGGCCCCGTACGGTCGCGGACGCCGTCGCGGCCAGGGTCGGCCTGGTGCCCGGCGACCGGCAGCGCGAGGGCTGCGCGATGGGGCTGACCGTGCGTGAGAACCTGCTCGCCAATCCCCGGGCGGCCGGGCGCCCCGCGCTGCGCTGGACGGCTCCGCGCCGCGAACGTGCCCGGGCCGCGGAGCTGATCGAGCGGTTCGCCGTGCGGCCCCGCGACGGCGAGGCTCCGCTCGCCACCCTGTCCGGCGGCAACCAGCAGAAGGTCCTGATCGGCCGCTGGCTGGGTGTGCACCCGCGGCTGCTGGTCCTGGAGGAGCCGACCGCGAGCGTGGACGTCGGCGCCAAGGCCGCGGTCCACCGCCTGCTCGGCGACGCGCTGGCCGGCGGTCTGGCGGTCCTGCTCGTCTCGACCGACTTCGAGGAGGTGGCGGGCGTGTGCCGGCGCGCCCTGGTGTTCGTCCGCGGCCGCGTGACCACCGAGCTGAGCGGCGCGGACCTCACGGTCACCGGACTCGCCCGGGCGGCCTCGGCCCTGCCGACACCCGGAACCGGCGCGGGCTCATGACCGCCGCCGCGCCCCCGCCCGCCGCGCCGCGCTCCCGGCCGCCGCGGCGGGACACGGCCCGGCACCTCGCGGCCTCCTACGGCCTGCTGGTCCTCACCGCGCTGCTCGTCGTGGTCTTCTCCCTCGCGCTGCCGCACACGTTCCCCACCCGGGACACCCTGGACTCGATCCTGTCCAGCCAGGCGATCCCGGCCGTCCTCGCGCTCGGTGCCATGGTCCCGATCGTGACCGGCTCCTTCGACCTCTCCCTCGGCTACGGTCTCGGCCTGGCCCACGTCATGGTGCTGTGGCTCGTCGTCGACGGCGGGTGGCCCTGGCCCTGGGCCTGCCTCGCGGTGATCGCCGGGGGCGGGGTGGTGGGGGTGCTCAACGGCGTGGCCGTCGAGTTCGGCCGGATCGACTCGTTCATCGCCACCCTCGGAACCGGCAGCATGCTGTACGCCGTGACCGGCTGGGTCACCGGGGGCGGCAGGATCGTCCCGGGCCCGGCCGGGCTGCCGGCCGCCTTCACCGGCCTCTACGACTCCACCCTCCTCGGCCTGCCGCTGCCCGCGTTCTACGTCCTCGCCCTGGCCGCCGTCCTCTGGGTGGTGCTGGAGCGGCTGCAGCTGGGCCGGTTCCTGTACGTCATCGGTGCCAATCCGCGCGCCGCCGAACTGGTCGGCATCCCGACCCGCAGGTACACCGTCCACGCGTTCGCCGCCTCGGGGCTGATCGTCGGCTTCGCCGGGGTGCTGCTGGCGGCCCAGCAGCAGATCGGCAATCCCAGCGTCGGCCTCGACTACCTGCTGCCCGCGTTCGTCGGGGCGCTCCTCGGCTCCACCACGATCAGACCCGGCCGTCCCAACGCCCTCGGCACGCTCGTCGCCGTGGCCGTGCTCGCCGTCGGCCTCACCGGCATCGGACAGCTCGGCGCCGACTTCTGGACGGTTCCGCTGTTCTACGGCGGCACGCTGCTGCTCGCCGTCGGCCTGGCCGGTTACTCCGCCCGCCGCCTGCGCACCGGGGCCGACGCGGCCCGGGACGTACCGGCGGCCGCACCGCGCCCGCCGACGGCGGCGTCCGGAGGCGGCACCGCGGGCACCGCGCCATGACCCCCACCAGGGCCGCCCGCCCCCACAGGGCCACCGCTCCTCCCCTGGCGGGCGCGGTCCGGGCCGTCGCCCTCACGCTGCTGGCCGGGGCAGCCGCCCTGACCGGCTGCCAGCGCGGCTCCTCGGGCGGCCCCGCGGTCGCCACCACCGGCCCCGGCGGATGTCCCGCCGTCCAGGCCTCGGCGGGGGCCGCCGTCGCGCGGGCGGAGCGGACCGGGACCGCCTGGGACGGACCGGCCACCGGCCCCCGGGCGGTGGCCGGCAGGACGGTCGTCTTCGTCGCGGAGACCATGACCAACCCCGGCGTCGCGGGCGTCGCGAAGGGCCTGCGGGAGGCCGCGCGCGTCATCGGCTGGGACGTCCGGGTGATCGACGGGGCCGGGAGCCCCGCCGGCATCCAGGCGGCCATGAGCGAGGCCGTGGCCCTGCGGCCCTCGGGCATTGTCATCGGCGGCTTCGACCCGGGCTCGACCGCGCAGCAGGTCGCCGAGGCCGGCGCGGACGGCATCCCGCTCGTCGGCTGGCACGCGGTCGTCGCGCCGGGCCCCAGCAGACGGCCCCCACTCTTCACCAACGTCACCACCCGGGTCGAGGACGTGGCCGGCATCAGCGCGGAGTGGATCATCGCGCACTCCGGCGGCCGGGCCGGGGTCGTCCTGTTCACCGACGCCTCGGTCCCGTTCGCGCGGACGAAGTCCGACCTGATCAGGGCGGAGCTCGCCACCTGCGCGGGGGTGCGGCTGCTGGCGTACGAGAACATCCCGATCCCGGACGCGAGCAGCCGCACCCCGCGCGAGATCGCCTCGCTGCTCGCCCGCTTCCCCGACACGTGGACGCACTCCGTCGCCATCAACGACCTGTACTTCGCCGACGCCGCCCCCGCCTTCCGCGCGGCGGGCCGCAGGGGCACCGGGCCGCCGTTCAACATCGGGGCCGGCGACGGCGACCCGTCCGCCTTCCAGCGCATCGACAGCGGGCAGTACCAGGCCGCCACCGTTCCCGAACCGCTGTCACAGCAGGGCTGGCAGATCGTGGACGAGTTCAACCGCGCCTTCGCCGGCCGGCTGGCCAGCGGCTACGTCGCCCCCACCCACGTCTCGACGGCCGCCAACAGCGCGGGAGCCACCACCTGGGACCCACCGGGCTACCGGGAGGCCTACCGGAGGATCTGGGGCAGATGAGCCTCCCGGTCCCGCCGGCCGGTCCGGGAGGTGTCCGGCGCGTGGTGTCGCGGGCGGGTGTGCGGCGGTCGTCACGGGACACTCGGGGGAGACGGCCGGCGAGCGGGGCGGGGAGGCGAGCGTGGTGATCGCCGTCAATCCGACGGACAGCGGCGCGCTGCTCGCTGCCTTCGGCGCGCTGGGCGTCCTGGCGGTGATCTTCGCCGAGTCGGGGCTGCTGGTCGTCGGCTTCTTCCTGCCGGGAGACACGCTGCTGTTCCCCGCCGGTGTGCTGTGCGCGGCGACCGCGGACCGGGCGCCCAAGCTGGAGCTGTGGCAGGTGCTGGTGTGCGCGGCGGTCGGCGCGGTGGCGGGCGGCCAGGTCGGCTACCTGATCGGCCGGCACGGCGGACGGCCGCTGCTGGCCCGTACCTCCCGGCAGCGGGTGCGAGAGGGCGCCGCCCGCGCGGAGCGGCTGCTCGCCCGCTACGGGTACGGCAAGGCGCTGGTGATCGGCCGGTTCGTGCCGATGCTCCGGTCGGTGCTGCACCCGGCGGCCGGGGCACTGGGGGTGCCGGTACGGCCGTTCACCCTGTGGCAGGCCGTCGGCGGGGTCCTCTGGTCCCAGAGCTTCGTCCTCGCCGGGTACGCGCTGGGTTCCTCGGTCTCCCACATCGACCGCTATCTGCTGCCGCTGGTCGGTGCGATCGTCGTACTGTCCCTGGTGCCGCTGCTGCTGGAGGCCCGCCGGGCCCGCCGCAACCGCTGACCGGACGGCCGCGACGGTGACGGCGAGCAGGACGACGTCCGCCCACAGGAGCTTCGACATGGCGCCGTCGGCCGTGTCGAGCGGACGGGGCGATCACGATGCTCGTGCCGTCGTCCCCGTTGCGGAGCACGACGCGCCAGTGCCCGTCGCCGCTGACGGCGGGCAGGGTCGCGGTCCTGCCCTCCCGCAGGTCCAGGTTGCGTGCGGAGTCCGGCAGCCGGGGACCGGGCTTGTCGTGGGCGGGGTGATCGGGTTCGTCCTGTCGGCCTCGGTGTACGAGCCGATCCCCGGCCTCGCCGTCTCCAACGCCCTGCGGCCGGCGCTGGCCGGCTACGCGAAGACCCTCGCGGGCGAGGTGGGCCCGCGGGGCATCCGCGTGGGCGGGCTGGTGCCGGCCCACATCGGGACCGACCGGACGCTCGAACTCCAGTCGGTCACCGGTGACGCCGCCACCACCGCCGCCGGCATCCCGCCGCGCCGCCTGGGCACCCCGGAGGAGTTCGGCCGCGCCGCCGCCTTCCTGCTGTCGCCGGCCGCGGGCTACGTCACGGGCGCCATGGCGACGGTGGACGGCGGAACAGGGGCCGGCTTCCAGCCGGATACCGCAGGCCCGGCCTAGACGGACACCGGCGGCACCAGTCGGCCCCGGGAGATGAGCGACGCCGCCTTCTTGAGTGGGCGGGCCCGCATGCTGACGCTGTAGCCGTCGATGCCCGAGGTCGCGGCCACGCGCGTGGTCAGATAGCGGTAGAAGTCGTCGGGGTCCCGGGCGATGACGCTGACCAGCAGGTTGTACTCGCCGGTGACGGCCCCGGCGAACGGGACCTCCTCGTGACGGGCGAACTCCTCGCCGACCCGCTCCAGATGGGCGGGGGCCACGCGCAGCCATACGGTGGCGTTGAGGGGATAGCCCAGGTGCTCCGGCAGCAGTTCGACCTCGTACTCGAGGGTGCCGGAGCCCTCCAGCGCCTCCAGCCGGCGGGCCACCCGGGCCGACGACCAGCCGGTGCGCTCGGCGAGGCGGGTGTGGGTGGTACGGCCGTCCTCGGCGAGCGCGTCGAGCAGCGGGGCGTCCTCCTCCGCGGGAAGCGGCGGGGGCGCGGCGGCGGGCGACGGGCGTTCCGCGGTGAGCAGCCGTACCTGCTCGGCGTCCAGGCTGTCGCCGAAGCCGGTCCACTCGGCGGTGCCGGGAGCCCCGTACTCGTGCAGGAGCAGGTCGACACTGACGTCCAGGACCGAGGCGGACTTCGGCAACTGCCGGAACAGGGCGTCGTCCCGTTCCGTGTCGAGCGGTGCGCGGATCACGCAGAAGATCTCCGAACCGCCCGAGGCCAGATGGGCGTAGGAGATGTCGGGGCGCCGGGCCAGCGCGTCGGCGAGCGGGCCGACCCGGTCGGGGCGGCAGCGGACCCGGGCCACCCACTGCGCGGAGCCGTACACCCGGGGGTTGACCAGTCCCAGCACGCGCAGCGTCCCACTGCGGCGCAGCGCCTGGTAGCGGCGGGCCGCGGTCTGCTCGGAGACGCCCGCCACCTCGCCGATCCGGCGGAAGGGCAGCCGAGGCGCGCACTGCAGGGCCCGGAGGATCTTCCTGTCCACGATGTCGAGCATGACGGAAGTCTGCCAGGCGAGAGGGACAGAATGGAGGTTTCGGTAGCCGTACCCTCGCTTGGTTGGCGGTTGCGGGTGTGCAGACCGGATGCTGTGGCGGCGGGTTTCCCTTCGGAAGTCCGTTCGACACAGGCCGCCGGACCCGCCGGTGGCCTTCGACCGCGGTGCGGTGCGCCGCGAAGGAGTATCTCCGTGAACGTCACGACACCGGCGAGCGCGCCGGTCGAGCGGCGGGCGGCCACGATCGTCATGGCCTGCCTGGGCGTCTTCGTCGCCTATCTTCCGGTCACCACCGTCGCCGTGAGCCTGCCCGCCCTGCAGGCCGCGCTGAACGCCTCGACCGCCCAGCTGTCGTGGGTGCAGGACGCGTTCGTGCTGCCGATGGCCGCCTTCATCCTGACCGCGGGCGTCTTCGGGGACGTCCACGGCCGCCAGAAGGTGTTCCAGGCGGGCCTGTTGTTCTCGGCGGCGGGCGCGGTCACCGCCCTGTGCGCACACTCCATCGAGGCCGTCTGGGCCGGACAGGCCCTGGCCGGCGTGGGCGCGGCCGCGCTGCTGCCGACCACGCTGGCACTGATCAGCCATGTGGTGCCGGACCACCGGGAGCGCGGCAAGTTCATCGGCATCTGGGCCACCTGCCTGTCGGCGGCCCTGGCCGTCGGTCCGCTGCTCGCCGGGGTGATCGTCCAGCACTTCTCGTGGCGCTGGATCTACCTGCCGACCGTGCCCGTCGCCCTCCTGACCGTCGCGGTCGCGGCGCGGCAGCCGGCCGACTCGCGGGCACCGCACGGGCGCCGCCTGGACTGGCCCGGCCAGCTCACCGCGACCCTCGCGGTCACCGCGCTGGTGTACGGCGTGATCGAGGGCGGGGCGAGTTCGTTCACCGACGTCAAGGTGATGGTGGCGCTGTTCACGGCCGTGGTCGCGGGTGCCGGTTTCGTGATGGCGGAGCGGCGCAGCGACAGCCCGATGCTGGACCTGAGCCTGTTCCGCAGCCCCGCCTTCACCGCCACCACGCTGGTCGCGACGACCAGTTTCCTGGCGCTGATCGGCTTCTTCTTCGTGCTCAGCCTCTACTTCGGCATGGTGCAGCGGCTCGACACCATGGCGGCCGCGTGGCGGCTGCTGATGGTCACCGGGGCGGCCCTGCTGGTGGGCGGCCCGGCCGGACGGCTGATGCACCGGATATCGGCCCGGGTGATGATCACCGGTGGTCTGCTGGTGGTCACCGCCGCCCTGTTCGCGCTGACCGGGCTGACCGCCGGCACCTCGCTCGGCTCGGCCGCCTGGCGGCTCGCCCTGCTGGGCCTCGGCATGGGCTTCGTCATGACGGCGATGACCGCGACCGCGGTGGCCTCCGTGCCGCACCACCTGGCGGGCATGGCGGCCGCGGGCAACAACGCCTTCCGGCAGGTCGGCGGCGCCCTCGGCCCGGCCGTCCTGGGCGCGCTGCTCACCACCCGGGCCCTGGACGCGCTGCCCGGTCACCTGACCGCCGCGGGCGTCACCGGCGCGGCGCAGGAGCGCATCGTCACGACCGCGCGGACCGAAGGACTCGGCGCGGTCGCCGGCCAGGACCTGGGCGCCCGCACCGGGCAGACGATGGGCGCGCTCGGTGACTCGTTCCTGGACGGCATGCGCCTGTGCCTGGTCACGGCGGGGAGTCTGACGTTGCTGGCCGCCCTGGTCGCGGTGGTCCTGCTGCGGGCACCCAGGCAGCAGCTCACGCTCCGGGCGGCCGGGCACGCCACGACCGAGACGTCCTCGGCCGCGCAGGGCGCCTGACGGCTCACCGCACCAGGCAGGGCCGCTTGGCGTCGAAGCTCCAGCCCGCCACGAGGTACTGCATCCCGGCCGCGTCGTCCCGGCCCGCCCCGAGGCCCAGCTCCTCGTGGCGGGCGTGGGCCGCGAGCAGCCGGTCCATGTCGAGCCGGACACCGAGCCCGGGGGCGTCGGTGACGGCGACCTCGCCGCCGGTGATCCTCGGCGGCTCGACGGTGAGCCGCTCCTGCCCTTCCTGCCAGATCCAGTGCGTGTCCAGGGCGTTGTACTCGCCGGGGGCCGCGGCACCGCAGTGCGCCATCATCGCGAGCGAGATGTCGAAGTGGTTGTTGGAGTGGCAGCCCCAGGTCAGCCCCGCCTCGTGGCAGAGCTGCGCCACCCGCACCGACCCCTGCATGGTCCAGAAGTGCGGGTCCGCCAGCGGGATCGACACCGACTGCAGGGCGAGGGCGTGGGTGAGCTGCCGCCAGTCCGTGGCGATCATGTTGGTCGCGGTGGGCAGCCCCGTGGCCCGGCGGAACTCGGCGAGGATCTCCCGCCCGGAGTAGCCGCCCTCCGCCCCGCAGGGGTCCTCGGCGTAGGCGAGGGTGCCCAGCAGCGGGCGGCACAGCGCGACGGCCTCGCGCAGGGACCAGGCGCCGTTGGGATCGAGGGTGATCCGGGCCTCGGGGAAGCGGTCCTTCAGCGCCCGGACGGCCTTGACCTCCTCGGCCCCCTCCAGCACACCGCCCTTGAGCTTGAAGTCCCGGAAGCCGTAGCGGTCGTAGGCCGCCTCCGCCTGCCGGACGACCGCCTCCGGGGTGAGGGCCTCCTCGCGGCGGATGCGGTACCAGGGCACGTCGGAGTCGGGTTCGCGGAGGTAGTCCAGGTCGGTTCGGCCCGGGTCGCCGACGTAGAAGAGGTAACCGAGGACGCGGACCGAGTCGCGCTGCTTGCCGTCGCCGAGCAGGGCGGCGACCGGCACCTCCAGGTGCTGGCCGAGCAGGTCGAGGAGGGCCGACTCCACGGCGGTGACGGCGTGCACGGTGGTGCGCAGGTCGAAGGTCTGCGCACCGCGGCCGCCGGCGTCCCGCCCCGCGAACTCCTCCCCCACGGCCCGCAGCACCCGCTTGTAGTCCCCCACCCGGGAGCCGACGACCAGGGACCCGGCGTCCCGCAGGGTCCGGGTGATCGCCTCCCCGCCGGGTACCTCACCGAGCCCGGTGCGGCCCTCGGAGTCCTCGACGACCACGACGTTGCGGGTGAAGTACGGGGCGTGCGCGCCGGAGAGGTTGAGCAGCATGGAGTCCCGGCCTGCCACCGGATACACGGAGAAGCGGGTGACGACGGGCTGGCTCATGGGCGGGACGTCCTTACTGCTGGAGAGGCATCGCGCGAGCCTCTGTCTACGTATGAAGATGAAGGCTATGGATGCGGACGCACTCCAGTCAACGGACGGGCCCGCGGAATCGGCAGCATCACGCCAAAACGCATGGAAACTCGCTAATCGGACACATCGCAGCAGCGGCCCATCGCTCGACGACGCATGCTGGACGCACCGCTGACGCCGCGTGAGACTGAGGGGATCCGACGCCCCCGGCCCAGGACGGTGCCCATGGACGACGACAGGACCGCGCCCGCGCGCGTCGAACTCACCCCGCAGGCCGCCGAGCTGGTGCGCCGGCTCCATGCCGAGCACGGGCCGCTGATGTTCCACCAGTCCGGCGGCTGCTGCGACGGCAGCGCGCCCATGTGCTATCCGGACGGCGAGTTCCGTACCGGCGGATCGGACGTGCTGCTGGCCGAGCTGGCGGTGGACGGGGTCGAGGAGCCGGTGACCTTCTGGATGTCCCGCAGCCAGTACGAGGCGTGGAGCCACACCCGGCTGATCGTGGACGTGGTACCCGGAAGAGGGAGTGGTTTCTCCCTGGAGGCACCCGAGGGGGTGCGTTTCCTCACCCGTTCTCGCGTAGTCGACGGCTAGCCGCCCCGCGGGCCACTCTCGTCTGCTGCACTTCCTGAGTCCTGGAGAACTTGACGAGACATCAGGGGGTGCGGTGACGCATCGTCGGAGACGGCTTGCAGCGACGACCCGAAACCTGTGCACGATTCTCACCACGTCCGGCGTGCTGGCCGGTGCGGCCCTCGTGGGGGCGGCACCGGCCGGCGCCGCGTCGGGCGCCGGACGGATCGAGTCCGGCCTCATCTACCGGCAGTTCGACCTCCCCGCGGCCAAGGGCACGGTCCACGTCCATCTGCTGACCGTCGACCTGGCCGACCCGCACGTCCGCGTGGACCTGCTCTCGCCGGGTGCGGTGGCCGCACGGTCGCGGGTGTCCACGATGGCGGACGCGGCGGGCGCGGTCGCGGGCGTGAACGGCGACTTCTTCAACATCACCGAGACCCAGCACCCGGGCGTCGAGGTGACGGGCGCGAGCGTCGGTCCGGCGATCGCGCACGGCCGGGCGCTCAAGTCGGCGGTGCCGACGGCCCAGCGGTTCGGCCCGTCGCTGCCGCCGGGCACCGACACCACCGACGTCTTCGGCGTCGGCGTGGACCGCCGCGCCCGGCTCGACCGGCTGACGCTCGCCGGTACGGTCCGCACCCCCCACGCCACCCTGGCGCTGCGGGGGCTCAACCAGTACGCCCTGGCGCAGGGATCCGTCGGCGCCTACACCGCCGCCTGGGGCTCGGCGTCCCGCAAGCGCGCCACCTGCGGCTCGGACACCGACCGGGCCGCCGGGTGCAGCACGGACACCTACGAGGTGCGGATCCGCGGCGGCCGGGTCGTCGCCACGTCCGCGACCCCGGGCAGCGGTGCGATCAGCGCGGGCACCACCGTCCTGCTGGGCCGGGAGGCGGGCGCGGACAGGCTGCGCGCCCTCACCAAGGGCGAACGGGTCACGGTGCGCGAGCGGATGGTGGCGGCCGCGTCCAGGATCCCGTACCGCTTCGCGGTCGGCGGGTACCCGGTGCTGCGCGACGGCGAGCCGCTGGCCGGTCTCGACGACACCACCGCGGCCGTGCGCACGGCCGTCGGCTACGCGAACGGCGGGCGCAGGCTGCTGCTGCTCGCGCTGGACGGTGCGGTGGCCTACCGCAGCGGCCTGACCATCGCCGAAGTAGCCGAGGAGATGCGGCAGTTGGGAGCGGCCGACGCGTTCAGCCTGGACGGCGGCGGCTCCACGACCATGGTGGCCCGCACCGCGGGCACGCAGACGGTGAGCGTGCTCAACCACCCGACCGTGAGCCCGGAACGCGCCGTGGCGAACGGGATCGGGGTCTTCTGGAAACCCTGACGCAACCCCCGAACGGCCGGCTCAGGGCCGCAGACTGCTGACCAGGTCCGCGGTGGCGGTGAGCCCGCTGGTGATGGTCGGCGCCATGCTGGTGCTGGCCAGGAAGAACCCGAAGAGCATGCAGACCAGGGCGTGCGAGATCTTCAGCGCGCCCTGGCGCATGAAGATCACGGCCAGCAACAGGAGCAGCAGCACCACAGAGATGGAAACGGCCATCGCGAACCTCCTCCGCCACGCCCGTTCCGGGGCGTTCGGCCGCAAGTGTGGCGTAGCGGAGGGTGGGGCCGTGCGGTCGACACGGCCCCCGTTCGAGTGGTGTTACGACCCCGCGTGGGCGTCCAGGAAGGTCTCCAGGCCCGCCAGGTCGTCGGTGTTGAAGTAGTCGATGCCGGCGGCCAGCAGTTCGCCCCACAGCGCGTCGCGGTCGGGGCCGGCCATGTCGGGGGTGTTCCAGAAGCGCACCGTCTGGCCGTGCGCGTGTGCCCGGCCGATGATGTCGCGCAGCTTCTGCCGCTCGGCGTCGGGAAACGGGCCCGCGCCGAGCCAGGTGAAGTTGAGCTGCCAGTTGTCGCTGATCAGCGGGACGAAGGAGGCGGGCGCCGAGGTGCCGAGGTCGGTGAGCCGGCCGTCGTAGAAGGCCCGGCGCACGGTCTGCGCCTCCATCGGCGTGCGGGCGGCACGGTCGCCGGAGATGACGTTGGTGACCGCGCCGGGGATCACCCGGCCGTGCGCGTAGGTGGTGAACAGGTGCGGGTAGCGCCGCAGATGCCGGTCGAGCTCCAGGTAGGTCGAGGAGCCCTCGGTCTTGATGTCGATGAGCAGCTGCAGCGGCCTGCGCCGACCCCGGTACACGACACCGTGGTTGGCTTTGACGATCGCGGCCAGCGGGTCGAGGTAGAGGGATTCGAGGGTGCGGCTGGGGTCGAGGTCGTCCTCGGTGTGGCCGATGAGGAGCTGGTCCCCGACGAGGAAGATGTCCGCCTCGACGCTCCCGAACCGGTGGCCCAGGGCGTCGTGGAGGGGGTGGGTGTGCTCGTAGTCGTTGTGGGCGTGGGCACGCCACAGCGGCCGCCGCCCACGGCGGCCGCCCGCCCAGGCCTGCGCGCCGGGCAGGACGACGGCACCGGCGAGGGCGGCACCGAGGGTGCCGAGGGCTCTGCGACGGGTGGTGAGGGCCATGCTCTGCCTCCCTTGTAGGGCCATGAGTGACCCAAGGGAGTATGCGTTCGAGCAGAGCCCAATTGACGTATCTCTGCAGGGAGTTGGCTGGACTGCCGCCCCTGGTTCACTTCAGGCGCCCCGAAAGGGGCGCGGGGAACTGCGCGACCAGCCCCCACACACCCGCACCCGAAAACCGGAAATCACGGCGCCTGAAGACCGACCAGTTCGCCCAAGACCTCCCGATGCGCCCCCGCCGTACCGAAAGCAATCGAATCCGCCTTGGCCCGCTTCAGATACAGATGGATCGGATGTTCCCAGGTCATCCCGATCCCCGCATGCAACTGCAGCGCCTCCTCGGCGGCGTGCACGGCGACCGGCGCCGCGTAGGCCTGAGCGACGGCCACGGCCACGTCGGCGTCCTCGCCGGAGGCCAGCGCATCGGCGGCGCCCCGCGCAGCGGCCCGCAGGTTCACCACCTCCAGCCACACCTGCGCCAGCCGGTGCTTGACCGCCTGGAACCCGCCCACCGGACGGTTGAACTGCTTGCGCTCCTTGAGGTACCGCACGGTCTCGGTCAGCGCCCACTCGGCGACGCCGAACTGCTCGGAGGCCAGCAGCCCGGCCCCGGCGCGCAAAGCCCGCCGTACCGCGGGCTCGGCGTCGCCCACGCGCCGTCCGGCCGCCCCGTCCAGGGTGACCATGGCGAGCGGCCGGGTCAGGTCGAAGGACACCTGCGGGGTGACGGTCACGGCACCCGCCTCGACCGCGTACAGGCCGCCGTCGTCCCCGGGCACCAGCAGCACGTCCGCGGCGACCGCGTCCGCGATCCCGGTCAACTCGCCGTGCAGGCGCCCGTCCTCGACGCGCACGGCCTTGAACTCGCCCCCCGGAGCGACGTGCAGCCCCACGGCCAGCGCCCCGACGGTCCGCCCGGACGCCAGCTTCCCGAGCAGCTGCCCGTCGCCGCAGGCCAGCAGCGCCTCGGTCGCCACCACGGCACTGGTCAGGTACGGCACCGGCGCGACCGCCCGCCCCAGTTCCTCCAGGACGACGGCGACCTCGCGGTGCGAGGCGCCCTGGCCGCCCTGCTCCTCGGGGACCAGCAGCCCGGCGAGCCCCATGCCCTCGGTGAGGGCCTTCCAGGTGGCCGGGTCGTACGGGGTGTCGGACTCGGTGCGGGCGATGACGCCCGGCGCGTCGCAGTGGTCGGCGAGCAGGTCCCGCACCGCCGCCCGCAGCGCCTCTTCCTCCTCCGAGTACAGCAGATCCGTCATCGGGCCAGGTCCTTCCAGGCGACGTCCTTGTCGGTGCGCGGTTCGGCCGGCAGGCCCAGGACGCGCTCGGCGACGATGTTCAGCAGGACCTCGCTGGTCCCGCCCTCGATGCTGTTGCCCTTGGCGCGGAGGTAGCGGTAGCCGGCGTCGCGGCCGGTGAAGTCCACCAGTTCGGGCCGCCGCATGGTCCAGTCGTCGTACAACAGGCCTTCCTCGCCGCGGAGTTCGACCTCCAGGCCGCTGATCTCCTGGTTGAGGCGGGCGAAGGCGAGCTTCATGCCGGCGCCCTCGGGGCCGGGCTGGCCCGCGACGAGCTGCTGGCGCAGGCGCTCGGCGGTGAGGCGGGCGACCTCGGACTCGACCCACAGCTTCAGCAGCCGCTGGTGCAGGTCGTGGGTGCGCAGCTCGGGGCGTTCGCGCCAGGTCCTCGCGACCGGGCCGATCATGCCGCCCTCGCGGGGCAGCCGCATGCCGCCGATGGCGACGCGCTCGTTGTTCAGGGTGGTCTGCGCGACCCGCCAGCCGTCGCCGATCGCACCGAGGCGGCGGGAGTCGGGGATGCGGACGTCGGTGAGGAAGACCTCGTTGAACTCGGCCTCGCCGGTGATCTGCCGCAGCGGGCGGACGTCGACGCCGGGATCGGTCATGTCGCAGATGAAGTAGGTGATGCCCGCGTGCTTGGGCACGTCCGGGTCGGTGCGGGCGATCAGGATGGCCCAGCGGGAGTTGTGCGCGCCGGAGGTCCACACCTTCTGCCCGTTCACCACCCAGTCGTCGCCCTCACGGACGGCGCGGGTGCCCAGCGCGGCCAGGTCGGAGCCGGCGCCCGGCTCGCTGAACAGCTGGCACCACACCTCCTCCCCGATCCACAACGGCCGCAGGTAGCGCTGCTTCTGCTCCTCCGTGCCGTACCTGAGGATGGTCGGCGCGGCCATGCCGAGCCCGATGCCGTTGCGGCGGGAGTCGTTGTCGGGGGCGCCCGCGGCCTCCAGCCCGGCGTCCACGACGGCCTGCAGGGAGCGCGGGGCGCCGAGGCCGCCGAGGCCCTCCGGGTAGTGCACCCAGGCCAGCCCGGCGTCGAAGCGGGCCTTGAGGAAGTCGAGCCGATCCGTCGCGGCGGGCGGGTGCGCGGCCAGCAGTTCGGCGGTGCGGCGCTCGAGTTCGGCGGCGTCGGTCATGCTGCGGCTCCGTTCGGTACGACGGTGACCCTGCCGGTGGTGACGCCGTCGCCGACCCGCTGGACGGCCGCCGCGGCCTCGGACAGCGGGACCCGCTCGCTCACCAGCGGCTTGATGGCGCCCTTGGCGGCCAGCTCGGTGAGCTGCCGGTGGCAGTCCAGGATCAGCCTGGGGTTCTTGGTGGCGTACAGGCCCCAGTGCAGGCCCTGGATGGAGTAGTTCTTCACCAGGGCGTGGTTGAGCGCCGGGCTGGGGATGGTGCCGCTGGCGAAGCCGACGACCACGATCCGGCCCTCGAAGGCGACGACCTTGGTGGACTGGGTGTAGGCGTCGCCGCCGACCGGGTCGTAGATCACGTCGGCACCCCGGCCGCCGGTGGCCTCCTTGACGGCGGCGACGACGTCCTCGGCGCGCCGGTCGACGACGACGTCACAGCCCTGCTCGCGGGCGACGGCGGCCTTGTCGGCGCCGCCGACCACGCCGATCACGCGCGCCCCGGCCGCCTTGCCGAGCTGGACGGCCGCACTGCCGACCCCGCCGGCGGCGGCGTGCACGAGCAGGGTCTCGCCGGCCTGGAGAGCCGCCCTGCGGTGCAGTCCGAACCACCCCGTCTGGTAGCCGATGTGCAGCGCGGCGGCCTCGGCGTCGTCCAGCGCGTCCGGGGCGGGCAGCAGCGCGGCGGCGTCCGCGACCGCGTACTCGGCGAAACCGCCGTGCGGCAGCGCGGGGTTGGCGATCACCCGGCGTCCGTCCTCGGTCTCGCCGCAGATCTCGACGCCCGGGGTGAACGGCAGCGGCGGACGGACCTGGTAGTGCCCCCGGCACATCAGGACGTCGGGGAAGTTGATGTTGGCGGCACGCACCCTGAGCAGCACCTGGCCGTCACCGGGCGTGGGCCGCTCCACCTCCTGGAGCCGCATCACCTCGCTCGGCTCGCCGTTCTCGTGCACTTGCCATGCCTGCATGCGGTGCCTCCACAGACTGCTTCGTCGGGGTCCATCGCATACTAAGCGGTCGCTTGCCCGCGAGGGAACCGGGTCCGGGGTAACAGACGGATTCGTCACTCCTTCTTCTTCGGCCGTGCCCGCACATGCATCCGCTCCCCCTGCGGCCCGAACAGGCTGAGGAACTCCACCGGCCCCTCCCCCGTCGACCCGAACCAGTGCGGCACCCGGGTGTCGAACTCGGCCGCCTCCCCGGGCCCCAGCACGACGTCGTGCTCCCCCAGCACCAGCCGCAGCTTCCCGGACAGCACGTAGAGCCACTCGTAGCCCTCGTGGGTGCGCGGCTCGGGTTCGAGCTTCCGCTTCGGCTCGACCACCTTGAAGGCCTGGAGGCCGCCGGGCTGCCGGGTGAGCGGCAGGAAGGTGCGGCCGTACCGCTCCATCGGCTTGGCCCGCACCCGGGGATCGCCGGCCGGCGGCGCGCCGACCAGTTCGTCCAGGGGCACCTGGTGGGCCTGCGCGATCGGCAGCAGCAGCTCCAGGCTGGGTTTGCGCAGCCCGGACTCCAGCCGGGAGAGGGTGCTGACCGAGATGCCGGTGGTCTCGGAGAGGGCGGCGAGGGTGACCTCCCGCTCCTTGCGGAGCCGGCGCAGCCGGGGCCCCACGCCCGCGAGGACGTCGTCCGTTGTCATGCCTGCATTGCAGTTTCGGCAAAAGCGTTTGTCAATCCCGCACCGGCGCGCCGTGCGTGACCGGCCCGCGGGAGTTACGGTCGCCGGAGCGCGCCCTGGCCGCCCGCCAGGGCGGCCGGGACACCGGCGGAGAGCCGGGCGCAGAGCCTCCTGGGAGACGGTGTGGACGGTCGACAGCGGCAGGAGACGTCGCCGGTGCCCGGGTCCGGGACCGCCCGCAGGCGGTTCCTCGGTCTCTGCGCGGGCGCAGGGCTGGGGGTGGCCGCCTGCGAGCCGACGGCCCCGGCCCGACGGCCCGCCGCGCCGGACAGCCGGCTGCCCGAGGCGGAGCGCGGGCGTCCGGGGACCGCGGACTGGCGCATCAGGTCCCTCGGCTCCGCCGACGCAATCGCCGGGTACGCCGACCGGGTGAGTGTGACCCCGGGCGAGGAATTCGGCCTGTCCGTGTCGACCACGGCCGCCGCGTTCCGGATCTCGGCACTGCGGGTCGGCTGGTACGGCGGCAAGCAGGCCCGGCGGGTCTGGCACTCGCCCCGCATACCGGGTCGCGCCCAGCCGTCCCCCCGAATCCTCGCCGCCACCCGCACCGTGCACGCCGGGTGGCCGCGCACGCTCACCGTGGACACCACCGGCTGGCCGGAAGGGGCGTACCTGCTGCGCCTGGAGGCCGACAGCGGCCACCAGCGGTACGTGCCGCTGATCGTACGCTCCACGCACGGCGCGGGCCGTACCGTCCTGCTGCACGCCCCGGCGACCTGGCAGGCGTACAACAGGTGGGGCGGGCTCAGCCTCTACGCCGGATCCGACGGCGGTTACGCGGGCCGCTCGCTCGCCGTCACCTTCGACCGGCCCTACGATCTGAACGGCGCGGAGAAGTTCCTGGTGTACGAGTGGGCCGCGGTCGTGCTGGCCGAACGGCTGGGCATACCCCTCGCCTACACCACAGGGACGGACGTGCACACTGACCCGGGCGTGCTGGCCGGGGCCGCCGCGGTCGTGTGCCTGGGCCACGACGAGTACTGGACGCCCGAGCAGCGCCGGCATGTCACGGCCGCCCGGGACGCCGGCACCAACATCGCCTTCCTCGGCGCGAACACCTGCTTCCGGCGGGTCCGGCTGGAGGCCTCGGACAGCGGGCCCGGCCGTACCGTCGTCTGCTACAAGTCCTCGTACACCGCCGACCCCTGTTTCCCCGCCCGGCCCGCCTTGGTCACGACGGACTTCCGCGCGACTCCGGGCGCCGACCCGGAGTCCTCCCTCACCGGAGTGCTCTACGAGGGCTACCCGGTGGACGCCCCCTACGTCGTCACGGCCCCGGACCACTGGCTGTACGAGGGCACCGGTGTCCGCGCCGGGCAGGGCTTCGCCCATCTGGTGGGCGTCGAGTACGACCGGGTCCCGGCCGGCACGACCGCTCCGGGCCCGCTGGAGATCACGGCCCACTCCCCGCTGGTGTGCAACGGCCGGAACAGCCACAGCGACTCGGCGTACTACACCGTGACCGGCGGCGCCGGGGTCTTCGCGTCCGGCACCATGCGCTGGGTGGAGGCCCTGATGGCGGCCACCGGGGACGGCAGCAGGCACCACGGCATGGACGCGGCCACCCGCGCCTTCGTCACCCGCACCACGGAGAACCTGCTGCGCGCGTTCGCCGAGGGCCCCGCGGCCCGCCACCGGCCGGCACCGCGCCCCAACACCCGGCAGGTGTACGCGACCGCCCCGGCCTGACCCCGGCACCGGCCGCGGGTGTCGGCGGGCCGTATCCGGAGCACTATGGCTGCATGCTGCTGACCCGGCTCGCCGAAGTGTCACGGGAGGTCGCCGCCACCGCGGCCAGGTCCCGCAAGACCGCGCTGCTCGCCGAGCTCTTCCGGGAGACGGCGCCCGACGACGTCCCGGTCGTCATCCCCTACCTGGCCGGCCGGCTCCCGCAGGGCCGTCTCGGCGTCGGCTGGAAGGTGCTGAGCCGGGCCGTCCCGGCGGCCGCCGAACCGTCCCTCACCGTGCACGAGGTCGACGCCCGGCTCAGCGAGCTGGGCAAGGTCTCGGGGCCCGGTTCGCAGGCCGAACGGGCCCGGATCGTGGGCGAGTTGATGGGCGCGGCCACGGCGGAGGAGCAGCGTTTCCTGCTGGGGCTGCTCTCCGGGGAGGTGCGGCAGGGCGCCCTGGACGCGGTCGCCGTCGAAGGGCTCGCGCAGGCGACCGGGGCGGCCCCGGCCGACGTCCGCCGGGCGGTGATGCTCGCGGGGTCCCTCCAGACGGTGGCCGCGGCGCTGCTGGCGGACGGCCCGCCGGCCCTGGACCGCTTCCGGCTCACCGTCGGCCGCCCGGTGCTGCCCATGCTGGCGCACACCGCCTCGTCGGTCGCCGAGGCGGTGGAGAAGCTGGGCGGCTCGGCGGTCGAGGAGAAACTGGACGGCATCCGGGTCCAGGTCCACCGGGACGGCGACACGGTACGGGTCTTCACCCGCACCCTGGACGACATCACCGACCGTCTTCCCGAGGTGACCTCCGCCGCACGCGGACTGAGGGGCGAGCGGTTCGTCCTGGACGGCGAGGTGATCTCCTTCGACGCGGCCGGCCGGCCCCGCTCCTTCCAGGAGACGGCGGGCCGGGTCGGCTCCCGCACCGACGTGGCGAAGGCGGCCCGTCAGGTCCCGGTCTCCCCGGTCTTCTTCGACGCGCTCTCGGTCGACGGCCACGACCTGCTCGACCTCCCGTTCGCCGAACGGCACGCGGCGCTGGCCCGGCTGGTCCCCGAGCCGATGCGGGTGCGCCGGGCGCTGGTGTCCGGGCCGGACGACACGGCCGTCGCCGAGGAGTTCCTCGCCGCCACCCTGGACCGCGGCCACGAGGGCGTGGTCGTCAAGTCGCTGGACGGCCCCTACAGCGCGGGCCGCAGGGGGGCCTCCTGGCTGAAGGTGAAGCCCGTCCGCACCCTCGACCTGGTCGTGCTGGCCGCCGAGTGGGGCCACGGCCGCCGCACCGGCAGGCTGTCCAACCTCCACCTCGGCGCCCGCAACCCGGACGGCACCTTCGCCATGCTCGGCAAGACCTTCAAGGGCATGACCGACGCGATGCTGGAGTGGCAGACCGCCCGGCTCAAGGAGCTGGAGGTCTCGGACAACGGCCGGCTGGTGACCGTACGCCCGGAACTCGTCGTCGAGATCGCCTACGACGGCCTGCAGCGCTCCTCCCGCTACCCGGCAGGCGTCACCCTGCGCTTCGCGCGCGTCGTGCGCTACCGCGAGGACAAACGGCCGCAGGAGGCCGATACGGTGGAAACCCTGCTGGCCGCGCACCCGGAGGTACGGCGTTGACGGAGCCGAGGCGAAGCGCCGGACTGCTGTTGTTCCGGCATACCGGCGAGGGCGTTGAGGTGTTGCTCGGCCATATGGGCGGGCCGTTCTTCGCGAAGAAGGACGCGGGTGCCTGGACCGTACCCAAGGGCGAGTACGAGCCGGACGAACCGGCCTGGGACGCGGCCCGCCGCGAGTTCCAGGAGGAGCTGGGGCTGGCGCCGCCGGACGGGGAGCCGATCGATCTGGGCGAGGTGCGGCAGACCAACGGCAAGATCGTCACCGCGTGGGCGGTCGAGGCGGACCTGGACCCGGACACGATCGCACCCGGCACCTTCGTGATGGAGTGGCCGCCGCGGTCCGGCCGGATCCAGGAGTTCCCCGAACTGGACCGGGTGGCCTGGCTGAGCCCGGCCCGGGCCCGCGAGGTGATCGTCAAGGCCCAGGCGGCGTTTCTCGACCGGCTGGCGGAGCACTCGGGCTGAACGGAGTCCTCTACGTTGCGGCCGACCCGGCCGCGCGCGAAGGTCTTAGCAAGCCCGCTCCCAGGGAGGTCAGCCATGCCCATCGCGACGGTCAACCCGGCGAACGGCGAGACGCTCGAAACGTTCGACCCCATGGACGAGGACGAGCTCGAACGCCGGCTCGAACTCGCCGAGGCGACGTTCCGCACGTACCGCACGAGCACCTTCGCCGAACGCGCCCGGCAGCTGCACGCCGCCGCCGACCTGCTGGACGCCGAACGGGACGACATCGCGCGCACCATGACCACCGAGATGGGCAAGCCGCTGAAGCAGGCCCGCGCGGAGGCCGCCAAGTGCGCGAAGGCGATGCACTGGTACGCCGACCACGCGGAGGAGCTGCTGGCCGACGAGGAGCCGGCGGACACGGACGTGAAGGACTCGGGCGCGTCCCGGGTGCGGGTGCGCTACCGCCCGATCGGGCCGGTGCTCGCCGTGATGCCGTGGAACTTCCCGCTCTGGCAGGTGGTCCGCTTCGCCGCGCCCGCGCTGATGGCGGGCAACGTGGGCCTGCTCAAGCACGCGTCCAACGTCCCGCAGACCGCCCTGTACCTGGAGGACCTGTTCCACCGGGCCGGCTTCACCGAGGGCTGCTTCCAGACCCTGCTGATCGGCTCCGGCGCGGTCGACGACATCCTGCGCGACGAGCGGGTGCGGGCGGCGACGCTCACCGGCAGCGAGCCGGCGGGCCGCGCGGTCGCCGCCACCGCCGGCGAGATGATCAAGAAGACGGTCCTGGAACTGGGCGGCAGCGACCCGTACGTGGTGATGCCCTCGGCGGACGTCGACCGCGCCGCGAAGATCGCGGTGACGGCGCGCGTGCAGAACAACGGGCAGTCGTGCATCGCGGCGAAGCGGTTCATCGTGCACACGGACGTCTACGACGCGTTCGCCGAGAAGTTCGTGGCGGGCATGGCGGCGCTGCGCACGGGCGACCCGATGGACGAGGCGACGGACGTCGGGCCGCTCGCCAGCGAGGAGGGGCGCAAGGACCTGGAGGAGCTGGTCGAGGACGCGAAGCGGTCGGGTGCCGAGGTGCTGTGCGGCGGTCAGCGGCCGGACGGACCCGGCTGGTACTACCCGCCGACCGTCCTCGCCGGGATCCACCGCGACATGCGCATCCACCGCGAGGAGGCGTTCGGGCCGGTGGCCACGCTGTACCGGGCCGGGGACCTGGACGAGGCGATCCTCATCGCCAACGACTCGCCCTTCGGACTGAGTTCGAACGTGTGGACGCGGGACGAGGCCGAGGTGGACCGGTTCGTACGGGATCTGGAGGCCGGTGGCGTGTTCGTCAACGGCATGACCGCCTCCCACCCGGCGTTCCCGTTCGGCGGGGTGAAGCGGTCCGGATACGGCCGTGAGCTGTCCGGGCACGGAATCCGGGAGTTCTGCAACATCACGACCGTTTGGCAGGGTGCGTGACGGTTGCACGACTACGATCCCGAGTGTGAACCGCGAAGTGACCCTGCCACTGATCGTCGACGACCGCGGGACCTTGCAGGTGGCCGCGGCCGACGTGAGTAAGTTGTTGCGGACGTTGGGGGCACGGTGGCTGCGTCTGGTGGAGGCCGACGAGGGTGGGCTGGACGAGGACACGGTGGCTGCGCTGACCATCGAACTCGCGAAGCTCGCCGACCGGATCGACGTGGCTTGTATCGCCCACAGCAGTGGGGAGTGACGGTCGTTCGGCGAGTGCGGGTGGGTGGGGGTTGCTCGCGCAGTTCCTCCCCCAGCCTTCGGCCGGGGGTGCCCCCAGCGCCCCTAAGTCAGTCCCCTGAGCGATGTCCAGAACATCTGCTCGTACGCCTGGAGTAGACGGCCGTAGGTGTACACCAGCTTCTCGTCCAGTCGGCCCGCGTTCAGTGCCGCCTCCACCGCTGCCGTCGCCTGCTGGTCCAGCGCCGGGGCCGGTTCGGCGAAGAAGTCGAAGAAGGCGCAGGCCTCGTCGGTGAAGCCGTAGTGGGTGCGCAGGCCGTGCGCGATGGTCGCGCAATACGTGCCCCACGTCGCGAAGTTGGCCGTGACGGCGAGGACGGCGTCCGCCGGGGCCGCGTTGAGCGCCAGCCAGGAGATGTACGCCGGGTACGCCTGACAGCCCGGCAGGGGCTCGTACGCCTGCATGCGCTCGGCGTCCACGCCGCACGCCTCGGTGAACGCGCCCAGCCGCTGCGCCGCCAGCTCCTCGCCCTCGGCCAGCATGGTGAAGAACCCGGCGGCCGCCGGGTCCCCGGAGGCGCGCTGCGCCAGATGCAGGAACGCGCGCAGGTCGGCGGGGATCACGCGGTGTTGTTCCAGGGCAAGAGCGGCGAGTGTCTCCAGACTCGCCCGGCCGCCGGCGACGAGGGGGACCAGCGGATTGGCGTTCGGGTCCGGGGCAAGCTCTGACCTGGTCGTTTCCAGCATTTCCGCGGCCTTGCCGGGCATCGCGTCCTCCTCGTCCGGGATAGCTCTGTGCTGCTCCGACCCTGACACGGGGTCACCGGTTCGGAGTAGTCCGGCGCGAGATCGTCGCTCTCTCGGGTGATCGTGAGGGGACCACCTCCTGAGGTGAACCACCTCTCTGACCGGTCGGGCCAAACCCGCCGGAAGGCTGAAAGCAGGCACGGTTCATGGCGACTTTGTGCAAACCCTCAGTGTCGGTCCCGGAGTACGTGATCACGATGGAGGAGACGCTGGAACTGGCGCGCTCCCACCACGAGAACCACCCGCAGCTGCCGCTGGCGCTGAGACTGATCGAGAACACGGGCGTACGCACCCGGCACATCGTGCAGCCGATCGAGGAAACCCTCAAGCACCCCGGCTTCGAGGAGCGCAACAAGCTCTACGAGGCCGAGGCCAAGGCCCGGGTCCCCGCAGTCATCCAGCAGGCGCTCGACGAGGCCGAACTGCTCACCACCGACATCGACGTGATCATCTACGTCTCGTGCACGGGCTTCATGATGCCGTCGCTCACGGCGTGGCTGATCAACGAGATGGACTTCGACTCCACCACCCGCCAGATCCCCATCGCACAGCTCGGCTGCGCGGCCGGCGGAGCGGCGATCAACCGGGCCCACGACTTCTGCTCGGCGTACCCGCACGCCAACGCCCTCATCGTGGCCTGCGAGTTCTGCTCGCTGTGCTACCAGCCGACCGACCTCGGCGTCGGCTCGCTGCTCTCCAACGGCCTCTTCGGTGACGGCATCGCCGCCGCCGTGGTCCGCGGCCAGGGCGGCACGGGCGTCGAGCTCGAACGCAACGGCTCGTACCTGATCCCGAAGACCGAAGAGTGGATCATGTACGACGTGCGGGCCACCGGGTTCCACTTCCTGCTGGACAAGCGGGTCCCGGCGACCATGGAGCCGCTGGCGCCGGCCCTCCAGGACCTGGCGGGGCTGCACGGCTGGGACGCGTCCGACCTGGACTTCTACATAGTCCACGCGGGCGGGCCGCGCATCCTGGACGACCTGAGCAAGTTCCTCCAGGTCGACCCGCACGCCTTCCGGTTCAGCCGGTCCACGCTCACCGAGTACGGCAACATCGCGAGCGCCGTCGTCCTGGACGCGCTGCGCCGGATGTTCGACGAGGGCGGCGCCGAGCACCAGGCGCGCGGTCTGCTGGCCGGGTTCGGTCCCGGCATCACCGCGGAGATGTCGTTGGGTCGCTGGCGGCGTCCGGGCGGAGAGGCGGCGCGATAGAGATGGCGCTCACCGAACCGCTCGACCCCGCGGGCGAAGCCGCCGAGGAGGCCGCCGGCGCGGCCACCTGCGCGGCCACCGGTGAGGCCGCCTGGCAGGTCCGGCACTGGGAGGTGCCGGACCTGGCGGGGGTGGAGTTCGACCCCACCCTGGCCGAGCTGATGCGGGAGGGTCCGGTCACCCGGATCCGGCTTCCCAACGGCGAGGGCTGGGCGTGGCTGGTCACCCGGTACGACGACGTGCGGATGGTGGCCAACGACCCCCGGTTCAGCCGTGAGGCGGTGATGGCGCAGCCGGTCACCCGGCTCGCCCCGCACTTCATCCCGGACCGCGGCGCGGTCGGCTTCCTGGACCCGCCCGACCACACGCGGCTGCGCCGCACGGTGGCCCCCGCGCTCACCTCCAAGGGCGTGGAGCGGGTCCGGGACAAGGCCCGCGTGATGCTGGACGAGATCGTCGACGAGCTGGTCCAGGACGGCCCGCCCGCCGATCTCACGGCGACGGTGCTCACCCCGTTCCCCATCGCGGTGATCTGCGAGGTGATGGGCGTACCGGCCGCCGACCGGCACACCATGCACCTCTGGACCCAGCTGATCCTGTCCTCCAGCCACGGCAAGGAGGTCAGCGAGAAGGCCAAGCGCGAGATGGGCGCCTACTTCGCCGACCTCGTCGCCGCGCGCGAGGGCAGTACGGGCGAGGACGTGACCTCCCTGCTGGGCGCCGCCGTGGGCCGCGGCGAGGTCACGGTGGAGGAGGCCGTCGGTCTCGCCGTCCTCCTCCAGATCGGCGGCGAGGCGGTCACCAACAACAGCGGGCAGATGCTCTACCTGCTCCTGACCCGCCCCGACCTCCTCGACCGGCTGCGCGCAGACCCGGCGATCCGCCCCCGGGCGATCGACGAGCTGCTGCGCTGGATCCCGCACCGCAGCGCGGTCGGGCTGTCCCGGATCGCCACGCGGGACGTGGAGATCAAGGGCGTACGGATCCGCGCGGGCGACGCGGTCTACGTCTCGTACCTGGCCGCCAACCGCGACCCGGACGTCTTCCCTGACCCCGAGACGATCGACTTCACCCGCAGTCCCAACCCACACGTCTCCTTCGGGTTCGGCCCGCACTACTGCCCCGGTGGCCAGCTCGGCAGGCTGGAGGAGGAACTCCTCGTCGACGCCCTGCTCGACCGGCTGCCCGGGCTGCGGCTCGCCGTTCCTCCGGAGCAGGTGCCCTTCCGAAAGGGCGCGCTGATCCGGGGACCCGAAGCACTACCGGTGACCTGGTGAGGAGCCCATGACGACAGCCGAGGGACTTCTCGTCCCGCCAGGACACGGGCGCGTGGTCCACACGCCGGCCCAGCGCGTCACCTTCAAGGTGACGGGAACGCACTCGCGGATGGCCTCCACCTTCGAGGTGGACGTCCCGCCGGGCTTCGACGTGGGCGCCCATGTGCACACCCGCAGCGAGGAGCTGTTCTACGTCCTCGAAGGCGAGCTGGACGTCCTCGCCTTCGAGCCACGCATCCGCACCCCCGACAACTGGCAGAAGTGGGAGTCGAGTTCGGGCACGAGGGTGGTACGGGCGACCCCGGGCACGCTGATCGCCGTACCCCCCGGCTGCCCGCACGCCTTCGCCAACCCGACGGAATCCCCCGCGCGGATGTTCTTCCAGTCCTCCCCGCCACCCGACCACGAGCGCTACTTCGAGGAGCTCCTGGAGATCCTGGGCAGCGGTGGCCCCCCGGACCACGAGGCGATCGAGATCCTCCGCAAGCGCTACGACATCGAGCAACTCACACCGTTGAAGCACCGGTGAGGACATGTACGTAGGGGCGCGGGGCGTTGTCGACATGTGGCTCCGCCGCGTGGGCGCGACCAGCCACGACGCACGGCCGGTCCGCGACGCACCCGCGCCCCCACGGCGCTACCGGATCGGCATCCCCGACAGGGTCCGCGCAATCACCAGCCGCTGGATCTCGCTCGTCCCCTCGAAGATCGTGTAGATCGCCGCGTCCCGGTGCATCCGCTCCACCGGATACTCCCGCGTGTACCCGTTCCCGCCCAGGATCTGGATCGCCTGGGCGGTCACCTTCTTCGCCGTCTCGCTCGCGAACAGCTTCGACATCGACCCCTCGGCCGCGGTGAACGGCTTCCCGTTCACCGCCATCCAGGACGCCCGCCACACCAGCAGGCGGGCCGCGTCGACGGCCGTCCGCATGTCGGCGAGCTGGAACGCCACGCCCTGGTTGTCGATGATCGGCCGCCCGAACTGCTCCCGGGTCACGGCGTAGTCGAGGGCCACCTCGTAGGCGGCGCGTGCCGTACCGACGGCCATCGCACCGACGGCCGGCCGCGAGGCCTCGAACGTGGCCATCGCCGCGTTCTTCACGCGCTCACCGCCCGACTTCGCCCGCTCCCGGGCCCTGGCGAGGCGCTCGTCCAGTTTCTCCTTGCCGCCGAGCAGGCAGGACCCGGGCACCCGGGCGTTGTCCAGGACGACCTCGGCGGTGTGCGAGGCACGGATCCCGTGCTTCTTGAACTTCTGGCCCTGGGACAGGCCGGGCGTCCCCGGCGGGACGATGAAGGAGGCGTGGCCCTTGGAGCCGAGCTCCGGGTCGACGACCGCGACGACGACGTGGACGTTGGCGATGCCGCCGTTGGTCGCCCAGGTCTTCGTGCCGTTGAGCACCCACTCGTCCTTGGCCTCGTCGTAGACGGCCCGGGTGCGCATGGAGCCCACGTCGGAGCCGGCGTCGGGCTCGGAGGAGCAGAACGCGGCGACCTTGACGTCGTTGGCGTCCCCGTACATCTGGGGGATCCAGGTGCCGATCTGCTCCTCGGTGCCGTTGGCGAGGACGCCCACCGCGGCGAGACCCGTGCCCACGATGGACAGGGCGATGCCCGCGTCGCCCCAGAACAGCTCCTCCATGGCCATCGGGATGCCGAGGCCGGTGGGGTCGAAGTACTGCTGGGCGTAGAAGTCGAGGGAGTAGATGCCGACCTTCGCGGCCTCCTGGATGACCGGCCAGGGAGTCTCCTCACGCTCGTCCCATTCGGCGGCCGCGGGACGGATGACGTCGGCGGCGAAACCGTGCAGCCAGTCGCGGACCTCCTTCTGTTCGTCGTTGAGTTCCATGGTGAACTCGGCCATGACCCCTCCAGCGGCGGCGCATAATGTGTTACTAGCGGTAACCCGAGTCTGTTACTCACCGGTAGGAAAAGTCAACTCCCAAGGTCACCTCGGCAGCCAGTTCGAGAGCAGACGGCTGTCAGGTGTTAGTTTGCGCAGGCGTCACCGAAAAGAGCACGGGGTGGGGAGAGCACATGGACACCACGCAGCGGACCGAACAGCAACGGTCCGCCGACCGCCGACGGCGCGAGCTGCTGGAGGCCGCCGACCGGGTGGTGCTGCGCGACGGCCCACAGGCTTCCATGAACGCCATCGCGGCGGAGGCGGGCATCACCAAACCCATCCTCTACCGCCACTTCGGCGACAAGAGCGGGCTGTACGCGGCACTGGCCAAGCGGCACACGGACGCGCTGCTGAACTCGTTGCGGGCTGCGCTGGACGCCCCGGCGGAGCGCCGTGAGCGCGTCGAGGCGACCCTGGACACGTACCTCGCGGCGATCGAGGCGCGGCCTCAGGTGTACCGGTTCCTGATGCATCCCGCGGAGGGCGGCACGGGGGCCGACCAGGGGTTCGACGTGGGGAAGCACTCGGCTCCGCTGCTGCGGCGGATGGGTGAGGAGCTGGCGCAGGTCATCGAGGACCGGCTGGACCTCGGGCCCGGGAGCCAGCAGCTGGCGCGGGTGTGGGGGCACGGGATCGTCGGGATGATGCATGCCGCGGGTGACTGGTGGCTGGGGGAACGGCCCTGTTCCCGTGCGGAACTGGTGAAGAGTCTGGCGGACCTTCTGTGGGGGCGGCTGGCGGCCGCGGGAGACAAGATCGGAGGTCCGGGGTTCTGAGGGTTCAGGTGCGGCGGACCGCACTCACCGGCACCAAGAAGACTTCGCCACCTGGCGCATCAGTCTGCGCTTGCGCCAGCCCGTGACGTGGTCGGCGTAGACGCGGCCGTCCAGGTGGTCGGTCTCGTGCTGGAGGCATCTCGCGAAGAAACCCGTGCCGTGGACGGTGATCGGTTCCCCCGTCGCCGTGAAGCCCTCCACCACCGCCTGGTCGTACCGCTCCGTGCCCGCCTCCAGGCCCGGCAGGGACAGGCAGCCCTCGGGGCCGCGGAGGGTCACGCCGTCCGCGGTCACCAGGCGGGGGTTCACGACGTGGCCCAGGTGGCGGACGTCCTCGTCGTCGGGGCAGTCGAAGACGAACACCCGCAGCGGCTCGCCCACCTGGTTCGCCGCCAGGCCCACGCCCTGAGCCGCGTACATCGTCGCGAACAAGTCCTCCACGAGCCGGGAGAGTTCGGGGCCGAACTCGGTGACCTCCGCGCAGCGGGCGTGCAGGACGGGGTCGCCGAGCAGGGTGAGGGGCCGGACCCGCCCGTGGGCGCCCGGAATGGAACCGTGTCGCATGGCCGCAAGGGTACGGTTCGGATGGGCCCCTGCTCGCCGCGCAGGCATGGGCCGGAATTCGGGTGTGCGAATGGATCTCGATAGGCTGAGGTGCACACCACGTTGCCGGATGGCTCAGGCGCGGCGCGTACGCAAGGAGGATCGAGAACTGATGGCAGGCAACTCGGACCCGCTCACGCCGCGGGCCAAGCTGGCCGTGACCGCGGGCAAGGCGGTCGCGGCGGCGTCCCGGGCGGCGGGTCGCGGCAGCGGATCCGTGATCGGCGGCCGGGTCGCGCTCAAACTCGACCCCGACCTTCTCGCCCGACTCGCCCAGAACCTGGACGTGACCCTCGTCTCGGCGACGAACGGCAAGACGACGACCACCAGGCTCATCGCCGAGGCGCTGAAGGCCGCGGGTCCGGTCGTCTCCAACGCGCTCGGGGCCAACATGCCGGCCGGCATCACGTCGGCGCTGGCAGGTGGCTCGGAGTCCAAGTTCGGCGTCATCGAGGTCGACGAGAAGTACCTGGCCGGGGTGGCCAGGGACACCGACCCGAAGTGCATCGCGCTGCTCAACCTCTCCCGCGACCAGCTCGACCGCGCCGCCGAGACCCGCATGCTCGCCGAGAACTGGCGGGAGGGGCTGGCCGGGTCGAAGGCCGTCATCGTGGCGAACTGCGACGACCCGCTGGTGGTCTGGGCCGCGTCCTCCTCCCCCAACGTGATCTGGGTCGCCGCCGGCCAGATGTGGAAGGACGACGCCTGGTCCTGCCCGTCCTGCGGCGGCGTGATGCAGCGGCCCGGCGACGACTGGTTCTGCGGCGAGTGCGGGTTCCGGCGGCCGACGCCGAGCTGGGTGCTCTCCGGGGACCACGTGCTCGACCCGCACGGCTCCGCCTGGCCGATCCACCTGCAGCTGCCGGGGCGCGCCAACAAGGCGAACGCCGCCTCCTCGGCCGCCGTCGCCGCCGTCTTCGGGGTGCCGCCGCAGGTCGCCCTGGAGCGGATGTACCAGGTGCAGGCCGTCGCGGGACGCTACGACGTCGTGCAGTTCCAGGGGCGTGACCTGCGTCTGCTCCTCGCCAAGAACCCGGCCGGCTGGCTGGAGACGTTCTCGCTGATCGACCCGCCGCCGGCGCCGGTCATCCTCTCCGTGAACGCGCGCGGCGCCGACGGCACCGACACCTCCTGGCTGTGGGACGTCGACTACACGCGCCTGACCGGCCACCCGATCTTCGTGCTCGGCGACCGCAAGCTGGACCTCGCGGTACGTCTTGAGGTCGCGAACCAGCACTTCCAGGTCTGCGACTCCCTCGACCAGGCCGTCCAGATGTGCCCGCCGGGCCGCATCGAGGTCATCGCGAACTACACCGCGTTCCAGGACCTGCGCCGCCGCGTCGGCAACTGACCCCGAAGGACGAACCGTTCATGAGCGACAACCAACTGCGGCTGGTGTGGATCTACCCCGACCTGCTCAGCACCTACGGCGACCAGGGCAACGCGCTCGTCGTGGAGCGTCGGGCCCGGCAGCGCGGTCTCGACGTGGCCCGGCTGGACGTGCGCAGCGACCAGCCGATCCCGACCTCCGGCGACATCTACCTGATCGGCGGCGGTGAGGACCGTCCGCAGCGCCTCGCCGCCGAGCGGCTGCGCCGCGACGGGCACCTGTACCGGGCGGTGGAGAACGGCGCGATCGTCTTCTCCGTGTGCGCCGGTTACCAGATCCTCGGGCACGAGTTCATCAACGACCTCGGGCAGCGCGAGCCCGGTCTCGGCCTGCTCGACGTGACCACCGTGCGCGGCACCGGCGAGCGGTGCGTCGGTGACGTCCTCGCCGACATCGACCCGCGCCTCGGGCTGCCCCCGCTCACCGGGTTCGAGAACCACCAGGGCATCACCCAGCTCGGCCCCACCGCCCGCCCCTTCGCCCGGGTCCAGCTGGGCAAGGGCAACGGCACCGGTGACGGCACGGAGGGCGCGTACAACGACACCGTCTTCGGCACGTACATGCACGGTCCGGTGCTCGCCCGCAACCCGCTCATCGCGGACCTGCTGCTGAAGCTGGCGCTCGACGTGAACGCGCTGCCGCCGATCGACGACCGCTGGTACGAGGCGCTCCGCAACGAGCGCATCGCGGCCGCCCAGCAGCCCGCCTGAGCTGCGTCGCAGCGGCCGGTTCCGGGCCCGCCTGACAGGGTGTCCGCTCACATGTGCGGGCGCGTCCAGCAGGCGGACGCCCGGTGCGGAATGACCCCCTTGCGCCGGTAGGGTGGCCGCGATGTCAGCCGGACAGCGTGGTCCGGTCTCCGGCCCACGTGGAGAAGGTTGTTTCGGGCTATGCGCATTGGTGTCCTCACGTCCGGCGGCGACTGCCCCGGCCTGAACGCCGTCATCCGGTCCGTCGTGCACCGCGCCGTCGTCGACCACGGCGACGAGGTCATCGGCTTCCGGGACGGCTGGAAGGGCCTCCTGGAATGCGACTACCTCAAGCTCGACCTCGACGCCGTGGCCGGCATCCTGGCCCGCGGCGGCACCATCCTCGGATCGTCCCGGGTCCAGCCCTCGCACCTGCGGGACGGAGTGGAGCGGGCCAGGGGCCACGTCGCCGAGCTCGGCCTCGACGCGATCATCCCGATCGGCGGTGAGGGCACACTGAAGGCGGCCCGGCTGATGTCGGACGCCGGCCTGCCGATCGTCGGCGTCCCGAAGACCATCGACAACGACATCGCCGTCACCGACGTGACCTTCGGCTTCGACACGGCCGTGGGGGTCGCCACGGAGGCCCTCGACCGGCTGAAGACCACCGCCGAGTCCCACCAGCGGGTGCTGGTCGTCGAGGTCATGGGCCGGCACACCGGCTGGATCGCCCTGCACTCCGGCATGGCGGCCGGCGCCCACGCCATCGTCGTCCCCGAACGGCCCTTCGACATCGACGAGTTGACCCGCCGGGTCGGCGAGCGGTTCGAGGCGGGCAAGCGGTTCGCGATCGTCGTCGCGGCGGAGGGGGCCAAGCCCAAGCCGGGCACGATGGCCTTCGACGAGGGCGGCAAGGACATCTACGGTCACGAGCGGTTCGCCGGGATCGCCCGGCAGCTCTCCATCGAGCTGGAGCAGCGGCTCGGCAAGGAGGCACGGCCGGTCATCCTCGGGCACGTGCAGCGGGGTGGGACGCCGACGGCGTACGACCGCGTCCTTGCGACGCGGTTCGGGTGGCATGCGGTGGAGGCGGTGCACGGGGGGAGGTTCGGCCACATGACGGCGCTGCGGGGGACGGAGATCGTGATGGCGCCGTTGGCCGAGGCGGTGGAGACGCTGAAGACGGTTCCCGCGCAGCGGTACGACGAGGCGGAGACCGTGCTCTAGGGGGTGCGGTCGTGTGTCGGGTGCGGGTGAGGTGTGGCTGGTCGCGCAGTTCCTCCCCCAGCCTTCGGCCGGGGGTGCCCCCAGCGCCCCTTTAGGTAGGGATCGTGCACCCCGCTCACAGGCTGGGTTGGCCGCGGTTCTAATGTGGGGTCGATAGAAATACCCCCACGAATCAGGAGCCGCCGGATGGATCACAGCGGGCACGGCATGACGATGGATCTGCCGCCGTTCACGCTGGGCCGCGGGCTGGAGTGGTCGGCGGATCCCTTCTTTCTCGTCGCCTGCGTCGCGGGGCTGGCGCTGTACGGGTGGGGTGTGGTGCGGCTGCGGCGGCGCGGGGACGCG
Organism: Streptomyces sp. NPDC104761; assembly: GCF_055583445.1. NCBI lineage: Bacteria > Bacillati > Actinomycetota > Actinomycetes > Kitasatosporales > Streptomycetaceae > Streptomyces > Streptomyces sp. NPDC104761. Next base: position 174,451 of record NZ_JBVJNZ010000001.1, on the reverse strand, counting down.
TGGTCCGTGGGGCGGACGGTGTCGTTCGTCGTCGGGGTGCTGACCGTCATGCTCGTGATGTGCACCAGGCTGAACGACTACGGGATGGTCATGTTCAGCGTGCACATGGTGCAGCACATGATCATCAGCATGCTGTCGCCGATCCTGATCCTGCTGGGCGCCCCGATGACCCTGGCGCTGCGTGCGCTGCCCGTCGCCGGGCGGGGCCGGAAGGGGCCGCGTGAGCTGCTCCTGGCCCTGCTGCACAGCCGGTACATGCGGATCATCACCCACCCCGCCTTCACGATCCCGCTGTTCATCGCGAGCCTGTACGCGCTCTACTTCACCCCGCTGTTCGACTTCCTGATGGGCTCCAAGGCCGGGCACATCGCGATGATGGTGCACTTCCTCGCCGTCGGTGTCGTCTTCTTCTGGCCGATCATCGGCGTCGACCCGGGACCGCACCGTCCGGGGTATCTCATGCGGATGCTGGAGCTGTTCGCGGGCATGCCGTTCCACGCGTTCTTCGGCATCGCGTTGATGATGGCGTCGGAGCCGATGGTGGAGACCTTCAAGAACCCGCCCGCCTCGCTCGGCATCGACGCGCTCTCCGACCAGAACGCGGCCGGCGGGATCGCCTGGGCGTTCAGCGAGGTCCCGTCCGTCCTGGTGCTGATCGCCCTGCTGTTCCAGTGGTACGGCTCCGAGCAGCGCCAGGCCCGGCGTACGGACCGGGCCGCCGACCGGGACGGCGACAAGGAGCTCGAGGCGTACAACGCGTATTTGGCCTCCTTGAACGCACGCGAGGGCTGACCGGGGCACCATGGAGGGAGTCGGACCACGAGGAGGGTGTCGCGATGCCCGGTTCTGCGAACGGCTCGAACAGTGCCACCAAGGCGATGGGGGTGCTCACCGTCGGCGGCCTGGTCGTGGTGACGGCCTACACGGTGGCCCTCGGCAGCAACGGCTGGCTCTGGTTCGGCTGGGTGGTCCTGGGCCTGCTGACCCTGGCGATGGTCGTCACCCAGAGCAACTGACACAGCGCCCCTGCCTGCAGCGCCCCGCCCCGTAAGGGGCGCTGGGGGTACCCCCGGCCGAAGGCTGGGGGAGGAACTGCGCGACCAGCCCCCACAGCGCCGCAGACGACGACGGCGCCGCGGCACGCCTAGTGCACCCCGGGCTGGTACTTGGGCAACCGCGCGGTGATCCGCATCCCCGCACCCGGCGCCGTCTCGATCACGAGCCCGTGGTCGTCGCCGTACACCTGGCGGAGCCGGTCGTCCACGTTGGACAGGCCGATCCCCCCGGAGGGACTCGTCTCGCCCGCGAGGATGCTGCGGAGCAGGACCGGGTCCATGCCGGCGCCGTCGTCCTCGATGACGACCAGGGCCTCGGCGCCCTCGTCCTGCGCGGTGATCTGGATGTGGCAGGTGCCGGTCTTGCCCTCAAGGCCGTGCTTGACGGCGTTCTCGACCAGGGGCTGGAGGCAGAGGAAGGGCAGCGTGACCGGCAGGACCTCGGGGGCGATCTGGAGGGTGACCGTGAGGCGGTCGCCGAAGCGGGCCCGGACCAGCGCCAGGTAGTGGTCGATGGCGTGCAGCTCGTCGGCGAGGGTGGTGAAGTCGCCGTGCCGGCGGAACGAGTAGCGGGTGAAGTCGGCGAACTCAAGGAGCAGCTCGCGGGCGCGCTCGGGGTCGGTGCGGACGAACGAGGCGATCACCGCGAGCGAGTTGAAGATGAAGTGCGGGGAGATCTGGGCGCGCAGGGCACGGATCTCGGCCTCGATGAGCCGGGTGCGGGAACGGTCCAGGTCGGCCAGCTCCAGCTGGACGCTCACCCAGCGGGCGACCTCGCCGGCCGCCCGGACCAGGACGGCGGACTCGCGGGGGGCGCAGGCGACCAGGGTGCCGTGCACGCGGTCGTCGACGGTGAGCGGGGTGACCACGGCCCAGCGGACCGGACAGTCGGGGGTCTCGCAGTGCAGCGGGAAGGCCTCGCCGCGGCCGGACTCCAGCGGCCCTGCGAGCCGCTCCATGATCTGGGCCCGGTGGTGGTCGCCGACGCCGTCCCAGACCAGCAGGTTCTCGTGGTCGGTGAGGCAGAGCGCGTCGGTGCCCAGCAGGGTGCGCAGTCGGCGGGCCGAGCGGCGGGCGGTCTCCTCGGTCAGGCCGGCCCGCAGCGGGGGCGCGGCGAGGGAGGCGGTGTGCAGGGTCTCGAAGGTGGCGTGCTCGACGGGAGTGCCGAGCCCGCCGAGGTTCTCCGGGCGGGCGGTGCGGCGGCCGAGCCAGAAGCCGGCCGCGAGGAGCGGGAGGACGGCCACGAGGAGGCCCGCCAGGAACCCGGTCACGCCTTGACCTCCGCGCGCAGCTCTTCCGGCAGGTGGAAGCGAGCCAGGATCGCGGCCGTGCCGGGCGGCACCCGGCCCGAGGTCGCCAGGGAGACCAGGATCATGGTGAGGAACCCGAGCGGGACCGACCAGAGCGCCGGCCAGGCCAGCAGGGCGTGCAGGTCGCCCGCGCCGGGCAGGTCGGCCATCGTCGCGGCCACCGCGCAGAACGCCGAGCCGCCGCCGGTCAGCATCCCGGCTGCCGCGCCGGGCGGGGTGAGCCGGCGCCACCAGATGCCGAGGACCAGCAGCGGGCAGAAGGAGGAGGCGGACACGGCGAAGGCGAGGCCCACGGCGTCGGCGACCGGCAGACCGCCCACCAGCACGCTGGCGGCGAGCGGTACGGCCATGGCGAGGACGGTCCCGAGTCTGAAGTGCCGTACTCCGCGGGACGGCAGGACGTCCTGGGTGAGGACCCCGGCGACCGCCATGGTGAGGCCGGAGGCGGTGGAGAGGAACGCGGCGAAGGCGCCGCCCGCGACCAGTGCGCCGAGCAGGTCGCCGCCGAGGCCGCCGATCACCCGGTCCGGCAGCAGCAGGACGGCGGCGTCCGTCTCGCCGGTGAGGGTGAGTTCGGGGGTGTAGAGGCGGCCGAGGGCACCGTAGACGGGCGGCAGCAGGTAGAAGAGGCCGATCAGGGCCAGGACGGCGACCGTGGTGCGGCGGGCGGCGACCCCGTGCGGGCTGGTGTAGAAGCGGACGACGACGTGCGGCAGGCCCATGGTGCCGAGGAAGGTGGCGAGGATCAGTCCGTACGTGGCGTACAGCGGGCGTTCCTCGCGGCTCTCGGCGAGCGAGGTGGACATGCCGCCGTTGGTGCCCCGGTCGGTGGCCGGCACGCGGGTGCCCTTGGCGAAGGTCAGACGGGTGCCGGCGGTGATGCGGTGGGTGCCCTCGGGGAGGGTGACCCGGGTGTCCCGGAGCGGGCGCCCGTCGACCGTGCCGGAGACGGTGACCTCGAGCGGGCGGTCGAGCCGGAGGGAGAGGGTGTCCTGGACGTCCACGACGCGCTGGGCGCGGAAGGTGGCCGGTTCGTCGAAGGCGTGGACGGGGGCGCCGGCGCGCTGCCAGGCGAGGACGAGGAAGAGGGCGGGGACGAGCAGGGCGGTGAGCTTCAGCCAGTACTGGAAGGCCTGTACGAAGGTGATGCTGCGCATGCCGCCGGCCGCCACCGTGGCGACGACGACCACGGCGACGATGAGTCCGCCGAGTGCGTCGGGGGCGCCGGTGAGGACCGCCAGCGTGAGTCCGGCGCCCTGGAGCTGGGGCAGCAGGTAGAGCCAGCCCACGCCGACGACGAACGCCCCGGCCAGCCGCCGTACGGTCTGCGAGGCGAGCCGGGCCTCCGCGAAGTCGGGGAGGGTGTAGGCGCCCGAGCGGCGCAGCGGGGCGGCGACGAAGAGGAGGAGGACGAGGTAGCCGGCGGTGTAGCCGACCGGGTACCAGAGCATGTCGGGGCCCTGCACGAGGACCAGTCCCGCGATGCCCAGGAAGGAGGCGGCGGAGAGGTACTCGCCGCTGATCGCGGCCGCGTTGAGGCGGGGGCCGACGGTGCGCGAGGCGACGTAGAAGTCGGAGGTGGTCCGGGAGATGCGCAGTCCGAAGGCGCCGACGAGGACGGTCGCGACGACCACGAGGGCGACCGCCGGGACGGCGTAACTGGAGTTCATCTGGCCTCGTCGCAGTTCATCTCGGGTCGTCGCGGCTGGAGTTCATCGGTCCCACCGGTCCTCGACGAGGCGGACGAAGTCCTCCTCGTTGCGTTCGGCGCGGCGCACGTACCAGCGGGCGAGCAGGATCAGCGGGGCGTAGAGGCAGAAGCCGAGCACCAGCCACTCCAGGCGGCGGGCCTCGGGAGCGGCGGCGAAGACCAGCGGGAGCGGGCCGACGAGCAGGACGAGGACGGCGAACACGACGAGGGCGACGCGCAGTTGGCTGCGCATGAGGGAGCGGACGTAGGTGTGGCCGAGGGTGGTCTGCTCGTCGATCTCGGTGCGCGGTCGGTAGTAGCCGGAGGTGCGGCGGCTGCGGCGGGGCGGGCCGGTGACGGTGACCCGGCGCTCGGCGGGGTCGGCGGGCACCGTCAGGCCCTCCTCATCAGCAGGTCCCGCAGTTCGCGGGCGTGGCGCCGGCTGACCTGGAGCTCCTCGCCGCCGACCAGGACGCTCACCGTGCCCGCGTCCAGGCGCAGTTCGCCGACGTGGCGGAGGGCGACGAGGTGGCGGCGGTGGATGCGGACGAAGCCGCGGGAGCGCCAGCGGTCCTCCAGGGTGGACAGCGGGATGCGGACCAGGTGGCTGCCGCGCTCGGTGTGCAGGCGGGCGTAGTCGCCCTGCGCCTCGACGTGCGTGATGTCGTCCACCGCCACGAACCGTGTCACGCCGCCGAGTTCGACGGGTATGTGGTCGGGGTCGGGTTCGTGCACGGGTATCCGGGGTGCGGTGCCGCGCAGTTCGGCGGCCCGGCGCACGGCCTCCGCGAGGCGTTCCTTACGGACCGGCTTCAGGACGTAGTCGACCGCCTTGAGGTCGAAGGCCCTGACCGCGAAGTCCTCGTGGGCGGTGACGAAGACGACCAGCGGGGGGCGGGCGAAACCGGTGAGCAGCCGGGCCAGGTCCAGGCCGTCGAGGCCGGGCATCTGGACGTCGAGGAAGACGACGTCGATGGCCTCGGGGCCCTGCGGTCCGGACTCCAGGGCCCGGGTGATGCGGCGCAGCGCCTCGGTGGCGTCCCCGGCGCCCTCGACGCTGCCGATGCGCGGATCGGCGTTCAGCAGATACAGCAACTCCTCCAGCGAGGGGCGTTCGTCGTCGACGGCGAGGGCGCGCAGCATGAACGGAGTGTAGGCGGCACGACGCGGCGCTGGACATGTACCGGACGTGGACGTTCACGCCGGACGACGTGGTGCTCCCGAACCGTCCTGCCCCTGGTTACAGTGCGGGCATGAACAGCGGCACCGCCCCCTTCGACGACCTCGACCGGAAGATCACCACAGCGTTGATGGCGAACGCGCGGACCAGTTTCGCCGAGATCGGCGCGACGGTCGGGCTCTCCGCGACGGCCGTGAAGCGGCGGGTCGACCGGCTGCGCGAGACCGGTGTGATCACCGGGTTCACGGCCACGGTGACACCGTCGGCGCTCGGCTGGCGCACGGAGGCGTACGTCGAGGTGTACTGCGAGGGCGCGGCCCCGCCCCGGCGGCTGGCGGAGGTGGTCCGCAACCATCCGGAGATCACCGCGGCCATGACGGTGACCGGCGGCGCGGACGCGCTGCTGCACGTGCGGGCCCGGGACGTGGACCACTTCGAGGAGGTGCTGGAGCGGATCCGGGTGGAGCCGTTCATCCGGAAGACGATCAGCGTGATGGTGCTGTCGCATCTGCTGCCGGAGAGCCCGGAGGCCGGGGCCACGCACCCGGTACCGGAGTAAACGCACCGATGCTGCGTTTGTATGACCGGAGACGCAGTGTTCCTGCGCAGACACGCAACATTTATTTCTTGTCGCCCGTATCCGGCGCTTTCTACCTTGGTGTCAACCCTCAGTCGACACCGCGGGAAAGCGGAGGAACCCCTCTGTGTCCGAAAGCCGTGTGCCGCGCCTCAGGCGCTTTCTTGTCTGCGAACCCAGACATTTCGCCGTGCAGTACGCGATCAATCCCTGGATGAACCCCGACACCAGGGTCGACGTCGACCTGGCCCAGGAGCAGTGGACCGCGCTGATCAGCGCCTACCGCAGCCATGGCCACAGCATCGACCGGCTGGAGCCGGTCCCCGGCCTGCCCGACATGGTGTTCGCCGCGAACTCGGCGGTCGTCGTCGGCGGCCGCGTCTTCGGCTCGCTCTTCCACGCGCCCGAGCGGCGCCCGGAGTCCTCCCACTACGACCTCTGGTTCAAGACCGCGGGCTACGACGTGTACCGTCCCGGTTCGGTGGTGGAGGGCGAGGGCGACCTGGTCTGGACGGGCCGCTACCTGCTCGCCGGCACCGGTTTCCGCACCACCCGCGAGGCGCACCGGGAGGCCCAGGAGTTCTTCGGGCATCCGGTGATCAGCCTGACCCTGGTGGACCCGTACTTCTACCACCTGGACACCGCGCTGTTCGTTCTCGACGACGAGAACATCGTGTACTACCCGGAGGCCTTCTCCCCCGGCAGCTGCGAGGTGCTCCGCCGGCTGTTCCCCCAGGCGGTGCTCGCCACCCGCGACGACGCGCTGGCATGGGGCCTGAACTCGGTCTCCGACGGCCGCCACGTCTTCATCGCGCCGCAGGCCGAGGCGCTCGCCGCCCGGCTCGCCGACCAGGGCTACGAGCCCGTCCCCGTCGACCTGTCGGAGTTCCACAAGGCAGGCGGCGGCATCAAGTGCTGCACCCAGGAAATCCGCTGAGGACCAGGAGATCCCCCTGATGACCGCACCCGCACGCGCCCGCACCTCCGCCGAGCTGATCGAGGCGGAGGGCCCGGTCCTCGCGCACAACTACCACCCGCTGCCCGTCGTCGTCGCCCGCGCCGAGGGCGCCTGGGTGGAGGACGTCGAGGGGCGCCGCTACCTCGACATGCTGGCCGGTTACTCGGCCCTCAACTTCGGCCACCGCCACCCGGCGCTGATCGAGGCCGCGCACCGCCAGCTGGACCGCCTCACCCTCACCTCGCGCGCCTTCCACAACGACCGGCTGGCCGAATTCGCCGAACGGCTCGCCGAGTTGACCGGTCTGGACATGGTGCTGCCGATGAACACCGGGGCCGAAGCGGTCGAGTCCGGCATCAAGGTGGCCCGCAAGTGGGCCTACGACGTGAAGGGCGTCCCGGCCGACCGGGCCACGATCGTCGTCGCCGCCGACAACTTCCACGGCCGTACGACCACGATCGTCAGCTTCTCCACCGACGAGACGGCCCGCGCGGGCTTCGGCCCGTTCACTCCGGGCTTCCGGATCGTGCCGTACAACGACCTGGCCGCGCTGGAGGCGGCGGTCGACGAGACCACGGCCGCGGTGCTGATCGAGCCGATCCAGGGCGAGGCCGGGGTGCTCATCCCCGAGGACGGCTATCTGACCGGGGTACGCGAGCTGACCCGCCGCAAGGGCTGCCTGTTCGTCGCCGACGAGATCCAGTCCGGCCTCGGCCGCACCGGCCGTACCCTCGCCGTCGACCACGAGGACGTGGTGCCGGACGTGCTGCTGCTGGGCAAGGCGCTGGGGGGCGGGATCGTGCCGGTGTCCGCGGTGGTGGCCCGCCGGGAGGTGCTCGGGGTCCTGCACCCGGGCGAGCACGGCTCGACGTTCGGCGGCAACCCGCTCGCGGCGGCGGTCGGGACGGCGGTCGTCGAGCTGCTGGAGAGCGGCGAGTTCCAGCGCCGGGCCGCCGAGCTGGGCGTGGTCCTGCGGGACGGCCTGACGGAGCTGGTCGGCAACGGCGTGGTCGGCTTCCGCTCGCGCGGTCTGTGGGCGGGCGTCGACGTGGACCCGGCGATCGGCACCGGGCGGGAGATCGGCGAGCGCCTGATGCGGGAGGGCGTCCTGGTCAAGGACACCCATGGCTCCACGATCCGGCTGGCCCCGCCGCTGACCGTCACGGCGCAGGAACTGCGGTCGGCGCTGGGGGCGTTGGAGAAGGTGCTGGGGGCCTGAGCCCGGGGTGGCCGCGCCCGTGGCCATGCTGTGTGCGCGGCCACCCCGGTCCCGGTCAGCCCTTGCCGAGGAGCTTGTTCATCTCCTTGATCTCGGCGTTCTGCGCGGTGACGATGGCGTCGGCCATGGTCGTGGCGGGGCCGTAGGCGCCCTTGGCCTTCTCGGTGCCGGCCATCTCGACGGCGCCCCGGTGGTGCTCGACCATCATGGTCAGGAACATCGTGTCGAAGTCCGTCCCCTTGGCCTGCTTCAGCGTGGCCATGTCCTTGTCGGACATCATCCCGGCCATGCCGGCGTGGCCGCTGTGGTCCATGCCCGCCATGGGCACGTCCTCGCCCCAGGCCTTCAGCCAGCCGGTCATGGTCCTGATCTCCGGGTCCTGGGCCTTCTCGATCCGGGCGGCGAGGCTGCGCACCTGGGCGGAGGAGCCGCGGTCGACGGCGAGTCCGGCCATCTCCAGGGCCTGCTGGTGGTGCGGGATCATGCTCTGCGCGAAGGACACGTCCTGCGCGTTGTGGGCGTCGGTGGAGTTGGTGGCGCCGGCCGCCGCCGAGTGGGACGCGGGCGCGGTGCCGGCGCCGTCGTCGCCGCTGCCGCACGCGGTGAGCGCGAGGGCGGCGGTCGCGGTGAGCGCGACGAGGACGGCACGGGTACGTGTGCTGGTCATGCTGGATCTCCTGCGGTGGGTGTGAGTGGGCACGCGGGAGCACGACCGCTGCGCTGTGTGCGTACGGCCGGCTCGGGTGCCTCTAGATCCGCAGGAGCTGGAGTTCGGCCAGGTCGGGGGGTGCTCGGGCGCCGTCCGGCGGCGCGACCGGGCGGGCGGTGGCCAGGCAGGCGGCCGTGGGGAGGGGGACCGGGTCCGGGACCGGCGCGGGCAGCGCCGGTCCCCCGCTCACCGCGCCGGAGGCGCAGGTCGCGTCGGCATGGTGCGCGCGGTCGCCGCCGCAGTGACCGTCACCGCCGGAGCAGCCGTCGTACGCGGTGACCACGACCGCGGGACGGGGAACCGTCCGCTCGTGGCCGCCTCCCATGCCCATGAGGCCGCCGGGCGCCAGCGCGTGCATGCCGAACAGTCCGGCCAGCAGCGCCAGCACGAGCAGGGCACGCCGACGCCGGTGCGGCGGTCGGGGGGCGGGCTGCTCGGTGGGGCGCATCGGGCCCATCCTATGCACACCCTGAGAACCGGCCGCCCCGGGCACGCCCCGGACGACCCCGTCGACGCCCTTCGAAAGGGCCGGTCGTGACGATGCCCGGAAAAGGGTTCACACGGCGAGGACGCCCCCGACGAAGGTCCGGTCCGGCGGCGACGCCACGAGTTCGACCATGGTGCCGGCCCGGAGGTCGTTGCCGGCGACGCGCACGACCGCGTCCGTGAGGGCGGCGCCGAGGCGCGCGGTGATCCGGGCGGCGTCGGGGCGGTCGAAGACGCCGGCGCGGACACCCAGGACCACCGAGGCATGGGTGTGGTGGCCGCCCCACCGCCCCTCGACCGTGGACCGGTAGGGACGGCCGTCGGCCTCCGGCAGGAGGTACGTCCCCGTCGCCTCGCTCGTACGCCGCTCACGCGGCGTCGTGGAAGACGAGGGCGAGGGTGTGGCGTTCGCCGGACCGGATGGCGGACACGCCGTGCCGGACCGGCGCGGCGGACCATCCGCGGGCTGACGCGACGGGCCGGTCACGGGTGGTGAACACGTATCCGTGGCCGTGCGGCAGCAGCGTGGCGGTGCCCCGGGACTGGGCGCGCGGGCGCTGTTCCAGCAGCAGGAACTCGCCGCCCGTGTGATCCACCCCGGGCTCGTTCAGGTTGATCACGACCTGCAGCGGGAACACGAGGTCGCCGTACAGGTCGCGGTGCAGGGCGTTCCAGTCCTTCTCGCCGTAGCGGAGCAGGATCGCCGTGGACTTCGTCTGGCCGGCGTCGTGGCACATCCGGAGCCACTCGTCGAGCGAGTCCGGCCATGGTGCGGGACGGCCGAGCCTGGTCCACCAGTCGCGGGCGATGGGCAGCAGCCGCGGGTACAGCGCCTGCTTGAGCCGCTCGACCGGTTCCGGGTACGGCGTTTCGAAGTACCGGTACCGGCCCTCGCCGAAGCGGTGCCGGCCCATGTCGACGGTGCTGCGGAACAGGGCGTCCTGTCCGTACAGCTCCCTGATCCCGACGGTCTCCTCGGGGGTCAGCAGCTGCGGCAGCAGCGCACCGCCGTACTCGTCGACCTCGGCGGTGATCGCGTCCCAGTCGCCGGACTCGACACGGCCGGCCCACGGGTCCGTCTCCGCCCCGGGCGTCTTCGCGGTGGTCATGCCGCGGCCTCCAGGTTCAGCAACGTGGTCTTGGCCTCGAGTCCGCCGACGTATCCGCCGGGCGTGCCGTCGGTACGCAGCACACGGTGGCACGGGACGACGATCGGCAGCGGGTTGGTGGCACAGGCGGTGCCCACCGCCCGGACGGCCCTGGGGTTGCCGACCAGCTCGGCCATCTCCCGATAGCTGCGGGTCTGGCCGTAGCCGATCTCGGGCAGACGTGTCTGCACCAGGCGCCGGAACCCGCGGGACAGGGACAGGTCCAGCGTCAGGTCGAAGACCTGGCGGCGCCGGGCGAAGTACTCGTCGATCTCGCGGGCCGCCGCGTCCAGCCGGTGCGGGGCACGCAGGATGCGCGGGCTGAGCTTCTGCCCGAGGACCTCCAGCACCCGGTCGTGGTCCTCGCCGGCGTACGCCACGCGGACCAGCCCCTGGGGGGTGGCGGCGAGCAGCAGCCTGCCGACGGGTGAGTCGACGGTGGTGTAGGCGACGTCCACGAGACCGGCTCGCTCGGCCGCCTCCTCAAGCCGGCCGTGGAGCCGGGCGAGCGTGTCGGCGTCCACGGGCGTCGACAGCAGGGCGGTCATGTCGTCGTCGTGGCGAATGCCGTTCATGATGATGCTCCTTTCGTGATCGCGCCCGGATATGTCTTCCTGAGGTTCCTGAGCCCGTCCGCGGCGGCCCGGCGGGCCGCGTCGGCGGAGCCGCCGAGGATCTCCGCGATCTCGGCGTACGCCAGGCCCGCCACGTAGCGGTAGGCGACGGCCTGGCGTTGTTTGTGCGGGAGATCCTTCACCGCGGCCCACAGGTCGCTGTCCCCGGCGTCCGGGACGCCCCGCCCGGTCGGCCTCTCCGGCACCTCGTCGACGGGCAGGGGGTTCCGTTGCGCGGCCCGCAGCACGTCGATCGCCTTGCGGTGCGCGATCGTCACGAGCCAGGCCTCCACATTCGCCGTCCCGGGCAGGTCGGGATAGGCGCGCATGGCGGAGAGGAAGGTCTCCGACCAGGCGTCGTCCGCGTCGTGCGGGCCGAGGACGACCCGGCAGACGCGCAGCACGGTCGTACCGTGCCGCGCGACCACATTCTCGAACGGTTGTTTCATGTCCATCCCAGTGAAGACGTGCCCATGGTGCCCAAACGCTTGTTTCCCAGTTGCTTTCCCGTCAGGACGACCGTTTGCTGTCCAGTCGTCGCGCGCTCATCCGCGTCTCCCTTCTCCTGACGGGTAGACGTGCGCCGCCCGCAGAACGTGAGATGTGCGTCGGTGCCGTCGCGGATCGCGGCGGCGCCTCCGCAGCGGACCGCGATCACGGGGCGGAGACGCCCCACGGACGACCGGATACAGTGCGCGGGACGGCAGCCTGGGCAGAGAGGGCAAGCGTGACCGACACCAGCAGCACCCGACCCGCCGACAGCGAAGCGCCGGCCCCACGGCAGAGCAGGCTGCTCCGCCTGACGCGCTTCCTCCCCCTGATCGCCCCCGTCCTGCTGTGGGCCGTGCCCTGCTGGCTGCTCCTGTACACCGGCCAGCACTGGCCGCTGACCGTCACGTCGGCCGGCACCGCGCTGTTCGCCCTCGGCCTCGTCGGCATGCCGCTCGCGATGGTGCGCGGCCACGGCCGGCGCCAGCAGGACCGGGCGGCGATAGCCGGCGACACCCTGCTGGGCACCAGCTGGGTCCTGTTCACCTGGTCCCTCGTGCTCGGCGTCCCCTTGCGGCTCGCCCTGACGGTGGCCGGCGTCGACGGGAGCCAGGACCGGGCCCGCATCGTCACCTGGGCCGTCCTCGGCACGACCGCCGTACTCCTCGCCTGGGGACACGCCGAAGCCCGCCGCGTGCCGCGCGTGCGCCGCCTCGACGTGCAACTCCCCCGCCTGGGTGCCGGGCTGGACGGCCTGCGCGTCGCCCTCATCACCGACACGCACTACGGCCCGCACGACAGCGCGCGCTGGTCGGCACGGGTGTGCGAGACGGTGAACACCCTGGAGGCCGACGTGGTCTGCCACACCGGCGACATCGCGGACGGCACGGCCGAACGCCGCCGCGCCCAGGCCACCCCCCTCGGTACCGTGCGGGCCACCACGGCCCGGGTCTACGTCACCGGCAACCACGAGTACTACAGCGAGGCCCAGGGCTGGGTCGACCTGATGGACGAGCTGGGCTGGGAGCCGCTGCGCAACCGCCACCTGCTGCTCGAACGCGGCGGCGACACCCTCGTGGTCGCCGGCGTGGACGACGTCACCGCCGAGTCCTCCGGCCTGGCCGGCCACCGCGCCCACCTCGCCGGAGCCCTGGACGGCGCCGACCCCGACCTGCCTGTCCTCCTCCTGGCGCACCAGCCCAAGTTCGTCGGCCGGGCGGCAGCCGCCGGCGTCGACCTCCAGCTCTCCGGCCACACCCACGGCGGCCAGATCTGGCCCTTCCACCACCTGGTCCGCCTCGACCAGCCCGCCCTCGCCGGCCTGAGCCGGCACGGCACCCGCACTCTTCTGTACACCAGCCGCGGCACCGGCTTCTGGGGGCCGCCGTTCCGCGTCTTCGCGCCCAGCGAGATCACCCTGCTCGTCCTCCGCTCCCCGCAGCCGCCCACGTCGGCTTAGCCGGGCGGCCTGCGTCTCGACTCGTCGCCCGCGCACCGGCCAGGACACCCCGGCGCTCGTTCCCGCCGCCCTGCCCGGATCCTGCTCAGTGCGCGGCGCGGTAACGGTGCTCGGGGCGTCCGGTGGCTCCGTAGCGCAGTTCGAGCCGGACCATGCCTTCCTTGACCAGGTAGGAGAGATAGCGCTGGGCCGTGGCACGGGAGACGCCGGTGCGTTCGGCTGCCTCCGCGGCCGACAGGGCGTCGTGGGTGGTGCGCAGGGTCTGGTGCAACAGGGCGAGGGTCGGTGCGGAGTGGCCCTTGGCGGGGACGCGGGGCACGGCAGGCGGACGGGCGGCGCTGAACAGGGCGTCCACGTCGGCCTGGTCGGTCTCCGGGACGGTGCCGAGGGCGTCCATCCGGTGCTGGAGCTCGCGGTAGGCGGTGAGCCGTTCGGCGAGGTCGGGCGCGCCGAAGGGTTTGACCAGGTAGCCGACGGCGCCCAGTTTCATCGCGGTCCGCACCGAGGTGATGTCCCGGTCGGCGGTGATCATGATGGCGTCGGGCCGGTCGCCGCCCTCGTCTCCGCTCAGGCGGCGCAGGACGTCGAGTCCGCTGCCGTCGGGCAGGAAGATGTCGAGCAGCAGCAGGTCGGGGTGGAGGTCGTTAACCGCGTCCAGCGCCGCGTCCACGGTCGCCGCCTGGCCGACCACCTCGAAGCCCTTGACGCGGGACGCGTAGTCGCAGTGGATGCGGCTGACCCGGAAGTCGTCGTCCACCACCAGGGTCCGGATCACCAGCGGTCACCTCCCGCGATGCCTTCCGCCGCGCCGACCGGTACCGGCAGAGCCGTGGTGAACAGAGCGCCCTGCGGGGCGGGGGCGGTGTCGGTCACGGGCAGCGTCACGGTGAAGACCGCGCCCGGCCCCTCGCTGACCGTGATCGTGCCGTCGTGCCGCTGCACCAGCCGGTGGACGAGGGCGAGTCCCAGGCCGCGCCGGGCGGTGCCCCGGTCCGGACGGGTCGACCAGCCGTCCTCGAAGATCGACTCGGTGGCGCCCGGCGGAATGCCCGGCCCGGTGTCGGCCACCTCCACCCGCACCACGTCGACGGCCTCGATCAGCGACAACCGCACCTCACAGCCGCCCGGCCGCGCCGGTCCGTTCGTCGACGCGTCGATCGCGTTGTCCAGCAGGTTGCCGACGATGGTCAGCAGCCGGTGCAGATGCGGCGGGTCCTCGCCCAGGGCGGAGTCGTCGCTGAGGACGATCCGCACTCCGCGTTCCGCGGCCACCGTGGTCTTGGCGACGATCAGTCCCACGAGCAGCGGGTTGCCGATCCGTTCCCGTACGGACTCGGTCAGCGCCTGCTCGGCGCCGGCCGTCTCGACGGCGAACTCGTAGGCGGCGTCGTGGTCGCCGATGTCGAGCAGGCCGGCCACCGTGTGCATCCGGTTGGTGAACTCGTGCTGCTGGGCGCGCAACGCGTCGGTGAGCCCGCGCACCGAGTCCAGCTCGCGCAGCAGCCCGATGAGCTCGGTGCGGTCGCGCACGGTGACCACGGCGCCCAGCTCACGGCCGTGCAGGGCCACCGGCATCCGGTTGACGACCAGGCAGTGGTCGTCGGTGAGCACGCTGATGTCGCTGCCGGTCAAAGTGCCGTCCAGAGCGCGGCGCAGCCGCCCGTCCGGCAGCACCTCCGCCAGCGTGCTGCCGAGCGCGGTGCCGAGGCCGAGCAGGTCGCGGGCCTCGTCGTTGACGACCGTGATCCTGCCGTCCGGATCGAAGGCGACGACTCCCTCCCGGATGCCGTGCAGCATCGCTTCGCGGTCCTGCAGCAACCCGGCGATCTCCTCCAGCTCCAGTCCGAACGTCGTCCGCTTGAGCCGCCCGGCCAGCAGGAACGCGGCCGCCGAGCCGAGCGCCACCGCGGTGGCACTGTACAGGCCGAAGGTCGGCAGCTCGCGCCACAGCTCGCCCAGCACGTACCGCTCGGGAATGCCGGCGGACACCTCGCCGACCAGCTTGCCGGAGGGCCCGTACAGCGGAGCCTTGCCGTTGGCGGACCGCCCGGTCGCGCCCTGGTCGGTGCCGACGTGCGGCCTGCCGTCCAGCACCACGATGGGATCACCCGTAGGCTCGCCGACCAGTGCCGGGTCGCGATGGGAGTGGCGGATGCCGTGCAGGTCGAGCACGACCACGTACGACGCGCCCGACGCCCTGCGGATCCGCTGGGCCACGGTCTGCACCACGTCGCCGCCGCCCCCGTACTCCATGGCCTGCCGGATCTGCGGTTCGGCGGCCGTGGTCTGTGCGATGTCCAGCGCCCGCTGCTCGTAGGCGCGGTCGATCTCACCCCGCTGTGCGAAGGCGAACAGCACGAAACCGATCAGCCCGGTCAGCGCCAGTATGGCCAGCTGGTTGGCCAGAATCCGCGCGGAGAGCCGCCCCTTCCCGCCACGTCCGACCGGGATACGGATCGGTTTCACCAGTGTCCCTCGTGTTTCTCGCCTGTCGTACGGCTGCCGGGCGCGGCCTCTTCGCCGTACCCGTGGTGGCGTGATTGTGCCCCCCGCCTCGGCCTGCTGCCCACCCCCGGATCGCTGAGCAGAACGAGCAGAAGTCCGGCTAACACGGCTTACGCGGGATACGGAGGAAACAGCGACGTAACACCGGGCGGCCTCTAGCGTCTGCCTTCCTCGACCCCCGAGGTTCGACCCCCGAGGTCAGGAAGGAGACAAACTCAGATGGCTTCGCGACACGACGCCGCGGTGAGTCCGGTGGCCGGGAAGGCCGGCCCGGACAGCGCGCGAGTCGAGATCTCCGGGCTCACCAAACGATTTCTGACTCCCGCCGGTGAGGTGTTCACGGCGCTGCAGGACGTCTCGTTCACCGTGGAGCCCGGCCAGTTCTGCGCGGTGGTGGGCCCGACCGGCTGTGGGAAGTCCACGACGCTGGGCATGGTCTCCGGGCTCGACCGGCCCAGCGAGGGCTCGGTCAAAGTCGGCGGCCGTGAGGTGGACGGCGTCACCGACGGCGTCAGCTTCATGTTCCAGGCCGACGCGCTGCTGCCCTGGAAGACCGTGCTCGGCAATGTCCTGATGGGCCCCGTCTTCCGCAAAGTACCCAAGCAGCAGGCCCAGGCCTCGGCACGCGACTGGCTGCGGCGGGTGGGCCTCGCGGGGTTCGAGGACCGCTATCCGCACCAGCTCTCCGGCGGCATGCGCAAGCGCGTGGCGATGGCCGCGGCGCTGATCAACGAACCCCGGATCCTGATCATGGACGAGCCGTTCGGCGCCCTGGACGTGCAGACCAAGGCGATCATGTCCACGGAACTGCTCGGCCTGTGGGAGCAGATCCGCCCGTCGGTCATCTTCATCACCCACGACCTCGACGAGGCCGTGGCGCTCGCCGACCGGGTCGTCGTCATGACGTCCAGCCCCGGGTCGGTCAAGGCGGTCTTCGACATCGACCTGCCGCGCCCGCGCGGCTCGGTCCAGGAGATCCGCTTCCAGCCCCGCTTCATCGAACTTCAGCACCAGATCTGGGACTCGCTGCGCGAGGAGGTGGAGCGCGCCTACGCACGCACCGCAGGAGGTACGGCATGAGCACGACGTCCGCGGTTTCCCCCGCTCCCCTCAGGGACGGCGCACAGCTCTCGGCCGCGACTGCCGCCAGACGCGCCCGTCGGCGCCGCGTCGCCCTGGTGTGGGCGGGCCGCATCGGCCTCGCCGTCCTCGTCGTCGGCGGCTGGCAGGCGTTCACCACCTGGGGGATCGTCGACCCGTTCTTCTTCGGGCAGCCCTCCGGCATCGCCAGTCGATTGGTCGACCTCTTTCGGCACGGCACCGAGTTCGGGTCCTTCTACGCGAACATCTGGACGACGATCCAGGAGGCACTCGTCGGCTTCGCCGTCGGGGCCGTCGCCGGTGTGGTGTTCGGCGTCGCGCTCGGCCAGAGCCGCTTCCTCGCCGACGTCCTCGGCCCCTACATCAAGATGGTCAACGCGATCCCGCGGATCGTCCTCGGCTCGATCTTCATCGTCGCGTTCGGCATCGGCGTACTGCCCAAGATCCTGCTCGCCGCGGTGCTGGTGTTCTTCATCGTGTTCTTCAACGCCTTCCAGGGCGTGCGCGAGGTCGACCGCAACATCCTCGCCAACGCCAGGGTGCTCGGCGCCTCCCAGCTGCAGATCATCCGGCATGTCACCGTGCCCTCCGCGCTCACGTGGATCATCGCCAGCCTGCACAGCGCCTTCGGTTTCGCCATCGTCGGCGCGCTGGTCGGGGAGGTGCTCGGCGCGCAGAGCGGCCTGGGCCTGGTCATCAAAACAGCGCAGAACAACTTCGATCCCAACGGGGTGTTCGCGACGATGCTCGTCATCTCGGTCATCGTGCTCGGCGCCGAGTGGGTGATCGGCAAGCTCGAACGCCGGCTGCTGTCCTGGCGTCCGCCGGCCCCCTCCGAGGCGTCGAACGCCCTCTGACTCCTCCCTTCCCCTGCTCCGCTCTTCCCTGTTCGACCTCAGAAGATCTCAGAAAAGGAATGTGGCCAGCCATGTCCAGACGACCCGCCACCGTTGCCGCGTCTCTCCTCGCCGTTCTCACTCTCGGCGCTGTCAGCGCCTGTTCGAGCAACTCCGGCAGCACCACCGCGACGAGCGGCTCCGGCGGCACACCGACCGTCAAGCTCATGGTCGGCGGCATAGACAAGCAGATCTACCTGCCCTACCAGCTCGCCCAGAACCTCGGCTTCTACAAGAAGTACGGCGTCGACGTCCAGCTCAGCACCGAGCAGGACGGCGGTGTCGGCGCCGAGGAGGCCATGGCCTCGGGGCAGGTCGACATGGCGGGTGCCTGGTACAACCACACGATCGAGTTCCAGGCGAAGGGCAAGGCGGTCGAGGACGTCGTCCAGCTGTCCGGCGCGCCGGGCGAGCGGGAGATGTGCACCAAGAAGTCGGGCGTCAGCTCGGGCGCCGACTTCAAGGGCAAGACCCTCGGCGTCACCGACCTGGGCTCGGGCACCGACACGCTCACCCAGTTCCTGGCCGCCAAGAAGGGCGTCAAGACGAGTCAGTTCCACCGCATCGGCGTCGGTGCGGGCTCAACCGCCATCGCCGCGCTGCAGAACGGCAAGGTCGACTGTGTGATGACGACGCAGCCGACGGTCGCCGCGATCCAGAAGAAGGGGGCCGGCACCTCCGCGATCGACCTGGCCACCACGCAGGGCGCCACGGCGGCGATGGGCGGCGCCTACCCGGCGGCCAGCGTGCTCGCCCGCACCGACTGGGTGAACGCGCACAAGGACACGGTGCAGAAGGTCGTCGACGCGCTGGTCGCCACCATGCACTGGATCAACGCGCACAGCGCGGCCGACATCGCGAACAAGCTGCCGGCGTCGTTCGTGTCGAACCAGCTGGTGACCAAGGCCGACTACATCACCGCCCTGACCGAGGACAAGGGCCAGTTCCTCCCGGACGGCATCATGCCGGCCGGCGGTCCGAAGACCTCCCTGGCCACGGAGCAGCTCGTCGGCAACGTGAAGGGCTCGGTGGACCTCAGCAAGACGTTCACCAACGACTTCGCCGTCCAGGCCAACAAGACGGAGGGCTTCAAGACCACCACGACGCCGGCAGGACCGACCGGCTGATCCCCACCGGACGGGGCCGCCCAGGTGACATCCACCAGGGCGGCCCCGCGGCATGCTCACCCGCTTGTCGCCGCCCCGTGTGTCTCGTCCTGTCCGACAGGAAGGAGCAGGGTGAACGTGGCCGGGTGTCTGCTGGACAGGGAGAGCCTGCCTCCGAGCGAGACGGCCAGGTCACGCGCGAGGGCCAGGCCGATGCCCGTTCCGTGCCCGTCCCCGGTGCGGCCGCGGTCGAAGAGCCGGGACGGCTCGCCCGTCACGGCGCCCTCGCCGCTCACGTCGAAGGCGAGGGCGTGGTGCAGGTCCCGCACCGCCACGCGGACCGTGCCGCGCCCGTGCGCCCGGGAGTTGTCCAGCAGGATCCCGAGCACTTCCGACACGGGCCCGCCGGGAACGCGGACGCCGGCCGGTGCGTCCTGGCCGGTGCACTCCAGGCGTCTGCCGTCCTGGGCGAAGAGGCCGTGCCACCGTTCCTCCGTCTCCCGCAGCACATGCCGCACGGCGATCGTCCCGGCAGTGGGGCGGGCCGTCTCCCGGGAGCGGGACAGGCGCAGCGCCTCCTCCACCGTGTGGCGCAGGCGCTCGGTGGTGGCCAGCGCCTCGGTCAGCACGGGCCGCAGCCGGGCGTCGTCGTCCTGGGCGAGCCCCGTCGATCTCGGCGACGCTGCTCGGGGCGGCCCGTGCCGTCAGGTCGCCCTCGGTCACGGCCCGGCAGTGGCGGGAGAAGTCCTGGAGACCGGCCTGCGTGGCCACGACTACGCCCCGACGTGGTGCCGTACCGGAGCGGGCGCACTGGCGGAGGCCGGGCGGGCACCGTACGAGGTACTGCTCCTGGACCTGGGGCTGCCCGACATGGACGGCCTGGACGTCGCTCGGCAGCTGCGCGCCCGCCTCCCGGACCTGCTGATCGTCGTGCTGACCGCACGGACCGACGACATCGACATCATCGCCGGGCTGGACGCGGGGGCCGACGACTACCTGGTCAAGCCGTTCAGCCTGACCGTGCTGCTGGCCCGGCTGCGGGCGCACCTCAGACGGCAGGTGGTAGCCGCGCCAGCCCGGGAGCCGGTACGGCTGGGCGATCTGGTCGTCGACGTGACGGCCCGTCGCTGCGCACTGCTCGGCGCCGACGTCCCGCTGCGGGCCAAGGAGTGTGACGCTGGCCAGCCTGCGCCGCAGACTCACCGAGGCGGCGCGGACGGGCGGGCGGCCGGTCCGTCTTCCCCGGATCACCACGTTGCGGGGGCACGGATACCGGCTGGAACAGCAACCTGATCCGCCGGACTGAGAACGCGCCCATGGCGCCCCGGTACGGCGAAGATCACCCACAGACGAGGAGTGCGTCAGGGTATCCGCGTATCCGCTTGTAGTGACCCGGCCTCGTATCGCTGGGACACTGAATCAAAGATCCAGAAAATCTCAACAGCATCCGCCCCGGTCGGCCAAGGGTCAGCTCAGGGACGGCGAAACACGGCGACGGACGACCACGGGCGCACATGAGCCGAACGCTGTGAAAGCACTGATGAACTGGGACAACACCGGCTCACAGGGGAGCCGGCGAACTGAGGGGCGAGCCGTGTTCTACTACCTGCTCAAGTACGTACTGCTGGGGCCGCTGTTGAGAGTGGTGTTCCGGCCGCGGATCGAGGGCCTGGAACATGTGCCGGCGACCGGACCGGCGATCATCGCCGGCAACCACCTCTCCTTCTCCGACCACTTCCTGATGCCGGCCGTCCTCAAGCGGCGCATCACCTTCCTCGCCAAGGCCGAGTACTTCACGGGGCCGGGGGTGCGGGGCCGGCTGACCGCCTTCTTCTTCCGCAGCGCCGGGCAGATCCCGGTGGACCGCTCCGGCAAGGAGGCCGGCCAGGCCGCGATCCGGGAGGGGCTGGGGGTGCTGGGCAAGGGCGAGTTGCTCGGCATCTACCCGGAGGGCACGCGCTCGCACGACGGGCGCCTGTACAAGGGCAAGGTCGGGGTGGCCGTGATGGCGCTGCGGGCCGGTGTCCCGGTGATCCCCTGCGCGATGATCGGCACCTTCGAGGCGCAGCCGCCCGGCAAGGTCGTCCCGAACGTCCACCCCGTCGTGATCCGCTTCGGCAAGCCCATGGAGTTCTCCCGGTACGCCGGGATGGAGCACGAGAAGGCCGTCCTGCGGGCCATCACCGACGAGATCATGTACGCCATCCTGTCCCTGTCCGAGCAGGAGTACGTCGACGAGTACGCGGCCGTCGTCAAGGCCGGCCAGGCGGCGGCGAAGGGCGAGAAGGAGCGCAGGTTCCCGCGGGCGCCGCTGAGTTGAGGCGGTGGACGCAGCGGTGAGGGGCGGCCGGAGGTGTTCCGGCCGCCCCTCGTCGTCGTGCGGGGAGCGGTGGTTACGGCTGCGGGGTGGCGTGCGGGGTGCAGGTGACGTCCGCGCCGTCCAGCGTGCCGGTGAGCAGGTAGGTGTCGACGCGGCTGTTGATGCACGGGTTGACCAGGCCGGTCACGCCGTGCGAGCCGGCGCCCTGCTCGGTGATGAGACGGGAGCCCTGGAAGCGCTTGTGCAGTTCGACGGCGCCGGCGTACGGGGTGGCGGCGTCACGCGTGGACTGCACGATCAGCACCGGCGGCAGGCCCTTGTGGGTCCTGACCTCCACCGGCGTCTGCTGCTTGACCGGCCAGGTGGCACACGGCAGGTTGAGCCATGCGTTGGCCCAGGTCATGAACGGGTACTGCTGGTTGAGCTCGGTGTTGTCGCGGTCCCACTTGTGCCAGCCGGTGGGCCACTTGGCGTCGGTGCACTCGACGGCGGTGTAGACGGCGTTGCCGTTCTCCGACGTGATGTTGCCTGCCGTGTCGGTCAGGTCCGGGCCGGCCGCGTCGACCAGGGCCTGGGTGTCGCCGGCGAAGTACTTGCTGAACACCGTGGCGACCGGGACCCACGAGGAGTCGTAGTACGGCGCGCTCTGGAAGAAGCCGATCAGCTCGGCCGGTCCGACGACCCCGCCGATCGGGTTCGCCTTGGCGGTGGCGCGCAGCTGGAGCCACTTGGCCTGCACGGCGTCCCGCGTGGTCCCCAGGTGGAAGGCGGAGTCGTGCGCGGCGACCCAGTCCTCCCAGTCCTTCCAGCGGCCCTCGAAGGCGACGTCCTGGTCCAGGTTGGCCTGGTACCAGATGTTCTTCCGCGACGGGTTGACGACGCTGTCGACGATCATCCGGCGCACGTGGCCCGGGAACAGCGTCCCGTACACCGCGCCGAGGTAGGTGCCGTAGGAGACACCGAGGTAGTTGAGCTTCTTCTCGCCGAGCGCGGCCCTGATGACGTCGAGGTCGCGGGCGGTGTTCGCGGTGGTCATCTGCTGGAGCATCGCGCGGCCGGTGCGCTCGGCGCAGCCGTCCGCGTACTGCTCGGCGAGCCTCCGCTGCGCGGTCTTGTCGGCCTCGGTGTCCGGCACCGGGTCGGCCTTGGGGGCCTTCACGAACTCCTGCGGGTCCTGGCAGGAGATGGGCGCCGAGTGGCCGACGCCGCGCGGGTCGAAGCCCACGAAGTCGTACGCCTTCGAGGCGTTGACCCACAGGGGGTTCTTGCTGGTGACCCGGAGCGGGAAGCGCATGCCCGAGCCGCCGGGGCCGCCGGGGTTGTAGACGAGCGCGCCCTGGCGCTCCGCCGTCGTTCCCGTGCTGCCTATTCGGTCGACGGCGAGCCTGATCTGCTTGCCGTAGGGCTTGGTGTAGTCGAGCGGCACGCTGACCCAGCCGCACTGGACGGGCTTGGTCAGGGCCCAGTCGGCCGGGCAGTCGGCCCAGGCGATCTCGGCCTTGTTGGCCCGTGCGGCGGCGATCGCCGCGCCCTGCTGCGCGCGGTCCTGGCCGCCGTGCCGGGCCTCGGCGCCGGCGGCGGGTGCCGCGAGGGCACCGGCGATCAGGCCGGCCGTGACGAGCGCTCCGGCCGAACCGAGCGCCAGCGTCCGGCTCCTCGATCTGAAGTTGTCCCTCAAGTGGGCCCCTCCCCGTACCTCATGGCGAATGGTCAGGGGAGATCCTTCCGGCTGTGAGGTCCCTGAGAACAGGGCCCAACAGCCGTCTTTACCAATCCGATAACCGGACTCCGAGGTCCCGCTGAGCGATCAACCGCCCAACTCGGCCAACGCCGCGTCCAGGACCCGGCGCAGCCGCAGCGCATCGGCGGCCACCGCACTCACCAACACCGCGGGCCCGGCGAGCGGAGTGAGCGCGGCATCCTCCCCCAGCATCCGCGCCGCCACCGGGTGCTCCGCGAACTCCGGTCGTACGACGACGAGTTGCCCGACCGCGCGCTGTCCCGCCAGCACGGCGGGCCCGTCCCAGCCGCCCGGCGCCCCGGGCCCGCAGGCCAGCTCCTGATCCAGCACGGCCCTCCCGGCCACCCGCACGGTGAGCCGGCTGCCGAGCCGACCCGGCTCCTCCCCCACCCGCCCGAGGACCTGCTCCTCACGCAGCACGAGCCGCCCGCGCGCGCCGACCTCGACGCGGGTCGTCACGCACAGCTCGCTCCCCCTGGCCGAGATCAACTGCTCGGGCAGCCAGCGCAGTTCACCGCCGTCGGCGACATCGAGGCGCACGTCGTACCGCGCCTCCTCCTTCCCCTGCCCCGGCAGGGCGATGGTCGCGGCGGCCGACCCGACGGACAGCCGGGCCCCTTCCTCGACCCGGGCCTCGATCCCGAACCGGTCCCCGCCGAGCGGCCCGCTCATCGCCCCGACGACCATCACCCGGGCCTCGGCCCCGCTTCCCCGGGTACGGCGCAGCGCGAGCGGCCCCTCGCCCTCCAGCACCGGGAGCGAGGTACCGCCCCGCCCGTCGTCCCGTGCGACGATCCGAGCGACGGCGCGTACGCCCGTCGCCGTCATACGGCCCACGCCACGAGCCGCTCCCGCACCCACGCGGCCACCTCCGCGACGCCGGCCTCGCTGCGCAACGACTGGAAGACGACGGGCAGTTCGGCGCGCTGCGCCTTGGCGTCGGCGGCCATCCGCGCCAGGTCCGACCCGACGTAGGGCGCCAGGTCCGTCTTGTTGACGACGAGCAGATCGGCGGTGGTCACACCCGGCCCGCCCTTCCGCGGGATGTCGTCCCCGCCCGCCACGTCGATCACGAAGATCTGCGCGTCCACGAGCCCCTTGGAGAAGGTGGCGGTGAGATTGTCCCCGCCCGACTCGACGAGGATGAGGTCCAGCGGCCCGACCTCGTCCTCCAGGTCCTCCACGGCTTCCAGATTGGCCGAGATGTCGTCCCGGATCGCGGTGTGCGGGCACGCCCCCGTCTCGACGGCGGCGATCCGCTCCGGCGGCAGCACCGCCTCCCGGAGCAGGAACTCGGCGTCCTCGCGGGTGTAGATGTCATTGGTGACGACGGCGAGCGACAACTCGTCCCGCAGCGCCCGGCACAGCGCGGCCACGGTGGCGGTCTTCCCGGACCCGACGGGCCCACCGAGCCCGATACGGAGGGCACGGCGGGACCCGTCGAGCCGCCGGGCGTCGGCACTGATCGCAGCCGGGCCGTGCTGGTGATCGTGGTCGAGATGCATGTTCGGCTCCTTTTCAACAAGCTTTGCGTTTCAGCCCGCCCACCCCTCGCGGACAACTACAGGCCCGCCCCCTCCTCCAGCCCGTCCGGCGTTTGAGGACGAGGCCGGAGGCCGATGCGGGGGTCCGGGGGCGGCAGCCCCCGAACCGGGCGGTCGAAGGGGGCCCACCCCCTGGAGGACGGGACGGGTAGGGGCGGCGGGGGCGAGAAAACCCCCTACGACGCGAACAACCGCACCGCCCACCCCGCATGCCACTCCGCCCCGATCTCCATCAACGGCGCCGAAGCCGCAGGCAACGCCTCGACCCCAGCCCCGCCGACCACCCCCCGCGCCGCCTCCACCCCCCGGTCGACCACCCGGTCCACCTCCCCCGCCAGCCGCGCCAGCACCCCCGTCGCCTCGAACGGATCCAGCCCCAGCAACCGCACCACCGCCGTCGCCGGCCCGCTCACACACTCGTACGCCGCGCAGTACGCCGCGTCCTGAGCCGAGAGCCCGGCCGCCCTGGCCACCACCCCCAACACCACCGGCTGATGCGCCCCCTTGGGGAACTCCCGGCCCAGGGCGTCGAGTTCGGCGCACGGCCAGGCCACCCGCGCGGCCCGCAGCAGCTGCCGCCCGAGCCTGCGCGCAGCGCCCCGCAGCGCGGCCGACGGCGTCCGCGCGTCGGCCGCGGCGTCCAGCTCCCGTACGTCCGCGCCCAGTACCGCAGCCGCGGCGACCGCACCCGCCACCAGCCCCGCCGTGTGCAGCCGCCCCCGGCAGTACTCCTCCAGGCTCGCGGCCCCGGTGATCCGGCCTGCCTTGACGGCCGCCTCCGCCCCGCCGGAGTGCGCATGCCCTCCGGCGGGGAAACGGCCGTCGGCCAGCACCAGCAACGCTGCACGGGACACCGCACCCACCCGCTCTCAGAAGAGGAAGTAACGCTGGGCCATGGGCAGTTCGGCGGCCGGTGTCGCCTCGACCAGCTCCCCGTCGATGTGCACGGCGAAGCTGTCGGGGTCGACCCGGACGTGCGGGCGCGCGTCGTTCTCCCGCATGTCCGCCTTGGTCACCCCGCGGGTCGACTCGATGGCGACGAACCGCTTCCCGAGCTGCAGCCGTTCCGGCAGGCCGTCCTCGATCGCCAACGGGGCGACGAAGTTGAAGGAGTTGGCGGCCGGCGCCCGCCCGATCGCCCCGTACATCGGGCGCGGCAGGATCGGCTGGGGCGTCGGGATCGACGCGTTGGCGTCGCCCATCTGCGCGTAGGCGATCTGGCCGCCCTTGAGGACGACCTGCGGCTTGACCCCGAAGAACGCGGGCTCCCAGAGCACGAGGTCGGCGAGCTTCCCGGTCTCGACCGAGCCGATCTCGCGAGCCAGCCCCTGCGCGAGCGCGGGGTTGATCGTGTACTTGGCGACGTAGCGCCGTACGCGGTGGTTGTCGGCCCGCCCGTCCCCCGGCAGCGCGCCCCGCCGCCGCTTCATCACGTGCGCGGTCTGCCAGGTCCGCAGGATCACCTCGCCGACCCGCCCCATGGCCTGTGCGTCGGAGGAGATGATCGAGATCGCGCCGAGGTCGTGGAGTATGTCCTCGGCGCCGATGGTCGACGGCCGGATCCGCGACTCGGCGAAGGCCAGGTCCTCCGGCACCGCCGGGTTGAGGTGGTGGCACACCATCAGCATGTCGAGGTGTTCCTCGGCGGTGTTCACCGTGTACGGCCGGGTCGGGTTCGTCGAACTCGGCAGCACGTGCGGTTCGGAGACGACGGTCATGATGTCCGGGGCGTGCCCGCCACCCGCGCCCTCGGTGTGGTACGCGTGGATGCCCCGCCCGCCGATCGCGGCGAGGGTGTCCGCCACGAAGCCCGCCTCGTTCAGGGTGTCGGTGTGGATGGCGACCTGGATGCCGGTCCGGTCGGCGACGCTGAGGGCCGCGTCGATGACGGCCGGGGTCGACCCCCAGTCCTCGTGCAGCTTCAGCCCGAGTGCCCCGCCGCGGATCTGGGAGAGCATCGCCTCGTGCGAGACGGTGTTGCCCTTGCCGAGGAAGCCGATGTTGAGCGGGTACTGCTCCATCGCCTCCAGCATCCGGGCGAGGTGCCACGGGCCGGGGGTGACGGTGGTCGCCTTCGAGCCCTCGGCGGGCCCGGTGCCGCCGCCCACCAGCGTCGTGATCCCGGCCGCCAGCGCCTCGTCGGCGATCTGCGGGCAGATGAAGTGGACGTGCGCGTCGACACCGCCCGCGGTGAGGATGCGCCCGTTGCCGGCGATGACCTCGGTCTCGGGGCCGATCACCAGGTCGGGGTGGACGCCGTCCATGGTGTCGGGGTTGCCGGCCTTGCCGATGCCGGTGATCCGGCCGTCGCGGATGCCGATGTCGGCCTTGACGATGCCCCAGTGGTCGATGATCACGGCACCGGTGATGATCGTGTCGGGGGTGCCGTCTGCGCGCGTAGCACGCGACTGGCCCATGGATTCGCGGATGACCTTGCCGCCGCCGAAGACCGCCTCGTCCCCGGCGAGTCCGGGGCCGCCGGAACGGTCCTCCTCGATCTCGACGATCAGGTCGGTGTCGGCGAGCCGGATCCGGTCACCGGTGGTCGGTCCGAACAGGTCGGCGTAGGCGGCGCGGGAGATCTCAGGCATCGAGGGCACCTCCGGTCTCGCCGCGCAGCCCGGGGACCACCCGGGCGCCGGTGAGCGGGACGAGTTCGACGCCGACCGGGATGCCGGGCTCGAAGCGGACGGCGGTGCCGGCGGGGACGTTCAGCCGCTTGCCGCGGGCCGCCTCGCGGTCGAACTCCAGTCCGGGGTTGGCCTCGGCGAAGTGGTAGTGGGAGCCGACCTGGACGGGCCGGTCGGCGGCGTTGAGGACGGTCAGCCGGGTGACCTCACGGCCCGCATTGAATACGACGGGCCCGTCGGCGAAGAGCACCTCTCCGGGAATCATCGACGGCCTCCTCAGACGATCGGGTCGTGGACGGTGACGAGCTTGGTGCCGTCCGGGAAGGTCGCCTCGACCTGGACGTCGTGGATCATCTCGGGGATGCCCTCCATGACGTCGTCCCTGGTGAGCAGCTTGCGCCCGGAGGCCATGAGTTCGGCGACGGTTCGGCCGTCCCGCGCGCCTTCGAGGATGTGCGACGTGATGAGGGCGATCGCCTCGGGGTGGTTCAGCCGGAGCCCGCGGGCCCGGCGCTTCTCGGCC
Organism: Streptomyces sp. NPDC104761; assembly: GCF_055583445.1. Taxonomy (NCBI): domain Bacteria; kingdom Bacillati; phylum Actinomycetota; class Actinomycetes; order Kitasatosporales; family Streptomycetaceae; genus Streptomyces; species Streptomyces sp. NPDC104761. The sequence goes on along the minus strand of NZ_JBVJNZ010000001.1, from coordinate 147,191 downwards.
ACGTCGGCCGCCACGTGGATCAGCAGCCTCTCTTGCTCGTGCGGGGTCAGTTGCACGTCCCACCTCACAGTCCTCGCTCCGGACCGTGCGGGGCCCGGTTGCCGCGGCCACCGCGACGAATTGGGCTCACGGACCCAATCCGGCTAGGAAAACCCCAGGTGGCGTGGATCGGCAGGCTAGTTTGCCGGAGTTTCGGCGACGTTAACCGGACCTTGATCACTTCATGACCGGCACACGAGCCGCACGACCGGTGCGCGGGAGGGGGCGCCACCCGAACGGCCCTCACCCGGATGCTCGGGGGGTACCGGCGGGCACAAGCCTTTGGAGCGCCTCGACGAGACGGTTCTCACCGAAAGGGCGCTGGGGGTGCCCCCGGCTTGGAAGGCTGGGGGAGGAACTGCGCGATCAGCCACGATGGCGCCGCGGGCGAATGACCGCGCATTGCGGCACGTTCGGCTGAGCGCCCGGCCCGTGTGGCGCCGCCTGTTCAGGAGCCTGCGGCTCCCCTGTGCTCCGCCGCGATGCCGAAGCGGCCGCGTTCGGGGCGGACCGCGGCGGTCTCCCGGACCGTGGAGACCGAGCTGACGACGTGGTCCACGTGCTCCTCGGCCGGTTCCGGGAGCTCTTCGAGGCGTTCGAGGTCGGCGGCGGAGACGAGGGCGACCAGCGGCTTGCCGTGGCGCGTCACGACGACGCGCTCACCGCCGTACACCACCCTGTTGATCAGTTCGGCGAGCTCAGCCCTGGCTTGGGTCACCGGAATCTCGTAGGCCATGAACCCAGCTTACGGGGCACCCCGGACATCACATCTTGTTCGGTGACAGCGGAATCCCCTCTTGATGATCTGTACGTCCTGTACATTTTCAGCAGAGAGCCCGGCCCCCGGGCTGCCTCAGTCGCGAGGAGGGGTACGCCATGACCCGACCGTCCGCCCGCTACGTCCTGCCCGAGTTCACGGAACGCACGACCGCGGGGCAGCGCACCCTGGATCCGTACGCGAAGCTGCTTGAGGAGCGGATCGTCTTCCTCGGCACGCCCGTCGACGAGGTCTCGGCCAACGACGTGATGGCCCAGTTCATGTATCTGGAGTACGCGGCTCCGGAGCGGGACATCTCGCTGTACATCAACTCCCCGGGCGGGTCCTACACCGCGATGGCCGCGGTCTACGACACGGTCCAGTACGTGAGCTGCGACGTGGAGACGGTCTGCCTCGGGCAGGCCGGGGCGTCGGCCGCGGTGCTGCTGGCGGCCGGCACACCGGGCAAGCGGTCCGTGCTGCCCGGCGCGCGCATCGTGCTGCAGCAGCCGTCGCTGCCGGAACCGGTACAGGGCCAGCCGAGTGATCTGGCCATCCAGGCGGCGGAGTTGGACCGGGTCCGGGCGATGGTCGAGGGGATGCTCGTCCGGCACACCGGGCGTACGGCCGAACAGGTGCACCAGGACCTGGAGCGGGACCTGGTCCTGGACGCCCCGCAGGCGCTGGCCTACGGCCTGGTGGACCGGGTCATGCCCACCCGCCGGGCGCTGCCCGGCCTGCCGGACGCGGGGTGAGCGGCCGATGCTGCCGCCGGAGCTGCCGCCGCTGCCCGCGCTGACCCGCGCCGAGGGCGAGCTGATCGACCGTTACCTGGACGTGGTGGATTTACTGGGCCGGATCAATCCGGCGCGCAACGAGGACACCTACCGTGGGCTGCGCGCCGCGCAGGCGCTGGTGCGCGCGGCGTCCGAGCTGCGTGACGCCCTGGCCCTGATGCATCTGCGGGGCGAGACGGAGCTGCACGGGGACACGCTGGCACGCGCGTTGCGGGTGCTCGACGGTGAGCGCCGGACCGCTCGCGTCGTACTCCCGCCCGACTGCGTACCGTGACACCCGCCGGACTCCGGTCCGTGCCGTCGACGGGACGCGCGGGCCGGAGTCGAAACGACCCAAAGGGGTTACCGCCGTTCGGCGGAGCGTGGCGTGGTTTTACCCGGCCGGGGAAGCCGCTCGGGTTGCCTGCGCGGGGGTACCCACGGACGGCTTCCGCGCAGGTCCGGGGCTACGCAGGGCAGTTGACGGAGAATCGAACACAGGGCTGTCCACCCGAACGGGTGGGTGGTGAGTAACCCCACAAATCCACGGTTCCGTTGGGATTTTCGGACACACGTGAGTGAAGATCCCTGTCTGACGACAAGCCCCCGCCACAGCGGCGGGGCGGTCCGGGCGGACGCCGAGTCCTGCCGCCGCCTGGATTGACCCGTCGACAGAAGTGCATCGGCAGGAGTGGAGGACCCAAGCACGACGGGTCGCCGGCACGGTCGCGCCATGACCGGGCCGAGCAGCCCTTGGGGTGAAGCCGTGGCGACACGGCCGGGCAACTTCGCCAGCCCGAATCCGACAGGTCATCCTTCACAGGCGGCTGACGAAGGGTTGCGCATGACTGCGCTCAATCGTGTTCCGTCGCTGATGGCCCGGGCCGGTACGGCCTCGGCACTGACCATCGCCGCCGTGGGCGGTTCGATCGTGATACCGGGTGTCGCCTCCGACGCCTCGGCCGCCACGATGGCGACGAAGGCACTTCAGGTCGCCGCGTCGAAGAAGGGTTCGCCCTACAGGTGGGGCGCCACCGGACCGAACAGGTTCGACTGCTCCGGGCTGACGCTGTACTCGTTCAAGAAGGCGGGCAAGACCCTGCCGCGTACGGCGGCCCAGCAGTACAACAAGACCCGTCACATCTCGGCCGGCAACCGCAAGGCCGGGGACCTGGTCTTCTTCCACTCGGGGTCCAGCGTCTACCACGTCGGCATCTACGCCGGGAAGGGAAAGATCTGGCACGCCCCGAAGACCGGGGACGTGGTCAAGCTCCAGAAGATCTGGACACGCAGCGTCTGGTACGGCCGGGTCAGCTGACCCGTTCCCGCGTCGGCCGGCCGGCAGGAACTCAGGGCTACGGTTCCTGCTGGCCGGCCGCCGTGACCGTGCCCGCCGGGACCGTCCAGGGCAGTTCGATGGAGACGGTCTTGCCGCCCTCCCGGGTGGGCCGCACCCGGAGTTTTCCGCCGCACTCCGCGGTCAGCCAGCGGATGATGACCATGCCGCGCCCGTTGTCCTGCTGGACCGCGGCGGGGAGTCTCTTGGGAAAGCGCGGATGGCTGTCCGTGACGCCGATGCGCAGGTGTTCGTCACGGTCGAGCACGAGGTCCACGGTGAAGGTGGGTGACTGCCCGAAGGTGTGCTGCACGGCGTTGGTGGCGAGTTCGGAGACGATGAGGCGGACGGAGTCCGCGGTCTCCGTCTCCGGTGGCAGCCCCCACTCCGCGAGGGTGTCCAGCACGTAGGAGCGGGCGGCGGAGACCGAGGCGGGATCGCTCGGCAGAGTGACGGATGCTTCCAGGTGGTCTGCCATGGCGACGTCGTCCCTTTCCTCGGGACCGGAGTCCGACACGGAGCGGATGGTTCGAGTACGGTCCCGGACTGGTGCTTCTTCGCCAGACTGCCATTACCGGGCCGGTCACGGGGAGCGATCCACCAAGATATGCATATATCTGTCGCTCGAAGCGGTGAACTCTGCGACCTCAGACCGTATTTGGGCGGCTCGGAAGGAGTAAGGAGTAGCCCATGCAGAACGGTCCCGCGGTACGCCGCCGGAAACTGGGCGCCGAACTGCGCACACTGCGCACCGGCGCCGGCCTCACGAGCGGTGAGGCCGCCCGTCTGGTGGGCTGGCATCAGTCGAAAGTGAGCCGGATCGAGACCGGCGCCAGCGGTGTGAAACCGGCCGATGTGCGGTTACTTCTGGACGCCTACGGCGTGGTGGAGGGGCAACTGCGCGAGTTGCTGCTGGTGTTGGCGGGGTCGGAGGACACGGCGGGCCGGCACCACTGGTGGCACGCCTACCGTGGGGTCCTGCCGCCCGCCTACCGCGATTTCATCAGCCTGGAGTCACAGGCCGGCACGATGCGCACGCTGGAGACCCTGGTCGTACCGGGGCTGCTGCAGACCCCCGAGTACGCGCGCGCGGTGACCCGGGCGGCCATGGACGGGCGCGCCGACGACTCCCTGGACACGCTGGTGGAAGTGCGCCTGGCCAGGCAGGACGTGCTGCGAAACGATCCGCCGCTGGAGCTGAGCGCGGTGCTGGACGAGGCGGTGCTGCGCCGGGAGGTGGGCGGTCCCGGTGTGATGGCACGGCAGCTGGAGCGGCTGATGGAGGCGGCCCGGCTGCCCCAAGTACGGCTCCAGGTGCTGCCGTTCGCGGCCGGTGCCCATATCGGCATCACCGGACCTTTCGTAATCTTCTCATTTCCGAGCACTTCTGATCTGGACGTGGTTGTTATCGACCAGTTGACGAGTAGCCTCTACCTGGAGCGGAAAGAAGACCTCCAGGCCTACACGGAGGCCTTCGACACGCTCCGGATCCACGCCCTTTCCCCCGAGGACTCGTTGGATTACATCGCCGCAATAGCTGACGGCGCGTAAGGAGGCACCATGACTGCACTGCCTCGGAACGTACCTTCAAGTGCTGATCTGCACGGACTGCGGTGGCTGCGCAGCAGCTACAGCACCGGAGCGAACAACTGCGTGGAGACGGCACGGCCGCGCTCCGGCCCGTCGGCCGGACTGCTCGCCGTGCGCGACTCCAAGGCTCCGGCCGGACCCGTACTGCTCTTCTCCCCCGAGAGCTGGGCGGGTTTCACGGCGGCACTCGCCGACTGATCAGCCCCAGAAGAGTCTGACCACACGCGAACGAGATCGGTCAGACCCACACCCATCCGTTCCCGACTCCCCATCCGCTCGCGAGCCAGGCCCGGCCGTGTCACGCCGACTCATGGTCGTGTCTCGCCGATCACACGTACAGCGCGTTCGATCTCGGTCCCGGAGAGGTCCGCACGGGCGGTCAGCCTGAGCCGTGAGATGCCGTCCGGCACCGACGGCGGACGGAAACAGCCCACGGCCAGGCCTGCCGTACGGCAGTCGGCCGCCCACCGCACGGCCTGCTCCGGGGACGGGGCCCGCACGGAGACCACCGCGGCGTCCGGACGTACCGCTTCCAGACCCGCGGCGGTCAGCCGTGCGTGCAGTTCCGCGGCCACCTCCCGGGAGCGCGCCGCACGCCCCGGCTCGCGGCGCAGCAGCCGCAGGGCCGCCAGCGCCGCCCCCGCCGCGGCGGGGGCGAGACCGGTGTCGAAGATGAAGGTCCGGGCCGCGTTGACCAGGTGGTCGATCACCCTGGCCGGCCCCAGCACCACCCCGCCCTGGCTGCCCAGCGACTTCGACAGGGTCGCCGTGACCACCACGTCGTCGGCCCCGGAGAGCCCGGCCGCGTACGGCGCGCCCCGCCCGCCGTCCCCGAGCACCCCGAGCCCGTGGGCGTCGTCGACGAGCAGCCCGGCGCCGTGCTCCCGGCACGCCTCGGCGAGCGCCGCCAGCGGTGCCGCGTCCCCGTCGACCGAGAACACCGTGTCGGAGACGGCCACAGCAGGCCCCTCGTGCGTCCCGAGGGCCTTGCGCACGGCGTCCGGGTCGGCGTGTCCGACGACCTGGGTGGCGCCCCGGGCCAGCCGGCAGCCGTCGATCAGGGAGGCGTGGTTGAGGGCGTCGGAGACGATCAGGGAGCCGTGCGGGCCGAGCGTGGTGACGGCGGCGAGATTGGCCGCGTAACCGGAGGAGAAGACCAGGGCGGCCTCGAACCCGCAGAATCCGGCCAGCTCCCGCTCCAGCTCGGTGTGGAGTTCGGTCGTGCCGGTGACCAGCCGGGAGCCGGTGGAGCCGCCGCCCCAGGTCCGGGCCGCCCCGGCGGCGCCCTCGGCGACCTCCGGGTGGTGGGCGAGGCCCAGGTAGTCGTTGCTCGCCAGGTCCAGCAGCGGCGAGTCGGCGGGGCGGGGGCGCAGGGTCCGTACGAGTCCGGCGCGGCGGCGCTGTTCCGCCTGTTCGTCGATCCAGCCGAACGCCATGGCCCCTCCGGTGAATTTGTAGGCAGTGGACAGACCCTAGCGGGATCATCAGGCGCCCACTGTGTGGCAATACCCACACGTCGAACTGACAGGGTTGTGCAAACTCTCCTTGGCCCGGAGCAGCCTCGTAGTACAGGATCGGCTCTCATGGACCTGCTGAACACGCTGGTGGACAAGGGGCTTCGGCGCGAGCTGCCGACCCGCGAGGAAGCGCTCGCCGTACTGGCAACCTCCGACGACGACGTGCTCGACGTGGTGGCCGCGGCCGGCAAGGTGCGCCGGCAGTGGTTCGGCCGGCGCGTGAAACTCAACTACCTGGTCAACCTCAAGTCGGGCCTGTGCCCCGAGGACTGCTCCTACTGCTCGCAGCGGCTGGGCTCCTCCACCGGGATCCTGAAGTACAGCTGGCTGAAACCCGACGAGGCCTCCAAGGCGGCTGCCGCGGGCCTGGCCGGGGGCGCCAAGCGGGTCTGCCTGGTGGCCAGCGGGCGGGGTCCGACCGACCGGGACGTGGACCGGGTCGCGGGCACCATCAAGGCCATCAAGGAGCAGAACGAGGGCGTCGAGGTGTGCGCCTGCCTCGGCCTGCTCTCCGACGGCCAGGCGGAGCGGCTGCGCGAGGCGGGCGCGGACGCCTACAACCACAACCTCAACACGTCCGAGGGGACGTACGGGGACATCACGACCACCCACACGTACGCCGACCGGGTGGACACGGTCAACAAGGCGCACGCGGCGGGTCTGTCGGCCTGCTCCGGCCTGATCGCCGGCATGGGCGAGAGCGACGAGGACCTGGTCGACGTGGTCTTCTCGCTGCGCGAGCTGGACCCGGACTCCGTTCCGGTGAACTTCCTGATCCCGGTCGAGGGCACCCCGCTGGCCAAGGAGTGGAACCTCACCCCGCAGCGCTGCCTGCGCATCCTGGCGATGGTGCGGTTCGTCTGCCCCGACGTGGAGGTCCGCATCGCGGGCGGCCGCGAGGTCCATCTGCGCACCATGCAGCCGCTCGCGCTGCACCTGGCCAACTCGATCTTCCTCGGCGACTACCTGACCACCGAGGGCCAGGCGGGCCAGGCCGACCTGGAGATGATCGCGGACGCCGGGTTCACGGTGGAGGGCGCCGACGAGGTGACGCTGCCCCAGCACCGGGCCGAGGTCCGGGCCGGCGGCTGCGGGTCGCACGGGGCCGAGGGCGCCGGGTGCGGATCCCACGGCGAGGACGGCTGCGGCTCGGTGTGCGGCTCCCATGAAGGTGCCGCCGAGGGTGCGGCCGGGGGTGCGGCCTTCCCCGCCGTCAACGAACCGCGCACCGACCTCGTCGCGGTCCGCCGCCGGGGAGCCGGAACGGATCTCGCGCCCAATGCCTGAGCCCGGCCTCGGCGTCCCCGAACTGCTGGAGCTCGACCGCCGGCACGTCTGGCATCCGTACGGCCCGATGCCCGGCCGGGCCGAACCGCTCGTCGTGGAGTCGGCGAGCGGGGTCCGGCTGCGGCTCGCGGACGGCTCCGGCGAGGTGGTCGACGGGATGTCGTCCTGGTGGTCGGCGATCCACGGCTACAACCACCCGGTGCTCAACGAGGCCGCGCACGACCAGCTCGGCAGGATGAGCCATGTGATGTTCGGCGGGCTCACCCACGAGCCCGCCGTCCGGCTGGCGAAGCTCCTCGTCGACATCACGCCGGCCGGCCTGGAGCACGTCTTCCTCGCCGACTCGGGATCGGTGTCGGTCGAGGTCGCGGTGAAGATGTGCCTGCAGTACTGGCGCTCCCTCGGCCGCCCCGCGAAGCAGCGCCTGCTGACCTGGCGCGGCGGCTACCACGGCGACACCTGGCAGCCGATGTCGGTGTGCGACCCCGAGGGCGGGATGCACGAGCTCTGGTCCGGGGTGCTGCCCCGCCAGGTGTTCGCGGACGCCCCGCCGGCGGAGTACGACGAGCCGTACGCCGAGCACCTGCGGTCCGTGATCGAGCGGCACGCGCACGAGCTGGCCGCGGTGATCGTGGAGCCGGTGGTGCAGGGCGCCGGCGGGATGCGCTTCCACTCCCCCGCCTACCTGCGGGTGCTGCGCGAGGCGTGCGACGCGCACGACGTGCTGCTCGTGTTCGACGAGATCGCGACCGGCTTCGGGCGCACCGGCGCGCTGTTCGCGGCGGACCACGCGGCCGTCACCCCGGACGTGATGTGCGTCGGCAAGGCGCTGACCGGCGGCTACCTGACGATGGCCGCGACGCTGTGCACCGCCCGGGTGGCCGACGGGATCTCGCGGGGTGAGGTGCCGGTGCTGGCGCACGGGCCGACGTTCATGGGCAACCCGCTCGCGGCCTCGGTCGCGTGTGCGTCGCTGGGGCTGCTGCTCGGCCAGGACTGGCTCGCGGAGGTCAAGCGGATCGAGGCGGGGCTGCGGGAGGGTCTGGCGCCTGCCCGGGAGTTCGCCGGGGTGCGGGACGTCCGGGTCCTCGGCGCCATCGGGGTGGTCCAGCTGGACCACGAGGTCGACATGAAGGCCGCCACGGCCGCCGCCGTGCGCGAGGGCGTGTGGCTGCGGCCGTTCCGCGACCTCGTGTACACGATGCCGCCGTACGTCACGGGTGACGCGGACGTGGCACGGATCGCGCGCGCGGTGTGCGCCGCCGCGCGGGAGGGATGAGCATGCCGATCCTGGTGATCACGGGGACGGGCACGGAGGTCGGCAAGACGGTCACCACGGCCGCCGTCGCCGCCGCCGCGCTCAGGGCGGGCCGCTCGGTGGCGGTCCTGAAGGCCGCGCAGACGGGGGTAGGCCCCGACGAGCGCGGGGACGCCGACGAGGTCGCGCGGCTCGCGGGTGCCGTGACGGCGGCCGAAGTCGCCCGTTTCCCCGAGCCGTTGGCACCGGGCACGGCGGCCCGCAGGGCGGGGCTGGCCCCCGTGCGGCCGCAGGACGTGGCCGAGGCCGCCGCCAAGCTGGCCACCGAGCACGAACTGGTGCTGGTCGAGGGCGCGGGCGGGCTGCTCGTCCGGTTCGACGCGGTGGGCGGCACGCTGGCGGACGCGGCCCGGCTGCTGAACGCGCCGGTGCTGGTGGTGGCGTCGGCCGGGCTGGGCACGTTGAACACCACGGAGCTGACGGCCCGTGAGCTGCGTGCCCGGGGGCTGGAGTTGCCGGGAGTGGTGATCGGGAGCTGGCCGGACGCCCCCGACCTGGCCTCGCGGTGCAATGTGGCCGACCTGCCGGAGGTGGCCGGGGCGCCGCTGCTGGGCGCGCTGCCCGCTGGGGCGGGGGCGTTGGCGCCCGCCGACTTTCGTGCGGTGGCGCCCAGTTGGCTGTCGGCGCGGCTGGACGGGAGCTGGGACGCGGAGGCGTTCCGGATGCGGGAAGCGCCGTAGGGGCAGGCCGCGCCGGTTCGGGTGCGGCGCCATCGTGGCTGGTCGCGCAGTTCCCCGCGCCCCCAAAGGGGCGCTTCATCGGCGCCCCCGAAGGGGCGCGGGGAACTGCGCGACCAGCCCCCACGCAGCCGCACCCGGCCGACGGCTAGGGCGACTCCCCGAGCAGCCGTACCAGTTCGATCCGGGATCGGATTCCCAGCCGGGCGAAGACGCCCCGCAAATGGTGGTCGATCGTGCGGGGGCTGAGGTTGAGACGGTCCGCGATCTCGCGGTTCGTGGCGCCCTCGGCGGCCATCCGGGCCACCACCAGCTGCTGGGCGGTGAGTACGGCGGCCGGGTCGGAGTCGGAGTGCGCCGTCAACGGGGTTCCCAGGGCGCGGAGTTCCGCGCGCGCCTGGGCGGCACAGTGCGGGGCGCCGAAGGACTCGAAGGCCTCCAGGGCACTGTGCAGCCGGTCGCGGGCCTCGGTGCGCTGCCGCAGTCGGCGCAGCGCACCGCCGAACAGCAGCTCGGTGCGGGCCCGTTCGAAGTCCCGGGTGCCCCGCGCGTGCAGGTCCAGTGCGGAGCGGTAGTGCTGGACCGCCTCGGCACCGGGGGCGAGCAGGGCCCGGCAGCGGGCGCTGAGCGCGAGGTCGTCGGGGCTGCGCACGGCCGTCGCCCAGCGGTCGTAGTCGGCGTGCGCGGCGCGGGCGACCCGGGTGTCCCCGGTGCGGACGGCGGCCTCCACGTAGTGCGGGGTGGCCAGGTGCCGTATGGCCCGGTGGCCGTGTCCTGGGCCGAACCCGGCGAGGGCGCGCAGCCGGGCGGCGGCCGCCGGGAACCGGCCGCCCGCCAGGTCGAGGAAGGCGAGCGCCCACTGGGCGAGGGCGGCGGGCAGGCCCAGTCCGTGCGCCAGGGCGTGCGAGCGGGCCGCGGCCGCGCGCTCCCGGCAGGCCTCCTCGTCCCCGGTGACGGCGGCGAACATGGCGAGCGCGGCCTGGAGATGGCAGGCCCCGTTGTCCTGTCCGGTGGCGTACGCCTGGCGCAGGGCCTCCCGGGCGGCGGCCTCGGCGGCCCGGGGGCGGCCGGTCCAGAAGTCGGCGTAGGCGCGGAACTCCATGGCCTGGGCGACGGTGCCGGGGATGCCGCGCGAGCGGGCGGAGGCGGCGGCCCGGAGGGTGGCGGTGACGGCCCGGGTGTGGTCGCCGAGCAGCAGCGCGGCGATGCCGGAGTGGATCAGCAGGCCGGGGTCGGCGCCGGGCCCGCAGCGGCCCGCGGTGCCCTTGAGGAGGAGCCGGGCGTCGGCGTAGCGGCCTTCGACGGCGCGGGCGAGGGCGGCGAGGATGCCGGACGGCGGGAGGTCGAGCCACTGGGCGAGGACATGGGCCTCGCGGCAGCGTCTGAGGTCGCCGGTGTAGAGGGCGGCCTCGGTGGCGAGGGCGAGGAGTTCCACAGCGTCGGCGGAACGTTCCTGCCTGACGGCGGCGCTGAGCAGGGCGTCGAAGGCCTCGGCGGCATCGCCCGCCCTGAGGGCGAGGACGCCGTTGAGGGCCGTGTTGTCCGTGCGGGCGGCGAGCCGTCGCGCCCGGTCGGGTTCTCCGGAGCGCCAGGCGTCGGCGGCGGCCAGGGCGAGGAGGCGGGCCTCCTCGGCCGGGTCGGGGCAGAGGTCGGCGGCCCGTTCGGCGAGGGCGCGGGCCAGGGCGGGGCGCCCTTCGGAGCGGGCCCGGTCGGCGGCGGTGCGCAGTTCCGCCGCGAGCCGGGCGCTGGGGCCGAGGGCGGCGGCGCCCCGGTGCCAGGAGCGGCGGGCCGTCTCGCCCTTGCCGCCGAGGACCCGGGCGAGCAGCAGGTGCGCCGCGCGCCGGTCGGCCGGTGAGCCCGTCTCGTAGGCGGCGATCCGGGTCCAGGGGTCGCGGAAGAACACCCCGCCGGCGCCGACGTGGGCGACCCCGGCCGCCTCGGCGGTCTCCAGCGGGCGGGTGTCGAGCCGGCCGGCGGTGACCGCGCGCAGGAAGGCGTGGGTGGCGACCGGGTACTGGTCGGCGGCGGCCAGCAGCAACAGCAGCCGGGCCTCGTCGGGCAGGGCGCGGATCTCCCGGCGCAGGGCGTGGAGCAACGCCGGTGCCAGTTCGTCCGGTTCGACCGGCAGCGGGTCGGCTCCCGCGGCCTGCCGTTCGGTGAGGCGCGGCACGAGTTCGGCCACGGCGCGCCGGTCCTCGTATACGACTCGTGTCACCCGGACGCGGACGCCCTCGGGGAGCGCCGAAGCCGGGCACGGCCCCGCGGAGGTCGGTTGCGGTGGCGAAGTGCGGTCAAGGTGTGGGGGGTTCACCGGTATCACCACACGAATGACGTTACTGGCGAGTTAGTTGATTCGTAAAGACTGGCGACTTCGCCGATGCGGCGCGCGTAGACCCGTCCTGACACTCCTGAACAACCCCACCCGTTTCAGGAGGCATCATGCAACGCGCCAAGCGTCGCATCGCAACCGCTCTGTCGGCGATAGCCGGTTCGCTCCTTCTGTCCCTCCCCCTGAGTGCCGGCACCGCGCAGGCGGCGAGCCACGAGCCGATCGTGTTCGTGCACGGTCTGAGCAGTGACTCCAGCAGCTGGAACACCTGGATCGCGGACTTCGAGGCGGACGGCTACTCGTCCTCCGAGCTGTACGCCATCTCCTACGACTGGACGAAGTCGAACGTCACCACCGCCTCGACGCTGTCCACCTACATCCAGTCCGTCCTCTCCAGGACCGGCGCCTCGAAGGTCGACCTGGTGGTGCACTCCATGGGTGCGCTCAACAGCCGCTACTACCTCAAGAACCTCGGCGGGACCTCGTACGTGGACCACTTCGTGTCGGTCGCCGGGGTGAACCACGGGACCAGTGTCGCCTCGCTGTGCGGCTGGCTGTACACCTCCTGCAAGGAGATGACGACCGGCAGCTCGTTCCTGACCGCCCTGAACTCCGGTGACGAGACGCCCGGCAGCGTCTCGTACGCGGCGTACTGGTCGGACTGCGACGCGGCCATCGACCCGGACACCTCGGCGGAGCTGAGCGGCGCGACCAACGTCGACGTCGGCTGCATCTCGCACACCGACATGAACGACGACCACGGCGTCTACGAGCAGGTGCGCGACTTCATCGGCTGAGCCGTCCGCGGCAGCGGGGGTGCGACGGGCCGCAACGGGGGACAATCACCGTAGACCTGCTTCCGTCGGGAGGTCCGTCATGCGGCTGATGTCCGCCGGCGCCGGGACACCGGTGCGGGATCCCGTCCACCACCCGCTGTTCGCGCGTTTCTACGCCCGCTACAGCGTCACCGCCGAGACGAGTCTCGGCATGGCGGCGATCCGGGAGCGGCTGCTCTCGGGGCTGTCCGGGCGGGTGATCGAGATCGGCGCGGGCAACGGGCTGAACTTCGACCGTTACCCCGGCTCGGTCGCGGAGGTCGTCGCGATCGAACCGGAGCGCACCCTGCGGCAGTTGGCGGCGGAGGCCGCCGTGCGCGCCGACGTCCCGGTGGACGTGGTGCCGGGCGCGGCGGAGGCGCTGCCGGTGAAGAGCGAGGCCTTCGACGCGGCGGTGTTCTCGCTGGTGCTGTGCAGCGTCCGGGATGTGCGGCGGGCGCTCGCGGAGGTACGGCGGGCGCTGCGGCCCGGCGGTGAGCTGCGGTTCTTCGAGCACGGCGCGGGCGGTGGCCCGGCGATGCGGTTCACCCAGCGGGCCCTGGACCGGACGGTGTGGCCGCTGCTCGGCGGCGGCTGCCATCTGTCCCGGGAGCCGGTCGCCGAACTGCGCGCGGCCGGGTTCGAACTCGGCCCGTACCGCCGGGTGTTCCTGCCGGAGCACGGCCCGCGGCTGCCCTCCTCGTACTGTGCGCTGGGCGTCGCGCGCAAGCCTTCGGGGGCTTGATCACGGACGTGCGGGCCGGTCACAGGCTCCAGCGGCGCAGTTCCTCGGCGATGTCCGCGACGCTCGCCTCGCCGTTCTTCACCAGCCGGGCCAGGTCGCGGACCTGCTCGGGCGAGGTGACGACCTTGAGGCCGCTGGCGACCAGGTAGGCGTAGGCGACCGAGGACGCGAACAGGGCGTTCGAGCGCTCCAGGGCCGGGACGTGGATCAGCAGCTGGAGCAGGGCGGCGGCGCGGGCCTGCGGGGTGTCGTAGACGGGGACGTCGAATATCTCCGCTTGGTGCCTGGCGACGGCGGCGATCAGCGCACCCCAGTCGGTGACCTGCGGGTCTCCGGGGGTCTTCTGTTCGGCGAGCATGAGGAGCCAGGCGAGGTCGATCGTCAGGTCGCTCAAGGGATCAGTGACGGCCTTCGGTCTTGTCCGACGTGTCGGTAGCCTGCGTCTCGCCGAACTCCTCGGCGAAGACGGACTCGTACTGCTTCATGAAATCGGCGGCGGCCTCGACGAACGTACGGCCGGCCTCACCCGTGTCCTGCATGACCAGTTCCTCTATGTAGCGGTTGACGCTCACACCGCGCGCGAGAGCGCGTTCGCGGGCCGCCCTGGCGGTGCCCTCGTCCACGCGCACGTTCAGCTGGGTCTTCGCCATACCTCGAAGCTAGCGCGGACGCGCTAGCAATGCCAGCGCGCATCGGAATCGAAAAGTGATACCGGCTGTGGGACGGGTCACACTACGCTCGACCCGGACAAAGAGGCCGGACAGAGAAGTCGGACAGATAAGTCGGACGATCGTCGCGCGACACGGGGAGGCAGTCTTGTCCACAGCAGCTGCGGAGGCGCCCGCCGCCGACGGGATCGCGGCCCGGGCCCGCGGACTGACCAAGGCGTACGGCGCGGGTGAGACGGCGGTGCTCGCCCTGGACTCGGTGGACGTCGACATCGCACGCGGCCGCTTCACCGCGGTGATGGGGCCCTCGGGTTCCGGCAAGTCCACGTTGATGCACTGCCTGGCGGGGCTGGACACCGTGTCGGCCGGTCAGGTCTGGCTCGGCGGCACCGAGACCACGGGCCTCAGGGAGCGCGAACTGACCCGGCTGCGCCGGGACCGGATCGGGTTCATGTTCCAGTCGTTCAACCTGATCCCGACCCTCAACGCCGCCGAGAACATCACCCTGCCCATGGACATCGCGGGCAAGAAGCCGGACGAGAAGTGGCTGGACCAGGTCATCGACACGCTCGGGCTGCGGGACCGGCTCAAGCACCGGCCCGCGCAGCTCTCCGGCGGCCAGCAGCAGCGCGTGGCCTGCGCGCGGGCGCTGGCCTCCCGCCCGGAGCTGATCTTCGCCGACGAGCCGACCGGGAACCTGGACTCGCGGGCGGGTCTGGAGGTGCTGGGCTTTCTGCGGCAGGCGGTCGACCAGCTCGGCCAGACGGTCGTCATGGTCACCCACGACCCGGGCGCCGCCGCCCACTCCGACCTGGTCCTCTTCCTCGCGGACGGCCGGATCGTGGACCGGATGGAGGGGCCGACGGCGGACGCCGTACTCGAGCGGATGAAGAGGTTCGACGTGGGACGCGGGTCCGCCGGGCCCGAGGAGGACTGACCCGGTGCTGAAAGCGACCCTGCGCAGCTTCCTGGCGCACAAGGGACGGCTGCTGCTGTCCGCGCTGGCCATCGTCCTGTCCGTGGCGTTCGTCGCGGGCAGCCTGATCTTCTCCGACACCGTCACCCGCACCTTCGACCGGCTGTTCGCCTCCACCTCCGCCGACGTGACCGTCGAACCGAAGGCGGACCTGAAGTCGCCCGTGCCGACCGGTGCCGTCCAGACCGTGCCGGCCTCGCTGGCGGGCGAGATCGCCAAGGTCGACGGAGTTGCGGCGACCCATGCGGACGTGTCCGTGCAGAACGTCGTGGTGGTCGACAGCCACCACAAGTCGGTCGGCCCGACCACCGGCGCCCCGACCATCGCCACGGACTGGTACCTCACCCACCGCAGCCCCCTGAAACTGACCTCGGGGCACGCCCCGCGGGGCGCCGGCCAGGCCCTGCTCGACGCGGACACCGCCGCCGGGAAGCACGTGCGCATCGGCGACACGCTCACCGTTCAGGCCCAGCCGGGCACGTTCGAGGTCGAGGTCGTCGGCATCGCCACCTTCACCACCACCAACCCGGGCGCGGCCCTGGTCTTCCTCGATCCGTCCGTCGCCGCCAGGGAACTGCTGGGCGCCCCCGGCCGGGCCACCAGCATCTCGGTGGACGCGGCGCAGGGGGTGACGGACGCCCGGGTCAAGAGCCGTGTCGGCGCGGTGATCGGGACCGGCAGGTACGACCTGAAGACCGCCGACGAGCAGGCCAAGTCCTCTGCCGCCGACCTCGGCGGCTTCCTCGACGTCATCAAGTACGTGATGCTGGGGTTCGCGGGCATCGCGACCCTGGTCGGCATCTTCCTGATCGTCAACACCTTCTCCATGCTCGTCGCCCAGCGCACCCGCGAACTGGGCCTGCTGCGCGCGCTGGGCGCCGACCGGCGGCAGATACGGCGGTCCGTGCTCACCGAGGCGGTGCTGCTCGGGCTGGTCGGCTCCACGCTGGGTCTGGCCGCCGGGATCGGGCTGGCGTTCGGGCTGATCGGGCTGATGAGCGCGTTCGGCATGCACCTCAGGGCCGCCGAGATGGTCATCGGCTGGGAAACGCCGGTCGCCGCGTACCTCGTGGGTGTCGGCGTCACGTTCATCGCCGCGTACCTGCCCGCCCGGCGCGCGGCCGCCGTGTCGCCGATCGCGGCGCTGGCCGACGCCGACATCGCCGGTGTGGGCAAGCCGCTCAGGGTGCGGGCGATCACCGGCTCGGCCGTCGGGGCGCTCGGGGTCGCGGCCCTGGTGGGGTGCGCGACCGCGGCCCGAACAGCGTCGGCGGCCTCGCTGCTGGGTCTCGGGGTGATCCTGACCCTGATCGCGACCGTCATCGCGGGCCCGCTGCTCGTCCGGCCCGTCATCCGGGTCCTCGGCGCGGCGTTTCCGGCCCTGTTCGGCTCGGTCGGCCGGATGAGCCAGCGCAACGCCCTGCGCAACCCGCGCCGTACCGGCGCCACGGCCGCCGCGCTCATGGTGGGGCTCGCCCTCGTCGGCGGGATGTCGGTGGCCAGCGCCTCCATGTCCAAGTCCTTCGACCAGCAGATCGACAAGACGCTCGGCGCCGACTTCGTCGTCCAGAACGGCAACTTCCTGCCGTTCACCCAGGAGATCACCGACAAGGTCCGCGGCACCGAGGGCGTCGGGCTGGTCGTGCGACAGCGGTTCGCGCCGGTGGCGGTACGGCTGCCGGACGGGAAACGGGTCACCACGACCGCCGCCGGGTACGACCCGCAGGTCGACGAGGTCGCCCACGTCGTCTACCGGGGCGGCGACACCGCGGCCGCGCTGGCCGACGGCAGCCTCGGCATGGACGTCGGCTTCGCGAAGGACCACAAGGTCCGCCTCGGCACCGTGCTGCCGGTCGAGTTCCAGGGCGGCAGGATGGCCGAGATGAAGGTGGGCGCCCTCAGCGACCAGGGCAGCGGTGGCGGATTCGGCACACAGGGCGGGTTGTTCTTCGGCATCGCCACCGTGGAGAAGTACGTCCCCGGCGGCCAGGACTCGGCGTTGTACGTCAACCGGGCCCCGGGTACCGGCGCCGATCAACTGCGCTCCCGGCTGGAGCGGACGCTGGCGCCGTATCCGCAGGTACAGGTGCGTGACCAGGCCGACTACAAGAAGCTGGTCCACGACCAGATCGCGGTCCTGCTCTACCTGGTGTACGCGCTGCTCGGGCTGGCGATCGTCATCGCGGTGCTCGGCGTGGTCAACACCCTCGCCCTCTCGGTCGTGGAACGCACCCGGGAGATCGGGCTGCTGCGCGCGATCGGGCTGGCCCGGCGGCAGTTGCGCCGGATGATCCGGCTGGAGTCGGTGGTGATCGCGGTGTTCGGTGCGGTGCTGGGCCTTGCGCTCGGACTCGTGTGGGGCGTGTGCACACAGCGGGTGCTGGCGCTTCAGGGCATGAAGGCACTGGCCATCCCGTGGGGCACGATCGTCGCGGTGGTGATCGGCTCGGCGGTCGTCGGTGTCGTGGCCGCGCTGCTGCCGGCGTTGCGCGCCTCGCGCATGAACGTGCTGGCCGCCATCGCGCACGAGTGAGAGGCGTGCCACCGTCCGTTCCGCTGCGGGGCCGGCCTGCTCCGGCCGACGGGTCCGGCCCCGCGGTGCCGTTCAGTGCGGCCGTCCGCGGACGGCGGGTGTCCGCCCCCGTGCGGCCAGGGCCCTCAGGAGTGCGCTCCGCCCGCGGTCGGGCACCGTCCACAGCGTCTGGCCCCGCACCCCCCACTGCTCCAGCAGGGCGTTGGCCGCCAGGAAGCCGCTCGTGGCCGCCCGTTCCATGAGGGCCACGGGCAGGCCGGTGCGGACCAGGTCGCCGACCACGACCAGCCGGGGGTGCGGGGTGCGGACGGTGGGGCGGTCGCCGTAGCCGCCCACCGGGAACAGGGGGCAGTCGTCGCGCCACTCGTGGCGGGCGTCGACCACCGTGGCCGTGGCGGTCTCCGGGTAGACGCGGTGCAGTTGACCGAGGAGGCGCTTCTGTTCGACGTCCCGGGCGACTCCGGGCGGTACGGCGTAGGCGTGCAGTTCGACGACGGAACCTCCGGTGCGCGCGCTCCAGCGAGCCGCCTCGTCCTCGTAGCGTTCCAGCACGCTGATGTTGTCGAGGGTGCCGAAGCCGCTGGTGCCGAGGAAGCCAGGCCGGTCGGGTGCGACGGACCGGTCCAGCCACACTCGGCTCACCAGGAAGGACGGGGCGGTACGCAGTCGTCCGATCCGCTCGCGCCAGGGCGCGTCGCCCAGCTGCCGGCAGCGCTCGACCAGCGAGCGCAACCCGGCGCCGTCCAGGGCGAGGACGACCCCGTCGTGGCGGCGCTCGTCCCCTTCGGAGGAGACCGCGAAACCGCCGTCGGGGGTGGGCGCGATGTGCTCGACGGCCGTGCCGGTGTGCACCTGCGCGCGGTGCCGGGCCAGATAGCCGGCGAGCGGGTCCCACAGGGCGGCCGGGAAGGGGGTGCGGGGCACGTCGAACAGCAGCCCCTCGGCGGAGCCGAGGAAGTAGATGTGGAACATCAGAGCCATCTCGGCGGCCGACAGCTCACGCGGGTCGGCGAAGAAACTCCGGGAGAACACCTCGAAGGCCAGGTGCCGGGCGTCTTCGGGGAAGCCCACGACGTCCAGAAAGTCGTGGGCGCTGGTGCCGTCCAGCTGGTCGTACACCTGCGGCACGCGCACGTCGAGCAGGGGCATGGCCGCACGCGGGTCCATGGCGCGCAGGTCCGCGAGCCGGAAGGAGGGGCTGAGTGCCGCGAAGCCGAGCGCGCTGAGCGGCGGGGTGCGCGGGACGTGCCGGAAACTGTCGCGCAGGCCGCCGGCGTGCAGCAGCGGGTAGTCCGGAAGGCCGGTGAGGCGCTCCAGGCCGGGGTCGGTCCGGCGCAGCAGTCCGCGCAGGTTGTAGTACTGGCGGAAGAACGCGTGGAAGCCGCGGCTCATGGTCACCGTGGTGCCGTCGCGCAGCTCGGTCGGCCAGCCTCCGACCCGCCCGCCGAGGTACGGCAGCTTCTCGTACACGGTGACGGCCACCCCGCGCTCGGCGAGCGCCGTGGCGGCGGCCAGGCCGGCGATGCCGGCGCCGACCACCGCCACCGACGGCGGGCTGCCCTGCACCCGGGAGGCGCCGGGCCGGGCCGGCAGGACCCGGGCCCGGCGGTCACGTCCGCGGCGCGCGGCGCCCTGGTGTGCGGTCCTCATGCGCCCTCCCGGTGGCCGGGCGCCCGGCGCGCGACGAAGGTGTGGGTGATGCCGGTCTGCCAGCCCGGCAACGGCAGGGCGCGCACCTGGTCGAAGCCGGCCCCGCCGAGCCGCTGCGCGAAGCTCCCGGCGGTGTCGAACTCCACCACACTGCGCCACAGGTGCCGGTAGAGCGGTCCGTCCCCCAGCAGGGTCGCCAAGGGCTGCACGACACCCCGGCACACCAGCGTCCACACGGCGCGGTCGGTGCGCCGCCCGCGGAGGGTGTACTCGTGCACGGCGAGCCGGCCGCCCGGCCGCAGCAGCCCGTGGACGGCGGCGAGGACGGCGTCGGGATCGGTGACGTTGCGCAGGAGATAGGCCGCGAACACCGCGTCGAAGGGACCGCGTACCCCGGCCTCGGACAGCCGCTCGGCGGGGGCGTGCACGAAGGTCACCCCGTCGGCCCACGGTTTGGCCGCGGCCCGGCGGAGCATTCCGGCCGAGGCGTCCACGGCCGTGACGTCGGCGGCGGGCAGGACGCGGCGCAGCGCGGCGGTGGAAGCGCCGGTACCGCAGCCGAGGTCGAGCAGGCGCAGCCCACGCCCCCGTCCGGGCAGGCCGAGCCGGCGCGCCGAGCGGCGCAGGTGGGCGTGGTAGCCGGGGTTGACGGCCACGAGCGTGTCGTAGCTGCGGGAGGCGTGGTCGAAGGCGGCGGCGAGGTGTTCGTCGCGCAGCAGCGTCATGCGGTCTCCGTCGGGGGGAGGTGCGGGGCAGGTGGGTCCGGCGTGGGGAGCGGCGGATGCGGCTGGGCGGGTGGTGGCGGACGTGGCTCGGTGCAGGAAGGCTCCGGCGGATGCGGCGGCACGGGTGGGTCGAAGGGGCGGCGGGGCAGGCGGGGCAGCTCCAGGGCCGAGCGCAGCATCGGGCCGACGGGCGCGTGCAGGCCGATGCACAGGTCCTCGTGCAGGCGCGTGCCTCCGTCGAGGAAGCGCAGCAGCCGTGCCATGGGTACGCGGGCGAACAGCCGGCCGAACAGCTCCGGGCCGTCGGCCCGGCCGCTGTCCAGGGCACGCAGCAGGACGGCGTCCATGGCGCGGGAGCGCGCCGAGTGGGCGGCGGGCGGCACCGGGCGGCGCCCGCGGCGCAGGGCCTCGGCGACGGCGCTCGTCTGGCGCTGCAGTCCGGCGAAGGTGTAGCCGGTGGCGGGGCGGGTGGCTCCGCCGGCGGCGCCGATGCGGAAGACCGAGGCTCCGCTCTGCCGCGGGATCGGCGCGTCGGTCATCGGGATGACGCCGGTCTCGGTGGCCAGGACCTGCAGTTCACCGAGCCGCAGCACCTCGTCGGCATAGTGCCGTACGGCGGCCTCGTAGTGCTCAGGCGTGAGGACGTGCCGGGAGAACTCGGTGTACTCCACCAGCGCCTCGCACGGCCCGGTCGGCAGGACGTAGCCGAAGGACAGGCCGTGGTCGGGTTGCGGGGTGCGGAAGTCCATCAGCTCCACGACGGCCGGGTCGAAGGCGGGCCGGGCGGTGCGCACGAACCAGCCGTGGAAGTGCTGCAGCAACGTGGTGCGCGCGGCCGGCAGGCTGCCCGGCGGGCGGGAGTCGAGGACCCAGCGGGCAGTGAGCAGCCGCGCACGGCCGTCGGCGTCCCTCAGGTGGAGGTGCGCGCCGCCGGGCACGTCCTCCACCGCCTCGACGGCCGCTTCCAGGCGCCGGACGTTGGGGCTGCGGGCCAGGTCCCGGGAGACGAAGCGCTCGAAGTCGCCGGAGCGGATCATGCGGTACCGCAGGGGGGCGATCCCCCCTTCGACCGGGGCGCCGGCGCGCGGGCGCACCCGCAGCCGCTGCCACTCGGCCCGCACCGCCGCGTCGAACCGCCCGGGTCCCGCCGCCCAGTAGCACCAGGTCCGTGGCGGCGGCCGCAGCGGTCCCAGCGGCGCGTCGACCAGCACCACGGACGGTGTCCGCAGGCCCGGCACGCTCCCGGCGAGCCGGTGGGCCAGCGACAGCCCGGCGGCGCCCGCACCCACGACGGCCACGTCAGCCTCCGGCACGGCCTCTCCCTTCCTCGGCTTCCTCGGCTTCCTCGGTGTTCCGGTCCGGTCCGCGTGCGACTCGCGGCGGCGGGTCCTGCGGCGGTGCCGCGCTCCGGACGGGCGATGGGAGGACACGGCGCCCGCCCTCGGCTGCCTCGGGCTGGTCTTCCGGATTCTGTACCCCGGCGGATGCAGGCACCTCCCTGACGGCGAGCGGCCGGACGCCGGAGACGGCACGGTGGAGGGGGCCGCCCCGGTGGCCGCCGCGATCGCGTGACACGTGCGCGCATCCGTCCGGGCCGCCCGCGCCGAAGCAGACGGGTGACGGGAACGACGGACACAGACACGACGGAGGGAACCGGGATGCGTCCCACGCACGCGAAGGACCACCCTGCGGGCGCACCGCCGCGGCCGGTCGCGGCCGCGGCGGTGGCGTCACGCCCGCGCAGGCCGGTGGCCGACGGCACGGAAGGGACCGAGGCGTGCCCGGAGGCGAGCGGACTGCTTCCCACCGCGTCCGCCGAGGTACGCGGAATCGACGCCGACGTGACCGGCGCTGTCGGCCGGATGCTCGACCATGTGCTGGCGGAGCGCCTGCGCCGCGCCCGGCTGGCGGATTCCCTGTTCGCCGGGGAACTGGCCGAACGAGTGGCGCGCTTCACTCTGCGGGGAGGCAAGCGCACGCGCGCGCAGTTGGTGTGGTGGGCCGCTCGGGCCTGCGCCGGCCGGGACCCGGCGGCCGCGGCGGCGGCCCTGCACATCGCAGCCGCCCTGGAACTGCTCCAGACGTGCGCGCTCGTCCACGACGACGTGATGGACCGGGCCGCACTGCGGCGTGGCCGTCCCGCGCTGCACACGGACCTGACCGCCAGGTATGCCGACCGGGTCGGGCCCGAACGGGCCGGGCGGTTCGGGCAGTCGGCGGCGGTGCTCGCCGGGGACCTGGCGCTGGCCTGGGCCGACGACCTCGTGGCGGAGACGCCGCTGGCGCCCTGGACCGGGTTGGTGGTGCGGCGGCTGTGGAGCGACATGCGCACGGAGATGGTGGCGGGCCAGTACCTGGACGTACAGGGCCAGATCAGCGCGTCGCGGTCGATGCCCCGCGCGCTGCAGGCTGCCCGTCTGAAGAGCGCTCTGTACTCGGTGGAGCGGCCCCTCGCCCTGGGAGCGACCGCGGCGGGCGCGGACGACCTGACGCTGCGTCGGCTGTGCGACGCCGGACGCTGTGTGGGCATGGCGTTCCAGCTGCGCGACGACCTGGACGACGTCTTCGGCGACCCGCTGGAGACCGGCAAGGCGTGCGGCGGCGACATCCGGGAGGGCAAACCCACCTATCTGGTCGCGGTCGCCCGCGCGCGGGCCGAGGCGGCCGGCGACGTCGCCGCACTCCACGTCCTGGACCGATGGCTCGGTGACGTGGGACTCACCGGGCGAGGTCTGGACGAGGTGCGGGACGTGCTGGTCTCGACAGGGGCGCGCGCCACCGTGGAAAGCAAGATCGACCGGCTCACCGCCCAGGGGTTGCGGCACTTCGACAGCGCCCTGCTCGACCCGGAGGGCGCCGAGCCGCTGCGCGGCCTGCTGGTCGCGGCGGCGGAGGCACGACCGGGAGGAGCCGAACCGGGCGGGGCCCGGCCGAGAGAGGCCGCAGCCGGAGAAGCCGGACCGGGAGGAGCCGGACCGGGAGAAGCCCCGCCGAGAGAAGCCGGAGCCGGAGAAGGCGGGCCGGGAGAGGCCCCACCGGGAGAAGCCCGACCGGGAGGAGCCTCACCGGGAGAAACCCGACCGGGAGAAGCCCCACCGGGAGAAACCCGACCGGGAGAAGCCCCACCGGGAGAAACCCGACCGGGAGAAGCCCCACCGAGAGAAACCCGACCGGGAGAAGCCCCACCGAGAGAAACCCGACCGGGAGAAGCCCCACCGAGAGAAACCCGACCGGGAGAAGCCCCACCGGGAGAAACCCGACCGGGAGAAGCCCCACCGGGAGAAACCCGACCGGGAGAAGCCCCACCGAGAGAAGCCGGAGCCAGAGAAGGCGGCATGAGAGGAGCCGGAGCCGGAGAAGGCGGAGCCGGAGAAGGCGGAGCCGGAGAAGGCGGGGCCGGAGAAGGCGGGTCGGGAGGAGCGCGGCACGGTGGGGATGCCGTCGTACGTCTGCGGTCCGCGCACGGTCCGTGCGCGTCCGGTTCTCGTGGCGGCGCGGTGAGTGGCCGGTGACCCGCATCCTGCCCGGGCCCACGGACCACGTGGTGGTCGTCGGCGCCGGACTCGCCGGGCTGTCGGCGGCGTTGCACCTGCTGGGTGCCGGACGCCGGGTCACCGTGGTCGAGCGTGAGGAGTTGCCCGGCGGCCGGGCCGGACGCCTCGACCTGGCCGGCTACCGGATCGACACCGGGCCCACCGTGCTCACCATGCCGGAGCTGGCCGACGAGGCGTTCGCCGCCGTCGGCGACAGCCTGTACGAGCGGGTCGAGCTGATCCCCCTGCACCCGGCCTACCGGGCCTGCTTCGCGGACGGCAGCAGCCTCGACGTGCACACCGGCGCGGACGCGATGGCCGCGGAGGTGGAGCGGTTCGCCGGAGCGGCGGAGGCGGCGGGCTACCGGCGGCTGCGCGACTGGCTTCAGCGGCTGTACCAGGCCCAGATGCGCCGGTTCATCGACGCCAACTTCGACTCACCGCTCGGCCTGCTCAACGGCGACCTCGCCCGGCTGGCGGCACTGGGCGGCTTCGGCCGCCTGGACGCCCGGATCGGCCGTTTCCTGAGCGACGAGCGGCTGCGCCGGGTGTTCTCCTTCCAGGCCCTGTACGCGGGCGTGCCTCCGGAACGGGCGCTGGCCGCCTACGCGGTCATCGCCTACATGGACACCGTCGCCGGCGTGTACTTCCCCCGGGGCGGCGTGCACGCCCTGCCGCGGGCGATGGCGGAGGCGGCCACCGCGGCAGGCGCCGAACTGCGGTTCGGGCAGCGAGTGACCCGCCTGGAGCGGTCGGGCGAGCGCATCACGGCCGTCGTCACCGACACCGGCCGCATCCCGTGCGACGCGGTCGTCCTCACTCCGGACCTGCCGGTCACCTACCGGCTCCTCGGCCGCCGGCCACGCAGACCGCTCGCGCTGCGCCACTCCCCCTCCGCGGTCGT
The DNA here is from genome assembly GCF_055583445.1 of Streptomyces sp. NPDC104761. Classification (NCBI taxonomy): domain Bacteria; kingdom Bacillati; phylum Actinomycetota; class Actinomycetes; order Kitasatosporales; family Streptomycetaceae; genus Streptomyces; species Streptomyces sp. NPDC104761. Next base: position 123,016 of record NZ_JBVJNZ010000001.1, on the reverse strand, counting down.
GCTGCACGCCGGCACGGACCGCACCTGGCAGCAACTCGCCCACCACACGATCTCGTTCGGCGCGGCGTGGCACACCACGTTCGACGAACTCACCCGCGCAGGACGGCTGATGAGCGATCCGTCGCTGCTCGTCACCCGCCCCACCACCACCGATCCCGGCCTCGCGCCACCGGGCCACCACCTGCACTACATCCTCGCCCCCTGCCCCAACACCGACATCGGCCCGGACCCGGCGGCCTGGTCCGACCTCGGCCCGCGCTACCGGGACGCGCTGCTGCGCGAGCTGGAGCGGCGCGGGCTGGACGGCTTCGAAGCCGCCATCGAGGAGGAGAGCCTGATCACCCCGGCCGACTGGCACGCCCAGGGGCACGCCGCCGGTACCCCCTTCTCGGCCGCCCACACCTTCGCGCAGACCGGACCGTTCAGGCCGCGCAACCTGGTGCGCGGCACCGAGAACGCGGTCCTGGCCGGCTGCGGGACCACGCCCGGCGTGGGGGTGCCGACCGTGTTGCTGTCGGGGAAGCTGGCCGCGGCCCGGGTCACGGGCGTACCCGGCCGCCGAAGCAGTCGCACGCGCCCCGCCGCGCCCGCCGCCACCGGCCGGGCCGGCGCCCCGGCGCCCACGGACTCCCCGGTCCCCTCCGTGTTCCGGGCCGCCGGGCGGCGGTCCGCGGCCGTCCGCCCAGCGCCCGAGGCCCCTCGCGACCGCCTCGCCGCACCGCTGGAGTCGCCGGCCTCCCCACCGGAGTTCCCCGCCGCACAGCAGCCTCCGCTGCCGGGGAGCCCACCGGCCGACCCGACGGCTCCCGCGACCGAAGGCAGGACACGATGACCGACCGAGAGCTGGACGCGGCGGGGATCAGCGATGCGGCGCTGCGCGCGGCCTACCGCCACTGCCGCGCCCTCAACGCCCGGCACGGCAGGACCTACTTCCTCGCCACCCGGCTGCTGCCCGTCGAGCGGCGGCCCGCCGTGCACGCCCTGTACGGCTTCGCCCGCTGGGCCGACGACATCGTCGACTCCCTCGACCCCGGCGCCGGACCCGAGGTACGGGTGCGGGCGCTGGCCCGGCTCCAGGAGGAACTGGAGGAGGGGCTGCGGCAGGGCGGCGGACAGCCGGTGGTGCGCGCGCTCGCCGACACCGCCCGCCGCTACGCCATCGACCGCACGCACTTCCGGGACTTCATGGCCGCGATGCGCTCCGACCTGGTCGTGACGGCGTACCCCACCTACGCCGACCTGCGCGCGTACATGCACGGCTCGGCCGCGGTGATCGGGCTCGAGATGCTGCCCGTACTGGGCACGGTGGTGCCGCGGGAGGAGGCCGCACCGTACGCCGCGGCGCTCGGCGTCGCCTTCCAGCTGAGCAACTTCCTGCGGGACGTCGGCGAGGATCTGGACCGCGGGCGCGTCTACCTGCCCGCCGATCTGCTCGCCGGTCACAACGTGGACCGGGAGCTGCTGGTCTGGAGCCGCACGACAGGCCGCCCGGACGGCAGGATCACCGCCGCGCTCAGGGAGTTCGAGGCGCTGACCCGCGGCGTGTACCGGGGGGCGATGCCCGGTGTCGACCTGCTCGACCCGGTGGCGCGGCCCTGCATCCGCACCGCGGCCGTCCTGTACGGCGGCATCCTCGACGCCGTCGCCCGCGACGGCTACGCCGTGCTGCACCGGCGGTCGATGGTGCCGCGACGGCGCAGGGCGGTGGTCGCCGCCGACGGGCTGGTCCGGGTGACGGCGGCCCGGCTGCGCGCGCGAACCGCCACCGGACACCGCCCGTCCCCTGCCGCCCGAGCCCTGCCCTCGGCCACGTCCTCGCCGACGCCGGCCGTCCGCTCCACCGAGGAGGTCGCGTGAACCGCCGCCGCCTGCCGCTGGCGCTGCGCCGGCACGCCGTCTCCTGGGAGCGTCAGCGGCCCACCTGGCAGGAGGCGCGGCCCGGGCTGATCGCCGGGGCGCTGAAACGGGCGCAGGCCCGCCCGTCCGGGAACTGGTACGTCGTCGGGGCCTCCCGCGCCCTGCGGGGCGACGGCAAGCTGGCGCGGACCGTGGCGGGGCAGGAGGTCGTGGTGTGGCGGGGGCCCGACGGGCGCCTCGTGGGCGGACCGGGGATCTGCCCGCACCTGGGAGCACCGCTCCGGGACAGTCCGGTGCGCTGCGGCACGCTGGTGTGCCACTGGCACGGACTCGCCCTGGACGGCGGCCCGTACGCGGGCTGGTCGCCGCTGCCGGTGCACGACGACGGGGTACTGGTGTGGACCCGGCTGGACGCGGTGGGCGGCGAGGAGCCGCTGGACGCACCGGTCCTGCCGCGGCGCCCCGAATCCGCGCGCACCCTGACGGCCGTGTACACCGCAGTGGGTGTCTGCGAGCCCGAGGACGTGGTGGCCAACCGGCTCGATCCGTGGCACGGGGCGTGGTTCCACCCCTACTCGTTCGTCGACCTGACCGTGGTGGACGCACCCGGCGGCCAGGGCGGTGCGGTGGACGACGGCCCGGACGCGCTGACCGTCGACGTGTCCTTCAAGGTGGCGGGCCGGCTGGTGGTGCCGGTTCGCGCCGTCTTCACCGCGCCCGAACCCCGCACGGTCGTCATGCGCATCACCGAGGGCGAGGGCGCGGGCTCCGTCGTGGAGACGCATGCCACGCCGCTCGGCGCGGACGGGACGGGCCGGCCGCGCACCGCCGTCGTCGAGGCGGTGCTCGCCGCCTCGCACCGTCCGGGCTTCGCGGCCGCCCGCCGGGCCGCACCGCTGCTGCGTCCCCTGGTTCGCGCCGCGGCCGGGCGGCTGTGGCGGGACGACCTGGCCTACGCCGAGCGCCGCTGGCAGCTGCGGTCGACGGGCCGCTTCCCGGGCTGAGCGGCCACGGAACCCGCACGAGGAGGGTGCGCATGCGTGAGTCCGGTCCCGCGCAACGGACACCTCAGCGGCGGCCCCGTGCCCGGTCCAGGGGTCGGTCGGCCCGGCCGGAGGACGGACCGGATTCCGCAGGGCCCGTCCTCCGGGTGACGACGCCACCTCCTCGCCGGGTGCCTGACGTCTTCCGCTACATGGCCTCGCCGGCCGCCGCGGGGGCGTCGGCACCCGGACGGGGGACTTCCGGCGGCTCGCCGCATCCGGCAGCGGCCGACGGGGCGAAGCCATCCCCGAGTGTCCTTACAGGAAGCGGAAGCGAGCCCCCCATGCAGACCTCGGTCGTCGTGTTCACATGTGATCTGCGGCTGTCGGACCACCCGCCGCTGCGCGCGGCCCTGCACGGCGGAGGCCGGGTGGTACCGCTGTTCGTGCGTGACCCGGCCGTGGACGCGGCGGGCTTCGCCGCACCGAACCGGCTCGCGTTCCTCTCCGACTGCCTGCGGGACCTGGACGCCCGGCTGCGGGAGCGGGGCGGCCGGCTGGTGCTGCGCGAGGGCGACACCGTCACGGAGGTGTGCCGGGTGGCCGCCGAGGCGGATGCCGACGAGGTGCACATGGCGGGCGACGTGAGCGCGTTCGCGCAGACACGCGAGCGGCGGCTGCGCCGGGCGCTGGAGGCCGACGGGCGGCGCCTGTACGTGCACGACACGGTCTGTACGGCCGTGGCGCCGGGCGCGGTGACCCCGGCCTCCTCCGACCATTTCGCGGTGTTCACGCCGTACTACCGGCACTGGTCCGCGCAGGGGCTGCGGGACGCGCTGGACGCGCCGGGCGCGGTCGCCGTGCCGGAGAAGGTGGGGTCCGCCCCGTTGCCGAGGCGCGACGAGGTGAACGGGGTGTCGCCCGGGCTCTGCGCGGGCGGTGAGACCGAGGGACGGCGCAGGCTCACCGCGTGGCTGCGCTCCGGCGTGGCTGCGTACGCGGAACGCCACGACGACCTGGCGGGCGACGCCACCTCCCGGCTCTCCCCCCACCTGCACTTCGGCACCCTGTCACCGGTCGAGGTGGTGCACCGGGCCCGCAGGGCCGGTGGCGCAGGCGCGGAGGCGTTCGTACGGCAGGTCGCCTGGCGCGACTTCAACCGACAGGTGCTCGCCGCACGTCCCGACGCCGCCGCACGCGACTACCGCACCCACCGCGACCGTTGGCGCGGCGGGAGGGACGCGGAGGCGGACGCGCAGGCGTGGCGGGCAGGACGCACCGGCTACCCGCTCGTCGACGCGGCGATGCGCCAGCTGCGCCACGAGGGCTGGATGCACAACCGGGGGCGGCTGCTGGCGGCGAGTTTCCTCGCCAAGACGCTGTACGTCGACTGGCGGGTGGGCGCCCGGCACTTCCTGGACCTGCTGGTCGACGGCGACATGGCGAACAACCAGCTGAACTGGCAGTGGATGGCCGGCACGGGCACCGACACCCGGCCCAACCGGGTGCTCAACCCTGTCACCCAGGGCAAGCGGTACGACCCGGACGGGGCGTACGTGCGGCGCTGGGTGCCGGAGCTGGCGGAGGTGAAGGCGGCCTACGTGCACGAGCCGTGGAGGCTTCCGGCGCAGGAGCGCGCGAGCACCGGTTATCCCGAGCCGGTGGTGTCCCTGGCGGAGGGCCTGGACCGCTTCAAGCGGGCCCGGGGGCGCGCCTGAGGGCCGGCCGCGGGACATCCGCCGGCCCTCGCGCGCGCAGGCCACACCCAGCGCGTGCCCCCGCACCGCCGGATACCCGGACTTCCTGTACCGGCACCGGCGGCTGCCGTCCGGCAACGCCCGCATGCCACGCGCGGTGCGGGGCCGGTACCGGTTCGGCGGCCTCGACGAGGTGCTGCGTCTGGAGCGGCGACGCACGGGCGAGGCGCCCGCCGTGACGGGGTGGGCGCCCGGCGGCTCGGGATCGCGGCACGGCACCCCGCGGTGAGCGGACGGGAACGTGTCCGTGGGCTCACCCTGCGGTGCACAGGGTGCGCAGCGCCTCCACCGCCTGCGCCAGTCCGGCCGGCCTGAGCACGCCGGCGGGCTGGGACCGGCTCCAGCCGGGGCCGCCCAGCAGCACCGTCGGACCGCGCCGCGTCCCCTTCATGCCCCAGCGCTGCCCGGCGATGTGCCGGGCCAGGGCCGGAGCCGCCCGTGCGCTCTGCTGGGCCCACAGCACGACCGCGACCGGGCCCAGCCGGCGCACCGCCGCGTCCAGCGCCTCGACGGGCACTGCGGCTCCGAGCATGCGTACCGGCAGACCCTCGTGACCGAGCGCCGCGTGCAGTGCCTCCAACGGCAGTGTGTGCTGTTCCCCGGGCGCGCAGGCCAGCAGGACGCAGCCGGCCGCGGGCGGGACCACGGGGACGGCGGGCGCCGCGCTGCGGCGCAGCACGGTGGAGACGTGCCAGGCGAGCAGGTGCTCCACTTCCACGTACTGGTCCTCGGAGGACGCCCAGCGGCGTCCCACGGCGTGCAGGGTGGGGACCATCACCTCCTGCCACGCGACGACGACGCCGTAGCGCTCGACAGCGGCGGTGAGCTGCTTCTCGAGCGCGGGGGCGTCCAGTCGTACGGCGGCGCGGGCCAGGCCGCGGCATTCCTGACGGACGTCTCCGAGAGGCAGCGCACCGGCGGCCCGCGACCGCTCCACGGGCGGCGGTGGCGTCGGAACGACGGCTTCCGCCGGGGAGGGCGGGCCGGCGGCGGCCCTACGGGCGGTGCGGGCCGCGTCGGCCGGCGGGATACCGGTCGCCGTCAGCCGGCACATCTCCTCGATCGTGGCCACGTCCGCCGCCGTCCAGCGACGGTGCCCGCCCGCGGTGCGCGCGGTCGGGCCGATGCCGTAGCGGCGGTCCCACGAGCGCAGGGTCATGGGCGACACGCCGAGGCGGCGGGCCAGCACACCGGTGGTCAAACCGGCGCCGCCCGGCACGGCGGGCCGCTCGGACGGATGCTGCCCAGTGGCGTTCACGCTGGTCATGTGTTTCTCTCCCCGGACTGGTTCCGGCGCACCGGAGCAGAGTCCGCCCACTCGGTCGCCGGTGCGCGAACCGTCCGGTCAGCGTGCTCGCTCCGCGGCACCGGCGTCCAGGCTCCGGCCCAGGCGCAGCAGACCGCGCCGGGCGTGGCTCTTGACCGTACCCAGCGGCCAACCGGTGACGTGGGCGATCTGCGTCTGCGTCAGGTCACCGTAGAACGCCAGGCACAGCACCCGCCGCTGGGCCTCGGGAAGCCGGCGCAGCTCGCGGGTGACCGCCACGCGGTCCAGGACCGCGTCCTGCACGTACGACGGATCCGGCGAGCGGGCCGGCTCGCGCGCCGCCGCCGCGACGAGGTCCGTGCGCCGGGTGCGGGCGGACAGCGCATCGGCGATCTTGCGCCGGGCGATGCCCACGAGCCAGGCGGGCAGCGGCCCACGGCCCGGACGGTAGCCGTGGCGGCCGCGCCAGGCGGCGAGGAACACCGTCTGGGTGACGTCCTCGGCCTCCGCGCCGTCGCCCAGCGACTGCCGCGCCAGGGAGAGGACGAGGGGCGCCCAGCGACGATAGACCGCCTCCAGGCCGCTCTCGTCCCCGGCCGCGAAACGCAGGGCCAGATCGTCGTCCGGGTCCGCGATGGGCCTGGGCGGGGCTTCGGTCACAGCCAATGCGGTCATCCGGTCGCTCCTTGTGCGGGATGGTCCCTGCCTCTCCGACACGGTCCGACCGGCACGCCGACGGGAACAACTCGCATCGAGTCTGCATCGAGTCTTCCCGGGCGGCCCGCCCAGCCGCCCGGACAGCGACCGCGAGGCGCCGACACGCGGCACCCGGCGTCCCGCACGAGTGCCGGGACCGGCAGGGAGCGCACCAGCAGGGTGTCCAGCAGCACGTCGAGGCGACGATGAAGGCGTTCTCGTGCGCCGCGACGGTTCTGCGCCCTCACCGGCAAACCCGTTCGACGGACGAGCGGGCACTCTGCTTGGCTCACCCCATGAGCGATCTCATCCGCCACGCCACGTTCTCGGACATCGACACCGTGCTGCGGTTCTGGCGTGACGCTGCAGAAGGAACGAGCATCAGCGACGACCACGACGGAGTCGCCGGGCTCATCGCACGAGACCCGGAGGCCCTGCTCCTGGCCGTACGCGACGACCTCCTCGTGGGAACCGTCATAGCCGGCTTCGACGGATGGCGATGCTCCGCCTACCGACTGGCCGTCCGTCCCGGCCTCCGCCGGCAAGGGATCGCCACCGCCCTGCTGCAAGCCGCGGAACAACGCTTCGCCGCCCTGGGCGGGCGACGCGTCGACGCCATGGTCCTGGAAGCCAACGAACGGGCCCACCACACATGGGCCGCGCGTGGCTACCTCCGCGAGGACCACTGGCGACGCTGGGTGAAGCCCCTCTAGGTCCAGGCGCGCGGAACCGCGGTCGCGTCGGCGCACCACGAGACCGGCCGCCATGCCTGGCGGGCCATGGGGTACCTGCCGCAGGTGACGGCGCGTGAGGCCCGGCGGAGGGCACCGAATCCGTACTTTGCCCATCCTTTACCATTGGGGGTGTCGTCGTCCCTCGATGAAAGGTGTGTGAGCGTCCCTCCATGGGCGAGCCTCCCCCTCCTGTCCGCCGGCAACACCGCGCGATCCCGTCCGCCCTGTCCGATGCTGGGACGGAGGTGACCCGATGACCGAAGTGCTCCTCCTGCTGGTGGCGATCCTGCTGTCGCTCGCCTGCGGTGCCTTCGTCGCGGCCGAGTTCTCGCTGACCACGGTCGAGCGCGGCGAGCTGGAGCGGGCCGCGCAGCGCGGCGAGCGCGGAGCGGCCGGCGCCCTCAAGGCGGTACGGAACCTGACGTTCCAGCTCTCGGGGGCGCAGCTCGGCATCACGGTCACCAACCTGGTGGTCGGCATGCTCGCCGAGCCCTCGATCGCCAAGCTGCTGGCAGGCCCGCTGGAGGCGGTCGGGATCGGGGCGTCGGTGGCGAGTTCGCTGGCGCTGGTGATCGGCACCGCGCTGTCCACGGTGTTCCTGATGGTCGTCGGCGAGCTGGTGCCCAAGAACTGGGCGATCTCCTCGCCGCTGTCCGTGGTCAAGCGGGTGGGCAACGCCCAGCGCTGGTTCAGCGCGGCCTTCCGGCCCTTCATCACGCATCTGAACAACACGGCGAACCGGCTGGTACGGCGCCTGGGCATCGAGCCCGCCGAGGAGCTCGCCTCCGCCCGCGGGCCCCAGGAGCTGGCCGCGCTGGCGCGGCACTCGGCCAAGCAGGGCGCGCTGGAGCCGGACACCGCGGAGCTGTTCGTGCGCACACTCAACCTGGCCGATCTCACGGCCGAGAACGTGATGACCCCGCGCGTCCAGGTCGTCGCCCTGGAGGTCAGGGCGACCTGCGAGGACGTGGCGAACGCGACCCGGGCGACCGGCCTGTCCCGCTTCCCGGTCTACCGGGACAGCCTGGACTCGGTCGTCGGCACCGCCCACATCAAGGACGTCCTGGCCATGCCCGCCGAGGAGCGGCCCCGGGTCCGGGTCGACCAGATGATGCGCGAGCCCCTGCTGGTCCCCGAGTCCCTCACCGTCGACCGTCTCCTGGACCGCCTCGGCGGCCGGCGCACCATGGCCGTCGTCATCGACGAGTACGGCGGTACGGCCGGGGTCGCCACCCTGGAGGACATCGTCGAGGAGGTCGTCGGCGAGGTCCGCGACGAGCACGACCCGCACGAGACGCCCGACCTCGCCCCCGCCGGTGCCGACGACAGCGGCCGCGCGCTCTACTCGGCGGACGGCGCGGCGCGCATGGACCAGCTCGCCCGCGTGGGCCTGCGGGTTCCCGAGGGGCCGTACGAGACGCTGGCCGGGCTGGTCGCGGCCGAGCTGGGCCGGATACCCGAGACCGGGGACAGTGTCGAGGTCGCCGGGTGGCGCCTGGACGTGGTGGACGCGTCGGGGCGGCGGGCGGCCCGGGTGCTTCTGCACGCGCCGCTCGCCGACGGGACGACGGAGCAGGAGGGGCAGCGGTGACCGCCGTTCAGCTGCTGATCGGTTTCGCGACGCTGGTCGTGAACGCCTTCTTCGTCGGCGCGGAGTTCGCGCTGATCTCCGTGCGTCGCTCCCAGATCGAGCCGCACGCGGAGGCGGGCGACCGGCGGGCCAGGAGCGTGCTGTGGGGCCTGGAGCACGTGTCCGCGCTGCTGGCCGCGGCCCAGCTCGGCATCACGCTGTGCACGCTGGTGCTCGGTGTGGTCGCGGAGCCCGCGATCGCGCATCTCCTGGAGCCGGTGTTCCACGCGGTCGGCGTGCCCGCCGGCGCGGGCCATGCCGTGTCCTTCGTGATCGCCCTGGCGCTGGCGACCTACCTGCACATGCTGCTGGGCGAGATGGTGCCGAAGAACGTGGCGCTGGCGGAGCCGGTGCGCAGCGCGCTGCTCCTCGGTCCTCCCCTGGTCGCCCTGTCCCGGGCGCTGCGCCCGGTGATCTTCACGATCAACGCCTTCGCGAACGGCCTGCTGAAGCTGCTCCGGGTGGAGACCAGGGACGAGGTCTCGGCGACCTTCACGGACACCGAGCTGGCCGAGATCGTCAAGGACGCCAGTGAGGCGGGCCTGATCGACGACCGGGCGCAGGAGCGGCTGCACGACGCCCTGGAGCTCGGCCGCCGGCCGGTGCGGGACGTGGTGGTACCCCTGGAACGCGTCGTCTACGCGCGCGTGGGCGTCACCCCGGAGGAGCTGGAACGGCTGTCGGCGGAATCGGGCTTCTCCCGCTTCCCGGTGGTGGACGAGGGGCGGCGGATCGTCGGCTACCTGCACGTCAAGGACGCGCTGGACGCCTCGCCCCGGGACGAGGCGTTCCGGCTGCGGGACATGCGGCCGATCGCGCGGGTGCGGGAGGACACTCCGCTGGACGACGTGCTCACCGCGATGCGCGGCAGCCGTACCCACCTGGCGGGCGTGCTCGGCGACGACGGACGGCTGGCGGGGCTGGTGACCATGGAGGACGTGCTGCGGGAGCTGTTCGGGCAGCACGCGTAGGCCGCACCGGCGGAGGAGTCGTCGCCGGAGGGAGTGACCGACCGGCGGGTATGCGCCTCGGGATACCATCTGTGTCGCCATGCAGAAGAACCCGGTGCTTCCCGCACACTCCAGCCTGGTCGCGATCGGCGACTCCTTCACCGAGGGCATGTCGGACCTGCGGCCCGACGGCTCCTACCGGGGCTGGGCGGACCTCCTCGCCGCCCGGATGGCCGCCCGCACCCCCGGCTTCCGCTACGCCAACCTCGCGGTGCGCGGCAAGCTGATCGGGCAGATCGTCGAGGAGCAGGTGGACAGGGCGGTCGCGATGCGGCCCGACGTCATCACGCTGGTCGGGGGCCTCAACGACACGCTGCGCCCCAAGTGCGACATGGTCCGGGTCCGGGACCTGCTCACGGAGGCGGTGGAGCGGCTGGCGCCGGCCTGCGAGCAGCTGGTGCTGATGCGCAGCCCCGGGCGCCAGGGCCCGGTCCTCGAGCGGTTCCGGCCGCGCATGGAGGAGCTGTTCGGCGTCGTCGACGAGCTGGCCGAGCGGCACGGTGCCCTGGTCGTGGACCTGTACGGCGCGCCCTCGCTGGCCGACCCCCGGATGTGGGACGTGGACCGGCTGCACCTGACGGCCGAGGGGCACCGCAGGGTCGCCGAGGCGGTCTGGCAGACCCTCGGCTACGAGCCCGAGGACACCGGGTGGCGCACGCCGATCCCGGCGACGCTGCCGCCCGGCTGGGTGGCGCGTCGCGTCGCGGACGCCCGCTTCACCCGGCAGCACCTGCTGCCGTGGATAGGCCGCCGCCTCACCGGCCGCTCCTCGGGCGACGGCCGCGCGCCGAAGCGCCCGGAGCTGCTGCCGTACGAGGCGTAGGGCGGCTCCCGTGCCCACCCGGGTGATCAACATCAGGGGCCGCATCCACGAGTTCGGTCCCCGGCTGGAACACGCCCCCGCGGACGTCGTCTACGTGGGCCGTCGCTGGACCATGGGCGGCTGGGACCTCCCCCGCCACCCCCTGTACAACCCCTTCGCCTACGACACCCCGAAGAAGAAGCGGGACGGCACCCGGGCCGAGGTGATGGCCATGTACCGGGCGTACCTGCTGGAGCGGCCCGAGCTGCTGGAGCTGGTGGCCGGGCTGCGGGGGAAGACCCTGGCCTGCTGGTGCGCACCGGAACGGTGCCACGCGGACGTGCTGGCGGAGCTGGCCGGCGTGCCGGAGCGGTGACGCGGCTCTCGTACGTTCACACGAGCGGGCCCGCGGGGCTGGCCTGCAGGAATCGCCAGTAGAATCCCTACACGTGACTTCAGCCGCGCCCGCCAAGCCCCGCATTCCGAACGTCCTCGCCGGACGCTACGCCTCCGCCGAGCTCGCCACGCTCTGGTCGCCCGAGCAGAAGGTGAAGCTGGAGCGGCAGCTCTGGCTCGCCGTGCTGCGGGCCCAGAAGGACCTCGGGATCGAGGTGCCGGACGCGGCGATCGCCGACTACGAGCGGGTCCTCGACACCGTCGACCTGGCCTCCATCGCCGAGCGTGAGAAGGTCACCCGGCACGACGTGAAGGCGCGGATCGAGGAGTTCAACGCCCTCGCCGGCCACGAGCACGTGCACAAGGGCATGACCTCCCGCGACCTGACGGAGAACGTCGAGCAGCTGCAGATCCGGCTCTCGCTGGAACTGATGCGGGACCGTACGACGGCCGTCCTGGCCCGCCTGGGCAGGCTGGCCGGCGAGTACGCCGAGCTGGTCATGGCCGGCCGCTCGCACAACGTGGCCGCGCAGGCCACCACCCTCGGCAAGCGCTTCGCGACCGCCGCCGACGAACTCCTCGTGGCGTACGGCCGCGTCGAGGAGCTGCTCGGACGCTACCCGCTGCGCGGCATCAAGGGCCCGGTGGGCACCGCGCAGGACATGCTGGACCTGCTGGGCGGGGACGCGGCGAAGCTGGCCGAGCTGGAGGACCGGATCGCGCGGCACCTCGGCTTCTCGCAGGCGTTCACCTCGGTCGGCCAGGTGTACCCGCGCTCGCTGGACTACGAGGTGGTGACCGCACTGGTGCAGCTGGCGGCCGCCCCGTCCTCGCTGGCCAAGACGATCCGGCTGATGGCGGGGCACGAGCTGGTCACCGAGGGCTTCAAGCCGGGCCAGGTCGGCTCCTCGGCGATGCCGCACAAGATGAACACGCGGTCCTGCGAGCGCGTCAACGGACTCATGGTGATCCTGCGCGGTTACGCCTCGATGACCGGCGAGCTGGCCGGCGACCAGTGGAACGAGGGCGACGTGTCCTGCTCGGTGGTGCGCCGGGTGGCCCTGCCGGACGCCTTCTTCGCGCTCGACGGCCTCCTGGAGACCTTCCTGACGGTCCTCGACGAGTTCGGCGCCTTCCCGGCCGTCATCGCCCGGGAGCTGGACCGCTACCTCCCGTTCCTCGCCACCACCAAGGTGCTGATGGGCGCGGTGCGCGCGGGCGTCGGGCGTGAGGTCGCGCACGAGGCGATCAAGGAGAACGCCGTCGCCACCGCGCTCGCGATGCGCGAGCAGGGCGCCGAGCGCAACGACCTGCTCGACAAGCTCGCCGCCGACGAGCGGCTGCCGCTGGACCGCGAGCAGCTGACGGCCCTGATGGCCGACAAGCTGTCCTTCACGGGCGCGGCCGCCGCGCAGGTCGGCGTCGTCGTCGGCCGGATCGAGGAGATCGTCAAGCAGCACCCCGAGGCCGCCGGTTACACCCCCGGAGCGATCCTCTGACCCGCTTCACCCAGGCCCAGCTGGAGGCCGCCCGCGACCGGCTCGTCCCCGACGTGCTCGCGGACGGCCTGCACGTCCTGTTCTGCGGCATCAACCCGGGCCTGATGACGGCGGCCACCGGCCACCACTTCGCCCGTCCCGGCAACCGCTTCTGGCCGGTCCTGCACCTGTCCGGCTTCACCCCGCGGCTGCTGAAGCCCGCGGAACAGGGCGAGTTGCTGTCGTACGGGCTCGGCATCACGAACGTGGTGGCGCGGGCGACCGCGCGCGCGGACGAGCTGACGGCCGCGGAGTACGCCGAGGGCGGCCACCTCCTGACGGCCAAGGTGACGCGGGTCCGGCCGAGGTGGCTGGCGGTCGTGGGCGTCACGGCCTACCGGGCCGCCTTCGCCGACCGCCGGGCCCAGGTGGGTCCCCAGGAGCGGACCATCGGGGACACCCGGGTGTGGGTCCTGCCCAACCCCAGCGGCCTGAACGCGCACTGGACGGCGGCGACGATGGCCGAGGAGTTCGGGCGGCTGCGGGCCGCGGCGGCGGGACGGCCGGTCACGGAGGGGCCGCAAGAGTGACGACGGCCGGCAGCTGGAAGGGCAGTTCCCGGTCCCAGTGGGAGACGCCGAGGCCGACCCGGCGGCCGGTGTCCGTCTGCCACAGCCGCACGTCCGGCACGTGATCGCAGAGTTGCGCCCACGGTTCGTCGACCTCCTCGCCCTCCATGGCACGCTCCAGAACGCTGTGCAGGCCGACCTCCTGAGCGGGCCCCCACCGCTCGCCGAGCCGTCTGCCGAGCGCGTCCCGGTCGGCCTCGAACCGCGCCTCCGTCTCCTCCCGCTCGCCTTCCTCGTCCTCGTAGAAGTCGCCGCTGGTCTCCAACGCGGTGATCAGGTATCCCGGTCCGCCCGTGCCGGCGTCCGTTCGGCCGTGTTCCGCCGGGAACTCCCGCGCGCACAACTCGTCGATCCGGGCGAGGCACTTCGCGATGTCCATGTGATCCAGTAAAGCCGGTGCCACTGACACCCGGGCCGTCCTCAGGCCGCCTGCCTGCGCCTCGGGTCGTGCTGATCGCGGATCTCCGGCAGATCGGAGGCGTCCGGCACTCGCCGGGGTCGCCGGCGTCGAAGTACGATCCGGCCAACGTGCAGGGCTAGCTGGGAGGACGGACGTTGGCGGGGTTGACCGGCGGTGATCCGTCTCTGCTGCGAAGGATCAATTCCGCGGTGGTGCTGCACGCACTGCGGGCCACCGACTGTGCGACGCTCACCGAGATCACCCGGGTGACCGGGCTGTCCCGGCCGACCGTCGAGGGGGTCGTGGAAGGGCTCATCGAGGCCGGACTGGTCGTCGAGACGGTGGCCGAGGAGGGCGCCACCCGGAAGCAGGGGCGGCCGGCGCGGCGGTTCCGGTTCCGGGCCGAGGCCGGGCACCTGCTGGGCCTGGAGATAGTCCCGCACCGCGTCGCCGCGCTCCTTTCGGACCTGGACGGGCGGGTGCTGGGGGCACAGGCCAAGGAGGTCGACGAGACGGCCGGCGCGGACGAGCGGCTGGAGCGGCTGCGCACCGCCGTCGCCGAGCTGCTGCGCCGGGCCGGGGTGGCGCGCGGTTCGCTGCGGGCCGTCGGGGTCGGCACCCCCGGCATCGTCGAGGCGGACGGCCTGGTGCGGCTGGGCACCGCGCTGCCCGAGTGGACGGGGCTGCCGCTCGGCGAGCGGCTGAGCCGGTCCTTCAAGTGCCCGGTCCTGGTGGAGAACGACGCCAACGCGGCGGCCGTGGCCGAGCACTGGAAGGGCGCCGCCACCGATTCCGACGACATGGTGATGGTGCTGGCCGGGCTGAGTCCGGGCGCCGGATCGCTGATCGGCGGGCGGCTGCACCGGGGGTACGGCGGCGCGGCCGGGGAGATCGGCGCGCTGCACCTGCTGGGCCGTGAGGTGACCCCGGAGACGCTGCTGTCGACCACCGACGAGCCGCTGCACCCACTGGACGAGCAGGCGGTCGCCGAGGTGTTCGCGCTGGCCCGCAAGGGGGACGCGCGGGCGCGGGCGGCCGTCGACCGGTTCATCCAGCGGCTGGTTCACGACGTGGCCGCGCTGGTGCTGGCGCTGGACCCGGAGCTGGTGGTGATCGGCGGCTGGGCGGCCGGGCTGGACGGCGTCCTGGAGCCGCTGCGCCGGGAGCTGGCCCGGTACTGTCTGCGGCCGCCCCGGGTGGCGCTCTCGCTGCTCGGTGAGGCGGCGGTGGCGACGGGCGCGCTGCGGCTCGCCCTCGACCATGTGGAGGAACAGCTGTTCGCGGTGGACGGGACGGTCACCGCGCGCCGCTGAGCGGCTGTGCCGGGCCGGGAAACGGGTCGCGCCCCGGAGGTTGGTCCGGGGCGCGGTCCGGGCGTCCGGCGCGATGGTCAGGAGGCCTGCCGCTCGGGGCCGTGGTGGATCTCCACGCCGCCGGTGTCGCCGAAGGTCAGCCGGCAGGTGTCCGCGCGGTAGGTGGCGACGGAGAGCGCGGCGGTGCGGCCGGCGGCGAGGAACCGGGTGGTGACGACCAGCACCGGGGCGCCGGGGAGCCGGTCGAGTTCCTTGGCGTCGTCCGCGCGGGCCGAGCCGAGCTCCACGGCGCGGTCCTGGCCCTCGAGCTCCAGGCGCTGCAGCTCACGCAGGACGGCACGCGCGCGGGGCGCGCCGGACGGCGCGTCGATCGCGGTCAGCTCCGGGACCGAGTCCGCCGGGATGTAGAGCAGCTCGGCGGCGACGGGCTGGCCGTGCGAGACGCGGGAGCGGCGCACGATGTGCACGGGCTCCTCAGGGCCGGTCTCCAGGGCGGTCGCGACGGCGGCCGGCGGCACCGCGAGGGTGCAGTCGACGGGCTGCCAGGCGTCCCCGGCGGCGCCCGGCCAGGCGTGCTGGTCGGTGCCGACCGCCACGCCCACGCGCGGGGGCGCGACCGTCGTGCCGACACCGCGGCGGCGCTGCAGCCGGCCCTCCAGTTCGAGTTGTTCGAGGGCCTGGCGGAGGGTGGCGCGGGCCACGCCGAAGCGGGCGGCGAGGTCGCGCTCGTTGGGCAGGATCTCGCCGACCGAGAACTCCGAGTCCAGTGCCTCACTGAGCACGGTCTTGAGATGCCAGTACTTCGGTTCCGGCACCGATTCCAGCTGCGTGGTCCCCACCCTGTCCTCCGCAATCGCCGTGGTCCGGCGGCGTTTTAGCGCCCTTGTTTATTAAAGGTTGTTTTACTTATCTGCGACCATAGGGCGGCGCAGACCCTTGGTCAAGACCAATCCTCGATCCCTTGGCCCACGCATAGAAAGCGGTGCCACAGAGCGTTCACGAGGCGTTCGCGCAGGTGCGTTTTCGTGACATGGCGGCAAAGGTCCCGTCGCGCGGCGGGAAGCGCCCGTTGCAGGGGCGACCCGCGGCCGGCGCCGCGGGCGTCACCTCCGCCGGGCCCGACACGTCCGCGCATGTCAGGGCGGAATCGCGTCGCTCCCCGCACCCTCGGCCCAGAATGACCCGGGGGCAGGTGCACGGCATGCCGCCGTGGATCCGGAGCCGTTCGCGGCGCGTTGACGGCGCGTGCGGGCAGACGACACACCCCACCGGGGACTACCCGCGAGTAGCAATTGCTGACAAGCTGTCTACGGCGTCCGCCGAAGCCGCCAGACGAGGAGCCCCCATGTCCGCCACCGTCTCGTTCAAAGCCCCGGCCGCGCACGGCCGGCAGGATGTGACCGTCTCGTACGCGCGCGTGGGCCGCGGCGAACCACTGGTCCTCCTCCACGGCATAGGGCATCACCGGCAGGCCTGGGACCCCGTGGTGGACATCCTCGCGACCGAGCGGGACGTGATCGCCGTGGACCTGCCCGGCTTCGGTGCCTCCCCGGCCCTGCCCGACGGCCTCGCCTACGACCTGCCGACCACCAACGCCCTGCTCGGCGCCCTGTTCGAGGCCCTGGAGCTGGACCGGCCGCACGTGGCGGGCAACTCGCTCGGCGGACTGCTGGCACTGGAGCTGGGCCGCGAGAAGCTCGTACGGTCCGTCACCGCCCTCTCCCCCGCCGGGTTCTGGTCACAGGCCGAGCGGCGCTACGCCTTCGGTGTGCTCATCGCCATGCGGCGGATCGCGGAGCGGCTGCCGCTCCCGCTGGTCGAGCGGCTGTCCCGGTCGGCCGCCGGCCGGGCCGCCCTGACGAGCACCATCTACGCCCGCCCGGCGCGCCGTTCACCCGAGGCCGTGGTCGCCGAGACGCTGGCCCTCGCGCGGGCCAGCGGATTCGCCGAGACCCTGCGGGCGGGTGCCGCCGTCCAGTTCACCGACGACATCCCCGGCATCCCGGTCACCGTGGGCTGGGGCACCCGGGACATGCTGCTGGTGCGCCGCCAGGGGGTCCGGGCCAAGCAGATCATCCCCAAGGCCCGGCTGGTCCGGCTGCCCGGCTGCGGCCACTGCCCGATGAACGACGACCCGGCGCTGGTCGCCCGCGTCATCCTCGACGGCAGCCGCTGACCGGCACCCGGACGCCGACGCCGGGTGCGCAGCGGACGGCCGGCGTCGGTCGGCCGACGGCACAGTGGGGCGCGGTTCCGGGGGGACGGTGCGGTGCGGGGGCGGAGCGACGGTGTGGCGCGGGGCCGGAGGGACGGTGCGGCGCGGGGCGTCGGCGGCCGGGGTCCGGCGGCCACTGAGGCGGGACAGGGCCCTGGCCACCGGTGAGCGGCCCCCGGCCCGGCGGTCCGGAGTGCGGCCGGCCCTCGGACGGAAGCCGGAGGGCCCCTCGGCGAGCCGGCGGGTGGTCGTAGCCGACCGATGGCCGGGCCGTGGCAGGGTGCCGGTGCCCAGGGCGACCCCGGCACCCACCAGGGCCCCGCCGACGGCCTGGGCGGGTCCGTAGGAGCCCGTTCCGACGAGCGGGGCGGTGCAGACGGCGGTCAGCGGGACGAGACCGGTGAACAGCGTCGCGCGCTCCGTGCCGATCCGCTGTACGCCCATGTACCAGCACACGAACCCGACGACGGTGACGACCACCGCCTGCCACAGCAGCGCGGCCGCCTCCGTGGCGCCGGGCCGGCGCAGCCACGCCCCGCCGTCGAGCACGGCCCCTGCCACCGCCGCCTCGGCCGCGGCGAGGGCGCACACCGTGGCGGTCAGCAGCCGGGGTCCGAGCGCGCTCAGCACCGGTCCCGCGAGCACCGCGAACCCGACCTCACCGGCCAGCGCGCACACCGAGAAGGCGAGACCGCTCGCGTCCGTACGCCCCCAGCCCTGGACCGCGAAGGCGCCGAACGCGACCAGCAACGCCGCACGGAACACCTGTCGTTGGGGCCGACGACCGTCCAGGAGCGGGACCAGGACCGCGACCACCACCGGGGCGCAGCCGACGAGGACGCCCGGCACCGCCGGTTCCGCGGTGCGCTCGGCCGCGAGGACCGCGAGGTTGAAGCCGACCATCCCGACGGCGGCGAGCAGGGCCAGCCGCAGCCACGCGCCCGCCCCGAGCCCGCGCAGCCGCCCGGCTGCGCCCCGCCCGACGAACGGCACGAGCAGCAGGCAGGCCAGTCCGTAGCGGAGGAACTGGCCGCCCGCGTAGGGATAGTGGCCCAGCACGCTGTTGGCGGTGAAGGAGGCGCCGACGAGCACATAGGCGAGCACGGTCAGCAGGGAGCCGCGCGTGGTGGTCGCGTTCATGAGGACGACGCTAGGAACCAGGGCGGCCCGGATTAAGGTCCACTTCCATGACGTCATCGGGGACCAATCCGGGCGGACTGCCGGGCTCCGCCTCGTGGGAGCTGCTGCTGCCGGCCGCCTCGGCACCGGCACGCGCGCGTGGGCGTTTCCTCCAGGCCGCGCTACGCGAGGCGATCCGGGCGGGGCGGCTCGCGCCCGGCACCCGGCTGCCGTCCAGCCGGGAGCTGGCCAAGGACCTGGGGGTGTCGCGGGGGCTGGTCACGGAGGCGTACGAGCAGCTGACGGCGGAGGGCTACCTGCGCAGCGGCCGGGGAGCGGGGACCTGGGTGAGCGGTGCCGTGCGGGCGGCGGCGCCACGCACGCGTGACCTCGCGCCGCGGCCGCAGGGCACACGGGTGGACTTCGTGCCGGGGTCGCCGGACCTGTCGCTGTTCCCGCGCGCCGCCTGGGCCGCCGCCCAGCGCGAGGTGCTGGCGGAGCTGCCGCACCGCGACCTCGGCTATCCGGACCCGCGCGGGCTGCCCCGGCTGCGCTCGGCCCTCGCCGAACTCCTGGCCCGGCGCCGGGGTGTGGTCGCCGACCCGGAACGGCTCGTGATCGTCTCCGGAGTGGCGCAGGCGGCGGCGCTGCTCGGTTCCGTGCTGCACGCGCGCGGGGTGCGCGAGATCGGCGTGGAGGACCCCGGCAGCCCGCAGCACGACGCCCTGTACGCGGCGGCCGGACTGCGCACCGTCCCGCTGCCCCTGGACGCCGAGGGCCTGGCGCCCGGCCCGCTGCACGCGTCCGGCGTCCGCGCGGCGGTGACGACCCCCGCCCACCAGTACCCCACCGGGATCGCCTGCTCCCCCGGCCGCCGCGCCCGGCTGCTGGACTGGGCCCGCTCGGTGGACGGGCTGCTCCTGGAGGACGACTACGACGGCGACTTCCGCTACGACCGGGCCCCGGTCGGCGCCCTGCAGGGCCTCGACCCCGAGCGCGTGGCGTACACGGGGTCGGTCAGCAAGTCCCTCGCCCCCGGACTGCGGCTGGGCTGGCTGCTGGTGCCGGAGTTCCTGGCGGACGCCGTCGTCGAGCGCAAGCGGACCATGGACCTGGGCCATCCCTCCGTCGACCAGGCGGTGTTCGCCCGGTTCCTGGAGCGCGGCGACTACGACCGGCAGCTGCGCCGCTGCCAGCGCGCCTACCGGGAGCGGCGGGACGTCCTGGTCGCCGCCCTTGCCGAGCACTTCCCGCACGCGCGCGTGTCGGGGATCGCGGCAGGACTGCACGCCATCGCCGAACTGCCCGACCGGTACGGGCCGGAGAGCCGTTTCGTGCGCCGGGCGGCGGCGGCCGGGGTCGCGGTGCGTCCGCTCAGCGCGTGCACACACGCACGAGGCGACGCGTCCGGCGTACGGCTGGTGCTGGGGTACGCGCATCTGCCGGCGGCACGGATCCGGGAGGGCGTGCGGGTGATGGCGGAGGCGGTGACCGGGTGACGGCGACGCGGCCGGACGCGAGGCGGGGACGGCCGGACGCGGGCCGGCGGCGGGACGGCCGGACCGGAACCCCCAGGACACCGCCGGACCGGGACCTCCAGGACACCGCCGGACCGGAACGACCGCGAAGCGGCCGTCCCGGAGGGACAGCGCTTGCGGCGGCCGGTCAGTTGTTCACTCGCGGTTTGCGTGTGCGCTGCGGTGCCCCAGTAGTTGTGGCTGTGCACCCCTGGCCGGATCCCGTTCTGGAGGCCCTTCGATGTCCCTTTCGCTCCCTGGCCGCCGCACTGTGCTGCGCGGCTCGCTCGCCGCGTCGGCTGCCCTGACCCTGCCCACGGCGCTCTCTTCCGCGCCGGCGTTCGCACTGTCCGGGCGTCCCCGGGCGGACTGGGGCGTGCAGGCGGGCGACGTGACCGCCGACTCCGGCCTGGTGTGGGTCCGTTCGGACCGGCCGGCCCGGATGATCGTGGAGACCTCGGCCACCGAGTCGTTCCGCAACGCCCGCACCTGGCGCGGCCCGCTGCTCGGCGCGGACAGTGACTTCACCGGTACCACGCGGCTGCACGGACTGCCGTCCGGCGAGCAGATCCACTACCGGGTGCGGCTCGCCGACCCCGACGACCCGCGCCGCACCGGTGAGCCGGTCACCGGCACCTTCCGCACCGCGTCCGCACGCCGCCGCCAGGGCGTGAAGTTCCTGTGGTCCGGCGACCTCGCCGGGCAGGGCTGGGGCATCAACGAGGCCATCGGCGGCTACCGCATCTTCGACGCGATGGCGAGGCTGGACCCGGACTTCTTCCTGTGCAGCGGTGACAACATCTACGCCGACGGTGTGATCACGGCGACCCAGGCGCTGCCCGACGGCAGCCTGTACCGCAACGTCACCTCCGAGGCGAAGTCGCACGTCGCGGTCACGCTGGACGACTTCCGCGGCAACTTCCGCTACAACCTGTTGGACGAGGCGCTGCGCCGGTTCAACGCCCAGGTGCCGAACGTCATCCAGTGGGACGACCACGAGGTCCGCAACAACTGGTACCCGGGCGAGGTCATCGGCACCGGCACCGCCTACCCGGCCGGCACCCGGCTGGACGACATGGCGGTGCGCTCGCGGCAGGCGTTCTCCGAGTACTTCCCGATCTCCACGATCAGCGGCCGCCCGGACGGCCGGATCTACCGCGTCCACCACCACGGCCCGCTCCTGGACGTGTTCGTGCTGGACATGCGGACCTACCGCAACGCGAACTCGCCCGACGACCAGACCACCGACCCGCAGGGCATCCTCGGCGCCGAGCAACTGGCGTGGCTCAAGCGCGAGCTGTCCCGCTCGCGTGCGGTGTGGAAGGTGATCGCCGCGGACATGCCGATCGGTCTTGTCGTGCCCGACCCGGTCGAGGGGAAGGCGAACTTCGAGGCAGTCGCCCAGGGCGACCCGGGCGCGCCGCTCGGCCGTGAGCTGCAGATCGCGGAACTTCTGCGGTACATCAAGCACCGGAGGATCACCGGCACGGTGTGGCTGACCGCCGACGTCCACCACACCTCGGCCCAGCACTACGACCCGTCGCGGGCCGCGTTCAAGGACTTCGCGCCGTTCTGGGAGTTCGTCTCCGGTCCGCTGAACGCCGGCGCCTTCCCGGCCAGCGTGCTGGACGGCACCTTCGGCCCCGACCGGGTGTTCGTCAAGGCGCCGACCGCCTCGAACGTGTCACCCGCCGAGGGATACCAGTTCTTCGGCGAGGTCGACATCGACGGCGACAGCGGCGAACTGACCGTGCGCCTGCGGGAGTACGACGGCACCGTGCTGTTCACCCGGACCCTGCAGCCGGGCCGGGTCGGCCAGTAACTCCCGTACGCTTTCTGCAGGGCCGCGAACCGGCGTCATCCCCCGGTACGCGGCCCTGCCGCATGCTCCGGGGGCGGCGGCCACAGGGGCGAACGGGACGATCCGGGAGATGCTCCGGCGACCCGCCCGTGCTGCTCTCGGTCGCCGCCGCTGCAGGACGCCCCGGCCATGACCGCGGCAACTGTTGAAAACAGCACAAAAACCACGTAAGCATGCTTTACCCATCGGTCACAGAGCGTTCGTGATCACGCAACACCATTGCTTCACAGTGGCTGCATGAATCGAGACATGTCTGATGTGACACGCACGAGGAACGGACGCCCCGTGCACCACTGGCGGCGGGACGTCGTCGAGCTCGCCGCCCTGTTCACGGCGGTCGCGGTGGCCGACGGAGTGGCCAACCTGGTCGGGCACGGGCCCGGCGGTCCGGCGCTCCTGGTGATCTCGGCGCTGGTGCTGGCGGCGACGGCCGGCTTCCACGTCTGGTGGGCGAGGCGCCCGGGTCACGCACCGCCGGTGACGGATACCGATACCGGCGCCCGGCCGGCCGTTCCCGAGGCGCGCCGGGCCGGAGCCGGCGCGGACACCCCGGGAACCGGCGACCGGGCGAGCACGCTGTGGCGGCTGCGGACGACGGTGCGGGACGAGCCGGGCTCGCTGGCGGCGCTGTGCGGCGGGCTCGCCGGGCACCGGGTGGACATCCTGAGCCTGCAGACCCATCCGCTGGGCGACGGGACCGTGGACGAGTTCCTGCTGCGGGCGCCGGGTGACCTGACCGCCGGCGAGATCACGCGGGCGGTGGCGCTGGCCGGGGGCACGGACACCTGGATCGAGCGGGCCGACGCCCACGATCTGGTGGACGCGCCGACCAGGGTGCTCGGCCTGGCCACCCGAACCGCCCTGGACGCGGCGGAACTTCCGCTGGCCCTCCGGCAGTTGTTGGGGAGGTGCACGATCCGCTCGCTCCCCGCCCACCCGGTCGGCGGGGCCCGGAGCCCCGAGGCGGTTCCCGTCGAAGGGGTGCTGGAGGACACCGTGATGCGGCTGCGTGCGCCGGAGGGGGGAGTGATCACCGTGGAGCGGCCGTATCTCCCGTTCACGCCGACCGAGTTCGCGCGGGCGCGGGCGCTGGTGGAGCTGGACGCCCGGCTCGGACCGCGCATCCCGCGCGGCCAGGACGTGATCTCGCTGCCCGCGGGCAGCGAGATCACGGTACGCCGGGCCGACACCGGTGACCTGGAGGCGGCGAAGGCGATGCACGAGCGCTGCTCGACGCGGACGCTCGGGCTCCGCTACCACGGGCCGGTCGGGGACGCCGACCGGTACCTGAACCACCTGCTCAGCCCCCGCTTCGGCCGGACGCTGGCCGTGCAGACCGCGTCGGGCCGGATCGTCGGCCTCGGGCATCTGCTGTGGGACGGGGACGAGACCGAGGTGGCGCTGCTCGTCGAGGACGACTGGCAGCGGCGCGGTATCGGCGGCGAGTTGCTCGGGCGGCTGGTGAGGATGGCCGTCGAGGCGGGCTGCGCGAGCGTCTACGCGGTGACGCAGGCGTCCAACACGGGGATGGTGGCGGCGATGCGGGGGCTGGGGTTGCCGTTGGACTATCAGATCGAGGAGGGGACGTTGGTCATCACGGCGCGGCTGGCGGCGGAGCCGGGGGCCGCCGTGACTGCCGTGGGGTGGCTCTCCGGTGCGGGGGAGCCCGGGAACGCCGAAGCGCCGTAGCACGTACGGCGGTCCGGCGACTGCGGGTGCGTGGGGGCTGGCCGCGCAGTTCCCCGCGCCCCTGTAGGGGCGCCGGAGCGTCATGAACCGTGGTGACGCTGAGGGCAAAAGCCCCGCGGGTGCCGGGCTTCCGTCCCCGCGCAGGGGCTAGCGGAGGGTGCTGAAGCCCTTGCGGAGTTCGTCCACGAAGAGCTCGGGCTGTTCCCAGG
The DNA here is from genome assembly GCF_055583445.1 of Streptomyces sp. NPDC104761. Lineage (NCBI taxonomy): Bacteria > Bacillati > Actinomycetota > Actinomycetes > Kitasatosporales > Streptomycetaceae > Streptomyces > Streptomyces sp. NPDC104761. The sequence continues at coordinate 99,454 of NZ_JBVJNZ010000001.1, read as the reverse complement.
CGGCGAAGTGGCCGCCCTTGGGGAGCCGGTTGAAGTGGACGAGGTTCGGATAGGCCTCCTTGGCCCAGCTCTCCGGCGCCTGGTAGAGCTCGTCGGGGAAGACGCTGACGGCCACGGGGAGCTTCACGCCCCTGGCGCCGAAGAAGGGAGCGGTGTTCTCGGCGTAGAGGCGGGCCGCGGAAACGGCCGTGTTCGTCAGCCAGAACAGCGTGATGTTGTCCAGGACGTCGTCCCGGGACAGCCCTTCCGCCACACCGCCGAAGGAGCGGGTGATCAGGGCCAGGCTCTTCGCGTCGTGGTCGAGCAGGAACGCCGCCAGGCCGACGGGCGAGTCCGCGAGGCCGGTCAGGGACTGCGGACGCGAGCCCATCATGTAGGCGTAGTAGACGTGCCGGTACACGAAGTCCAGCTGTTCGACGGCGCGCTTCTGCTCGTCGTCGGCGAGGACCACGTCGTCCGGAAGCGGGTTTCCGGCGACGATCGCCTGCTCGACGGCCGGCGGGATGACCTTGGGCATGTTGGTGTGGATGCCGATCAGTCCCTCCGGCTCCTGCACGCCCATGAGGTCGGTGACGACGGCACCCCAGTCGCCACCTTGCGCCACGTACCTGGTGTAGCCGAGGCGCTTCATCAGCTCACCCCAGGCCCGGGCGATGCGCTCCGGGCCCCAGCCCTTGGCGGTGGGCTTGCCCGAGAAGCCGTAACCGGGCATGGAGGGGATCACCACGTGGAACGCGTCCTGGGCGGAGCCGCCGTGTGCCGTGGGGTCGGTGAGCGGCTCGATGATCTTCAGCTGCTCGACGACCGAGCCCGGCCAGCCGTGCGTGACGATCAACGGCAGCGCGTTCTCGTGCTTCGAGCGGACGTGGACGAAGTGGATGTCCAGCCCGTCGATCTCGGTGAGGAACTGCGGGTAGGAGTTCAGCCGCGCCTCGACCTTGCGCCAGTCGTACTCCGTGGCCCAGTAGCGCGCCAGCTCCCGGACGGTGGCGAGCTGGGTGCCCTGGGACTGGTCGGCGACGGTCTCCTTCTCGGGGAAACGCGTCGCCGCGATGCGCGCGCGCAGGTCCTGGAGATCCGACTCGGGGAACTCGAAGGTGAACGGGCGGATGTCCGTCGCTGCGGAGGTGTCAGACATGTGCGGGTGTCTTCCTTGTCAGATCGGCGGCCCGGTGCCGCCGGCTCGTCCACAGTGCTGCGGATCCACGCGGGTCGGCCCAGGGAAAACCCCGGGATACCCCCGTGGCCGGCCCCGGGTACGGCAGGGCTGCGGACCACGACCGAAAGCGCGGGGAGGGAATACCGTTGAGGTGACGTGCCGAAATGGTGTTCCGGGAAGATCGATCCATGGATGCACAGGCCATTGGTTCGCGGGTCGCCCTGCGGGGCCGGAGTCACGAGCTTGCCGCGCTGGACCAGGTACTGGCGACCGTGCGGGAGGGTCGCAGCGCGGTCCTGGTGCTGCGCGGCGAGGCGGGGATCGGCAAGACCGCCCTGCTGGACTGCGCGGCCGACCGGGCCACCGGGTTCCGCATCCTCCGGGTGGCAGGCGTGGAGACCGAGATGGAGCTCCCCTTCGCGAGCCTCCACCAGCTCTGTGCGCCCCTGCTGGGCGCGGCTCACCGGCTGCCCGGCCCGCAGCGCGACGCGCTGTCCGTGGCGTTCGGGCTCCAGGACGGGGAGGTGCCCAACCGGTTCCTGGTGGGGCTGGGCGTGCTCGGACTGCTCGCCGAAACGGCCAGGGAGCGGCGGCTGGCCTGCCTCGTCGACGACGCCCAGTGGCTGGACGAGGAGTCCCTGCAGGTGCTGGTGTTCGTGGCCAGACGGCTGGCGGCCGAGCCGATGGCCCTGGTCCTCGCCCTGCGGGACGGCGACGACGGCCGCGAGGTGGCCGGTCTGCCGGAACTGGTCGTCAGGGGTCTCAGCGAGTCCGACGCGCGTGCCCTGCTCGCTTCGGCGGTGCACGTGCCGCTCGACCCGCTGGTGCGGGACCGGATGGTCGGCGAGACGCACGGCAATCCGATGGCCCTGCTGCAACTGCCGCGCGCGCTGACGCCCGCCGAGCTGGCGGGCGGCTTCTGGCTTCCCGGTGGACGCCCCCTGACGAGCCACATCGAAAGCGCCGTTCACCGGCGGTTCCGGTCCCTTCCGGCGGACAGCCGACGTCTTCTGCTGACCGCCGCGGCCGAGCCCACGGGAGACACGGATCTGCTGTGGCGCGCCGCCGCTCTGCAGGGGATACCGGAGCAGGCCGCGGCACCGGCCGAAGCCGCGGGACTGGTCGAGTTCGGCACCCGGGTGCGCTTCGACCACCCGCTGGTGCGCTCGGCGGTCTACGGGCGGGCCGCAGCGCCGGAGCGCCGGGCGGCGCACCGGGCCCTCGCGGAGGCGACGGACGCGCTCCTGGATCCTGATCGCAGGGCCTGGCATCGTGCGCATGCCACGCCGCGGCCCGACGAGGACGTCGCCGTCGACCTGGCGCGCTGCGCCGACCGTGCCCAGGCCCGAGGCGGGATCGCCGCGGCGGCCTCGTTCCTGCGCCAGGCGACGGAGCTGACCCCCGATCCCGTGCGCCGGGCCGACCGTGCACTGGCCGCGGCCCAGGCCCACATCGACGCCGGAGGGGCGGACCAGGCGCACTCCCTGCTGGCCGACGCGGAGACCGGCCCGCTCGACGACCTCCAGCGTGCCCGCCTGGAACGGCTGCGGGCCCGGCTGGTCTTCTCCCAGGTGCGGGGCGGCGCCGCGCCCCGGCTGCTGCTCGACGCGGCGAACCGGCTGGCACCTCTCGACGCGGCCCTTGCCCGCGACACCCTCCTGGAGACGTTCGGCGCGGTGATCTCCGCCGGTCGTCTCGGAGACGGGCCCGACCTGCGGGACGTGGCCGAGGCTGCCCGCTCCGGACCGCCGCCGAGGACGCCGCCGCGGATGGTCGACGTGCTGGTGGACGGCATCGCCGGACGGATCCTCGACGGCCCCGACACCGGCGCGGCCGCCCTCGGGCGAGCACTGGACACGGTCCGGCAGGAGCTGAGAACCGGCGCGACGGATGCGGACAGGCAGGGGTTGTGGCTGGCGTTCCGGGTCACGCCCGAGCCGCTCGCACCCGAGCTGTGGAACGACGGCGCCTGGCACGAGCTGGCGGCGGACGCCGTCACTCTGGCCCGTCGGGCGGGGGCGCTCGCCGTCCTGCCGATGGCACTGACCTACCAGGCGTGCTGCCACGTCCTGGCAGGCGCGTTCGACACGGCGGCGGAACTGATCGACGAGGCCACCGCGATCTCGGACGCGGTGGGCGGCGTACCCATGATGTACACGTCGCTGATGCTCGCCGCCTGGCGGGGACAGGCGCAGCCGGCCAGGGCACTGATCGAGACCACCGTCGACGAGGTGCGCCCCCGGGGTGAGGGCCGCGTGGTGGGCGTGGCCGAGTACGCCACCGCGCTGCTGTACAACGGGCTCGGCCGTTACGGCGAGGCGCTGGCGGCCGCCGCACGCGCCTGCCGGTACGAGGACCTGGGCCTGTTCGGCTGGGCACTGGCCGAACTGGTCGAGGCGGCCGCCCGCAGCGGGCAGCCCGAGGCGGGCGAGGCGGCCCTGGCGGATCTCACCGAGCGCACTCGGGCGAGCGGTACCGAGTGGGCCCTGGGCACCGGGGCCTGCTCGCGCGCGTTGCTCAGCGACGACGAGGCCGCCGACGCGCTCTACCGGGAGGCGATCGAGCGGCTCGGACACTCCCGCGTGGCGGTCCAGCTGGCCCGCGCCCGTCTGCTGTACGGCGAGTGGCTGCGGCGCCGGCACCGTCGGCAGGAGGGCCGCGTCCAACTGCGCTCGGCCTACGAGGCGTTCAGCCGGTTCGGAGCCGACGCCTTCGCCGACCGCGCCCGCAGGGAACTCCTGGCGACCGGCGAGACCGTTCGCAAGCGAGCGGCCGGGTCCGGCACCGAACTCACCAGCCAGGAAGTGCAGATCGCCAGGCTGGCAGGAGACCACACCAACTCCGAGATCGCCGCCCAGTTGTTCATCAGCCCTCGCACGGTGGAGTGGCACCTGGGCAACGTCTTCGCCAAGCTCGGGGTGAGCTCCCGCAGGCACCTCCGCTCGGCGCTGTCTCCTCCGGGGGCCGGGACCCCGCAGGTCCGCTCACGCTAGGGACACAACTCGCCCAGGGCCGTTTCCAGGTCGCGCCACAGGTCGTCCACGTCCTCCAGCCCCACCGACAGGCGCAGCAGCCGGTCGCTGACCCCGGCGCCGTGGCGGTCCCTCTCGTCGACGACGCGGTGGCTGATGGAGGCCGGGTGCTGGATCAAAGTGTCGAGGCTGCCGAGGCTCACGGCAGGAGTGATCAGGCGTACCCGGGAGATGACCTCGTGCGGGTCGTCGTAGACCTCGAAGGCGATCATCGCGCCGCCCAGCCGCGGGTAGTGGACGCGGGCGACGCGCGGGTCGGCGGTGAGGCGGTGGGCCAGTTCGGCTGCGGTGGCGGAGGCGGCGCGGACCCGTACCGGGAGGGTGGCGAGACCGCGCAGCAGGAGGTAGCCGGCGAGCGGGTGCAGGACGCCGCCGGTGGCGAACCGTATCTTCCGGAGCTGTCCTGCGAACTCCTCGTCGCAGGCGACCACTCCGCCGAGCACGTCGCCGTGGCCGCCGAGGTACTTGGTGGCGCTGTGCAGGACGAGCCGGGCGCCGAGTTCGGCGGGGCGCTGCAGCACGGGGGTGGCGAAGGTGTTGTCGGCGAGCAGCGGCACCGTGCCGCAGGCGTGCGCGACGGCCCGCAGGTCGAGTTCGGCGAGGGTCGGGTTGGCCGGGGACTCGACCAGCACCAGGCCGGTGTCGGGGCGCAGCGCGTCGGTGATCCCGGCCGGGTCGGTCCAGGTGACCTGGGTGCCGAGGAGTCCGGCGTCGAGGAGATGGTCGCTGCAGCCGTACAGCGGCCGTACCGCGACGACATGGCGCAGGCCGGCGGCCGCGCGGGCGAGGAGGACCGCGGTCAGGGCGGCCATGCCGCTGGCGAAGGCGACCGCGGCGCCGGTGCCTTCCAGGCGGGCCAGGGCGGTCTCGAAGCGGGCCACCGTCGGGTTGCCGAGGCGTCCGTACACCGGCGGTCCCGCCGGGTCCGCGCCGTCGGCGGCGAAGGCGTCGATGCGGGCCGCCTCGGCCCGGCTGTCGTACGACGGGTAGGTGGTGGACAGGTCGATCGGCGGGGCGTGCAGGCCCTGGCGGGCGAGGTCGTCGCGGCCGGCGTGCACGGCCTCGGTGGCCAGGGCGCGGGGTGCGCGGGAGACGGGACCGCCGAGGGGCGCCCGGGTGTCGTAGGTGCTCGCTGTGTCCATGACGGCAGGGTGAACAACCGACGGGGTGTGCGGGGTGAACCCCGTGCTACGTTCGGTCCGTGGCCGATTCCGTCGTACTGGATCCGGTCGATCTGCATCTGTTGCGGCTGCTGCAGAACGACGCCCGGACCACCTACCGTGATCTCGCCGCCCAGGTGGGCGTGGCGCCGTCGACGTGTCTGGACCGGGTGACCCGGCTGCGCCGCTGCGGGGTGATCCTCGGGCACCGCCTCGAACTCGATCCGGCCAAACTCGGGCGCGGTCTGGAGGCGCTGCTGTCGGTGCAGGTCAGGCCGCACCGGCGGGAGTTGGTGGGACCGTTCGTGGAGCGGATCCGGGCGCTGCCGGAGTCACGGACGGTGTTCCATCTCACCGGTCCCGACGACTATCTGGTGCATGTGGCCGTGGCGGACATGACGGACCTGCAACGGCTGGTCCTGGACGAGTTCACCGCCCATCGGGAAGTGGCCCGGGTGGAGACCCGGCTGATCTTCCAGAAATGGGAGTGCGGACCGCTGCTTCCGCCGGTGTCGTCGGCTCAATCCCCGTGACGGGCGGCGGTCCGCCGTACGAGGATGGACCGCATGTCACAGACCAGCAACCCGCTGCCCCGTCAGGTCGCCGACACCTTCGTCGACGAACTCATCGCCCTCGATCCGATCACCGGTACCTTCCTCGGCGACAAGGAGAGTTCGGGCCGGCTGCCCGACACCTCGCCGGCCGGGGCGGAGGCGCTCGCCCGGCTCCAGCGCGACACGCTCGCCAAGCTCGACGAGGCCGAGCGGCAGCCCGGTGCCGACAGTGACATCGAGCGTCGCTGTGCGCGTCTGCTGCGCGAGCGGCTCAGCGCCTCCCTCGCCGTGCACGAGGCCGACGAGAGCCTGCGTTCGGTCAGCAACCTGAGTTCGGCCGCGCACGCGGTGCGCCAGGTGTTCACGGTGACGCCCACCGCCACCGAGGAGGACTGGACGGCGGTCGCCGAGCGGCTGCGCGCGGTGCCGACCGCGCTGGAGGGCTACCGGCAGTCCCTCGAACTCGGCCTGGAGCGGAAGCTCTACGGCGGTCCGCGCGCCACCGCGACCTTCGTCGGGCAGCTCGGCGAGTGGGCCGACACGGGCGACGGCCGGGGCTGGTTCGAGCAGTTCGCGGCGTCCGGGCCCGAGGCACTGCGCACCGAGCTGGACACGGCGGCCCGCTCCGCCACCGAGGCGGTGGTGGCGCTGCGCGACTGGATGCGGGACGTGTACGAGCCCGCGATCGAGGGCTCGCCGGACGTGGTGGGGCGGGAGCGGTACGCCCGCTGGGTCCGCTACTTCAACGGCACCGACCTCGACCTGGACGAGGCGTACGCGTACGGCTGGTCCGAGTACCACCGGCTGCTCGGCGAGATGAAGGCCGAGGCCGAGAAGGTCCTGCCCGGCGCGGCCACGCCGTGGGTGGCGCTGGCGCACCTGGACGAGCAGGGCACCCATATCGAGGGTGTCGACGAGGTGCGCGGCTGGCTGCAGGCGGTGATGGACGAGGCCATCGAGAAGCTGGACGGCACCCACTTCGACCTGGCCGAGCGGGTGCGCCGGGTGGAGTCGCGGATCGCTCCGCCGGGCAGCGCGGCGGCGCCGTACTACACCCCGCCCTCGGACGACTTCTCGCGCCCGGGCATCACCTGGCTGCCGACCATGGGCCAGACCCGGTTCCCGGTCTACGACCTGGTGTCGACCTGGTACCACGAGGGTGTGCCCGGCCACCACCTCCAGCTGGCGCAGTGGAAGCACGTCGCCGAGAACCTCTCCCGCTACCAGGCCAGCGTGGGCATGGTCAGCGCCAACGCCGAGGGCTGGGCGCTGTACGCGGAGCGGCTGATGGACGAACTGGGCTTCCTGACCGACCCGGAGCGCCGCCTCGGCTACCTGGACGCGCAGATGATGCGGGCCGCGCGGGTCATCATCGACATCGGCATGCACCTGGAGCTGACGATCCCGGACGACTCCCCGTTCCACCCCGGGGAGCGCTGGACGCCCGCGCTGGCGCAGGAGTTCTTCGGCACGCACAGCAGCCGTCCCGCGGACTTCGTGGAGAGCGAGCTGACCCGCTACCTGTCCATGCCGGGGCAGGCGATCGGTTACAAGCTGGGCGAGCGGGCCTGGCTGCTGGGCCGGGAGCAGGCCCGGGAGCGGCGGGGCACCGGCTTCGACCTCAAGTCCTGGCACATGGCGGCCCTCTCCCAGGGCTCGCTCGGCCTGGACGACCTGGTGGATGAGCTGTCCCAGCTGTGACGGCGGGGGCGGCCCGCGCCTGACCGGGCGGCCGCGCCGGGCGACGACACCGGGCGGCGGGGCTGAGCGGGCATCGACCGGCTGCATCGAGCGGGCGCCCCACTGACGGTGGGCGCCCGCTGCCGTGAGCGCCCCCTGCCGGTGAGCGCCCCCTGCCGGTGAGCGCCCCCTGCCGGTGAGCGCTCCCTGCCGGTCGGCGCTCCCTGCCGGCCGGCGTCCGGCGGCGGCCGCGACCGGGCCGGCGCGGTCTGCCGTTCGGGTGTGCTCCGGTGGCGGCGGCCGGAGCCGGCGGGCTTGCTGGTGCCGGGGGCCACCGGCGAGACAGGAAGCGAGCCGCGGATGCAGACCTCCACGCACCCGAGGGAGACGTTGCAGACCCCGCGCGCCGCGGGCATGGCCGGGGTCGTCTTCGCCCTGCTGCTCGCCGCCGCCATGGTGCTGATCCGGCTGGCCATCCCCCAGGGCGCCGACGCGGTCACCCTCCAGCAGGCGGATCCCGGCCGGCGCGAGGCCGTCCGCACGGCCCTCCTGCTGGTGCCGTTCGCCGGCATCTTCTTCCTGTGGTTCGTCGGCGCCGTCCGCTCGCACGTCGGCGACGCCGAGGACCGTTTCATGGCCACCGTGTTCCTCGGCAGCGGCCTGGTCTTCACGGCCATGATCTTCGCCGCCGCCGCGGTGGCCTCGGCCGTCCTCGACACCGCTCATCCCGCGGGCACCTCACCGTCCCGGCCCACCTGGGACTTCGGCCAGCACCTCGCGTACACGCTGATGACCGGGTACGCGATGCGCATGGCCGCCGTCTTCACCTGCTCCGCCTCGGTGATCGGGCACCGCCTGCGCGTCCTGCCGCGCTGGCTCACGCTGGTCGGCTTCCTCACCACCGTCGTCCTGCTGTTCGTGTCGTCCGCCGTGCCCTGGGCCGAGCTGGTGTTCCCGGCGTGGTCGCTGCTGCTCAGCGTGTACCTCGTCGTGGCGGGCTTCCGCCGCTCCACCGCGGCCCCGGCGCTCTGACGGATCGCTCACCCGATCGGCGGTCCCCGGCGCGCGACGGCGGGAGGGGGCTCCCATGCTGGCGTGCGGGGAGTTCTCCGCCGTCCGGCACCGGAACGACGGACCGCGGTACACACCGGACCTGGCCACCGGAAGGGCGGAGCCATGATGCGCCTTGTCGTCGACCTCAACAGATGTCAGGGGTACGCGCAGTGCGCGTTCCTCGCGCCGGACGTCTTCACCATGCACGGCGAGGAATCCCTCGTCTACAACCCGCAGGCCGAGCAGGAGCACCGCGAGCGGGTGGCGCGCGCCGTCGCCGCCTGCCCGGTGCAGGCGATCACCGCCGACGGCCTGGACGGATTCGCGGGAGGGGCCTCCGATGCCGCCCGCTGACTATCTCGAGTGGCTGCGGCGCGAGGGCCGGATCGTCGTCGTGGGTGCCTCGCTGGCCGGGCTGCGCGGTGCCGAGACGCTGCGTGCCGAGGGCTTCGCCGGCGAACTCACGATGATCGGCGACGAGCCGTACGAGCCCTACGACCGGCCGCCGCTGTCCAAGGCGGTGCTGCTCGGCCGGGCGGCTCCGCACCACACCGCGCTGCCGCACCGCGGGGAGATCGACGCGAAGTGGCGGCTGGGCGTCGCGGCGACGGGGCTCGACGTCGAGGCCAAGCGGGTCCGGCTGGCCGACGGCGACGAGGTCGAGTACGACCGGCTGCTGATCGCGACCGGCGTGCGGGCCCGGCCCTGGCCCAAGGAGGACGAGGCCCGTCTGGAGGGCGTGTTCACGCTGCGCACCCGGGACGACGCGGCGGCGCTGCTGCGGCGGCTGAAGGCCGGGCCGCGCCGGGTGTTCGTGATCGGCGCCGGGTTCACCGGGTCGGAGATCGCCTCGGCCTGCCGCGAGCAGGGCATCGCGGTCACCGTCGCGGAGCGCGCGGGCGCGCCGCTGGTGGGCGCCCTCGGCGGGGTGATCGGGGCGGTCGCGGCCGAGCTGCATCGCGAGAACGGCGTGGACCTGCGCACCGGCGTCCAGGTCACCGCGCTGGAGGGCGACCCGGCCGGGCGGGTGCGGGCGGTCCACCTGTCCGACGAGTCCGTCGTCGAGGCGGACGTGGTGATCGTGTCGCTCGGCGCGACCCGCAACACGGACTGGCTGACGGGCTCCGGTCTCGGCGCCGGCCCGCGGGGCATCGCCTGCGACGCGGGCTGCCGTGCCTTCGACTTCCGGGGCATCGTCACCGACGACATCTTCGTCGCCGGCGATGTCGCCCGGTCCCCGCACGCGCTGTTCGGCTACCAGTTCCTGTCGCTCGAGCACTGGGGCAACGCGGTCGCGCAGGCCGAGACCGCCGCACACAACATGATCAGCCCGAGCGCGGAGCGGCGGCCGCACCTGTGGGTGCCGGCGTTCTGGTCGTCGCAGTTCGGCGTGAACATCAAGTCGGTCGGGGTGCCGCCGATGGGCGAGCAGATCATGATCACCCAGGGTTCGCTGGCGGAACGCCGGTTCGTCGGGGTGTACGGCTACCAGGGCCGGACGATCGCCGCGGTGAGCTTCGACAACACGCGGTGGCTGGAGTTCTACCAGCGGCAGATCGAGAAGGCCGGGCCGTTCCCGGTGGAGTTCCCGACCGTGGACCGCCGTCCCGAGGGACGGGTGCCGGTGGACGCCGACTTCCCGGACCCTGCCCTGCCGACGCACGGGCCCATGGTGACCCTGAGCGGCTACTCGCCGACCGACCAGCAACTGGTCTTCCACCCCGTCCGCCACTGACCGCGACCCGGCCCCGACGCTGCAAGGAACTGTCATGACGCAGACCTCGATGTTGCGCCAGATCACCGACTTCGCGAACCGTGCCAACCCGTACCCGCTGTACGAGGAGCTCCGCAAGACGCCGGTGCTGCACGAGGAGGAGGACGGCCCGTACATCATCAGCACCTACCACGACATCGAGGCCCTGCTCCACGATCCGCGGATCAGCTCCGACGAGTCCAACGTGACCGTGCGCGGGGACGACGAGCTGTCCGGCCCGGAGGCGACGGGACTGCCGCCCAGCTTCATCCGGCTCGACCCGCCGGAGCACGACCGGCTGCGCCGGATCGCCAACAGTTCCTTCGGGCCGCCGCACCGGCCACGCCGGATCGACGAGATGCGGGGCCGGCTGGAGGAGATCGTCACCGAGCTGATCGACGGCCTCGGGGACGCCCGGCAGTTCGACCTGGTCGACCAGGTCGCCTACCCGTTCCCGGTCACGGTGATCTGCCGGCTGCTGGGCGTGCCACGCGAGGACGAGCCGCGGTTCCGGGCCTGGGTCGACCCGATCGTGGCCGGTCTGGACCCCGACAGCCGCACGGCCGACGACTCGGCGAAGACCGCGCAGGAGGCCCGGCTGCAGCTCGGGATGTACCTGAACGGGCTGGTGGAGCAGCGGGCCAAGGAGCCGCGCGACGACATGCTGTCCGACCTGGTGCACAGTCGCGGCCCGGACGGCGCCATGACGACGATGGAGGTGCTCAGCACGTCGGTGCTGCTGCTGATCGCCGGCCACGAGACGACGGTCAACCTCATCACCAACGGCATGCTGACGCTGCTGCGGTACCCGCAGTACCTGGAGCGGCTGCGGAACGACCCGGGGTTTTCGGTGCGGATCGTGGAGGAGCTGCTGCGCTACGAGCCGCCGGTGCAGTTGCTGCCGCAGCGCACCTGCATCGCCGACCTCGAGGTGCACGGGGTGACCATCCCCAAGGGGTCGCGCATCTGGCTGGTCCTCGCCGCCGGCAACCGGGACCCGCATCGGTTCACCGATCCCGACCGCTTCGACCCGGACCGCCAGGACATCCAGCACCTCGGCTTCGGCAGCGGCATCCACAGCTGCTTCGGCGCCCCGCTGGCCCGCCTGGAGGCTCAGATCGCGCTGTCCCAGCTGGCCCGCCGGCTCGACAACCCGCGCCTCGTCGAGGACCCGCCGCCCTACCGCCCGAACGCGGTGCTGCGCGGCCCGCGCCACCTCGGCATCGCCGTCGACGGCATCAGGTGAGGGCCCGTCAGGACGGGAGGCGGCGCAACTGCACCAGGCCCAGCCAGGTTTCCGGGCCGGGCCTGGTGTAGGCGGCGCGCACCGCGTAGGTGCCGGGCTCCAGCGGGACCCGCAGGTGGTCTCCGCCCTCGGCCTCGCCGCCGGGCCACGCGGAGTCGAACAGGACGACGGGTCCTGGGACCTGCCAGCGGATCTCGTTCTCCCACGCGGCACCGTCGAGGGCGGCGGGCACCTGTGCCAGGAGTTCCTCCTCCGAGTCGGCGGCGGACCACCGTACGAAGGTGCCGTGGTCCGGCAGGAAGGACGTCGAGGCGGGTTCGTCGCCGAGGACCAGGGCGGTGCTGTCCCCGACCGGGAGCAGTCCGACATAGCCGTCGACCTCGCAGGCCCGGTCGTAGTCGGTGGCCAGATCCTCGCTGTCGGCGCCGGCCCAGAACGGCAGGACCGTCTCCGGGACCGCCACCAGCGGACCGCCGCCCGACTCCACCCACTCCACCGCGCCTGGATCCCCATACCGAGTCATGGGGTGAACCTACACGGCCGGCGACGGCGCGGGTTCGCCGCCGGGAATCAGCAACCGCAGTCGCCCGCGACCGGTGCGGTCAGCGGGTCCGCGGGGCGGCGCTCGCGGCCCTGCCAGGTCTCGAACTCGAACCCCTCACGCACCCAGTACTCGAATCCGCCGAGCATCTCCTTGACCTGGTAGCCGAGTTCGGCCAGCGCGAGGGCGGCACGGGTGGCGCCGTTGCAGCCGGGACCCCAGCAGTACGTCACCACGGGCACGGACGGGTCCAGGAGTTGGGGCGCCTGCTCGGGGATGAGCACGGTGGGCAGGTGGACTGCGCCCGGGATGTGCCCTTGGTCCCAGGAGTCGGTGGAGCGGGAGTCCAGGACGACGAAGCCGGGGTCGCCGCCGGCCGCGAGGGCCGCGGCCACGTCGGAGACGTCGGCGTGGAAGGCGAGGCTCGCCCGGAAGTGGGCGGCGGCCTCGACGGGCGCGGCGGGGGCGACGCGCAGAACGGGGTTGCGGGTGGTGCCGGTCATGTGAGGCCTTTCGCCGGCCGCCGGTGCGGCGGATCTCTCCTTGGCCGCAAATCTACGAGGGTGACGGGACGCCCTGAAGGTACGATCCCCGGCCGAGCCCTTGTCCGGCCGGGGATTCCCTGTTATCCATCCCCCATGACCGAGTTTTCCCCGGACGCCACCGACCGGCGCATCCTCGACGTCCTGCAGCGCGAGGGCCGGGCGAGCTTCGCCGAGCTGGCGCGGGCCGTCGCGATGTCCGCGAGCGCGGTGACCGAGCGGGTGCGCCGGCTCGAGGAGGCCGGCGTGATCCAGGGGTACGCGGCGGTGGTCGACCCGGAACGCCTCGGCCTGCCGATCCTCGCCTTCGTCCGGCTGCGCTACCCGAACGGCAACTACAAGCCCTTCCACGACCTGGTCGCCGCCACCCCCGAGATCCTGGAGGCGCACCACGTCACGGGCGACGACTGCTTCGTCCTCAAGGTCACCGCCCGCTCGATGCGCCACCTCGAGGAGGTCTCCGGCCGCATCGGCACGCTGGGCTCGGTGACGACGAGCGTCGTCTACTCGTCGCCGCTTCCCCGGCGGGCCGTGGGCGGGTGAACGCTCCGCCGAGAGTGCCGCGACATGCCGTCGGCCGACTGCAGCACCGTCGCGGCCGCTCGCGCAGTTCCCCGCGCCCCTTACGGGGCCGCTGCGCCGGAAGCCGGCCAGGAACACACCCCGACACACGCCACCGGCCCACCGCAGCACCGTCACGGCCACTCGCGCAGTTCCCCGCGCCCCTTACGGGGCGCGTTTCCCGGACTGCTGCGAGCGAAGCGCCCCCGTAGGGGCGCGGGGAACTGCGCGGCCAGCCCCCACCGGGCCGCGGTGTCAGATGCCGCGCTGCCGCAGGGTCGAGCCCGTTCTCCCCTTCGAGACCTCCAGCTGGGCGTGGACCCGGCGGCGCAGGTCGGCGACGTGGCTGACGATGCCGACGCTTCGGTCGCGTTCGCGGAGGGAGTCGAGGACGTCGAGGACCTCGTCGAGGGTCTGGTCGTCGAGGCTGCCGAAGCCCTCGTCGATGAAGAGGGTGTCGAGGCGGACGCCACCCGCCTCGTCGGTGACGACGTCGGCCAGGCCGAGGGCGAGTGCGAGGGAGGCGAAGAAGGTCTCGCCGCCGGAGAGGGTGGCGGTGTCCCGTTCGCGTCCGGTCCAGGCGTCGACGACGTGCAGTCCGAGGCCGCTGCGGCCGCGTCCGGTGCGGTCGTCGGAGTGGACCAGGGTGTAGCGGCCGGACGACATGCGCCGCAGGCGTACGGTCGCGGCGGCGGCGACCTGTTCCAGGCGGGCGGCGAGGACGTAGGACTCCAGGCGCATCCTGCGCTCGTTGTCGGCGGAGGTGCCCGCGGTGAGGCCGGCCAGGCGGGCCACCCGGTCGTACTCCTCGCGCAGCGGGGCGAGTTGCCGGACGCCCGCGGTGGCGCGGGCCGAGAGCCGGTCGAGTTCGGCGCAGCTGCGGGCGGCCCGGTCGAGGGCGGAGGCGGCGTCGCGCAGGCGCTGGGCGGCCAGGGCGGCGGTGCGCTCCGCCGTGCCGAGGTCCGCGGGCGGTCGCTGGGCGGCGGCCGCGGTGTCGGCCTCCGCGAGGACGGCACGCACCGCGGCCTCCTCCAACTGCCACTGGTCCAGGCGCCGTTGGAGTTCGCGGTGGGCGGTGTCGTCGAGGAGGGCGGCGGCCGCGGCCTGCGGGGTGTCGAACCCGGCGCGGTAGGCGGCGTCGGCGAGCCGGGCGTCGGTGTCCTTCAGGTGCCGGGCGGTCTCCTCGGCGGCGCGCGCGGTGTCGGCGGCGTCGGTGAGCAGTGCCACCTGCCGTTCCAGCTGCGCGGCCCGTGCGGACACGCTGGCGGCGCTCCCCCGGGCCTGGGCCAGCTCCTCTTCGAGGGCCGCGAGTTCCCTGTCGAGACCCTCGCGGCGGGTGAGCCGTGCCGCGGCCCGGACCTCGGCCTGCTGCCGCCCGGCCAGCCGGTGCTCGTGCTCCTGCTCGGCCAGCCGCAGCTCCTCGTGCGCCGCGTGCAGGACGGACCCGGCCCGCCGGGCCTCGACGTACTCCCGTTCCAACTCCTCGGCCTGGGAGGCGAGTTGCTCGGTCGGCGTGTCGCCCGCCTCGGCGGTGGCTGCGGCCAGGGCCTCGCGCGCGGTGGCCAGCCGCCGTTCGTCCCGGGCGCGCTGCTCGTCGGCGCGCTGCACGGCGGCGAGCGCGCGCTCCTCGGCCTCGCGGTCGACGTGACCCGCGAACTTCTCGGCCGGCGCCGGGTGTTCGGTGGCCCCGCAGACCGCGCACGGCTCTCCCTCGGCCAGCTGAGCGGCGAGCTCGGCGGCGATGCCGTTCAGCCGCTGCTCCTTGAGGTCGAGCCAGTGTGTCCGCGCGTCGACGGCATGCTGCGCGGAGGCGAGAGCGGCGCGCTGGGCCTCGTCGGTGTCCCGGCCCAGCTCGTCCCGGAGCCGCGCCGCCGCCAGGCGCCGCCGGGCGGGGTCGCGCTGTGCGGCGAGCTGCTCGGCGCGGGTCGCGGCCTCCTGGGCGGCGTCGACACGGGCCTGGAGTCCGGCGCGCCGGGTGTCCCAGCCGGCGAGCCAGCCCGCGGCCTCGCGCAGGGTGTCCTCGTCGTCCCGCTCCTGCCGGTCGAGCCGGTCCCGCTCGTCGGCCGCCTCGGCGAGCCGTCGCTCGGCCCGGCGGGCGGACTCCAGCCCGCCCAGCTCCTCGGCGGCCCGGCGGGCGGCGCTTGCGAGCCCCGCCGCACCGGCTTCGGCGAGGCTCTCCGGCAGCAGCGCCCGCGCGCGCTGCTCGGCGCCGGAAGCCCTGCGGTGCTCCTCCTCGGCGACCTCCCGCAGCTCCAGGGCCGGCGCCACCGCCTCCGCCTTCCGGGCCCGCTCCATCCGCGCCTGCGCCGCCCGATGGTCCCCGGCGCGCTCCTCCAGCCGTACGGCCCGCTGCCGGGCCTCTGCGAACCGGGCCTGCAGCCGGACCAGTTCGCGTGCTTCGGCCAGAGCGCGGTCGGCGGCGGCCTGGGCGGACTCGGCGGCGGTGAGCCGGCAGTGGGCGACGGTGCGGCGCTCCCGCGCGGTGCTGCGGGCCACGGCCGCGGCGGCGAGGACGGCCACGGCCAGGCCGGGCTCGCCCGGGGCCAGCTCCGGCAGTTCCATCGCGTCGCCGGCCTCCTGCTGCATGCGGTGCGCGTCGGCCAGCAGTGCGGAGTCGCCGTCCCGGACCCGAGCCTCGGCGGTCTTCCGGCGCTCGGCGAGGCGCTTCTCGACGTCGGCGAAGCGCTGGGTGTCGAAGAGCCGGCCGAGCAGCTGGCCGCGGGCACCGGCGTCGGCGCGCAGGAAGCGGGCGAAGTCGCCCTGGGGCAACAGGACGACCTGGCAGAACTGCTCGCGGCTCATGCCGAGCAGCTGGGTGATCTCCTCGCCGATCTCCTGGTGGGAGCGGCTGAGGTCCTTCCAGGCCCGGGCGGTCACGTCGTACTCGCGCAGCCAGGTCTGGGCCTTGTCCAGGGTGGTGCCCGATCCGCGCTTCTTGGGGCGCTCCCAGGGCGGCTGCCGGGTGAGCTCCAACCGGCGTCCGGCGACGGTGAGTTCCAGGCGGACCTCGGTGCGGGTGGCGGGGTCGGCGTGGTCGCTGCGCAGGGTGAGGCCCTGGCCGCTCTGGCGGGCGCCGGGGACGGTGCCGTAGAGGGCGTAGCAGACGGCGTCCAGGACGGAGGTCTTCCCGGCGCCGGTGGGGCCGTGCAGGAGGAAGAGCCCGGCGGTGGAGAGCGCGTCGAAGTCGACGCTCTGGGAGCCGCCGAAGGGTCCGAACGCGGTGATGTCGAGCCGGTGGAGTCTCATGCGGCCGCCTCCCCGCAGGGGCTCGGGTGCGCTGTCACCGGGCCACCTCGCGTACCGCGCTGTCCGCGCGCACCGCGTCGAACGCCTCGCCCAGGACGGCCCGTTCGTGTTCGTCGGGGCCCGCGCCGCGCACGTGGGCGACGAAGTCCTCGGCGATCTGCCGGTCGGTGCGGCCGGCCAGGCGGCGGGCATAGGAGACGTCGGGGTCGTCCGGGGCTCGGTCGGGATCGAAGACCAGGCTGAGGGTGTGCGGGAAGCGGTCGGTGAGGCGGGCCATGGGGTCGGCGGGGCGGACCGGGTCGGTGAGGGTGGCCTCGACCCAGGCGTCCTCGTGGGGGGTGAGGGCCGGGTCGGCGAGGAGGTCGTCCAGGGTGCCGCGCAGGCGGGCCAGCGGGCGCGGGACCGGGCAGTCGAGGCGTTCGGCGGTGACCGTGCCGTCGGCGGCGAGGTCGATGAGCCACATGCTCTTGCGGTGCTCGGCCTCGGAGAAGGAGTACGCCAGCGGGGAACCGGAGTAGCGGACGCGCCCGGTGAGGGTCTGGCAGCCGTGCAGGTGGCCGAGGGCCACGTAGTCGACGCCGTCGAAGACGCCGGCCGGGACGGCGGCGACGCCGCCGACCGTGATGTCCCGTTCGCTGTCGCTGGGCTCGCCGCCGGTGACGAAGGCGTGCGCGAGGACGACGGAGCGGGTGCCGGCCGGGCGGGCCGCGAGGTCGGCGCGGACCCGGTCCATGGCGGCGGCCAGCACCGTCTCGTGCCCGGCCCGCTCGACCCCGAACTCGTCCTTCACCAGGGCCGGTTCGAGATACGGCAGGCCGTAGAACGCGACGTCCCCGTAGGCGTCGGCGAGCACGATGGGGGTGCCGCAGGCCGACGGTTCGGTGCGCAGGTGGATGCCGGCGCGGTCGATGAGACCGGCGCCGACACCGAGGCGGCGGGCGGAGTCGTGGTTGCCGGAGATCATCACCGTGGGCACGCCGAGGTCGGCGAGCCGGTGCAGGGCGTCGTCGAACAGCTCGACCGCGGCGAGCGGTGGTACCGCGCGGTCGTAGACGTCTCCTGCCACCACCACGGCGTCGACGGCGTGCTCGCGCACGGTCGCGACGAGGTGGCCGATGAACTCGGACTGGGCGCCCAGCATGGTGACGCGGTGGAACGCCCGGCCCAGATGCCAGTCGGAAGTGTGCAGGATTCTCATGAAACCACCCCGACCTGCACCCTTACCCCTATTGCACCTGTACGACCCGTATGAACCAGCACGGGGACTCCCCGGCAACGCCTGCCACGCTAACGCATATCACCCCCTGATCCACCACGGATCTCACGTTCTCCGGCTCCGGACGCCATCGGCGGTCGTGCCGAGGTCACCTCATCCTCTCCCCGGCCCTCCTGACGGCGGCAGGTCGTACTCGTCGCGGCGGCCGCACATCCCGAACCCCCCGAGCCGGGTGGGCGCGGCCTGGTACGCGGTGGCCTCGCCGAGGTACGACGCCTCGCCCGCCTGCAACGCGTCCAGCTGGGCGTCCGTGCGCTCGGCGGCGGCGAGCGCACCGGCCCGCCACAGCTCGCGCCAGCGCGGCACCTTCGCGCGAACCAGCCGGGCGGCGGCCCGCTGGAACTCGGCGTACGGGCCGCCGTCCCCGGCGGCCAGCGCCTCCCGCAGGGCGAGGTAGCCCTCGACGGCGAGATCCCGGCGTCTGCGGGCGGCCCGCTCCGCCTCGGCTCCGGTGCCCGGTGGCAGCGT
Source organism: Streptomyces sp. NPDC104761 (assembly GCF_055583445.1). NCBI lineage: Bacteria > Bacillati > Actinomycetota > Actinomycetes > Kitasatosporales > Streptomycetaceae > Streptomyces > Streptomyces sp. NPDC104761. Next base: position 81,183 of record NZ_JBVJNZ010000001.1, on the reverse strand, counting down.
CGCCGCGGCGGCGTACCGTTCGGGATCGGCGAGCACCTCGGGAGGGAAGGTGAAGACGGCGTCCCCGGCCTCCGGCAGTCCGCCGTTCTGCATCAGCACGGTGATCCGCAGGCCGCCGCCCTGCACCATGCGGTGCACGGTGCCCGGGGTGAACCAGGCGACGGACCCGGGCTCCAGCGGGATGTCCCGGTAGCCGTCCGGGCTGAGCGTCTGCACGGCGCCCCGGCCGCCGGTGACGACGTACGCCTCGGTGCACACCAGGTGGAGGTGCGGGCTGCCGCCGCAGACCCCGTCGGCGGCCGCCCATTCGTAGGCGCTGAGGTGGGACAGGCCGATGGCGCCGGGCAGCGGATGCGGGAGCGCCGGCTCCGGTGCGCTCACCACGGCAGGCCCGCCAGGTGGGCGGCGACGCGGTCGGCGTCCCAGGCGCCGTCGGCGAAGACGATCCGGTACCGGTAGGCGAAGGACTCCCCCGGCGGCAGGTCGAACTCCTCGAAGAACGCCCAGGAGAACGCGGCCGTGGGGATCGGTTCCGCGCGCACGAACCAGTGCGACTCGTGGATCGCCGTCCGTGCGTCGAGGTTCTCGGGCGCGTGGGCGAAGACGATCGTGGAGTGGCCGTCCACCTCGTCGTGCTCGGTGGTGTAAGCGAGCCAGGGGCCCTGGGTGCCCATCAGTTTCTCGGCGCCGGTGACGGAGTCGGGGCCGAACGCGGTGCCGCCGGTGAAGTCACGGGGGCCACGCCACTGGAGCCCGGTGTATCCGGCCATCTCGCGGCCTTCGGTGGTGGGGGAACCGAAGGTCAGCGGCACGTCGCGGACGTTGGTGAGGCGGATGGCCCAGTCGAGCGCCCAGGCGCCGGCCTCCTCGTCGACGGAGTGGACGGTGAGCCCGCGCACCTCCCGCGCCCACTCCGCGCCACCGTTCTCCACCCAGGTGAGTTCCTCGGTGAAGGAGAGCCGGTCGTCCGCGACCACGAACCCGGTGAATCCGTCGTGCCGCATCGAGCCGACCCGGTCCGGCAGCACCAGGTAACCCTGCCCGTGGACGTAGGTGTTGCCGCCCCAGAAGTTCTGCCCGGACAGGTGGCTGGCCGTCATCTGCAGGCCCTTGTGCCAGCGGTGGTCGCTCGGCCGGTAGCCGGTGACGGTGCGGCCCGCGAGCGTGCGCACCGGGTGGGCGTACGGCTTGCGCGCCTCGTACGCCTCCGGGTCGGGGCGGTAGACGTACCGCAGGATCTCGGTGCCGTCCGGTGCCTCGACCGCGATGTGCTCGCCGTGGACGTGGCTGACGCGGATGCTCATGCGCGCTCCTCGGTGGGGGCCCAGTGGGGGTGGTCGCCGTGCATGGCTGCGTAGTAGGGGTCGCCGGGGCCGATCTCGCCCGCGTGCACGGGGCGGCCGGTGAACGCCGACTTGTAGAGCGCTGCGGCGAATTCGAGGGTGGTGCGGGCGTCGGGGCCGCTGCCCGGCGGCCGTTCGCCGGCGTCACAGGCGTCGAGGAGGGCGCCGAGCTGGGCGGTGTGCGAGCTGGGCACGTCCGCCTCCGGGGTGCGCCAGGCGACGGCGCGTGCGGCGGGGACGTGCGGGGCCGGGGTGTAGACCCAGTCCTCGTTGCGGTGCCCGTACAGGTGGGTGAGCTCGACGGTGGCGTCCGCGCAGTCGACGCGGATGCGGCTCACCTCCTGCGGGGAGAGCACGCTGTTGACGACGGTGGCGAGTGCGCCGTTCGCGAAGCGGACGAGGGCGGTGGACACGTCCTCGCTCTCGGTGTCGTGGACCAGGCGGCCCGCCATGGCCCGGATCTCCGTCCACGGGCCGAGCAGGTGCAGCAGCAGGTCGTACTGGTGGATGCCGTGCCCCATGGTCGGGCCGCCGCCCTCGCTCGCCCAGGTGCCGCGCCACGGCACGGCGTAGTAGGCGGCGTCCCGGTGCCAGGTGGTCTGGCAGTGCGCGACCAGCGGGGCGCCCAGCCCGCCGCCGGTGATCAGCTGCCGGGCGTGGACGGCGCCGGAGCCGTAGCGGTGCTGGAAGACGACGGAGGCGTAGCCGCCGGAGGCCTCCTCGGCGGCGGCGATCTCGTCGTACTCGGCGAGGGACAGGCACAGCGGCTTCTCGCAGAGCACCCAGGCGCCCGCCTTCAGGGCGGCCACCGTCTGCTCGCGGTGCAGGGAGGGGGGTGTGCCGACGAGGACGAGGTCAGGGCGTACGGCGTCGAGCATGTCGTCGACGGAGGTGTAGCCGGCGACGTCGCCGCCGGCGAGTTCCCGGAAGGCGTCGAGGCGGGCCTGGTCGACGTCGACCGCGGCGACCAGTGCGGCACGGTCGGCATGGGCGGTGAGGGCGGGCAGATGGCTGCCGCTGACGATCGATCCGGTGCCGATCACGGCGACACGGCGGCGGGCCGGGTGTGGGGGCATGCGGTCCTCCATGGGAGTGCCGGGAACCAAGACGAGGAGAAAGCGCTTGCTCTCGGAGGGACCCTAGATCCGGAGGAATGTCAGGACAACCCCCCGCGCAGCGACGACCGGGAGAAGCGGGCGGGGCGGCCGGGCGGCGGCAAGGCAGCAGGGGCGGACACCGACGGGACCGAGATCAACGGCACGGTCGTCGAGAACATCACGGCCACCCCTTCGGTAGTCATCTCCCACAACGTGTTCCGGAACGTCCCGACCCGCGGCGTCCTGGTCACCACCCGCAAGCCCGTCCTCATCAACCGGCAGCCGGTTCGACGGGATGTCCATGGCCGGCATCCACGTCTCCGCCGACGCCTACCAGTGGTACGAGTCGGGCCCCGTCACCGACCTCACCATCCGCGGGAACACCCTCACTCGGCGCACCCGGTGCACCACAACATCAAGGTCGAGCAGAACGTGTTCGACGTCGGTGACGTCACCGTCGTCGACGCCAGGAGCGTCGGCGGCTTCGCCTTCACCGGCAACACGGTCCGGCGCCTGGACGGCCCGGACCGGCCGCCGTACACCTCACCGCTGTTCGTCTTCCACGGCAGTTCGGGCATCCGCATCGCCCGCAACCACTACGACAAGGGCCTGAACACCTCCGTGGTCGCGGACTGACCGGAAACCCGACCGGGCCCTGCGCGCACCCGCGAGTGCGTGCGGGCGGGGCGCCGAGCCGCCGGTCAGGTCTCCGAACAGGTGTCCCCGGCCGTCAGGCGTCCCCGTAGGCCTCCCCGCCCAGGTCGAGGGTGGCGGTGCCCGCCGTCGCGTCGGCGAGCCAGGCACGGAAGGCGTCCACGTCGGCGTCCGGCAGACCGATCTCGATGGCGACGGCCTCGCCGTAGCGGACGTCGCGGACCTCGCGGCCGGTGGCGCGCAGATCGTTCTGGACCTTGCCGGCCCGCTGGTGGTCGACGGTCACCGTGGCCAGCCGGAAGCGGCGCCGGGTGCGGGTGCCGACGGCGTCGAGGGCCTCGCCGACCGCGCCGCCGTAGGCGCGGATGAGGCCACCGGCGCCCAGCTTGACGCCGCCGTAGTAGCGGGTGACGACCGCGACGACGTACCGCATGTCCCGGCGCAGCAGCATCTGGAGCATGGGGACGCCCGCGGTGCCGCCCGGTTCGCCGTCGTCGCTCGCGCGCTGGGTGGCGGCGTCGGCGCCGATGACGTAGGCCCAGCAGTTGTGGGTGGCGTCGGCGTGCTCCCTGCGGACCGCCGCGACGAAGTCCTGGGCCTCCTGCTCGGTGGCCGCCGGGGCGAGGGCGCACAGGAAGCGGGAGCGGTTGACCTCGGTCTCGTGCGTGCCCGCGCGGGCCACTGTGCGGTACTCGTCCTGCATCCGCCCACCCTATGCGGACACCTTCAGCTCTCCTTTCCCCCCTTCTTGCGGCCCCGGGCCACCGTCACCTCTGTCAGCAGGGCCGTCCCCGGGGCGAGGGCCGCCCAGGTCGCGCCGTGCCAGGCCAGGACGGCGATGGCGGAGGTCGGGAACTTCCTGCGGACCTGCTCCAGGGTGTCGTCGAGGCCGTCGCCCGCGAGGTCGAGGACGAGTTCCTCCAGGCCGGGGTTGTGGCCGACCAGCAGCAGCGTCTCCACCTCGGCGGGCACCTCGTGGACGACCGCGAGCAGGTCGGGTACGTCGGCCGCGTACACCCGCGCGTCGTGGCGGACCGGCGGCGGTGTCCCCCACTGGGCGGAGGCCAGCTCCCAGGTCTGCCGGGCGCGCACCGCGGTGGAGCACACCGCGAGGTCGGGCAGGCAGTCGGACGCGGCGAGGGCACGGCCGGCGGCGGGGGCGTCGCGGCGGCCGCGGTCCGCGAGCGGGCGCAGGCGGTCCGGGACGCCCTCGGGCCAGGCGGACTTGGCGTGTCGCAGCACGACCAGGCGGCGCAGCGGGCCCGCGCCCGCCCGGGTGATCACGCCGCCCGCCCGAGGTCGCGGGTGAGGTCGAGGGCGAGCAGCCGGTCGGCGTAGGCGCAGGTCTCGAAGCGGGCGCCGTCCGGGATCTCGGGCTGGTCCTCCATCCAGCGCAGCACGCCGAGCACCGCGGGCACGTCGAGGTCGTCCTCCCAGGCGTCCCGGAGGCGTCCCCGGACCTTCTCGGGCACCGGTCGCGAGGGGCTGCGCGCCCAGTGCGCCACCGACCGGCGCAGCCTGCCGAGCCGCCGCCCGGCCGCGTCGAGGGCGCCGGCGCCGAGGTGGACGGCCGTGCCGCGGGGGGCGTCGAGGAGGGCGAGCCGCAGTGCGGCGGGGTCGTCGAGCGTGCCGAGGACGCCCGCGTCGGGGCCGTCGGCGGGGGCGACGGCGACGGTCACGCCGGTCCCGGTACCGGGCCCGGTGCCGCCCGCGGCCGTCACGTGGACGACCTGGGCCTCGCCCAGTCCCGCCGCGAGGTCGCGGCCGTCCTCGAAGGGGCGGATGCCGAGGGTGGTGGCGGCTGCGTGCAGCTCGGCCTGGTGGTGGTCGGCGGTGAGCAGGGGCAGGACCGGGGTGCCGCCGAGTTCCAGTGCGCGCAGCAGGAGGTCGGTGGTGAGCAGGACCCGCAACGCCGTCAGGTCGTACCCGGAGGCGTGGACCTGTACCCGGGTCAGGGCACGGCGGGCGGAGACGGCGGGGACGGTCTCACCGGACTTGGCGTCGAGGATGCGCAGCACGGGCTGAGCGTAGGCGGGCGGCGGGCCGCACGCAGGCACCTTGCGATGATTCAGGTCACCGTGGCGGGACATGCGGGACATGCGACACCCCCTGCCGCGCGGGCTGTCCCGACGGTACCGCGCGGGCCCGGTCCGGGTCGGGGAATCAGGGTCCGGCGGCCGCTGTTGCCCACGGCGAACGTTCCCCGAGCCGAGGAGGCCGCCGGTGTACGGCGACGAAGCGACGATCCGCAGGATTCTGACCGGGACGGGTGACACCTGGGCGGTGGTCGGCCTGTCGTCCAACCGGGGCAGGGCGGCGTACGGGGTGGCGCAGGTGCTGCAGCGGTTCGGCAAGCGGATCGTGCCGGTCCACCCCAAGGCGGAGACGGTGCACGGCGAGCAGGGCTACGCGTCCCTCTCGGAGATCCCCTTCGAGGTCGACGTCGTCGACGTCTTCGTCAACAGCGAGCTGGCCGGCGCGGTCGCGGACGAGGCGGTGGCGAAGGGCGCGAAGGCGGTGTGGTTCCAGCTCGGGGTGGTCGACGAGGCGGCCTACGAGCGGGTGCGGGCCGCGGGTCTGGAGATGGTCATGGACCGCTGCCCGGCTATCGAAATTCCTCTCCTGGACCGGAACTGAGCCGGATTTGAGGAAGATCTGAGGTTGCCTGTCTTACCCTCTTCTCACTTAACACAACTGAATACGGACATTCTGTGACCCTCACTGACCTGTGCAAAAGCTTTGGCCAAGACAGGAAAGATCGAGGGTCAAATCTTTGGCAACACTCTTCTCGGCCTGCGGTGTGCGCCCTTACGTTGTGCCCTCTTGCTCGTTAAATCTGCGTTCAGAAACTGAGAGGCCACTTGACATGGTGAGTGTCGAGAAAGCCGCAACGGAGGACATCACACCTTCGGGCGGTCTGAGGCGGGACGTCGGGCTGATCGGCCTGATGTGGGCCTCTGTGGGCTCGATCATCGGCTCCGGATGGCTGTACGGCGCGCACGACGCGGTGATGCAGGCCGGTCCCTCGGCGATCATCTCGTGGGTGATCGGCGCGGTCGCGATCGTGCTGCTGGCACTGGTGCACGCCGAGCTCGGCGGCATGTTCCCGGTGGCGGGCGGTACGGCCCGTTACCCGCACTACGCGTTCGGCGGCCTGGCCGGCATGTCCTTCGGCTGGTTCTCCTGGCTCCAGGCGGCGACCGTGGCGCCGATCGAGGTCGAGGCCATGATCGGCTACGCCGGTCACTGGAAGTGGGCCCAGGGCTTCCAGCACGCCGACAAGACCCTGACGGCCAGCGGTCTGCTGGTGGCGATCGTCCTCATGGCGGTCTTCGTCGGCGTCAACTTCTTCGGCGTCCGGGCGCTGGCACACACCAACAGCGCCGCGACCTGGTGGAAGATCGCCGTGCCACTGGCCGCGATCTTCATCGTCGCTGCCACCAACTTCCACCCCGCCAACTTCCACTCGGAGGGCTTCGCCCCCTTCGGTGCCAAGGGCGTGCTCGCCGCGATCAGCACCAGCGGCATCATCTTCGCGCTGCTCGGCTTCGAGCAGGCGATCCAGCTGGCGGGCGAGAGCCGCAACCCGAAGAAGGACCTGCCGCGCGCCACGCTCGGCTCGGTCGCGATCGGTGCCGTCATCTACGTCCTGCTCCAGGTCGTGTTCATCGGCGCGCTGTCGCACAGCTCCTTCGCGCACGGATGGGGCAGCCTGCACTACCCGGGCGACAGCGGTCCGTGGGCCGGCGTCGCCACCATGGTGGGCCTCGGCTGGCTGGCCTGGGTGCTCTACGTGGACGCGATCATCTCCCCCGGCGGCACCGGCCTGATCTACACCACGGCCACCTCCCGTGTCTCCTACGGCCTGGCGAAGAACGGCTACGCGCCGAAGGTGTTCACGCGGACCGACTCGCGCGGTGTGCCGTGGTTCGGGCTCATCATGTCCTTCGTGACCGGCGTGATCTGCTTCCTGCCGTTCCCGAGCTGGCACGAGCTGGTCGGCTTCATCACCTCCGCGAGCGTGCTGATGTACGCGGGCGCCCCGCTGGCGTACGGCGTCTTCGCCGACAAGCTGCCGGGCCTGGAGCGTCCCTACCGGCTGCCCGCCGGCAAGCTGGTCTCGCCGGTGGCGTTCGTGGTGGCCAACCTGATCATCTACTGGGCCGGCTGGGGCACCCTGTGGCGGCTCGGCCTGGCGATCGTCCTCGGCTACCTGCTGCTCGGCGGCTACGCCTGGTACGCCCACAGCAAGAACCTGCCGGACGCGCCCCGGCTGGACTTCAAGGCCGCGCAGTGGCTGCCCGTCTACCTGGTGGGCATGGGCCTGATCTCCTGGCAGGGCGGCTTCGGCGGTCGGGGAAACCTCCCGCTGTGGTGGGACATCGTCGTCATCGCGGCCTTCTCGGTGGTCATCTACTACTGGGCCAGGGCGACCTCGTCCACGGCCGAGGACATCGAGCGCAGCATCGACGAGGTCGTGGTCACGGACGCGCCGGCGCACTGACCCTCCTCCTCACCCGCGTCCCGTCAGCCACGGTGGCACTGCCGTGGCTGACGGGACACCGTCATAATGCGGGGGTGACGCACCCCTCCCCCCACACCAACTCCTCGTCCGAAGAACGCCGTACGGTCGTCGTCGTGGGCGCCGGGCCCGCCGGGCTGACCGTCGGGAACATCCTGCGGGCCGCCGACGTCGACTGCGTGGTCCTGGAGACCGAGAGCAGACAGTTCATCGAGACCCGGCCGCGGGCCGGGGTCATCGAGGAGTGGGCGGTGCGCGGGCTCCGGCAGCGCGGCCTGGGCGACGGCCTGGCGGCCCGCGCGCAGGTGCACCGCGCGTGCGAGTTCCGCTTCGGCGGCGACCGGTTCCGGTTCGACTACACCGAACTGACGGACCAGCATCACTACGTCTATCCGCAGCCGTTGCTGGTGACGGACCTGGTGCGGGAGTACGCCGACGTGCGCGGCGGGGACATCAGGTTCGGGGTGCGCGACGTCGCGCTGCACGACCTGGAGACGGACCGGCCCGCCGTGTCGTACCTGGACCCCGCGACCGGCGAACGGCACGTGCTGCGCTGCGCGTTCGTGGCGGGCTGCGACGGGGCGCGCGGGGTGACCCGGGACGCGATACCCCAGGGACGGGTGCACATCGCCCGGCAGGACCACGGCGTTGCGTGGCTGGCGCTGCTCGCCGAGGCGCCGCCGTCCTCGGACTGCGTGGTGTTCGGCGTCCATCCGAACGGTTTCGCCGGGCACATGGCGCGCAGCCCCGAGGTCACCCGCTACTACCTGCAGTGCCCGCCGGGCGACGACCCCGAGAACTGGTCGCACGACCGGGTCTGGGACGAGCTGCGCGAGCGGCTCGGCGCCGCCGGGGCGCCGCCGCTCACCGAGGGGCGGCTGATCGAGAAGCGCGTGCTGGACATGCACGACTACGTGGTCGAACCGATGGTGTTCGGCCGCCTCTTCCTGGCCGGTGACGCCGGGCACCTGACCGCGCCGATCGCCGCCAAGGGCATGAACCTCGCCCTGCACGACGCCTTCCTGCTGGGCGACGCGCTCGCCGCGCACGCCGCCAAGGGCGACGACACCGGTCTGGAGGGCTACTCCCACGCCTGCCTGCGCCGGGTCTGGGACTACCAGGAGTTCTCGCGGTTCCTGTCCGGCATCTACCACGGCACGGCCTCCGGCGACCCGTTCCTCGCGGGCACCAGCCTGGCCCGGCTGCGCAGGCTGTTCACCTCACGCGCGGCGGCGACGGCCTTCGCCGAGCAGTACCTCGGTGCGGCCGCCGCCTACTGAGAGCACCCGCCGACGGCCTCCGGCCGAAGCTCAGCCGTCCGCCTCGGCAGCGGTCTCGGTCAGCCGGTGGTCCGCCACCTTCAGCGCCTCCTCGACGAGCGTCCGCAGATGGCCGTGGCGCAGCGAGTACACCACCCGCCGCCCCTCCTTGCGCGTGCCCACCAGACCCGCGAGCCGCAGCCGGGCCAGATGCTGGCTGACGGCGGGCCGGGCGGCGCCGCACACCTCCGTGAGCGTGCTGACGTCGGCCTCCCCCGTGGTCAGGGCGTGCAGCAGCGTGAGCCGGGTGCGGTCGCCGAGCAGGGCGAGGAGTTCGGCGGCGAGCGCGAACTGTTCCTCGCCCGGGGTGCGCGAGTGCGCATGATGCGCAGGTGATAGGTGCAAGCGTGCGCTCATACGCACATAATGGCGTCGTGGGCGCCCCGTGTCCACGTCCCGCGCACCGGAGAGGGGAGCCGCATGAGCGACCGGCACCATCACGAGCACGCACACACCCCCGACCGGCACGGCGAGCACGCACACGCTCATGACCACGGCCACGAGCACGGCCCTGAGCACGGCCACGGCCACGACCACGACCACCCTCACTCCGAGCCCCACTCCCCCGCCGCCGGCCTCCGACACCGTCTCGCCCACCTTCTGACGCCGCACTCGCACGAGACGGCCGACAAGCTCGATCCCGCGCTGGAGTCCTCGGCCCGCGGCATGCGCGCGCTCTGGGTCTCGCTGGCCGTGCTCGGCGCGACGGCGCTCGTCCAGGCGGTCGTGGTGGTCCTGTCCGGCTCCGTCGCCCTGCTCGGGGACACGGTGCACAACGCGGCGGACGCGCTGACCGCCGTACCGCTGGGCATCGCCTTCGTCATCGGACGCCGCGCGGCGAACCGCCGCTTCACCTACGGCTACGGGCGGGCCGAGGACCTCGCGGGGATCGCGATCGTGCTGACGATCACCGCGTCGGCCCTCTTCGCCGCGTGGACGGCCGTCGAACGGCTGCTTGACCCGCGTCCGGTCACGCATCTGACGGCCGTCGCGGTGGCCGCGCTCGTCGGGTTCGCCGGGAACGAGTGGGTGGCCCGGTACCGGATCCGGGTGGGCCGGGAGATCGGGTCGGCCGCCCTGGTGGCCGACGGGCTGCACGCCCGCACCGACGGGTTCACCTCGCTCGCCGTGCTGCTCGGGGCCGGCGGTGCCGCCCTCGGCCGGCAACTCGCCGATCCGCTCGTGGGGTTGGCGATCACCGCGGCGATCGCGCTGGTGCTGCGGGACGCGGCGCGCGAGGTGTTCCGGCGCGTGATGGACGCGGTGGACCCGGAGTTGACCGACCGGGCCGAGCGGGCGCTGCGGGAGGTGCCGGGGGTGCGGGCGGTGAGTGAGCTGCGGCTGCGGTGGATCGGGCACCGGCTGCGCGCCGAGGTGGCGGTCGTGGTCGACGGCGAGGCGACGGTACGGCAGGCGCATGCGGTCGCCGTAGCGGCGGAGCATGCACTGCTGCACGCCGTGCCGAGGCTGACGGCGGCCCTGGTGCACGCGGATCCGGCCCCGGCGCCGGGCCAGGCGGACCCACACCTGGCGTTGGCGCACCACGCGCACGCCGTGTCCTGAGCGCTCCGCCGGACGTGCCGCCGCCGTCCGGCTGCGGCGCCGTCGCGGCTGGTCGCGCGGTTCCTCCTCCCACCGCGGCCGGGGCCCCAGCGCCCCTTTGCGGCGCCGCCGAACCGCTCAGACGCCCAGTCCCGGCAGCACCACCGCGCCCGGCAGTTCGGCGAACGCCTTGCCGGGGACGAGGAGTTTGCCGCGCCGGCGGCCGCTGCCGACCAGGACGTAGGGCAGGTCGACCACGGCCGGGTCCACCAGCAGGGGCCAGTCGCGCGGGAGTCCGATCGGGGTGATGCCGCCGTACTCCATGCCGGTCGCGCCGGTCGCGGTGTCCGTCGAGGCGAACGAGGCCTTGCGGGCGCCGAGTTGGCGGCGCACCGCGCCGTTGACGTCCACCTTGGTGGTGGACAGCACCAGGCAGGCGGCCAGCGTGGTCTCACCGCCGCGCCTGCCCGCCACCACCACGCAGTTGGCCGACTTGCCCAGCAGGTCGTGCCCGTAGTGCTCGACGAAGACCGCGGTGTCCGCCCACTGCGGGTCGGTCTCGACGTACACGATCCGGTCGGCGGGCACCGCGCCGGTCCAGTGCCGTACGGCGTCGGCGACCGGCGCGGTCAGTTCGTCGAGGCAGTCGGGGGCGGGGACGGCGGTGTCGAAGTCTCCGATGGGTGCGCGCATGTCCGCACGCTAACAGCCCGGCCCCGGCGGGCTCAGGGCACCGGCGGCACGGAGACCGTCATGACCATCTCCATCGGCACGTCCCCGGTGTTGCCGTACACGTGGGCCGTGTCGGCCTCGAAGGAGGCGCTGGCGCCCGCCGGCACGCGGTACTCGGTGCCGTCGACGGTGAGGGTGAGTTCGCCGGCGGTGACGTGGACGATCTCCACCGTGCCGGTGGGGTGGGGTTCCGACGGGCTGCTCTCGCCCGGCATCAGATGCCAGTCCCACATCTCCAGCGGGCCGGGCGCCTCGGTGCCGGCGAGGAGCCGGTTGTAGCTGCCGGCGTCGGTGTGCCACAGCCGCACGGCCTTGTCGGCGGGGATGATCTGGACCTTCGGGCCCTGTTCGTAGTCGAGCAGGGTGGTGATGCTGATGCCGAGGGCGTCACCGATCTTGACGACCGTGCCGATGCTCGGGTTGGTGCGGGCCTGCTCGATCTGGATCAGCATGCCGCGGCTGACCCCGGCCCTGGTCGCGAGCACGTCGAGGGTGAAGCCGCGCACCGCGCGCCAGTGCTTGACGTTGCGGGCCAGGGACTGGGTCAGCAGGTCGAGGTCCGACACGTTCCGTCCATCGTCGAGGGCATCGCGGTCCATTATTTTCGATGCCGGGTTCGATCAAATGTACTACGGCGGGGTGTACCTGACCGTGCACCGAACTGTACTGCGAAGCGGTGCCGTTCCGGGCATCAGATCCTGCGCCAGCGTGCGTTGCACCACGAGAAGACGCCGAAGGCCGCCAGACCGAGCGCGATCGCGGCGAGCAGCCACGGACCGGCGGGCAGATCGCGGAACGCGCGCAGGGTGTCGTCCATGCCCTTGGCCTCGCCGGGCCGGTGCCTGACGGCCGCGACGACCGCGAACACCCCGGCGACCGCGAAGACGACCCCGCGCGCCGTACCCCCGGTCACCCCGAAGACGTCGGTGAACCGCCTGGCCCGCGAGGACATGGCGGCGGTCCGCAGCTTCTCGCGGAACTTCAGCCGGACGGCCCGCACGGCTATCCACAGCCCGGCGGCCACCACCCCGGCCCCGGCCACGCCCACGATCCACTGGCCGCCCGGCCAGCCCAGCACCGTGGCGGTGACATCGTGCGTCTGCCGGTCCGAGGACCCGCTGCCGCTGCCCCGGTCCCCGGCCGCGTACGACAGCACCGAGTAGCAGGCGAAGACGTAGAAGACGCACCGGCCCGCCGCGGCCGCGCGCTTGGACGGCTCGGCACCCTTGGGTCCCGCTCCGCCGAACACCGCCTCCGACAGGCGCCACAGCGCCATGCCCGCCAGCGCCGCTGCCAGCACCACCAGCAGCGCCGCCCCGAAGGGCCGGCCGGCCAGTTCCTCCAGCGCACCGCCGCGATCGGCCTGCTGTCCACCGTTCCCGCCCTGCCCGAACGCGATCCGCAGGGCGATCACGCCCACCAGTACGTAGATCAGCCCGCGGGCGGCGAACCCGGCCCGTGCCGCCACGGCCAGCGCCTGACTGTGCGCCCCCCGGGCGGCCCCGCCGCGCGCCCGCAGTGTCCATGCCTGTGCATCCATACCTCGCCGGTGCCCCGGCCCCCCGGTCCGACACCTCACCGGACGTCGTCAGCCCCGGGTGAACGCGCCGGCAGCGGCCCGGCTCAGCTCTCGGGCTCCAGCTCGGCGAGCCGCGCCACGTCCGCCTCGTCCAGCTCCGCCAGCGCGCGCAGCTGCTCCGACGTGGTGCCCGCCGGGATCGGCACCGGCGGGGGCGTGCGCAACGGCGGCTGCCAGCCCGTCTCGGGCGTCCAGCGGCGTACCACCCGGGCGGGCGCACCGGCCACCACGGCGTGGTCGGGCACCACGCCCCGGACCACCGCACCGGCGGCCACCACCACGTTCCGGCCGATCCGCGCGCCCGGCAGGATCACCGCGCCCGTGCCGATCCAGCACCCCGGGCCGATCTCCACGGGCTCCATGCGGGGCCACTGCCGGCCGATGGGCTCGTGCGGGTCGTCGTAGGAGTGGTTGGTGGAGGTGACGTAGACGTACGGGCCGAAGTAGCAGTCGCTCCCGATGGTGACCGTCGTGTCCGCGATGACGTGACTGCCACGGCCGAGGACCACGCCGTCGCCGATGCGCAGGATCGGCTCCGGACCGAGGTCGAGGTCGGGCATCAGGCCCGCGGTGAGGGTGACCTGTTCGCCGACGATGCAGTGCGAGCCGAGGTGGATCCACGGTTCGCCGAAGACCGTGCCGAGCGGGAAGGCGAGCCGGGTGGCCTCGCCGAGGGCGCCGAACCGGAAGCGGCCGGGGTGGTCGGCGGTGACGGATCCGGTGCGCTGCGCCCAGGCCCAGGCCGCGTGCACGGCGCGTTGGGCGAGGTGGCGGCGCCAGGACGAGAACGTGTTCTTGGACTTCGGCACGCAGTCACGCTACTCAGCGGGCCGCGGCTTGAAGAGGGCGGGCTGCTGTGATCTTCACCCCAGGCGGTGGCGTAGGTTTCCGGGGAATCGACGACGACGGGAGACGGTGATGACGCAGCGGGCGCTGATCGTGGGGATCGGAGGGCGCGAGCCGAAGGTCGGGGCCGACGTGTTCGTGGCGCCGACCGCCTCGGTGATCGGGGACGTGACGCTGGAGGCCGGGGCGAGTGTCTGGTACGGGGCGGTGGTGCGCGGGGACGTGGAGCGGATCACCGTGGGGGCGCGGTCGAACGTCCAGGACAACGTGACCCTGCACGCGGACCCGGGGTTTCCGGTGAGCGTCGGGGAGCGGGTGTCCATCGGGCACAACGCGGTGGTGCACGGGGCGACCGTGGAGGACGACTGCCTGATCGGGATGGGGGCGACCGTGCTGAACGGTGCCGTGATCGGGGCGGGGTCGCTGGTGGCCGCGCAGGCGTTGGTGCCGCAGGGGATGGTAGTGCCGCCGGGGTCGCTGGTGGCGGGGGTGCCGGCGAAGGTGCGGCGCGAGCTCAGCCGTGAAGAGCGGGAGGGGGTGGCCCTCAACGGGACCTTCTACGCGGAGTTGGCTGTGGCGCATCGCGGGGTGCACGAGTAGGTCGTGGGGCGGGTGCGGCGGAGTAGGGGCTGGTCGCGCAGTTCCCCGCGCCCCTTTCGGGGCGCTTCAGTCCCCGGCGCTCACAGGTTCCGCTTCCTTCTGCGTCATCTGGGCCTTCTTTGCCCGGCGCTGTACGACCAGCATCGACGCCAGGCCGAAGAGGACCGCCGCTGCCAGGCCCGCGTACGAGAACCGCTTCAGCCAGTCCTCGGCGACGAGGCCGACGTAGTAGACGACCGCCGTCGTGCCACCCGCCCAGCAGATGCCGCCGAGGAGGTTGGCGGTGAGGAACTTCCAGTAGGGCATGTGGAGGACGCCGGCCAGCGGGCCAGCGAAAATGCGCAGGAGGGCGATGAAGCGGCCGAAGAAGACCGCCCACATGCCCCACTTCTCGAAGGAGCGCTCGGCGGTGGCGACGTGGCCCTCGCTGAAGTGTCTCGGGAATTTCCCGCCCAGCCAGGCCAGCAGCGGGCGGCCGCCCTTGCGGCCGATCGCGTAGCCGATGGAGTCGCCGATCACCGCGCCGGCGGTGGCGCAGGCGCCGAGGACGAACGGGTTGATGCCCGAGTGCTGGGAGGAGAGCAGCGCGGCGGACACCAGGACGATCTCGCCCGGCAGCGGGATGCCCAGGCTCTCCACGCCGATCACCAGCGCCACCACGGCGTAGACGGCGACCGCGGGCACCGAGTCGAGCCATTCCTGGACGTGCACCGCCGGATCCTCCCCTGTCGTGTGCTCCTTGCTCACGAAGGCTACCGGGTCGGCCGGATACCACCGCGCCCGCGGCACCGGCCCGCCCCCCTGCCTTCGGCTTTCGGACATCCGGGTGTCACACGGGACGGGAAGGCTCCCCGGCGTCTGCTCGCCTGCGGCTCCCCACCGCCGGCCCGCCGTGGAAGGACAACGTCCCCGTGTCCTCACTGTCCTCGCTGTCCCCGCCCTGCCCCGACGCGCCCGTGCGTCCGCTGCCGGCGCCCTCCTCGATGGCGGGCCGGCCGCTCCGGCTCGCCCTGTGCCTGTCCCCGCTGCTCATCGCGGCGGTCTGGGGGCTGACCAACCAGTCCCTGCTCCACGGGGGCGTCACCCGGCTCGCCCGCGCAGAACCGGCGTGGCTGCTGGCCGCGGGCGGTTTCACCTGCCTGACCTGGGTGGTGGCCGCCTGCATGCGGCAGGGCGCGGTGCCCGACCGGCTGCCGCCGGGACTGCTGCTGGCCTCGCAGTTCGCCGCCGGCGCCGCCAACCACGCGCTGCCCGCCGGACTCGGCGCGCACGCCGTCACCGTGCGTTTCCTGCGCACCCGGGGCGTCCCCCTGGAGCGGGCCACCGCGTCGATCGCGCTGTACTCGGTGGCGAAGTCCGGTGCGAAGACGGTCGTGCTGATCGGGTTCCTGCTGTCCTCGTCGGCCTGGCGGCGGCTGGGCGAGCTGGTGCCGGACGGCGTGGTGCTGATCCCGGTCGCCGCGGTGCTCACTTCGATGGGCGTGGCGACGGCCGTCGTACGGCCGCTGCGGCGGCCGGTCACCGGCCTGGTGCGGAGCGCGTTCACCGACGCCAGGACGGTGCACGCGCGCCCCGCCCGGGTGCTGGCCCTGTGGGGCGGGGCCACCGCGATGCCGCTGGTGCAGGCGTGCGTGCTGGCCTGCACCGGGGAGGCGCTCGGGCTCGGGCTGTCCTGGGGCACCGTGATCTTCGCCTACCTGGCGGCGGGCACGGCGGGGGGTGCCGTTCCGGTGCCCGGCGGGGTCGCGGTGGACGCGGCGCTGGTGATCACGCTGGTCGCGTTCGGCTCCCCGGTGGCGGTGGCCACCGCCACCGTGATCGGCTACCGCGTCCTCACCGACTGGATTCCGCTGCTGCCGGGCGCCCTGGTGCTGTCGGCGATGATCCGCGCGAAGGTGCTGTGAGGCGAGGCGTCAGTCGCGGCGGGCCACGATCCGGTAGGCGTTGGAGACGCGGAGGCGGCGGGAGAGCGGCCGTACGGCGAAGCGGTCCAGGAGGGTGCCGGCGATCAGGGCCGGGATGCCGGCGATGAGCAGGGCCGCGCGGAGCGCCTTCCGCGGAGCGCCGGGCGGGGTCGGCAGCCAGGGGGCGTCCTCGCGCGGGGCGGTGTGGTCCAGGGCGAGCCAGACGGCGGCCAGCAGGTCGACGGGGTCGTGGGCCTCGGCGTGCTCCTCGGCGACGACCGTGAAGCCCAGGCCGGTGAGCCGGTCGCGGAGGTTGGCGACCGGGACGAAGTGCAGGTGCTGCGGCTGGAGCCAGGGCAGCCACCAGCGGCCCAGCAGGCGGCCGTAGCGGCTCTCGGGGTCGGGGACCTCGACGAGGAGGTGGCCGCCGGGGCGTACCGCTTCGTGGGCGGCGCGCAGTTCCCGGTCGGGGTCGGTGCTGTGCTCCAGGTAGTGGAACATGCTGACGACGTCGTAGCGGGCGGCCAGTTCGGGGGCGAGGTCCGGGAAGGCGCCGCGGTAGGCGTGCTCGACGCGGCCTTCGCGGGCGGCGAGTTCGACGCCGTCGGTGAAGTCGAGGCCGTCGAAGGCGGTGCCGGGCAGCACCTCGCGGGCGGCCTCGCAGAAGTGGCCGTGGCCGGTGCCGACGTCGAGCCAGTTCTTGGGGGTCGGGTCGTGCGGGACCATGGACCGGGCGCGGCCCTGGTACATCCTGGTGCGGCCGCCGAAGGTGCCGCTCATCTTCTGCTCGCCGAGGCCGTCGTAGAAGTCCCGGTAGTAGAACTCCAGGCCCGTCTCGTTCAGGCGCGGGTTCTGGAAGGTGTGGCCGCACTCCTGGCAGCGGTCGAGGACGAAGGTGCCGGGCTTGTGCTGGAGCAGGTCGGTGGTGCGCAGCCGGGTGGTCAGCCGGTCGGAGGCGCACCAGGGGCAGGTGGTGCGCCGGGGTTCGAAGAATCGGTCGGTGCCCTCGGCGAGGTCCCGCTGGTAGGCGGAGCGCAGCGCCTCGACGTCACTCTGCTTGCTCATCGGGTCTCCTTGCGTACGGGTCTGCTGCGAGGGCTTCCAGATGGGTCGCGGGGGGGGGGGGGGGGGCCGGGGGGGGGGGGGGGGGGTGGCTTCGGGACGTCACGGGGCGGGGGGCGGGGTCGTCCAGGCCGGGGGCGAGGGCCTCACCACGCCCCTAGGGGGTGAGCCGGGCGAA
>NZ_JBVJNZ010000001.1:0-63795 GCF_055583445.1 Streptomyces sp. NPDC104761 | reverse complement strand
CACACCCGCGCCAGATTGACCTTCCTCGTGTCGCTGTCCTCGGTCAAAACGCCGAGTCGAACGCCGCCCGCCCCAAACCGCGGTCGGCCACTCCGGCCACGCCCCCCACCCCCCCCCCCGCCGCGCGGAACGCGGTGCGGATCCGGGCCGCCGCGGTGCGCGGGCCGGGCTCGTACAGGACGGTGTCGAGGGCCTCGCCGAGCCGCGGGGCGGTGACCCGGCCGAACCGGACCCGAAGGCCCGCGCCGGCGTCGACGACCTGCCCGGCGATCACCGGCTGGTCGTCACGGATGGGCGCGACGACCAGCGGGACGCCGTGCCACAGGGCCTCGCACACGGTGTTGTGCCCGGCGTGGCAGACGACCGCGTCGACCCGTTCCAGGAGCGGGAGCTGGGGCAGCGAGGGCAGGATCAGGATGTCCTTGTCGTCGGCCGCGGGGGGCAGGGTGCCACCGGGGTCGGCGACCAGCGCCTGGACCCGGTCGGCCCGTTCGCGTACGGCGGCCACGCACTCGGCCAGGAACCGCCCGCCCACGTCCGCGTTGGCGGTGCCGAGGGAGATCAGGACCCGCTCCCGGCTCGGGTCGAGCCAGTCCCAGGGGAAGCCGTCGGCGACCGGCCGCTGGGAGATCGACGGTCCCACGTAGCGGACCGCCGGCCGGTCGGTCAGGCCCGCCAGTTCGGGGGTGGTGAAGGCGAGGGTGAGGTGCGGCGAGAAACGCGGGTCGGCGGTGCCCGCCGGGTCGCCGATGCGGCCGCGCAGTTCCGCGAGCCGGTCCCGGAGCCACTCCGCGACCTTGGGGATGCCGTCGTAGGCGCCGCCGAACTCGGCCGAGGTGGTCGCGGAGGTCGCCCACGGCAGGCCGAGCCGCTCGGCCACCAGGGCCCCGGCGAAGGCCTGTTGGTCGGCGACCACCACATCGGGGCGGAACTCGTCGACGGCCGCCGCCACACCGGGCGCCATGGCGTCCGCCAGCGGCACCAGGAACCACTCCCAGAGGAACTTCAGCGCCTCCGCGCCCCGCAGGTCGGCGGGCCGTTCGCCCGCCAGGGCGCCCGCGCAGGGGAACACCGTGGCCGCCGGACCCGCCAGCCGGTGCACCAGCCCGGCGTCGGCGCAGACCCAGGCCACCCGGTGTCCGCGCGCGGCGAGTTCGGCCGCGACGCCGACGGCCGGGTTGATGTGCCCGACCAGGGGCGGTACGGCGAACAGGAAGCCGCTCACCGGACCCCGGCCCGTACGCCGCCGCTGACCGAGTGGATCAGCTCCAGGATGTGTCCGCCGACCGTGCCGGACGCCTCGACCAGCACGGAGTGCTCGTGCCCGGGCAGCACCACCGACCGGTAGTCCGCGAGGAGGGCCTCCTTCAGCGGGACCACCTCGACCAGGTCGGAGTCCCCGCCGTACACGCCGAGGACCGGGCAGCGTACGGCGCTGATCTGGTCCTCGGTCAGGACCCGGCTGGCCGGGATGTCCCGGCCGAGGCTGGTCTCACGGGCGAGCCGGGCCGCGCCCTTGGCCAGGCGGGCGGTGTTGTGGCTGCGGTTGGCGGTGATCCAGGCGATCGCGTCCGGCTCGTTGTGGGCGAGTTCGGTGACGACCCGGTGCAGGATGCCGCCGAGTTTCGCGGCCCAGGCGGCGGTCGCGGGTTCGGACTCGATGAGCGTCAGGCTGGCCGTGCGCTCCGGGTGGCGGGCCGCGTAGCCGAAGGCGATGGTGCCGCCGTAGGAGTTGCCGACGAGGTGGACCGGGCCGGTGATCGACAGGTGGCCGAGCAGGGCCTCCAGGTCGTCGATGTTGTGGTCGAGGGTGTAGCCGGCCGCCGGGCGGCCGCTGCGGCCGTGGCCGCGCAGGTCGTACATGACCACGTCGAGGCCGGAGGCGGCGAAGGCGGGAGCCACGGTGAAGTAGTAGCTGGCCAGGCTGTCGGTGAGCAGCCCGTGGACGAGGACCACGGTGGCGACCGGGGTACGGCCATCCCCCGGGCCCATTCTCTGTACGTGCAGCCGGACGTCTCCGGTGTCGACGATCGCCATGGCTCAGCCCGCCTCCGTGGCCTTCAGGCTCCACACCACGTACTCCACGAGCCGGCCGACGGTCAGTTCGATGATCTCGTCGAACTCCATCCCGGCCAGGAACTCGGCGAAGTTGACCCGCTTGCCGTACCGCTCCTCCAGCAGCCCGGCGAGGGTGACCAGGTCGATGCTCTCCAGCTCCAGGTCGCGGTTGAAGGTGGTGCTCATGCCGATCTCGGCGTCGTCGTCGCCGTACTCCTCCAGGAGGGTGCGGAGCATCCCCGCGAGGTCGGCGAGCACGGCCTCCTCGTCGGCGCGGATCTCGGGCTCGGTGGGATTCATCGCGGGTCCTCCTCGGGGTCTGCGGCTGCCGGTCCGGTGGTCCAGGCCACGACGTAGTCGCGGTCCGGCAGGGCGGGGGGATTGCGGACCGGCGCGCAGTGCACCGGGTAGGCACGTTCCAGCCGGCCCGAGACCAGCAGCCGGCTGCCGTCGGGGGCCGCCTCCAGGACGGTGAAGTCCCGTGGCCTGCCGTCGAATCCGGTGCCCTCCGCCTTGGCGACGGCCTCCTTGGCGGCCCAGAAGCGGGTGAACCACAGCGAGGGCGAACCGTCGGCGTCGTCGGCGGACAGGGCGTGCAGCAGGCGGAGTTCGTCCGCGCCGAGCGCGACCTCCATGGCCGCCTGGTCCCGGTCGGTGACTTCTTCGAGGTCGATGCCCGGACCGGGTCCGGGGGTGTGCGGACGTACGATCGCCACCGCCGCCTCCGCCCGGTGGGCGAGCGAGACGTCCAGCGCGGGCAGCGTGCGGCCGTGCACGCCGACCACGTACGGGCGGCCCAGCTCGTCGTTGTGGACGCGGAGTTCGGCCGGGAAGACCGGGCCCTCGCCGTGCTGCCAGAGCCACCGGCGTACCGCGTCCTTGGCGGCGATGCGCCCCAGCAGCCACTGCCTGCGACCACGTGGCGGGTGCTCGGCGTACTGCGAACGCTCGGCTCCGCCGAGGGAGTTGCGCATGATCAGCTCGCGGGAGGCCAGGTCCGGCCAGCGTTCGTGGAGCAGGGTCCAGCCGCCGGGCCGGGCCTCGGAGAGGGTGTTGCGTTCCGGGAAGCGCTCGACGGGGCGGGTGTGCGGGTCGTTGTCGAAGCGGCGGTCCTGCCAGCCGTCGATCCGGGCCCAGACCCGGTCGCCGACGGTGAGTTCCACGTCCGCCTCCAGGACGGTGCCGGTGAGCGAGGTGATCCGCACCAGGCAGCCGACCTCGGTGCCGGGGGCGGGGTGCGGGCCGTGGAAGCGCATCTCCCGCATCTGCACCGGGAAGACGACGGTCCGCTCGGTGCGGGTGGACATGATCCAGTAGCCGAGGATCTGACCGACGTTGTCGAGCAGGGCGCCCGGAGCGGCGGGCGTGGTGATCACGCCGCGGACGTGCCGGTCGCCGATCGCGGTGAGTTCGGTGACGCCCTGGAACGCCGGGCCGTGGAACATCCAGCGTTCGGCGTACAGTTCGGCGGCCGTGTGGGCGGGGGTGCGCTCGGGGGCCGGCGGCCGGGCGGGTCCCGCGGGCGGCGGGGTGTGGGCCGGGGCCACCTCCACGACCGCGCGGGCGGTGGGCCCGAAGGTGACCGCGACCCGGCCGGGACCTTCGGGGGTGACGGTGACCTGGACGTCGACGGCCGGTGTGGCGGTGAGCCAGCGGTCGAAGCGGGCTCCGTGCACGGCGACCGCCCGCAGTCCGGTGGCGTCCTCGGCCGCGTCCACCATGTGCTGGACGATCGTGGTGGCGGGGACCACCGGCCACCGGTCCTCGGTGTCGGGCCAGCCGGGGCGTTGCGGGAAGAAGCAGTGGTCGAGGAGGTGCGGCATCGCCTCGGGGGACACCTTGAGGGTGGTGGTACGGGGGGTGGGGGGTGGCGTGGCGCGGGCGGGGACCCGTGGCCTGGCGCGGGGGGCCGTGGTGGCCGGCGAGGCGCTGATCGCGGTGAGGACGGCCGCCGCCGTGTCCGCCGTCTCCCGCAGCAGCGCGTCGAGTTCGGCGGCGGCCGGGACGCGGGCGGCGAGGTCGTCCAGCGGGGAGGGCCCGGCGGGTGCCGGCCGGCTGCCCAGCGCGGCGCGGAGTGCGGGCAGGTCCGGGCCGTCCAGGGACACCAGCGCGCCGCCCAGGTCGAGGCGGACGGGCGGCCGCGGCGGCGCCGGCGCGGCGGTGCCGGCCGTCCCCGGAACCGCCGGTGCGACGGCGGCGCCGGCGGTCCACAACGCGGTTGCCACGCGCCGGAGCTGGGCCAGGCCGGAGCGGTGCGGGGAGTTGGCCGCCACGGCGAGGTGATCACGGTCGCCGAGGGTGTCGCCGATCAGGGAGGCCAGCTGCCCCGGGCCGGTCTGGACGAAGACCCGGTGCCCGTCGGCGTACAGGGCCTCGACCAGCTGCCGGAACCGGACCGGCTCCAGCAGGTGCCGGACGAACAGCTCGCGTACCTCCGCCTCGGCCGCCGGGAAGGGGGCCGCGGTGGTGCCGGACCAGACCGGGACGGTCGGCCGGTGCAGCCGGAAGCGCTCGGCGGCCTCCCTGATGGGGGTGAGGTACGGCGCCAGCATCGGGGTGTGGAATCCGGACCGGAAGGGCAGTACCTGGCACAGCACGCCGTCGGCGCGGAAGGCGCGGACGAAGTCCGCCACGGCCCGGTCCGGGCCGCAGACCATCGACTGGTTCGGCGCGTTGTCGTGGGACAGGACGATCCCGGCGTCCGTCCAGTCCGCGCGGAGTGCGGCGAGGACGCGGTCGGCGGGGGCGCCGACGGCGGCGAAGGCCAGGCCCGGGACGGTGACCGCGTCGGGGTCGAACCCGGCCATGAAGGCGTCGACCTGGTCCCCCGCGTAGAGCCCGGCGGCCACCATTGCGGTCCACTCGCCGACGCTGTGCCCGGCGACCGCGTCCGGCACCACGCCCATCCGGCGCAGCGCCGCGTCCAGCAGCCGCCCCACGCCGACGACACCGAACCCATGACGGCCTACGTCCCCGACCCGCACGGCGTCCGTGGCGGGGCCGGTGACGGCGGGGAGGCCGAAATGCGTGGCGATGTCGTCGACGCGGGGAGTGAACTCGCCTTCCAGGCCCGGGAAGACGAAGGCCAGCCTGCCGGTGCGCAGCAGCGGGGCGGGCCGGAACCAGACGTCGTTGCGGCCCTGCCAGGCGCGGCCCTTGCCGACCGCGCGCCGGGCGAGGGCGAGCCGTCGGGCGGTGGGGTCGACGATGCCCAGGCGGACCGGGCCCGCCTCCCGGTGGGTTGCCTCGGGGGCGAGACCGGCGGCGAGGACGGCGGAGTCGTCGGCGGCGAGGAGTGCGGTCAGCTGCCCGGGGGTGCCGGCGGCGAGCAGGAGGACGCGCTCGGGTTCGGTGACCTCTGCGACAGGGGGTACGGCAGCCGCTGAGCTGCGGCGGCCGGCGGCAGCGCGGTGGCCGGGGGCCTCCTCCAGCACCACGTGCGCGTTGATCCCGCCGAACCCGAAGGCGTTCACGGCGGCTCTGCGGACCGGCTGTCCCGGAGCGGTCTCCCAGGGCGCGGCCCGGTCCAGGGTGCGGAAGCGGGTGGCGGCCAGGGCCGGGTGGGGGTCGTCGCAGTGCAGGGTGGGCAGCAGGGTGGCGTGGTGGAGGGCGAGGGCGGCCTTGACCAGCCCGGCGACTCCGGCGGCCGGCATGGTGTGGCCGATCATCGACTTCACCGAGCCCAGCACGGCCCGCTCGTCCTCGCCGCCGCTCGGGCCGAACACCTCGGCCAGCGTGGTGAGTTCGGCCGCGTCCCCGGCCGGGGTGGCGGTGCCGTGCGCCTCCAGGAGGCCGACCGAGTGCGGTGCGGTGGGGTCGAGTCCCGCGGCCCGCCAGGCCTGGCGTACGGCGTGGGTCTGGCCGCCGGGGTCGGGGGTGACGAGTCCGGCGGTGCGGCCGTCGCTGGCCACGCCGGTGCCGCGGATCACGGCGTAGACGCGGTCGCCGTCGCGTTCGGCGTCGGCGAGGCGCTTGAGGACGACGATCCCGGTGCCCTCGCCGATGAGGATGCCGTCGGCGTCGCGGTGGAAGGGGCGGATGCGCTGGCTCGGGGAGAGCGCGCGCAGCTGGGAGAAGACGCTCCACAGGGTGATGTCGTGGCAGTGGTGCACTCCCCCGGCGAGCATCAGGTCGCAGCGCCCGGCGCCGAGTTCGGTGACGGCCTGGTCGACGGCGACCAGCGAGGAGGCGCAGGCCGCGTCGACGGTGTAGGCGGGGCCGCGGAGGTCGAGGCGGTTGGCGATCCGGGAGGCGGCGAGGTTGGGCACCAGGCCGATCGCGGACTCGGGGCCGGCGGGGCCGAGCCGCTCGGTGAACGCCTGGTGCACCCTGGCCAGTTGGCCGGGCGTGAGGTCGGGCACCAACTCGCCGAGAGTGCGGGCGAGTTGCCCGGCGGTGCGGACCCGCTGGTCGAGCCGGACCAGGCCGGGGGTGAGGTAGCCGCCGCGGCCCAGGACCACGCCGATCCGGTGCCGGTCGGGCAGCCGGTCCGTGCCGCCCGCGTCGGCGATCGCCGCCGCGGCCACGTCCAGGGCGATCAGCTGGTCGGGTTCGGTGCCGTGGACGGAGTTGGGCATGATCCCGTACCGGGTGACCTCCACCTCGGCCAGCCCGTCCACGAAGCCACCGCGCCTGCAGTACACCTCGTCGGGTGCGGCGGGCCCGGCGGCCGAGCCGGGCCGGTAGTACTCCGCGTCCCAGCGGCCTTCGGGCACTTCTCCGATCGCGTCCACGCCGTCGCGCAGGTTGGTCCAGTAGGCGTCGAGGCCGGCGGCGCCGGGGAGCAGCACCGCCATGCCCACGATCGCGACCGGTGTCCGGCGGTCGTCGGTCATGTCACCAGCCCGAGGCGGTGTAGACGACGGCCCGGACGGACTCGTCGCCCCAGGCGAGTTCCCGCAGCAGCGCGGCGGTGCCCTCGTCGGGGTCGATCAGCCGGATACCGCGGCGCACGTACTCGCGTCCGAGTTCCGGGCTGACCATGCCGGTGTGTCCGCCGACGGGCGCCCAGGGCCCCCAGTGCACGGTCAGCGCGCGGTTCCCGGTGCGCTCCGCCCAGTCGGCGCCGAGGCTTTCCAGGGCGTCGTTGGCGGCGGCGTAGTCGGCCTGGCCGCGGTTGCCGAGGACGGCCGAGACGCTGCCGAACAGGACGGCGAAACCGGGGCCGCTGGGCAGTTCCTCCAGGGCGGCGAGCAGGATGGCCGCGCCGGTCGTCTTGGTGCCGTAGACCCGCTGGAAGGACTCCGGGGTCTTCTCGGCGATCAGCCGGTCCTCGATCACCCCGGCCGCGAAGACGACCCCGTCGAGGCGGCCGTGGTCGGCGTGGATCTCCTTGACGGCCTGGAGGGCGGCGTCGCGGTCGCGGAAGTCGACGGCGCGGTAGCGGGCCTCGCTGCCGAGCGCGCCGAGTTCACCGAGGGTGGCGGTGATCTCCCGCTGGGCCAGGACCAGTTCGGCCTCGCGGTTGATCTCGGCGGGCTTCAGGCCGCCGCCCCGGGCCGCGAGGGCGGCGCGGAGTTCGGCGGGGGTGCGGGCGGCGGCGGTGTCCGGGGCCTCGGGACCGTCCGGCGCGGGCGTCCGGCCGAGCAGTTCGATCCGGCAGCGGCAGGCGGCGGCGAGGGCGGCCGCGAACGTCGCGGTGATGCCCCGGGCACCGCCGACCAGCAGCACCACGGAGTCCCGGTCGAGGCCGAGGGCCGCGGCTTCGGCGGCCCCCGCCCCGGCCGGTCCGGCCCCGGTGCCGGCGAGCGCGCCGGGCGCCGCCTCGACCAGCTCCAGGCCTTGCCGGCCGCCGGCCGTGCGCAGGACGACGGGATCCTGATCCGGTGCGAGCAGTTCCGCGAGCAGGGCGTCGGCGACCGCCTCCGGTGCGGTGTCGGCGAGGGTCACGACGCGGGCGACGGTGTCCGGGTACTCCCTGGCCACGGTGCGGAACAGTCCGTGCAGGCCCGCCGAGCGTGCCGCGTCCGTGCCGTCGGCGGGGCGGGCGGCCAGCAGCCAGCGCGGGCTCCGGGCCAGGGCCGCCCGCAGGACCGGGTAGGCGCCGGGCAGCACAGGGCTGTCGCTGCCGGGGAGCGCGCCCAGGTACAGCACGCCGTCCACGGCTCCGTCCGCCTCCCCGAGCAGGTGGTCCGCCTGGAGGGTCACGGCCTCGGCGCCGTGTCCGGCGAGCCGTGCCGCGACCTGCGCGCCGCCGTCTCCGAGGACGAGGAACCGCCTGCCGGCCAGCACGGCGGCCGGGTCGGCCACGGCATCCGGCTCGGCCAGGGGCACGGGCCGCATCTCGAACCGCTTCGGCGCCTCGCCCCGGGGGACCTGGTCGGCCCCGGGGGCCTCGTCGGCCGCGGCGGGGCGGGGCGCCGGCGCCGGTACGCCCGGCTCGGGCGCGGCGGCGGCAAGCGGTTCGGGCACGGCGGCCGCAGTGTCCGTGTCGGCCGGGACCGTCGCCGTCTCCTCCGCGCCGGTGCCGGCCCGTGCCCTCAGCCACCCGGTGACGGCCGCGGCCGTGCGCGCCTTGGCCAGTTCCTCCAGTTCGGCGTCGTCCAGGGTCTCCGCGCCGCCCGCGATCCCCAACCGCTTGGCCAGCTCCCCGGCGATCTCGGCCCGCTTGATGGAGTCGATGCTCAGGTCGGCTTCCAGATCGAGGTCGGGCTCGATCATGTCCACGGGGTAGCCGGTGCGTTCGCTGATGATCTCCAGGACGACCCGCTCGACGTCGGCCGTCGGCTCGGGCTCGGCCGCCGGGGCAGGCGCGGGCGCGGCTGCCGGGGCCGCCAACCGGGGTTGCGGTACGACCACTTCGGCCGACGGCAGCTGCTGGAGCACCGGCGCGGCCGGCACCTGCACCTGGGCCGCCCCGAAGTAGGTGAGCAGCACGTCGCGCTGGGCGGCGATCATCTCCCGGCTGGTGCGCAGGAACTCGGAGATCAGCGCGTCGCGGTCGGCGGGGGCGCCGTGCGGCTGGTTCGTCGTCACAGTCGTCGTCTCCACGACTCGTCGGGCCGGTGCGAGGGCACCGGGCAGGAGGTCTCCGGCGGCGGTGCGCACGAGCTGTCCGTCGACCGTCCAGCCGGGCCGTTTCGGCGCCGGGGCCCGGACCGCGTCCACGGCGTCCCGGCCGCGCAGCAGCCAGGCGGTGCGTACCGGTGCGCCGGCCACGGCCAGCTGGGCGAGCGCGTCGAGCCAGCCGCGCAGTCCGCTGCCCGCACGGGGCTCGCAGGCCACCGTGGTGTGCGGGCGGTCGCCGAGGATCTGCCCGACGAGCCGGGTGAGGACGGTCCCGGGCCCGGCCTCCACGAAGACGCGGGCCCCGGCCTCGTACATCGCCTCGATCTGGGCGGCGAACGCGACGGGTGAGCCGATCTGGGCCGCGAGTTCGGCGCGTACCGCGTCGGCGTCGGGCCGGTAGGGTGCCGCCGTGCGGTTGGACCACACCGGGAACTCGGGCGGTCGCACGGCCGAGTCCGCGAGGACCTCCGCGAACCGGTCGCCCGCCCCGGCCACGACCGGGCTGTGGAAGGCGCAGGCCACCGGGATCCGCTTGGCGCCGAGACCGGCCGCGCGCAACGCCCGTACGGCTTCGGTCACTTCGCCGGTCGGGCCGGAGATGACGGTCTGCCGGGGCGAGTTGTGGTTGGCGACGACCACGGAGGCCGGGGCGTCGGCGGTCCGCAGCGCGCGCTCGACCTCGTCCGCCGCGCCGGACACGGCGGCCATGGTGCCGGGTTCGTCGCCGGCGGCGGCCAGGATCGCGGCCGCGCGTTCGCCGCTCAGCCGCAGCAGGGTCTCTGGCGTGAAGGCACCGGCCGCGCTGAGGGCGACGAGTTCGCCGTAGCTGTGTCCGGCGGCCATGTCGGGGTGGACGCCGGCCGCCGTCAGGAAGGCGTGGGCGGCGAGGCCGGTGATGCCGAGGGCGGGCTGGGCGGCCCGGGTGTCGGTGAGGGCGGCCCGGCGGCGCTCGCGGGTGTCCTCGTCGAAGGCGGCCGGCGGGTAGAGGGTGTCGGCGTGGGCGCGGCCGAGCTGGAGGTAGTACTGCAGTTCGGGGAATGCGATGAGGAGGTCGGCGAGCATGCCGGGGCGCTGGCTGCCCTGGCCGGGGAAGAGGAAGGCGACCTTGGCATCGGCGTCGCGGGGCCCGTCGGCCAGGTGGATCCCGGCGCCGGGGTCATGCTCCCCCGCGAGGACCCGGCGCAGCTGTGCGGCCAGCCCGGCGACGTCGGCCGCGACCACCGCGGCCCGTACCGGCTCATGGGAGGCGTCCGCGCGGCGGGCGGCGGCGAGCGCCAGGTCGCGCAGCCGCCAGGAACCGGTCGAGGCGGCCCGCAGGATCTCCTCCACGCCCCGGTGCGCGGCCTTGTCGTCCCGCCCGCGGAACACGAACAGCTCGGCGGGCCAGGCGTCCAGCCCCTGCTCGGGCGGTACGGCGCTGTCGTACGCGCCCAGCACCACGTGGAAGTTGGTGCCGCCGAAGCCGAACGCGCTGACCCCGGCGACCCGTTCGCCGGGCGGGACCGCCCAGGGCCGGGCCTCGGTGTGGAAGGCGAACGGGCTGTCCGCCTCCTTCCAGGCCGGATTGGGGCGGTCGAGGTGCAGGGTGGGCGGCTTGACGCCGGTGTGCAGGGCGAGGGTGGTCTTGATCAGCCCGGCGAGCCCGGCGGCGCACTTGGTGTGCCCGATCTGGGACTTGACCGACCCGAGGCCGCAACCGCCGCCGGCCGCGCCGGCTTCCGCGAACACCTTGCTGAGGATGGTGAGTTCGGTTCGGTCGCCGACGACGGTCCCGGTGCCGTGCGCCTCCACCAGGCCGACCTGCGCGGGCGAGATGCCGGCGTTGCGGTACGCGCGGAGCAGCGCAGCCCGCTGGCCCTCGGGGCGGGGTGCGGTCAGGCCCAGGGAGCGGCCGTCGCTGGACGAACCGAGCCCCTTGATCACGCCGTAGATCCGGTCGCCGTCCCGCTCGGCGTCGGCCAGTCGTTTCAGGACGACGCAGGCCACGCCCTCGCCGAGGGCGATGCCGTCGGCGGAGCCGTCGAAGGCGCGGGAGCGGCCGGTCGGGGACAGGGCGTGCACCGAGGAGAAGAGCACGTAGTCGTTGATGCCGTTGTGCAGGTCGGCGCCGCCGCAGAGGACGACGTCGCTGGTGCCGGCGGTGAGTTCCTTGCAGGCGACGTCGACGGCGGCCAGCGAGGAGGCGCAGGCCGCGTCCACGGTGTAGTTGGCGCCGCCCAGGTCCAGGCGGTTGGCGATCCGCCCGGAGATGACGTTGGCGAGCATGCCCGGGAAGGAGTCCTCGGTGAGCCCGGGCAGCTGGTCCGCCAGGCCGTCGGGGACCCTGCCGTAGTAGGAGGGCAGTACGGCGCGCAGGGTGGCCGCGTTGGAGAGGTCGCTGCCGGCCTCGGCGCCGAAGACGACGGAGGTGCGCGACCGGTCGAACTCCCGTCCCCGTGTGCCGTATCCGGCGTCGTCCAGGGCGCGCCGGGCGGCCTCAAGGGCCAGCAGCTGGACGGGCTCGATGTGGCCGAGGGAGGCGGGCGGGATGCCGTAGCCCAGCGGGTCGAAGGGGATGGGCGGCAGGAACCCGCCCCACTTCGAGGTGGTGGAGCCGTCGGCGTGGTGCACGGCCGGGTCCCAGCGCTCCACGGGCACCTCGGTCACCGCGTCGTGTCCGGCGACCACGTTCGCCCAGAAGGTGGCGAGGTCGGGGGCCCCGGGGAACATGCAGGCCATGCCGACGATCGCGATGTCGAGCGGGGCGGGCGCCGGGAGCTGGGCCGGCCGCGCCGCCGCCGTCGTGCGCCGGGCCAGGAAGTCGGCGGCTCCGGCGGTCACGGCGTGGTGCAGGGCGGCCACGGTGGTGGCCGCCGAGCGCAGGACGGCGACCTCTCCGGCCATGAACATCCCGTCGGCGAACTGGCGTTGCTCGTCCACGGCGGTCAGCTCGCCGCCGGCCGTCCGGTCGACGCCCTTGCTGGCGATGCGCAGCCGGCCGACGTTGAGCCGTTCCAGCTCCTCCCACACCCGCCGGTCGGGCACCCCCCTGTCCCGCAACTCGGCCTCGCGCTCGCGGTAGGTGAAGGTGAACGGGCTGGGCACGCAGCGGGTGGCGTGGCCGGGTGCGGTCTCCAGCAGGGCGGTCGAGGCGGCCGCCATGACCTGGCGCTGGAACAGGGGCTGGATCGCCCCCCGGTCCACGGCCTCCTCGGTGAAGAGGTAGGCGGTGCCCATGAGCAGGCCGACGGCCGCGCCCCGGGCGGTGAGCGGCTCGGCGAGCGCGGCGACCATCGCCGCCGAGCGTTCGTCGTGGATGCCGCCCGCGAAGAAGACCTCCAGGCCGTCGACGTCGGGGAAGTCCTCCAGGACGGCGAGCTGGGCCTCCCAGAGCGGGAAGCTCGCGCGCGGTCCGACATGGCCGCCGCACTCGGAGCCCTCGAACACGAACTTCCGGGCCCCGGCCTCCAGGAACTGCCGCAGCAGCCCGGGCGAGGGCACGTGCAGGAAGGTGCTGATCCCGGCCCGCTCCAGCGCATCGGCCTGCGCGGGCCGGCCGCCCGCGACGATGACGTGGCTGGGCCGCAGCTCCCGCACCGCCTCGAGCTGGGCGTTCCTGAGTTCCTCGGGCGCGAAGCCCAGGACGCCGACGCCCCAGGGCCGTCCGTCGAGCGCGGCCCTGGCCTCGGTCAGCATCTCGCGGGTGAGCGCGCCGTCGGCGAGGGCCAGGGCCAGGAAGGGCAGCGCCCCGTCGTCGGCGACGGCGGCGGCGAAGGCGGCCCGGTCGCTCACCCGGGTCATCGGGCCCTGCGCGACGGGCAGCCGGGTGCCGAGGGCACGGCTCATGGCGGAGGTGCCGGGCCGCAGCGCCTCGACGGCGTCGGAGTCCACGCCGATCGCCGCCGTCAACTCCTTCACGGTCCGCCGTACGTCGCCCCAGCGCTCGGCGAACCGCGCGGCGAGGAAGCCGTCCTGGCCCATCGGGAGCAGCTGGGTGCGCAGGTCCTCGGCGCCGAGCAGCGCGGTGACCGCGGCCGGGTCGTCGGCGGCCGGGCGCACGGCGTCCGGGCCGCGGCGGTGCAGGACCCGGTGACCGGCCACGACGGCCGTCTCGGAGCCGTCCAGGGAGCGCAGTGCGGCCGCCGTCGCCTCGGGGAGCCGGGACTCGGCGAGCAGGGCCAGCTGGCTGTCGAGGACCACTCCGGCCGCGCCGCCGGCCACCGCGGCCGCCGCCGTGCGCGGCCCGATACCGCCGGCGGCCCAGACCGGCACGTCCAACTCGGCTGCAGCGAGCAGCTGTTGGAGGAGGACGAAGGTGCTCAGGTGGCCGACCCGGCCGCCGCTCTCGGCGCCCCGGGCGATCAGCCCGTGCGCTCCGGCCGCGACCGCCGCGCGCGCTTCGGCGAGGTCGGTCACCTCGGCCAGCACGCGCGTGTGCGGGGCGAGTTCGGCGATGCCCCAGGGTGCGTCGGCGGCCCGGACCACGGTGTCGGGCGCCGGGCCGAGCTCGTCCGGGGCGAGGACACAGCCGGCGGCGACCCGCACGCCGTACGGCCCCGGTGCCGCCCGTCTCAGGCGGGCCAGCGCCTCCCGGGTTCTTCGGTCGCCGCGGCCCAGGTCGAGGACGCCGAGTCCGCCGGCGGCACAGACCGCTGTGGCGAGCCTGGCATCGGGTTCTCCGAAAGGGGTGATGCACATGATCAGGTCGACGGCACGCACAGGGGACGTCATGACGCTCCGAATAATCGGGAGGACAGCACGGTGGGGGATGTGTGCGGCGGAAAGCTCTGGTGAGGCCACCGGAAACTAGCGAGTTCATTACTCGCGGGTCAATAACGGAGGGGACCCGTCACGTCCGGTAGTATTGATTCGGCCAGCGGGAGGAATTCACCGCAAGAGCCGAAAATCCGAGCAATCCACTGCGGATCGGCGACCACCCGGGACCCGCATCACCGACGGCACAACGCCACAAGCCCGTCATAGCGCACCGGCCATTCACCCGGTACTCACCACGGCGCAACGCACCGTGCGGCCGCGCCGAGCTCTGTAAATTCGGGATGACTTCGGTCCACTGGCTCGATCGTGGCACACCGGAAACCCGCGGCGAACGCCGCTGCGCAACCCCTCACCCAATCCTGACAAAAATCTGTCGTCAACCACATCGCTTCAAATGAAACACACACCGGGGAAAATTCTTGTAAACCCTTGAAGTAAAGGGCCGGAAAGCCCTTGCTCGCCGGCCGTTCATTGACAGGAATTCAGTGGTGGTCGCCGCCCACCCGCACGCCCGTGCGCAGCTTCAGGTCACCCGCCGAGGCGCCGACCCAGACCGTCCGCCGCCCGGTGCCGAGCGTCCAGCGGTGCTGCCGGGCGTCCCAGGAGGACAGGGTGCGCGCGGCGACCCGCACGGTCACCCGCCGCCGCTCCCCGGCCCGCAGCTCCAGGCGCCGGTAGCCGCCCAGCACCCGTACCGCCTGGTCGAGCCGGAGCTCCGGGGAGGGCCCGACGTACACCTGCGGCACCGCGATCCCGGTGCGGCGCCCGGTGTTGTGCACGGTGAAGGTGACCTCCAGTGCGCCGTGCGTCCACCGGGTCTGCGGGTCGGAGTAGGCGAAGGAGGTGTAGGAAAGCCCGTGCCCGAAGGGGAACAGGGGCCGCACCCCCCGTGCGTCGTACCAGCGGTAGCCCGCATGGATGCCCTCCGAGTACTCCTCGACACCGTCGACGCCGGGGTAGCGGCGCGGGTCGCCCGCGACCGGGTGGTGGTCGTCGTCGGCCGGGAACGACTGGGTGAGACGTCCGCCCGGATCGGTGTCGCCGAAGAGGACGGCGGCGGTGGCGGCCGCACCCTCCTGGCCGGGGTAGTACATCTGGAGCACGGCTCCGGTCCCCGCCAGCCACGGCATCGAGGTGCACGAGGAGGTGTTGAGGACGACGGTGGTGCGCGGGTTGGCCGCCGTCACCGCGCGGATCAGCTGTTCCTGGTGGCCGGGCAGGGCGACGGTGGTGCGGTCGAGTCCCTCGGTGGCGTCCTCGTAGGCGAAGAGCACGACATGGCGGGCCGCCCGGGCCGCGCCGACCGCGTCGGCGACGTCCTGGGCGCGGGTCGCGCCGGTGATGCGGCGCAGCCGGAACAGCAGACCGGAGTCGCCGCCGTCGGCGGATATCCGCACCGTGTGGGCGCCCCGGCCGAGTCGGAGTGTCCTACGGCGGACGCCCAGACCGTCGGGGGCCGCGGCGACCAGGCCGCCGGAGAAGTACTCGCCGTATCCGGCGGCGAGCGGGAAGAGCTCCTCGCCGTCGAGCAGCACCTTGGGGCGGGCGGTGGCCGCGGAGGAGAAGTGGAGCACGAAGGTCCACTCGTCGTCCTCGGCGACGGTGAGCGTGCCGTCGTACACCCAGGTCTTCCCGGCGCCCACCTGCTGCCCCTCGCTGGTGAAGCCGGGGCTGAGGGCACCGGCCGGCAGGGTCTTGCCGAACAGGTCCTCGCCGAGGGCGTAGCCGACCGGGCCGCGCGTCCGGGCCCTGATGGCGTCGAGCGGGCTGTCGGCATGGTCGGGGACGACATGGGCGCTGCCGCCGCCGCTGACGAAGGGCAGCGATCCGGTCGGTCCGATCACCGCGACGCTGCCGCCGTCCAGGGGCAGGGTGCCGTGCTCGTTGCGCAGCAGGGTCGCGCCGGCCTTGGCGACCTCCAGGGCCACGGCGGCGCCCGCCCGGACATCGCGGTCCGGGCGGGGCGGGGCGCTGCCGTCGAGGAGGCCGAAGCGGTCCATCACCGCGAGGATCCGCCGTACCGCCCGGTCGACGTACCGCTCCGGCACGCTGCCGTTCTGCACCGCCGACCTGAGGGCCGTACCGAAGTACGTGCCGTCGGGCATCTCCATGTCGAGGCCGGCGGTGATCGCGGCGACGGTGCTGTGGGCGGCGAACCAGTCGGTCATCACCCAGCCCGCGAAGCCCCACTGGTCGCGGAGGATGTCGCTGAGCAAGGTCTTGTTCTCGCAGGCGAAGGTGCCGTTGACCCGGTTGTAGGAGCCCATGACCGCGCCGGTGCCGGCCGCCACCGCCGCCTCGAAGCCCCGCAGTTCGAGTTCGTGCATGGTCTGTTCGCCGGCGTGCACGTCGATCGTGTCGCGGTCCTGCTCCTGGTTGTTGAGCGCGAAGTGCTTGACGGTCGCGATCAGGCCCTCGCCCTGGATGCCGCGGATCTCGGCGGCGACCAGGTCGGAGGCGAGCAGCGGGTCCTCGCTGAACGTCTCGAAGTTGCGGCCCGCGTACGGGGTGCGGATGAGGTTGACCATCGGGGAGAGCAGCACGTCCTGGCCGAGGGCGCGGCCCTCACGGCCGATCACCCGGCCGTAGCGGCGGGCCAGTTCGGGGTCGAAGGCGGAGGCGAGCAGTACCGGGGCGGGCAGTGCGGTGGCGTGTTCGGTGATGCGGACACCGGCCGGGCCGTCGGCGAGCCTGAGGGGCGGGATGCTCAGGCGGGGGACGCCGGGCACGTAGCCGGCCTGGCCGAGCGAGTCGGGGTCGTCCGCCCCGTGCAGCAGGGAGATCTTCTCGTCGAGCGTGAGTCTGGCGAGCAGCCCCTCGACGCGGGGGCCGGCCCCGGTCTCGGGTCTGCCTGCCGCCGCGGCGGGCGTGAGCGGGATGAGGCCGCCGGTGGCCGCGGCGGCGACCGCGACGGCACCGGCCGTGAGGCGCAGGGCGGATCGTCGGGAGAAGGTTTCGGACATGAGCCGTCACTCCTTCGGTGTGCGGGCACGACGATGTGGACCGCGGAGACGCCGAAGGCGTCCGGAGCGCGTTCGGCCTGTGAACGCATCAACCGCCACAGGACCTTGACGAGCCGTCAGCCGTACCACCGGCGCGTCGGAAACGTAGAATCCGGTGGTGACTCGTGTCAACGATCCGAACAGGAAAAGGGCCCGGCTCCGACAAGAACCGAAGACGAGGGGGGTGGCCTCTTGGGGACCGGGGCCGGGGCCGGGGCGGTGGGCCGTCCGCCGAAACGGATCGGCTCGGCCGCCGTCCGCCGAAACGGATCGGACCGGGACCGGCCGCCGCCCCACCGAAACGGATCGGATCCGACCGGCCGCCGTCCGCCGAAACGGATCGGACCGCCCGACGCCCGCCGCCCGCCGCCCGCCGCCCGCCGCCCGCCGCCCGCCGCCCGCCGCCCGCCGCCCGCCGCCCGCCGAACGGATCAGCCCCGCCGGCCGTCGTCCGCCGAAACGGATCGGACCGGGACCGGCCGCCGCCCCACCGAAACGGATCGGATCCGACCGGCCGCCGTCCGCCGAGACGGATCGGATCGGACCGCCCGCCGCCCGCCGCCCGCGTCCGCCGTCCGCCGAACGGATCAGCCCCGCCGTCCGCCGCCCGCCGAACGGATCAGCTCCGCCGTCCGTCGTCCGCCGAGACGGATCAGCTCGGCCGGCCGCCGGGGCGGGCCGGGCGCCGCCGTCCGTCAGGTGTGGTCCGCGCCCGCCCGTTTGCGTGCCCGGTAGTTGCGCAGGTTGGCCGCGTTGCCGCAGACGTGGACGTCGTGCCAGACGCCGCTGTTGTTGCGGGAGCGGTCGTAGAAGGCGGTCTGGCAGCGGGGGTTGCGGCAGGACTTGAGGCGGCGCAGCATGTCGGTGCACTGCGCCTGGTAGATCTCCGTGAGGGCGAGTGAAGCCACCTGCCGCCAGCCCGTGCCGCGGGGCTCGGCGTGGACGACCCCGTGCCCGTCGAGCCGCAGCGCCGTGGGCAGGGTCAGCACCGACGCCGCCGGGCCGGGTCCGGCCGCCGGGTCGCCGTGCCCGCCGTGCAGGCTCCGGCCCAGGTCATGACGGAAGTCGCGGAGGCCCTCCACGTCCTCGGCCGTCAGTTCGATGCCGGGTGCGGTCCGGTGGGTGACGCCGCTCCAGCTCCGCAACGCCTGGTCGAGCCAGGCACGGGCGTCCTCGGCGGTCTGCAGCAGGTCGGGCTTGCGCGGCTTGCCGGCGGACAGCGTGTTCAGCAGGTCCTGCACGAAGGCCAGGCCGCCCGGGGCGGGCTCCAGGCCGTATCGGGCGGTGGCGGTCCAGGACATCGGCGGGATCTCTTTTCGTGAGGGAGCCACGGCATCGCACCTTTTCAGCTCCTCCAGTCGAAGT
Organism: Streptomyces sp. NPDC104761; assembly: GCF_055583445.1. Lineage (NCBI taxonomy): Bacteria > Bacillati > Actinomycetota > Actinomycetes > Kitasatosporales > Streptomycetaceae > Streptomyces > Streptomyces sp. NPDC104761. Next base: position 45,607 of record NZ_JBVJNZ010000001.1, on the reverse strand, counting down.
TAACCCAGGTCACAGACATGGTCAAAATCCACACACCTATGTCGCCGGTAGGAGCAGCATCCGGCATCCGGTGCACCCCGGGCGAGGCCAGCGTCACATCAGATCGACATATCCATGGGGCATACACTTCTGTCTATCGGCGTTGTGTCCGATATCGGGCGTTCGGCACCGCCCCACGAGTCGCTCCTCTCCGGCACGGAGCGCGCCGCCATCCGATGGAGGTCCAAAGATGATCATTGATGCTGCGGAACTCGACGCCGCTCACGCCTACAAACTGCTGATCGGAAGCATCATTCCGCGGCCGGTCGCCTGGGTCAGCACGGTGTCCGCCGAGGGCGTGGCCAACCTCGCGCCCATCTCGTTCTTCACCGCCGTCGGCAGGAAGCCGCCCATGGTCTCGATCACGCTGCAGCCGCAGGCGGACGGCGTCACGCCGAAGGACACCTTCGTCAACATCCGTGACACCGGCGAGTTCGTCACCAACCTGGTGACGCTGCCGCAGGCGGACGCCATGCACGGTTCGGCGTTCGGGTACGAGGCGGACGTGGACGAGTTCGAGGCGCTCGGCCTGGGCAAGTCGCCGTCCGAGGTGGTCCGCGCCCCCCGGGTGGAGGATGCGCCGATCTCCTTCGAATGCGTCGTCGACCGGATCATCCCCGTCGGCGACGACAAGGTCGACCACGTGGTGTGGGGGCGGGTCGTGCGCTTCCACGTCCGGGACGACCTCTACCTGGACCGGGGCCGGATCGACACCGCCGCCCTGCCGGCCGTGGGACGCCTGGCCGCCGAGTACACGCTGGTCGAGAACGTCTTCACCACCCCCCTGGACAGGGAACTGCTGACGGCGAGGGACGGCCGGCGGATGCGGCGCCTGGACGGGCAACCCACCGACTGGTCCCCGATCGACACCGAGCAGTGGTCCCCGTCCGGAGCCACGACCGCCCCCTGAAGATGAGCGCGGCGCCGGCTTCCAGGGCCGCCCGCCGTCCCGGCCCCCGGCCGCCCCACACGGCCCCGCTGCCGTCGGTCCACCACACGTCATGGAGAAACCCCGAGTGCGCCCCAGGTCCCACCCGCACCAGTCCCACCCGCCCCACCCCGCCCAGCACCGGCGCCGCCGTCCCGTTCGGGTGTGGCTGCAGCCGTTCCTGATCGGCCTGGTCATCGTCTCGGCGTTCGTCAGCTGTTACATCGGGCTCATGCGCGATCCCCAGCCCCACCGGATCCCCGTGGCGGTCACGGCTCCCGAGCTGGCGGACAAGGTCCAGCAGGCCATGGGGGACTCGCTCGACGTCCGGCACGCCCACTCGACCGCCGAGGCACGCGACGCGCTGCGCCACCGTGACGTCGTGGCCGTGCTCGGCAGCGGCCCGCACGGCAAGGGCCTCGAACTCGACGTCGCGAGCGCGAACGGTCTGTCGACGACCACCGCGGTCACCAAGCTCGCCACGGCCTACGCGCACGGCGCCGGCCGGCACCTCGGCGTCTCCGACCTCGTGCCGCTCGCCCGGTACGACGCCCGGGGCCTGGCCGGGTTCTACGTCTCCTTCGGAGTGACCCTCTCCGGGTTCGCCCTCGCGCAGAACGTCGTGGGACTGAGCGGCCTGCTCCAGCTCCGGCACCGCTTCGCCCTGATGGCCGCGTTCGCCGCGGCGTCCGGCCTGGTCGCGGCCGCCATCGCCGGCCCCGTTCTCGGAGCCGTCCCCGCCCCGTATCTGCCCCTCGCCTTCGTCCTGGCCCTGCTGGCCGCCGCCGCGGCCTTCACCACGAAGATGCTGGCCACCTACGTCGGCCCGCTCGGCATCCCCCTCGCCACCCTGTTGCTGCTGACCGTCGGCAACTCCACCAGCGGCGCCACCATCGGCGCCGACCTGATGCCGAGCGGCGCCCGGGCCCTGTCGGAGCTGCTGCCACCGGGCGCCGCCGTCCGTGCCATCTCCGATCTCAGCTACTTCCGCGGCTCCCACGTCCTCGCCCCACTGGCCACACTCGTCCTGTGGGCCGCGGCCTCCGCAGTCCTGCTGGCCTTCCGCACCGCCAAGCAGAGCCCGGCCGCGGCAACCGGCTCATGACCCGGGCCGGCGCAGCAGCCACTGCGCGAAGGTCCGTCGCGGGGGCCGCACCACCACACGGCCGTGGGCCTTCTGACCGGACAGTTCCACGCGCAGAGTGACCGGCGTTCCCGGACTCGCAGGCGGCTGACGGTACTTGACCTTGGTGTGCACCAGTTGCAGGCCATCGGTGTCGACCACGATGCCCGGCCTCGTGATCAGCGTCAGCGTCTTCCCCGTCATGGCCACGTCGATCCGCAGGGTGTCGTGCGTGATCACGGCATCGGTGAAGTCGAGCGTCACCTCGCAGTACGTCACGGCGAGTTCCAGCCTGCGCGGTACCACCCAGCGCCCGGTGCGCTCGACCGCTCCGCTGTGGACCTGTTCGATCCGCACCACGTCCTTGACTTCCGCCCCGAGCGCCCCGACCGTGGCCGAGACGGGCGGCAAGTCGGCGGTGAGCGTCGCCAGTTCGCTGAGAGTCCGCGCCGACAGGGCGGCTTCCAGGCGCTCGTCCAACTCGTCCGCGGTCAGCAGACCGTCCCCGGCCGCGATACGCAGCACGTCCACCACCCGGTCCCGGTCGGCGTGCGAGGCCCGCAACTCGGGCGGCGCGCCGGGGCCGGACTGCTTCCCGGTGGGCGAGATCTCTCCCGGCATGGTTCCGTCCTGGTCCTGTCGAAAGCTGTCCGCGCGACGCGGGCAGCGGCGCGGACAGCAGAGTAACGCCATGTCGCGACATCACTCCCGGGCCGGCCGGACCGCCTCCGGCCACAGCGGCTCAGGACGCGTGTCCGCCACGCACCGCGCACTGTCGCGACCAGCCCGGACGTCGTACAGGGCCGGCGTCAGCCGAGCAGGCCGCCCACCCCGTTCACCGCGTTCACGGTGGCCGGAACGGAGTCGAGGACGTCCTTGACGGTCGTCGGTGCGGAGTCCAGGACGTCGGCGACCGCGTCGCCGGCCGACGACGGTCGTGAGCCGACGGGTTCGCGGGGAGCGGTCGGTGTGGGGGTGCCGGGAGGGTGCCGGTCCGAGGCCTGTGCGACCCGTGTGCTGTAGGTCCCACCCGGTTCGGCGGACTGTTCCTGTGGAACGGGCGGCGGGGTGGAGGTCCCCGTCGGCCCGGCCTTGCGGGGGCCGGGCGGTGTGGAGGGGGTGGCGCCCGGCGCCTCGGGTGTCTGCGCCGAGCCGCCGCTCCCGGAGGCCAACTCCCATCGCTGGCGCACCGATCCGTTCCGCCCGGCCACGACCACCCGGGTGCCGTCGGCGGCCAGCGCGAGGTTCTTGTCCCAGCGGAGCAGGAGCTCGCCGCGCACCGTCAGGTCGTAGGAGACCTCCCCCGCGTGCACCAGGCAGCCGGAGACCACGACGCTGCGCGCACCTGGGTCGGCGGCCAGGCAGAGGGTGGGGTCGAGCGCGCTGCGCAGCATGCCGTCGTCCTGGTAGGACCACTGCTGGGAACCGGCGTCCGAACACCGGCCGAGCAGCAGTTCCGCCCCGGTCCGCACCCGGCCCCCGCGCACGTCGACGCAGCGCCCGGCGTCGAGGCTGCGCAGCCTGCCGTGGGCGATCTCGACGGGCTCGCCCACCGAGGCCGGGGACGCGGAGCCCGCGGAAGGCGGGTTCACGACGGAGCCGGACCCGGTGGTGCCTCCGACGGGGGCTCCCCAGGTGGTGGTGCCGGGGCGGGGTACACCGTTGTCGTCGGACCAGCCCTTGGCCACCAGCACGGTGGCGAGGAGGACAAGGGAGACCAGGCCCGCACCGGCCAGCAGGGCCGTGCGCCGTCCGCTCCCGGCCTCGATGCGGTGCCGTCCGCCGGGCACCGCGGCGGTGCCCGCGTCCTCGTCTCCGGCCGGCCAGGCCTCGACGGCCCCGCCGGGTCCGGGCCGCGAGTCGAGATAGCGGCGGGCGCCCCAGCCGAGCACGGTCTCGGCGAGCAGCACCTCGAGACCGCCGTCGAAATGGCTGAGTTGTTCGGCGGCGTGCCGGCAGTACCGGCACTCGGTGAGATGCCGTTGCACATCGGGGAGCAGAGCGCCGCCCCGGCGAATGGGGACATCGAGCAGCCGGTTGTAGAAGCGGCATTCCTTCGAGGGCGCGAGTTCCCGGTGGGCGCGCACCAATCCGGTCCTGAATTGTTCGCGGGCCTGACCGAGGGCGGCCGTCGCGGTGACGGTGTCGACGCCCAGCAGACCAGCGGGTATGTTTATGGGTTCGGCTTCGACCTCGGTGTGCCAGAGGAGGCATTGCGAGGCCCCGGGAAGAGCCTGGAAAGCGCGTTCGGCAAGTTGCCGCCTTTCCGGGGTGCCGGGTCTTGCGGCGCTGAGTCCGCGGCCACCGGTGGTCTTGCGCAGTTCCGGTGCGACCACCGATACGGCCTCGTCGGCGGCCCATGTGCGGACAGTCTCCCGTACCGCCACCAGCAGCTGCGGGCGCAGGGCGCCGCCCACCGCGCCGCCGGCCAGCCGGCCGAGGACCCGCTCGAAGGCGGCGCTGGCGACGAGTTGGGCGGTGGGGGTGGCCGCGGCGAGGCAGACCACGGCGTAGTCGCAGGTGGCACGCCAGTGCCGGGCGAGCAGCAGGGCGACGGCATGATGCCTGGCCGCGGGGGCACCGGCGAGCTGGGCGATGAGATTGCGGTCGGACTCCGCCGGGGTCGAACCGGGGCGGGGCGAGTAAGGCGGGCGTGGGGGGTAGGGCGATGGCACTGAACCATTTCCTTCCGAGCCGCAGGACGGCATGCGAAATGGCGCCCTGACGGAATGCAGTGCTGATTGGTGCGTACCTTTTGGATCCATAGCGGGCGGCCGACCTGCCGGCCGTACCGTTCGGTGGACCCTCCCGCGGGGTGGCTCACCTTTGCACACAGGTCTCGCGGGAAACAAGAAGTTGAGGTGACCGAAGTTCAAAGAACAGGGAATTCAGATAAGTTACCGGCGGTATCCGCATCCGGCCCGGATTCAGCGGCCGCGCAGGTTCAACTTGTGCACGCCCGGGACCCGATGGCACACGAAATCTTCAACTCCCGGACGGTCGGGGTCACCAAGGGCGCAGCGCCGGGTTCCACAGCCGTCTCCCACGTTTCTCCCGGCCCCCTCTCATCCCGGTGGGCCAGCATGTGCCGCATGATCGCCCCCCACTCCCCCGCCCCCTCGTCCCCCCGGCAGGTCCGCAAGGCCGTCGTCCCGGCCGCCGGGCTCGGCACCCGGTTCCTGCCCGCCACCAAGGCGACACCGAAGGAGATGCTGCCGGTCGTCGACAAGCCGGCCATCCAGTACGTCGTCGAGGAGGCCGCCAAGGCCGGGCTCGACGACATCCTCATGGTCACCGGCCGGCACAAGCGGGCCATCGAGGACCACTTCGACAACGCCTTCGAGCTGGAGCAGGCACTGGCCGCCAAGGGCGACACCGTGCGCCTGGACGCCGTACGCGACCCCGCTCGGCTCGCCGACATCCACCACATCCGCCAGGGCGACCCGCTCGGCCTCGGCCACGCCGTGCTGTGCGCCAGGCACCACGTGGGCGACCAGCCCTTCGCGGTGCTCCTCGGCGACGACCTGATCGACGCCCGCGAGACCCTGCTCAGCCGGATGCTGGACGTCCGCGACCGCCACCAGGGCAGTGTCGTCGCGCTGATGGAGGTCGACCCGTCACAGGTCCACCTGTACGGCTGCGCCGCCGTCGAACCGACCGGCGAGCACGGTGTGGTCCGGGTGACCGGCCTGGTGGAGAAGCCGTCCCCGCAGAACGCTCCCAGCACCTACGCGGTCATCGGCCGCTACGTCCTCGACCCCGAGGTGTTCGACGTCCTGGAACGGACCGCCCCCGGCCGCGGCGGCGAGATCCAGCTGACGGACGCGCTGCAGGACCTGGCAGCGGCAGGCACGGTCCACGGGGTGGTCTTCGACGGACTGCGCTACGACACCGGCGACAAGGCCGACTACCTGCGCACGGTGGTCCGGCTCGCCTGCGAACGCCCGGATCTGGGGCCGGAGTTCACGGCCTGGCTCAAGGAGTTCGTGGCGGGCCTGACGGAGACGGGGGCCGGGCACGAGGAGAGCCGCGCCGCCTGAGCGGCCCCGACGAAGGACGGGGTGAGGGGTCGGCACCCCTCACCCCGTCCGACAGGTGACAACGCAATGCGACGCCGACGTCCGGCACCGGCGTCCGGCACCGCCGGGCGTCGGGTACCAGCGGACGTCCGATACCAGCGGACGGCCGACGTCGCCGGCCCGCCGGCCGGTCAGCTGTTGGGACGCAGCGTCCAGACGACTGTCATCTCACCGGTGACCGCGCCGTCCTCGCGCGTGATGGCGACGGCGACCGGGAACTCGGGGCGCTCGCCCGCGTCGAGTTCGGCGACGACGTCCGCGATCGGACGGCCGAGGGTCGCGGTGGCCTTGACCGGGCCGAGGGCGACCTTCTTGTAGGCGATCTCGGCGCTGACGGCCAGCGGCACGGCCCGCGAGAGCTGGTCGCCGAAGGCGGCGAGCACGATCGCGCCGCTCGCGGACTCGGCGAGGGTGAACATCGCGCCCGCGTGCGGGCCGCCGATGTGGTTGTGGAAGTCGCCCTGGTCCGGCAGCGACAGCACGGCCCGCTCCGGAGTGGTCTCCAGGTACTCCAGGTTGAGGGTCCGCACCATCGGGACCGTGGCGGCGAGCATCTCGCCGATCGACATCTGGTCAGTGCTCATGACGGTTATGTTACTAGTGAGTAGCAGGGTCTGACCAGAGCGGTTCCCGTGATCGTCCGGTGACGGCCGTCATGGCGGGGGCACGGTCCCCGCCATGGACCGGACCGGCCGCCGCTAGGGTTACGGGCCATGTGGCCAGAACAGCAGCCGCCAGGGGGCGAGCAGTACCCGCAGGGCAACCCGTATCAGCAACCGGGTTACCAGCAGCCGAATCCGTATCAGCAGCCCGGCTACCAGCAGTATCCGCCGCAGGGCGGGTACGGGCAGCAGCCGCAGTGGGGCCCGTCCGGCCCCGCCGGCGCTCCGCAGCCACCGCAGGGCGGGGGCGGGGGCGGCGACCGCACGAAGCTGGTCGCGGTCATCGCGGCGGCGGCCGTCGTGGTGGCGGCCGGGGTGACCGGGTTCCTCGTCCTCGGCGGCAAGAAGGACGACAAGGCGGACACCGGCGGGAACCGGCAGGTGAGCCGATCGCCCACCGTCACCGCCTCCGCCTCCGCGCCGGCGGACGACGATCCGCGCGGCGGCGACGCGGCCGAGAAGCCGACGATCGCGGGCTGGAAGACCGTCGTGAACCCCAAGTGGGGGACGGCCTTCGACGTACCGGCCGACTGGGAGGTCCTCACCCCGGGGACGTCCATCGGTTTCGAGGACAAGGACGGCAAGCCGATCATCACGATGTCGGCGCCGGCCCAGTACAAGTCGAAGTGGTGCACGAGCGACGACGACAAGGACGGCAGGACCGAGGACACGTCCCTGGCGGGGGTGGGCACGAAGGGCGAGAGCGGCGCGAAGACCCCGGGCGACGCGGCCGTCACGGAGGTCCCCTGGTGGGTGTACGGCGGCTACACGTACCCGGACAAGAAGAGCATCACCTACGACAAGAAGGCCACCGCCTACACCACCGCGTCGGGGCTCAAGGGCGCCTACGCCTGGGCGCGTTCGACGAACAGCCCGCAGAAGGGCAAGTGCGCGAGCGACGGCAGGGCGATCACCTTCGGGTTCGAGAACTCGGCCGGCGACCTGGTGTCGTGGGACTTCTACGGCGCCCAGGGAGTCGACGGCGAGGTCCCGACGGCGACGATCATGAAGATCCTCAGCACGGTCCGGCTGCACGGCACCCCGACCGGCAACTGACCGCGGCCGGGGCCCGGATACCGAAGGCGCTGCTACCGAAGGACCGGACAGCGAAGGCCCGGGCAGCGAAGCATCGGATACCGAAGGACCGGACAGCCGAGGACCGGACACCCGAGGACCGGACGCCCCGGAATCGGATTGCAAGGCGGCCACCCGGCAGGGATAGTCGGGCGGTGACCTCAGCCTCCGACTCCCCCGGCTCCCCGGGTGCCCCCGGCACCGCCTCCCGCCTGCGCAGACCTGCCTGGGCGGGCCGCAACTACAGCCTCCTGACCGCGGCGACGATCGTCACGAGCCTGGGTGCCAACGGCTCCCTGATCGCCGCCGCGTTCGCGGTGCTGGACGCGGGCGGCGACGCCGGGGACGTCGGGCTGGTGGCCGCCGCCCGTACCTTCCCGCTGGTGCTGTTCCTGCTCGTCGGCGGCGCCGTGGCGGACCGTTTCCCCCGCCACCGCGTGATGGTCGCGGCGAACGCCCTCAACTTCCTCTCCCAGGGCGCCTTCGCCGTCCTCGTGCTCACCGGCGACCCCCGCCTGTGGCAGATGATGCTGCTCACCGCGCTGGGCGGCACCGGCCAGGCGTTCTTCAGCCCGGCGGCGGAGGGCATGCTGCTCTCCTCGGTGAGCGGCGAACAGGCGGGCCGCGCGTTCGCCGTGTTCCGGATGGCGATGCAGAGCGCCGCCCTCGGAGGCGCGGCCCTGGGCGGCGCGCTGGTGGCGGCGGTGGGCCCCGGCTGGGTACTGGCGGTGGACTCGGCGGCGTTCGCGGTGGCCGGTGCGCTGCGGTCCTTCCTCGACGTCGGCCATATCCCGCCGCGCGCACCGGGCGGGGGGATGCTGGCGGATCTCCGAGAGGGCTGGCGGGAGTTCACGGGCCGCCCCTGGCTCTGGGGCATCGTCGTCCAGTTCTCGATCGCGAACGCGGTGGTGGGCGCCGCCGACGCGGTCTACGGCCCGCTGGTCGCCCGCGACAGCCTGGGCGGACCGGGGCCCTGGGGCCTGGCGCTGGCCACGTTCGGCGCGGGTACGGTGGCCGGCGCCCTGCTGATGACCCGCTGGAAACCCCGTCGGCTCCTGTTCGTCGGCACCCTGTGCGTCTTCCCGCTGGCGCTCCCCTCCGCGGCGCTCGCGGTCCCCACCTCCGTGGAAGTCCTCTGCGCGGTGATGTTCGTGGCGGGCACGACGGTCGAGGTCTTCGGCGTCTCCTGGATGACCGCGCTGCACCAGGAGATCCCCGAGGAGAAGCTCTCGCGGGTCTCGGCCTACGACTGGTTCGGCTCCGTCTCCCTGCTGCCCCTGGCCACGGCGCTGGCGGGCCCCGCCGAGCAGGGCTTCGGCCGGGGCCCGGCGCTGTGGGGCTGCGCGGGCCTGGTCGTCGCCGTCACGGCCGCGGTGCTGCTCGTCCCGGACGTACGCAACCTCACCCGCCGCACGGTCCCGGTCACCGCCAGCCCGTCGGCCGTCTCAGCCGATCCCGAACGTTCCGCCGGGGGGCTCGGGTGACGGCACGGCGTCCGCGTCCCCGACCGGCCGGGCCGCGCCGACGAACTCCCGCAACGCGGCCCCGTGTTCGACCCGCGCCGGAAAGGCGTCGGCGGCCGTACGACGGGCCAGCGCGCCGGCGTCGACCGGCCGGTGCGAGGCGATGAGCACCGCGTTGCCGAACCGCCGCCCGCGCAGCACACCGGGCTCGGCGATCAGCGCCAGTTCCTCGAAGACGGTGGCGAACGTGGCGAGTTGGGAGCGCAGGAAGCCGAAGGGGGCGGAGTCCGCGAGGTTCGCGAGGTAGACCCCGTCGCCGCGCAGCACCCGCTCGGCCTCCCGCGCGTACCCCAGCGAGGTCAGATGCGCGGGGATCCGGGAGCCGCCGAAGACGTCGGCGACGATCACGTCCGCCGAATCCGCGGGCGCCGCTTCCAGCCAGCTCCGCGCGTCGGCGGCGTGCAGGGCGATCCCGGTGCCGTCCGCCAGCGGCAGATGCTCGGTGACCAGCTCCAGCAGCTCCCGGTCGGCGTCCACGACGTCCTGCCGGGACCCGGGCCGGGTCGCCGCCACGTACCGGGGCAGCGTGCAGGCACCGCCGCCGAGATGCAGCACGTCCAGCGGCACGCCGGTCTCCGCCACGGCGTCCAGTACGTACCCGAGCCGCCGGGCGTACTCGAACTCGAGGTGCGTCGGCTCGTCGAGGTCCACGTACGACTGCGGCGCCCCGTCGACGGTCAGCAACCAGGCCCGCTCCCGATCGACATCGGGCATCAGCTTGGCGGTCCCGTGCCCGGTGACCCGGACGACGGGTATGGATTCGTTCACTTCTCCATTGTGCGGTGCCGATGCCTGCCCGGGGGCGCGGGGAACCGCGCGACCGGCCCCCCACCGGCCCGCGGCCCCCCGCACACCGCGCACCGCAACCTCACTCCACGGAGGTCACGGTCCCCGCCCCCACGGTCCGGCCGCCCTCACGGATGGCGAACCCCAGCCCCGCCTCCAGCGGAACGTCCCGCCCCAGCTCCACGGTCATCTCCACCGTGTCCCCGGGCCGGGCGACCGCCGTCTCGCCGAGGTCGACGTCCCCGACCACATCCGCCGTACGGATGTAGAACTGCGGCCGGTACCCCGTCGAGACGGGGGTCGTGCGACCCCCTTCGCGCCCCGACAGGACGTAGACCCGCGCCGAGAACCGCCGGGCCGGCACCACGCTCCCCGGCGCCGCGACCACGTGCCCCCGCCGCACCGCGTCCCGGGGCACGCCCCGCAGCAGCAGCGCCACGTTGTCCCCGGCCTGCGCCTCGTCCATCGGCTTCCCGAAGGTCTCCAGGCCGGTGACGACCGTCTCGACGTCCGCGCCGAGCACCTCGACCCGGTCCCCGACCCGCACGGTCCCCCGCTCGACCGCACCGGTCACGACGGTCCCGCGCCCGGTGATGGTGAGCACGTTCTCCACCGGCAGCAGGAACGGCGCGTCCAGGTACCGCTCGGGCATCGGCACGTACGTGTCCACCGCGTCGAGCAGTGCCTCGATGGACGCGGTCCACCGCGGGTCGCCCTCCAGCGCCTTCAGCCCGGAGACCCGTACGACGGGTACGGAGTCGCCGCCGTAGCCGTGCGCGGTGAGCAGCTCGCGGACCTCCAGTTCGACGAGCTCGACCAGTTCCTCGTCGGCCGAGTCCGCCTTGTTCAGCGCGACCACCACGTGGTCGACGCCCACCTGCCGGGCGAGCAGCACGTGTTCGGCGGTCTGCGGCATGATCCCGTCGAGCGCGGAGACCACGAGGATCGCGCCGTCCAGCTGCGCGGCCCCGGTGACCATGTTCTTGACGTAGTCGGCATGGCCCGGCATGTCCACATGGGCGTAGTGCCGGGTGTCGGTCTCGTACTCGACGTGCGCGATGTTGATGGTGATGCCGCGGGCGGCCTCCTCGGGGGCCCGGTCGATGCGGTCGAACGGCACGAACGTGCCGGTGCCGCGCTCGGCGAGGACCTTGGTGATGGCGGCGGTCAGGGTGGTCTTGCCGTGGTCGACGTGGCCCATCGTGCCGATGTTGAGATGCGGCTTGGTGCGGACGTATGCCGTCTTGGGCATGGCTGTACCTCGAAGCTTGTCCGTAGGAAGAGCGGGGACCCCGAGGAACTGCCCGACCCTCCCCCTGCGGGGTCCGCCGGACTTTCCGGGGAGGGTCAGCTTCGGGCGCCGTCGACAGCGGCCGTGAGAACGGGAACGGCAGCCTTCGGCGCATCCGCGACTGCGGATGCTGCGACGAGGAAGGCGAACCGGAACATGAGACAGATCATGTCCGACGCGTCGCCCCACGTCGAACGGTTTTCCGCGGCTCCGGTTCACCCAAGGGACGGGAACCGTACGGCGATCACACATCCGCATCGGTTAGTGTCACCGAATGCTCGATGCCAACCGCTCTGGCACCGCCACGGCCTCTCCCCGGGCCGCTGCCCAGGAGCTGGCCATCGCCGTGCCCGCTCCGCCGGGCTTCGGTGCCCGCTGCACCCGCGTGCTGCTGTCGCCGTGGTCCCGGCTGTCCCTGCTCGTCGCGCTGCTGGCGGCGGCCGGGGCGTCGGTGCTGCTCTTCGAGCCCCAGAAGCTGATGACACAGGGCTGGCCGCCACACGTGGCGGGCACCACCGCGGTGGTGGTCTTCGCCGTGGCGTACGGCCTGATCACGGTGGCGTTCGTGCCACGGCCGATCCTGAACCTCGCGGCCGGTGCGCTGTTCGGCTCGGCCCTGGGCATGGGTGCGGCGATGGCCGGCACGGTGCTCGGGGCGTGGATCTCCTTCGTGCTCGGCCGGATGCTCGGCCAGGAGGCGCTGCGCCCGCTGCTGCGCGGCCGGCTCCTCAAGGCGGCGGACAACCAGTTCAGCAAGCACGGCTTCCGCTCGATGCTGGCGGTACGCCTGTTCCCCGGCGTTCCCTTCTGGGCCGCGAACTACGCGGCCGCCGTCTCGCGCATGCGCTGCACGCCGTTCCTGGTCGCGACCGCCCTGGGCTCGATCCCGAACGTCGCCGCCTACGTCGTCGCAGGCGCCCGCGCCTCGACCCCGACCTCACCGGTCTTCCTGATCTCGGTGGCGGCGATCGTCGTCCCGGCGGTGGCGGGAGCAGTGGTGGCCTGGCGCAAGCGCCACCACCTACGCCCCAAGCGATAGCGCCCCGCCCCCCGCGCAACACCCCGTACTGCAGCGCCCCGTAAGGGGCGCGGGGAACTGCGCGACCAGCCCCCACCACGCCGCAGCCGCCCGACGACACCACGCGGCACCCCCTCAGGCGCCCGGCACCCCCCTACCGAACCGCCTCCAGAATCATCGCGTTGGCCAGCCCACCCGCCTCACACATCGTCTGAAGGCCGAAGCGAGCGCCGCGTTCCCGCATCGCGTGCACGAGCGTCGTCGTCAGCCGAGTCCCGCTCGCCCCCAGCGGATGCCCCAGCGCGATGGCCCCGCCGTTCACGTTCACCTTCGCCAGATCCGCCCCGGTCTCCTGCCGCCAGGCCAGCACCACACTGGAGAACGCCTCGTTCACCTCGAACAGGTCGATGTCCCCGATGCCGAGCCCGGCCCGCCGCAGCACCTTCTCCGTCGCCGGGATCACGCCGGTCAGCATGAGCAGTGGGTCGGAGCCGGTGACGGCGAAGTCGCGCAGGCGGGCCAGTGGCCGCAGCCCGAGCCGGGCCGCGGTCTCACCGGAGGTGATCAGCACGGCGGACGCGCCGTCGTTGATCGGGCTCGCGTTGCCCGCGGTCACGTTCCACTCGATCTGCGGGAACCGCTCGGCGAACCCGGGGTCGTAGTAGGCGGGCTTGAGCCCGGCGAGGATCTCGGCGGTGGTGCCGGGCCGTACCGACTCGTCGCGGGCGACCCCGTCCAGCGGCGCGACCTGCGCGTCGAAGAGTCCCGCTGCCCACGCGGCCGCCGCCTTCTGGTGCGAGGAGACCGCGAAGTCGTCCATCTCGGCCCGGCTGATCGACCACTTCGCGGCGATGAGCTCGGCGCTGATGCCCTGCGGGACCAGGCCCTCCGGGTAGCGCGCGGCGACTCCGGGCCCGAAGGGGTCCTTGCCGGCCGGCACGTTGGACCACATCGGCACCCGGCTCATCGACTCGACACCGCAGGCGATCACGATGTCGTAGGCACCGGACATGACGCCCTGCGCGGCGAAGTGCACGGCCTGCTGGGAGGAGCCGCACTGGCGGTCCACGGTGGTCGCCGGGACCGTCTCGGGGAAGCCGGCGGACAGCAGGGCGTACCGGGTGGTGTTCATGGCCTGCTCGCCGACCTGGTCGACGGTGCCGCCGATCACGTCGTCGACGAGGGCGGGGTCGATGCCGGAGCGCTCGACGAGGCTGCGCAGGGTGTGGGCGAGGAGTTCGACGGGGTGGACGTGCGCCAGGGACCCGTTCGGCTTGCCCTTGCCGACGGGGGTGCGTACGGCTTCGACGATGACTGCGTCACGCATCTCGGGGACCTCGATTGCCAGTCTCGATTACCGGTGAGTAGGAAATCCGAACCCACCATAACTCCGAGGGTTGGAAAATCCAACCCTCTACTAGACTGGCCCCATGGCCGCCCCCAAGGACCCCCGCCCGTGTTCGATCGCCGACGCCCTGGCGGTCGTCGGCGAGAAGTACTCCCTGCTGGTCCTGCGGGAGGTGAGCCTGGGCAACGGCCGCTTCGACCAGCTGGTGCGCAACATCGGTGCCCCGCGCGACATCCTGGCCACCCGGCTGCGCCGGCTCGTCGACGCGGGGATCCTCACCAAACGCCTCTACAGCGAGCGGCCGCAGCGCTTCGAGTACCTGGCCACGCAGGCGGGCCTCGAACTGCAGCCGGTCCTGTTGACCCTGATGGCCTGGGGCGACCGCCATCTCCACCCGGACGGCGACCGCCCGATGGTCATCGAGCACCGCTGCGGTGAGACGCTCACCCCGGTCGTCACCTGCGCGGCCTGCGGCGACCCGGTGCGCCACGGGGACTCGACGGCCCACCCGCAGACACCGGGCTGGACCGTCAGCGGGCCGGAAGCCGCCTGAGGGGCCGCTTCCCCGCCCTCACCACGGATGCGCCGCCAGGTATCCGGCGATCTCCGCGCGCTCCCAGGCGCCGTCGGCGACGACGACCCGGTAGCGGCGCCGGAGGGTGTCGCCGGGGGCCAGCTCCAGCTCGTCGTGGAAGGCCCACGAGGGAGCGATGCCGGCGAACGGGTCGTTGCGCACGAACCAGTGGGAGGGGTGGCTGCCGCCGGTGCCCAGATGGTCGTTCTCCGGGGCGTGTTCGAAGACGACGGTGGCATGGCCGTCGGCGCCGTCGTGCTCGCCGGACAGGGCCAGCCAGGGGGACTGGGAGCCCATGTGCTCCGGGCCCTCACCCTCCGGGCCGACGATCCGGCCGTCCCGGAAGGCGCGCGGGCCGCGCCAGAACAGGCCGGTGTAGCCCGCCTGTTCACGACCGGCGGTGGTCGGGCTGCCGAACAGCAGCGGCTCGGCACGGCGGTTGGTGATCGCGCTGGTCCACGTCAGCGCCCAGGACCGCGCGCCGGGATCCACGTCGTGGACCTCGATTCGGCGCCGCTCCTCCGCCCACAGCGTCCCGTCGTACGGATGCCAGGTCAGCCGCTCCGCGACCACTACGCGGCCGTCGGCCGAGGACAGCTCGTCGAACCCGGCGTGCCGCATCGAGCCGACGCGCTCCGGGACGGCCACGTAACCCTGCCCGTGGATGTACGAGTTGCCGCCCCACAGGTTCGCGCCCGACAGGTGCGAGGCGGTCAGGGAGATGCCCTTGTGCCAGCGGTGGTCGTTGGGCCGGTAGTCGGTGACGACGTCCCCGGCGAGGGTGCGCACCGGATGGAGGTAGGGCCGCGGCGCCTCCCACGCCCGCTCGGGCCGGTAGACGTACGAGAAGAGCTGCACCCCGGTGACCGGCTCGGTCACGGTGACCCGGTCGCCGTGGGTGTGCGTGATCCGCAGCTCGTCACTCACGCGGACACCTCCGCGCGGACGGTGGTGTCCGTGGGCGCCGCCTTGTCCGGCGCGGTGATCGGCGCCAGGCCGGTGTGCCGGATGCCGCCGACGAGGGCGGCCCAGAGGCGGAGGCCGGCGAAGGGGGCCGTGGAGCGGGGGGAGCGGGGCATGTACGTGATCAGCACTCCTCGGGCGTGTACCGGCGGTGGGCGAACTCCCGCCCGAAGCGCGCCGCACACGCACCCCCAGGTGCGGAGCAAGCGCTTTCTCCTGCAGAAACGTAAGCGGCGGCACCTTGACCGGTCAACACCCCGTGGCCGCCGGTCCGCCTGCCGAACCCCTGTGTCCCCGCTGTCGCCCCGGCCCGCTACGCTGCGGTTGCACGCGCATGATCACGTGCGCCCGACTGTTTCACGCACAGCCGCGTGAGCATCCGTGACCGCGTGTGCCCGCGCCACCGCCAGCCCCCTCCTCACCCCTGGGACGCCGTACCTTCATGTCTTGGTTTGAATCGCTGGTCCTCGGACTCGTCCAGGGGCTGACCGAGTTCCTGCCCGTCTCCTCCAGCGCGCATCTGCGGCTGACCGCGGCCTTCTCCGGCTGGAAGGACCCGGGGGCCGCCTTCACGGCGATCACCCAGATCGGCACGGAGACCGCGGTGCTGATCTATTTCCGCAAGGACATCGGGCGGATCGTCTCGGCCTGGTTCCGCTCGCTGTTCGACAGGACGATGCGGCGCAACCACGACGCCCAGACGGGCTGGCTGGTGATCGTGGGCTCCCTCCCGATCGGTCTGCTGGGCGTGACGCTGAAGGACCAGATCGAGGGCCCGTTCCGCGACCTGCGCATCACCGCGACCATGCTCATCGTCGTCGGCGTCGTCATCGGCATCGCCGACCGGCTCGCCGCCCGCGACGAGACCGGCGGCAGGCACCGCGCCCCCAAGCAGCGCAAGACGCTGGAGAACCTCGGCGTCAAGGACGGCCTGATCTACGGCCTCTGCCAGGCCTGCGCCCTGATCCCCGGCGTCTCCCGCTCCGGCGCCACCATCAGCGGCGGCCTGTTCATGGGCTACAAGCGCGAGGCGGCGGCCCGCTACTCCTTCCTGCTCGCCATCCCGGCGGTGCTGGCCTCCGGCGCCTTCGAGGTCAAGGACTCGGTGGGCGAGGGCCAGGTGGACTGGGGCCCGACCCTGTTCGCGACGGTGATCGCGTTCGCGTCCGGCTACGCGGTGATCGCGTGGTTCATGAAGTGGATCTCCAACAAGAGCTTCATGCCGTTCGTCTGGTACCGCGTCGCCCTCGGCGTCGTCATCATCGCCCTGGTCTCGGCGGACGTACTGAGCCCGCACGCGGCGGAGTCGGCGAGCTAGGAGCGTCGCGGGGAGTGCCGGGAGGGCGGCGCCCTAGCGCCCAATTGCATCACCACGCCATGATCGTCTCCCACGGTTGATGGAGACCTTGGGTTCTGGCCCTGCCGCTTCAGCGGCAGGGCCGGACTCGTCATGTGCCGATGGGTGAGTGGGTCGGCCAGGTGGTCGGGCCGGATGTGTGGGAGACATGTCGGGAAGTGATTCCGGCAAGGAGCGTTCGCATTCCTGGTCGGGCACCGCGGTGCCCTGCTTCCGGCTGAGATGTTCGCGGACATCACCAGGAACTGCTGGTCCCCACCCCCGGCTATGAAGGCAGCGCCAAGGTCACGGGCACCTACGACCATCGCAAGGTCACCGGCAACACGTATGCCGAAATGACCAGCGGAAAGTAGCACCGGACAGTCGACGGCCTCGGCGCCGCCCCCTTGAGGGTGGCCCCGAGGCCGTCGGCGGGTACGGGCTGCGGCAAGCCCTAAGGCAGCGTGATGCCGAGGCGCTCCGCGAGTTCACCGGCGTCGACGCCGAACGTCTCACGGATCCGTACGCCCTCACGGCCGACGTCGAAGACGCCGTGGTCGGTGTAGACGCGGCCGACGCAGCCGAGGCCGGTGAGCGGATAGGTGCAGTGCGGCACGAGCTTCGGCTCACCGGAGCGGGTGAAGAGGCTCATCATCACATAGACGTCCTTGGCGCCGATGGCGAGGTCCATGGCGCCGCCGACGGCGGGGATGTCGTCGGGTTTGCCGGTGTGCCAGTTGGCGAGGTCGCCGTCGAAGGCGACCTGGTAGGCGCCGAGGACGCAGACGTCGAGGTGGCCGCCACGCATCATGGCGAAGGAGTCGGCGTGGTGGAAGTACGCCGCGCCCGGCAGCTCGGTCACCGGAACCTTGCCGGCGTTGGTCAGGTCGGGGTCAACCGCGTCGCCCTCGGCCTTCGGCCCCATGTTGAGCATCCCGTTCTCGGTGTGCAGCACCACCCCAGAGCCGTCCGGCAGATGATCGGCGATCTTCGTGGGCTGCCCGATACCGAGATTGACGAAAGCGCCGGCCGGGATGTCGCGTGCGATGACGGCGGCCAGTTCGTCCATGGAGAGACGACGATCGGTCGGCGTGGTGGTCATCGTGCCCCCTGCACGGTGTAATGACGGGCCGCCACCTGGACAACCCGGTCGACGTAGATGGACGGGGTAACGACGGCCTCTGGGTCGAGCATCCCGGGCGCGACGACCTCGTCGACCTGGACGATGGTTGTCGTCGCGGCCGTGGCCATCACGGGTCCGAAGTTGCGCGCCGTCTTGCGGTAGACGAGGTTGCCCATCGCATCCGCGACGTGCGCGCCGATCAGCGCGTAGTCGCCCTTGATCGGGTACTCCAGCAGGTACGTGCGGCCGTCGATCTCCCGGACTTCCTTGCCCTCGGCCAGCGGTGTGCCGACCGCGGTCGGGCAGTAGAAGGCGCCGATGCCGGCACCGGCCGCGCGCATCCGCTCCGCGAGGTTGCCCTGCGGCACGACCTCCAGCTCGATCCTCCCCGCTCGGTAGAGGTCGTCGAAGACCCAGGAGTCGGCCTGGCGCGGAAAGGAGCACAGCACCTTGCGCACCCGGCCCGCGGCGAGCAGCGCGGCCAGGCCGACGTCGCCGTTGCCGGCGTTGTTGGACACGATGGTGAGGTCCTTCGCGCCTTGGCGGATGAGCGCGTCGATCAGGTCGAACGGCATCCCGGCCAGCCCGAACCCGCCGACCAGGACGGTGGACCCGTCCTCGATCCCGGCGACCGCGGCATCGGCGTTCTCGACGATCTCCGCCCGGCTCACTGGGCCGCCTCCGTGGCTGCGCAGTTCTCCAGGACGACGGCCAGGCCCTGACCGACGCCGATGCAGATCGCGGCGACGCCGTAGCGCTGCCGCGTCTCCCGCAGGACCTTGGCCAGTGTGGCGAGGATGCGGCCGCCCGAGGCGCCGAGCGGGTGGCCGATCGCGATGGCGCCGCCCTTCTGGTTGACGATGGCGGGGTCGATCTTCCATGCGTCGAGGCAGGCGAGCGACTGCACGGCGTAGGCCTCGTTGAGCTCGACGGCGCCCACCTGGTCCCAGCCGATCCCGGCCCGGGCCAGCGCACGGTTCGCCGCCTCGACCGGGGCGTAGCCGAAGGCCTGCGGCTCCAGGGCCATCACGCCGCGGCCGGCGATACGGGCGACCGGATCGGCTCCGATCGCGGCAGCCGCCTTCTCGCTGCCCAACAGCACTGCTGCCGCACCGTCGTTGAGCGGACTGGCGTTGCCCGCCGTGATGGTGCCGCCCTGCTCCGGGGTGCGGAAGGCCGGCTTGAGCCCCGCCAGCACCTCCGGTGTGGAGCCGGGCCGTATGCCCTCGTCGCGGGTGAGGTCGACGCCTTCCACCGGAGCCACCAGGTCGTCGTAGAAGCCCGACTCCCAGGCCGCGTGGGCGAGTTGGTGGGAGCGGGCGGCGAACTCGTCCTGCCGTTCTCGGGAGATCCCGAAGCGTTCCCGGAGCTGCTCGTTGGCCTCGCCGAGGCTGACCGTCCACTCCTTCGGCATCCGCGGGTTGACCAGCCGCCAGCCGAGCGTGGTCGACACCGCGGTGACGTCGCCGACCGGGAACGGCTTCGCCTGCTTGGGCAGCACCCAGGGTGCGCGCGTCATCGACTCCACACCCCCGGTCAGCACGACCTCGGCGTCCCCGGACTCGATCGCCCGACTGGCGATCATCGCCGCGTCGAGGCTCGATCCGCACAGCCGGTTGACCGTGGTACCGGGCACGCTCACCGGAAGGCCCGCGAGCAGCGCCGCCATACGGCCGACGTCGCGGTTCTCCTCCCCCGCGCCGTTGGCGTTGCCCCACACCACGTCGCCGATCGCGGCAGGGTCGAGAGCAGGCACACGGGCGAGCGTCGAGGTGATCGCGGCGGCGGCCAGGTCGTCGGGGCGGACGCCGGACAGCGCGCCGTTGAAGCGGCCGAACGGCGTCCGGGTCGCGGCATAGAGGAAAGCGCTCATGGCAGCGACGCTAGCTCCGGGGAGCGATATTCTGAAGTACGTATATCTGCGACAATTGATATGGACGACATATGGATCTGCGGCACCTGCGGTACTTCGTGGCGGTGGCCGAGGAGTGCCACTTCGGTCGCGCCGCCGAGCGACTGCACATGGCCCAGCCTCCGCTGTCCCAGCAGATCCGCCAGCTGGAGACGGAGCTCGGCGTCGAGCTGCTGCACCGCACCACGCGGCGCGTCGACCTCACCGAGGCGGGCCGGGCCTACCTCGAGCGGGCGCGCGCGATCCTCGCCGACGTCGGCGAGGCCGCCCAGCATGCACGGCTCGTGGCGGCCGGATCGGTGGGCCATCTCGCGATCGGGTGCGTGGGCTCGGCGACGTACAGCCTCCTGCCCGCGCTCTCGCGCCGGCTCACGGAGGAACTGCCCGGCGTCGACTTCTCCTTCCGCGGCGAGATGCTCGCGCCCGACCAGGTCGAGGCGCTGCGCACCGGAGCGATCGACGTCGGGCTGCTGCGCCCGCCGGCGGCCGACCTCTCCCTCGCCCTGCGCATCCTGCGTCGGGACCGGCTCGTCGTCGCCGTTCCGGTCGGCCACCCCCTCGCCCGCCGGAAGCGGCTGCGGGCCGTGGACCTGGCCGGTGCCGACCTGATCGTGCACTCCGCCGACCGCCGGTCGGTGATGTACGACGTCGTCCTGGGTCTGCTGCGTGACGCCGGCGTCGAGCCGAGCATCCGCCACGAGGTCGGCGAGACCTCGACGCTCATCACGCTCGTGGCGGGGGGCCTCGGCGTCGCGGTCGTACCGGAACCGGTGACGGCACTGGCACTCGATGGCGTCGTCTATCTACCGCTGACCGGGGCCGACGCGCGCGTGGAGCTGGCCGTGGCCCACCGCGCCGACCGCACCGAGCCGCACCTGGTCCGCACCGTGGGGATCATCCAGGCGATGTTCTGAGGCATCCCCCCCGAGCCGGGCACAGCCGGCCGAGCGAGCAGGAGCAAGGCTTACGCGACGATTTCCACGACGGAGTCACGAGCCTGGTGGGCGATCCGTTCGTCCGTGGTGTCGTCCGCCCCGCCCACCCGGCGTCGCCGCCCAGCGAAGCTGCATGCAGACAAGGGCTACGACTTCGATCACCTGAGGAACTGGTTGCGACGACGGCAGATTGTGCCGCACATCGCACGCCGTGGCGTGGAGAGCTCTGACCGCCTTGACCGGCACCGCTGGGTCGTGGAAGGAACGATGTCGTGCCTGAACGGCTGCCGCCGCCCGCACCGCCGCTACGAGCGCAAGGCCGAGCACTTCCTTGCCTTCGCCGGTATCGGCGCCCTCACCTGCTACCGCCGGTTCCGCAAAAGGCGATACCCGCAGGGGTGAACGCTGCACCATGATGATCCGCGTGACCAGAAGACCTGCATTCGAGGCTGCCTCGCGCCTGTGGACGGAACACATGAACGCACCCTTTCCGGCGCGACTGCGCGGCGCGGACCGGGCAGGCTTCGACATGGTGCTGATCGACTCCGATACTGCAGGCTGCGTGGCGACCTGGCTTGAGAACGACGGCTCGCTCGACACGCGAGGACACGACATCCTGTTTCGATGCATCGACCGTCTGGAACAGATCCTGCCTGTGCTCAGCGACGTCGACGATCCCCAGTACTGGCAGCGACTGCACGACCTGGCCCGACTCATCGCTGATATCCCGCCACAGCCCACCAACTGAGACAACCTCCAAGGTCTACCGCTGCTGGGTCCACCACACGAGGCCCGCCACGAGGGCCGAGCCCAGGGCCCGGCACGCGCCGCGGACCAGGCTGAAGAGCGCGGCATGGCCCAGCTCTCGGGCAATGGGCGTGGTCACGGTGACGCGGTCATCATCGCCCTCGTCTCGGCGGACGTACCGAGCCCGCACGCGGCGGAGTCCGCCGGCCCGGCACCAGCGCGCCCGAAGGGACGCGGGGAACTGCGCGGCCGGCCACGCCGACACCGCAGCCGAAAACGTGGCAGCACCTGCGGCTGAGCGCTCAGTCGGGGTCGGCGGCCAGGGTGCCCTGGTGGTAGTAGACGCGCCAGCCCGTGTCCGTGAGTCGCCACAGGGAGCTGCGCCAGGCGCGCCGGCCCTGGTTGTCCGCGAAGTAGGTCAGGTGCACGATGCCCGGGGCCAGGACGGTCCCGGACATCTCGCTCACCTCGACAGGTGACTCGGGGGACACCGATCCGCCGCTGGTCACCGTCAGGATCGACGTCGCGTCCCAGTGGCGGCCGGAGACCCCGACCTCGGTGAACTCCGGATCCAGCAGTTCCAGGACGAGGTCCGGGCGGGCGCGCACCTCGGGGTCGAGGAGCCTGAGCTCCGCGTCGATGGCCGCCTGTACCGCCCGCTGGTCCTCGTCCGTCATACGGCGACCTTATGGACGGGTGGTCGCCGGGCCCAGCGAATATTCCGCCCGGCATCAGCCCAGCTTGAGCAGCAGACCGGTGAGTTCGGCCGGCATGGTGATCATGCAGTCGTGGCCGGTGGGCAGTTCCCACACCTGCTGGTCCGCCGGGACCGGACGCCGGACGATGCCCTCCGGGACGTTCGCCACGCAGTGGATGTGGGTGCGCGGGATCGCGCCCACGGCAGGATCGTCCAGGCGCACCGGCTGCTGCAGGGTGCGCACCGGCTGGTCGGACAGCAGGCCGCGCAGCCACGCCACGTCCGCCGCCTCGGTCACCCCGAACAGGCCGTAGGGCGGCGGCAGTTCGGGCAGTGGCGGGACCCGCCAGCCGTCGTCGGACGCGAGGGCCCTGTCGATCAGCTCCCGGGTCGCGGGCTGGACGTCGGCCGCGGTCTCGCCGTGTTCCGGGACCATCGCGTCGAGGTAGACCAAGTGCCCGATGCGGTCGGGGACTTCGTTGGCGGCGGCCGTGACGACGAGTCCCGCGTAGCTGTGCCCGACGAGGACGACGTCGGTGAGGTCCTCGTCCCTGATCAGCCCGACCACGTCGGCCACGTGGGTGTCGAGGCCGACGTCCGGACCGAGCAGACGGGCCTTGTCGCCGTGACCGGTCAGGGAGGGTGCGTACACCCGGTGCCCGGCCGCCGCCAGCAGGGGGACCACCCGCTGCCAGCACTCCCCGCTGTGCCAGGCGCCGTGCACCAGCAGATACGTCGACATGATCGTGCTCCTCGGTAGGTTCGCCGCTGTCACCGGTCACCCTCGCGGCCCGGCCCCGGACGGGGCAGAGCCCTGCTGTTCCTGGGGGTGACAGGACCAGGCACGAGCGGGGCGGCGGCGTTACGGTGGCGGGATGACCGACGAACCGAACCTGCTGGGCTCGTACGTGCGCGCCCGCCGCGAGCTGGTCACGCCGGAGCAGGTCGGCATCCCCGTGCTGGGGGCTCGGCGGGTACCGGGCCTGCGCCGGGAGGAGGTCGCGATGCTGGCGGGCATCAGCGCCGACTACTACCTGCGCCTGGAACAGGGCCGCGACCGCAATCCCTCCGTGCAGGTCCTGGAGTCGCTCGCGCGCGTGCTGCGGCTCGACGAGGACGCGACGGCGTACTTGCTCCGCCTGGGCGCCGAGCGGCCCCGAAGGCGCCGGCGCCGGGCCCGGAAGGAGACCGTCCCGCCCGGCGTCGCCCAGCTCGTCACCGCACTCCCGCTGCCCGCGCTGGTCGAGGGCCGGTACTTCGACGTCCTCGCCGTCAACGCCCTCGCGACCGCCCTGTCACCGCGTTTCTCGGTCGGCGCCAACCGGCTGCGGGACATCTTCCTCGACCCCGCCGAGCAGGCCCTGCACCCCGGCTGGGAGGAGGCCGGTGCCGGCATGGTCGCCGGGTTCCGGAGCTCCGTCGGGACCGACGCGGACGATCCGCGGGTCATCGAGCTGGTCGGCGAACTCTCCGTCGCCAGCCCGCACTTCAGCCGCCTCTGGGCCCGCCACGACGTGGCGTCCTGCGACGGCGCGGCCAAGGTCGTCGACCACCCCCGGGTCGGCCGGCTGCGGCTGAACCGGGAGCGGCTCGACGTCAGCGGCGCGGCGGGGCAGACCCTCGTCGTCTACCACCCGGACCCGGGGAGCAGCAGTGCCGAGAAGCTCGCCCTGCTCGCCTCGGCGCTGCCGACGGGGTGACGACGGGGTGACGACGGCCGCCGCATCTCGGCCAACCCTGGACTTCCGTCGTTCTCCGGGGATTTGGGGCCACCGCACCCGTTCCGGCAGGGGCGAAGCCCTGGACAGGGGCACAAGGGCCGCCCGGAGCCCCGCCGATACGCCTGGCACATGCCACGGCGCGGCCACCCGTCCGCCGTGCCGCCCGTGACCAACCCCATACGGTCTGCGTAGTGGCCCGGTGGCGCACGGTCAGTTCTTGCCCCTACGCTGTTGCGCATGTCCCCCGATTCCCGAACCCCTGGTTCCGTGCGGTCTGCTGCCGAGGTCAACGAGCACATCCGGGCGCTGTGGCTGCGTGCGGGCGGAACCCTGTCGGCGCAGGAACGGTCGGAGTACGAGCTTCTGGTGGTCGAGTGGGCCGCGGCGATCCGCGAGCAGATCATCGAGGCGGCCTGACCGGGCAGGGTTCAGCGGCCGCCGGAGACGCGCAGCACGGTGCCCGTCGTGTAGGACGCCTCGGGCGACAGCAGCCAGGCGATCGCGGCGGCGATCTCCTCGGGACGGCCGGCCCGGCCCAACGGCGTGGTGTGACCGACCCGTTCGGCCCGGCCCGGATCGCCCATCGCCGCGTGGATCTCGGTGTCGATCACGCCGGGCGCCACGGCGTTGACCCGCACGCCGTCGGGGCCGAGTTCCTTGGCGAGGCCCACGGTGAGGGCGTCGACGGCCGCCTTGGTCGCCGCGTAGTGGACGTACTCGCCGGGGCTGCCGAGGGTGGCCGCCGCCGAGGACACGTTCACGATGGCGCCGCTCCCCCGGGCCGCCATCAGCCGGGCGGCACGGCGCGAACACAGCAGCGTGCCCAGCAGGTTGACCTCCACCACCCGGCGGAGGTCCGCGGTCGCGGCGTCGGCCAGCCGTCCGAACGGCCCGGTCACGGCGGCGTTGTTCACCAGCCCGGTGACGGCCCCCAGCTCCCGCTCCGCCGCGTCGAACAGCCCCTCCACCTCGGCCTCCACGGACGTGTCCACGCGGACGACGGCACAGCGCGCCCCGTCCTTCCGCACCCCCTCCGCGACCGCCTCGGCGGCGTCGGCGTCCCGGACGTAGCCGATCACCAGGTCGTGCCCGTCCGCCGCGAGCCGCAGACAGGTCGCCGCGCCGATACCCCGGCTGCCACCGGTGACCACCGTGACGGGACGTGCCATCTCAGACCTCCTCGAACCGACCGGACAACGATCTTACGTCCGCCCCCGCCCGCGCACGGGCTCCCCGGTCAGCGCCGGACATCCGGGCCGTCGAGGCCACGAGCCGCCCGGATCCGACCGAGCCGCTCCGTGGCCGGCCGCCGCCCGCCGGGGAACTGGTCGTCCTTGTCCCAGCGCCACGCTGTGATCATCGCCGGCACGAGGGTCCGGCACCGAGTGCGGCCACCGGGCATCCGACCGCGGTGAGTCGCTGGGCGAGCTCGATCTCGAACCGCGCGACCTGCTGCGCCGCAGTGCCACCCGGGCCAGCACGTCACATGGCAGCAGCTGCAGGGTGGGCTCGTTGGAGTCCTGCAGAACGGTCACGTCGTCAACGGCCAGGCCGAGCGACCCGGCGGTCGGGACGGCCGCAGCCGCGGCACGCCGGGCTTCTGACGCCTGCACGCTCCCTGGTTCCCTTCCCCGCATGCCGTCCCGTTCCGTGTCACCGGCGGCGCGGACGGTCAGTCCGTCCGGCGGGCCACGCGGTAGCGCAGGTAGACGACTTTCGAGCCGAAGGTGCGGGATTCGACGAGTTCGAGGTCCACGCGGCGCTCGTTGCGGGCAAAGTACGGGATGCCACCGCCGACCAGCACCGGGTAGACCCTGATCCGGTACTCGTCGATCAGATCGAGCTCGGCCGCCTCCGCGGCGAGCGCCGCGCCGCCGATCGCGATGTCGCCCTCCCCCGGCTCGTCCCGCAGCCGCCGGATCTCCTCCGCCAGACCGCAGGAGGCCAGGCGGGCGTTGCCCTGTACCGCGGACAGCGTGGTGGAGAACACCACCTTGGGGAGCTGCTTCCAGATCTCGGCGAACTCGCGCGTCGAGAAGCCGAGCGACGGATCCTCCTCTGCTGTCTCCCAGTACAGCATCGTCTCGTACAGCCGTCGCCCCAGCAGGTGGGCGCCGGCCCCCCGGACCTCCTCGGTGGCGAGGCGGAAGACCTCCTCGTCGGGCTCCCCCCAGCCGAAGTCGCCGTCCGGTCCGACGATGTAGCCGTCGAGCGAGACACTCAACGAGTAGGTCACCTTGCGCATCGGATGTCCCTCCTGGGTAACGGGTTCGAAAGTACGACCGCCGGAACCCGCAGAACTCATCGACACGACGCGGCGGACAACCTGGCGTCCGTGCGGTCCGGTTCGAACATCACCGAATATCGTCCGTGCCCCTTGGCTCCGCCCGCCCGGTGCCCAACACTGAGCCGATGACGCAGCGTGTGGAGCTCGCGACCGTGATGGACCGGCTGGCCGTGGACGAGATGGTCACCGAGTACGCGGTGGCCGTCGACGACGGTGACTGGGCGGCGTACCGGAGGCTGTTCACGGCGGACGGGCGGGCCGACTACCGCTCCGCCGGCGGGATAGAGGGCGATGCCGGACAGGTGGCCGGGTGGCTCGCGGAGAACCTGACCCTGTTCTCGATGCGGCAGCATCTGATCGTCAACCGCCGGGTGCGGTTCGGGATCCTGGACCACGACACCGGCGACACCGCCCGTCTGCAGGCCGACTACGTCAACCCGATGCGCTTCGCCGGCGGCGACGCCGCCTCCACCGCGCCGGACTTCGTGTGCGGCGGCCGCTACTCCTTCGCGTTTCTGCGCACCCGGGACGGCTGGCGGCTGCGTCAGGTCGTCGTCGAGGAGCGGTGGCGCAGGCTGCCCGAGCCGCGTGCGGTGGCCGTGTCCGACTGACCCCGCCCCCCTGCCCCCTGTCGGAGCTGCGGTCCGGTCCCGCACACTGGATGGACCCGCAGGCAGGAGGCGATGGATGAGGACCGTCGAGCGCTGGCTCACCTCCCCGTGGCGGCGTTCCTGCGCCGGGGCGCTCGCCGGGGCGCTGCCGGTGCTGGCCTTTCCGGCGCCGTCGCTGTGGTGGTTCGCCTACGTCGCGCTGGTGCCGTGGCTGCTGCTGGCCCGCTCGGCGCCGACGGGGCGGCGGGCGGCGTACGACGGCTGGTGCGGCGGGTTCGGGTTCATGGTCGCCGTGCACCACTGGCTGCTGCCGAGCCTGCACGTCTTCATCTTCCTGATCGCCGGTCTGCTGAGCGTGTTCTGGGCGCCCTGGGGCTGGGTGACGCGCCGGCTGCTTGGCGGGGTGCCGTCGCCGGGGCGGGCCGCGGCCGCGGTGCTGGTGCTGCCCTCGGGCTGGCTGATGGTGGAGCTGGTGCGGTCCTGGCAGGGGCTCGGCGGCCCGTGGGGGATGCTCGGCGCCACCCAGTGGCAGGTGACACCGGCGCTGCGGCTGGCCTCGGTCGGCGGGGTGTGGCTGCTGAGCTTCCTGGTGGTGGCGGTCAACGTCGCGGTCACCGTGCTGGTGTCCGTGCGGGAGGTCCGGGTCCCCGCGGTGGCCTCGCTGGTGGCCACGGCGGCCGCGACCTCGGCGGCCTGGGTGTGGTCGCCGCGCCCGGACGTCGACGGTCACGTCCGGATCGCCGTCGTCCAGCCCGGCGTCGTCGACGGCGCCAACAGCGGCGACCGGCGGTTCGACCGGGAGGAGCAGCTGACCCGGCAGCTGGCGGGGCGGCATCCGGACCTGATCGTCTGGGGCGAGAGCAGCGTCGGGTACGACCTCGGGGACCGGCCCGGTCTGGCGCGGCGGATCGCCGCTCTCTCCCGCGAGACCGGCGCGGACATCCTGGTCAACGTGGATGCCCGGCGTTCCGACCGGCCCGGCATCTACAAGAGCTCCATCCTGGTCGGCGCCGACGGCCCGACCGGCGACCGGTACGACAAGATGCGGCTTGTTCCGTTCGGCGAGTACATACCGGCCCGCTCGCTGCTCGGCTGGGCCACCTCGGTCGGCAAGGCGGCCGGAGAGGACCGGCGGCGCGGTACCGAGCAGGTGGTGATGGACGTCGGCCACGGGCTGCGGATCGGCCCGATGATCTGCTTCGAGACGGCGTTCCCCGACATGAGCCGGCACCTCGCCCAGGACGGCGCCCAGGTGCTGGTCGGCCAGTCGTCGACCTCGTCCTTCCAGGACAGCTGGGCCCCCGAGCAGCACGCCTCGCTGGCCGCGCTCCGGGCCGCCGAGACCGGCCGGACGATGGTGCACGCCACGCTGACCGGGGTGTCCGCCGTGTACGGACCGGGCGGCGAGCGCATCGGCCCGTGGCTCGGCACCGACGCGAGCACCGCCCGGGTCTACGAGGTGCCGCTCGCCCGCGGGGTCACCCCGTTCGTGCGGTTCGGCGACTGGCCGGTGGACGGCGCGCTGCTGGTGCTGGCCGCGTACTGCCTGGCCGAGGGGGTGCGGACGGTCAGGCTGCGCCGGACTGCCGCCGAACCTCTCGTACCACGTGCTCGCACAGCTCATGAGTCGCCAGTGCGTCCCGGGCGCTGAGCACCTTCCCGGCGCGGACGGCGTCCAGGAAGGCGAGGACGGCCTGTTCGATGCCACGCTGCCGGGCGACCGGCACCCAGTCGCCGCGTCGGCGGACCGTCGGCTGGCCCTTGTGGTCGACGACCTCGGCGAGGTTGAGGACCTGGCGCTTGGTGTCCTGTCCCGAGACCTCCAGGATCTCCTCCGCCGAGCCGCTGAGCCTGTTCATCACGCCGAGCGCCGTGAAGCCGTCGCCGGCGAGCTGCAGGACGACGTGGTGCAGCAGGCCGTCGGCGGCCCGGGCACGGACGGTCACGTCCTCGACCGGACCGGGGGCGAGGAAGCGCAGGGTGTCGACGACGTGGATGAAGTCGTCGAGGATCATCGTGCGGGGTTCCTCGGGCAGCCCGACGCGGTTCTTCTGCATCAGGATCAGCTCGCGCGGGTGGTCGGCGCACTGCACGTAGCCGGGGGCGTGGCGCCGGTTGAAGCCGACGGCCAGCGACACGTTCCGCGCCTCGGCGAGCGTCACGAGCCGCTCGGAGTCGGCCAGCCGGTAGGCGAGGGGCTTGTCGACGTACGTCGGTACGCCCGCCTCGAGCAGCCGGGTGACGATTTCGGGGTGGGCGACCGTGGCCGCGTGCACGAAGGCGGCGTCGAGGTCCTGGGCGAGGAGGTCGTCGAGGGTCGCGTGCCTGCGGTCCTCGGGCAGGTGGAGGCTGTCTCCGACCCGGGCCAGGGTGGCGGGGGTGCGGGTCTGCAGGTGGAGTTCGAGCCCCGGCTGCACGGCCAGCACCGGCAGGTACGCCTTCTGCGCGATGTCGCCGAGTCCGATGCAGCCGACCTTCACTGACGCTCCCCTAGCGGTTGCCCACACATGCCTGTGCGAAAGCATACGGGCCGATAATCCGTGGTGGGATCGGCCGTGGTGGGCCAGGATGCCGGGCATGACGACCGAACGCCGCATGCCCGCCGTGGACGCCGACGAACGCACCATGCTGGAGGGCTGGCTGGAGTTCCACCGGCAGACCCTCGCGGTGAAGTGCGAGGGACTGACCGACGCCGAGCTCAGGACCGCCTCCGTGGAACCCTCTCCGCTGTCCCTGATGGGGCTGGTGCGCCACATGGCCGACGTGGAGCGGTCCTGGTACCGCAGGGTCCTCGCCGGGGAGGAGGCACCGCCGCTGTACTTCAGCGACGAGGACCCGGACGCCGATTTCCGGATCACCGAGGTGGACACCTGGCAGGAGGCGTACACGGCCTGGCAGGCCGAGATCGACGCCGCCCGGCAGGCCGCGGCCGGCTTCGGGCTCGACGACCTCTCCAAGGGCCGCCACCGCCGCTCCGGGGAGCAGATGACCCTGCGCTGGATCCACACCCACATGATCGAGGAGTACGCCCGGCACAACGGCCACGCCGACCTGATCCGCGAGCGGATCGACGGCGCGACCGGCGACTGACGTCAGCCTGGCGACCACCCGTCCCCCGTACGGGGCACGAGATCACCCGTGCGGGGCACCAAAGTCTTGTCGACGGTGTCAACCCCCGCGCCGAACCAGCAGAGTTGCGCGGGTGCATCGAACGACGACCACCGCAGCGCTCCTGGTCACCGTGACCGTCTCGGCCCTCTCCGGCTGTGTGACCGTCCAGCACCCGGCGGCACCCGGCCCGCCTCCGGGTACGGCGCCCTCGCTGCCGTCGGTGCCCCGCCCGGACGGCAGCGCCGCGCCGCGAGTGGTGCAGGCGCCGGTCAAGGAGGCCCTGGAGATGGTCGGCCCGTCCCGACCGCCCCACCGCGCCGCACCAGCCGCTCCGCACGCCCCGGCGCCCGCTCCCCCGGCCGGCCGCCGCCCGCCGGCGGCTCCGCGCGCCGTCCCGCCGCAGCCCCCCGCCGCTCGCCGGTCGCACAGCCCGCAGGCCGGCCTCCCCGGCCTCCCCCGCTCCGTCCCGAAGGCCCCGGACGTGTGCGCCCTCGGTGAGCAGTACGGCGGCTGGGCCGCGGACAGCACGCAGGCACGCGTCTGCGCGCAGGCGTACGGGCACTGAGAACCCGGTGCGGCGCTACTCCGGCCGCTGTCGCGGTGGGCCCCAGGACTCGCCCGGGCCGCCTGCGTCGCCGAGCCGCAGTTCCAGGCGGCCGATCGCGGCCCGGACCCCGTTGCCGTACCCGTCGTCGCCGAGGGCCACGGCAGCGCCACGGGCCCGGTGCAGGTGGCTGCGGGCGGCCTCGGTACGGCCGAGCTTCACGTAGTCGGCGGCGAGGTTCAGGTGCAGGGAGGGATAGAAGCCGCGCAGCCGCGCATCTCCCTGCGCCTCGTCCGCCGCGGACAACGCCCGCAGGTCCCAGGCGAGTTCGTCGGACGGGTCGTCCTGGGTGTCGGCGAGGTAGTGGGCCAGGGTGCAGCGGTGCAGCGGCTCACCGTGCTCGCCGAACTCCGCCCACAGGTCGAGCAGGCGCCCCCGGGCCTCCTCGCGGTCCCCGGCATGGTGCAGCATCACCACCTGCCCGATCCGCGTGAGTACGGCATCGGGTGCCGTGCGCTCCTGTCGCTCCGCCACGGGGCCCTCCGGGCTGTAAGCCGTTGTGTGCTGCCGACGGTAAACGGCGCCGTCAGCTTTTCTTGTCAGGCGGCGCCGCTGGACCATGGGCCGGTGGTCGGCCGCGGGCCCGCGGGGGGCTGGTCGCGCAGTTCCCCGCGCCCCCTACGGGGCGCGTTGCCCCACGGTCCGCTGCGAGGCGCCCTCGTGGTGGCGACGCTTGACGGCGGCGCCAGGGGTGACCGGCAGACGGCGGCGCTGGACCGCGGGCCGGTGGTCGGCCGCGAGTCCGTGGGGGCTGGTCGCGCAGTTCCCCGCGCCCCCTACGGGGCGCGTTGCCCCACGGTCGGCTGCGAGGTCAGCCCAGGTTCGGGATCCGCCAGTCGATCGGCTCGTGGCCCTGGGCCGCCACCGCCTCGTTGATCTGGGTGAAGGGGCGGGAGCCGAAGAACTTCTTCGCGGAGAGCGGGGACGGGTGCGCGCCCTGGATCACCACGTGCCGGGTCTCGTCGATCAGCCGGAGCTTCTTCTGCGCGTAACCGCCCCAGAGGACGAAGACGGCCGGGTCGGGACGCTCGGCGACCGCGCGGATCACCGCGTCCGTGAACTTCTCCCAGCCCTTGTTCTTGTGCGAGTTGGCCTCACCGGCACGGACCGTGAGCACCGCGTTGAGCAGCAGCACACCCTGCCGGGCCCACGGCATCAGATATCCGTTGTCCGGCACGGACTCCCAGCCCAGCTCCTCGCGCATCTCCTTGTAGATGTTCCGCAGGGACGGCGGGATCCGCACGCCGGGGCGGACGGAGAAGCACAGCCCGTGGCCCTGGCCCTCGCCGTGGTAGGGGTCCTGGCCGAGGACGAACACCTTGACCTGGTCGAACGGCGTCGCCTCCAGCGCGGCGAAGACCTCCTCGCGCGGCGGGTAGACGGGACCCTTCGCCCGCTCCTCCTCGACGAACTCGGTCAGCTCCTTGAAGTAGGGCTGCTGCAGCTCGTCGCCCAGAACCCCGCGCCAGGACTCGGGCAGCATGGCGATGTCGGTCACGTCAACGTCCTCACGAATTGCGGTCACTTGCAGATCCTGCCAGTACGGAAAACCTACAGGCGACCACTGACAACCGGTGCCGGACGGGTTTCACCAGCTGGTCTTGCGGTGCAGCTCCCACATCATCATGATCGTCGACGGGTCGAGCGCCTTCTCGCCGCCGGAGATGTCGTCGCTGGCCGCGACGTACTGCCGCCCCTGCCACAGCGGGATCAGCCGGGTGTCGTTGACGAGGATCTGCTGCGCCTCCTCGAAGTCCTTGACGACCTCGGCGCGGTTGCTCTCGCTGCGGGACCGCGGCAGCAGCCTGCCGGTGATCACCGGGGACGGGTAGGGCGTGCCGAGGGCGTTCTGCTCGCCGACGAAGGGCGCGATGAAGTTGTCCGCGTCGGGGAAGTCCGGGAACCAGCCGCGGCCGAACACCGGGTACTCGCCCTTCTGGTAGCCGACGACGTAGGTCTTCCAGGGCCGGCTCCTGAGGGTGATGGTGAACAGCCCGGAGTCGTCCAGCTGCTGCTTGAGCTCCTGGAACATCCGGCCGGTCTCGGAGCCGTAGCGGTCGGTGGTGTACCAGAAGGTGAGCGGGACGCGCCGGCTGATGCCGGCGTCGGCGAGGATCTTGCGGGCCTTGGAGGTGCTGGGGTCGCCGTAGTCGTCGAAGAAGCTGGTGGTGTGGCCGGTCAGGCCGGCCGGGACCATGGAGTACAGCGGGTCGACGGTGTCCCTGTAGACGGAGTGGGCGATCGCGGCGCGGTCGACGAGCTGGGCGACGGCCTTGCGCACGGCGGGCAGCTTGGCCCACGGGTCCCTGGGGTTGAAGACCAGGTAGCTGATGTCGGTGCCGGTGCCGTCGATCAGCTGCAGGTCGGTGCTGCGGCGCGCCTCCAGGGCCACGATGTCGGAGGCGGCGAGACCGCGGTAGGTGACGTCGATGTCCCCGGAGCGCAGGGCCTTGACCATGGTGGCCGAGTCCTGGAAGTAGCGGATGGTCACGGCGTCGTTCTGCCGGTCGGCGAAGCCCTGGTAGTTGTCGTTGCGGACCAGCTCGGCCCGTTTGCCGTCCTCGTAGGACCTGAGGGTGTAGGGCCCGGAGCCGTGCACGGAGGCGTCCTTGCGCAGCGAGTGGGCGGGGTAGTCGTCCGGATCGACGATCGACATGGCCGGGGTGGCGAGCACGAACGGGAAGGTGGCGTCGGGCTTGTTCAGGTGGAAGACCACCTCGCGGTCGCCGGTCGCCTGCACCCGGTCGAGGCTGCCGAGCAGTCCGGCCGGGCCGCTGGGCGCGTTGATGCTCCGGATCCGGTCGATGGAGTACTTGACGGCCCGGGCGTCGAGCTTGTCGCCGTCGGCGAACTTCAGGCCGGAGCGCAGTTCGCAGCGGTAGGTGCGGGAGCCGGAGTCCGTGAAGGCGCAGTTCCGCGCGGCGTCGGGCTGCGGGGTGGTGGCGCCGTCGGGGTAGGCGAGCAGGGTCTGGTAGACGTTGCGGAACAGCTCCCAGGAGCCGTCCCACGATCCCGCCGGGTCAAGGGTGCTGGGGGCACTCGTGGTGCCGACGACGATCGGTCCGCTGTTGTCCGCGCTGCTGCCGGAGAGCACTCCGCACCCGGCCACCAGGGAGATGGACGCGACCGCGGCGGCTCTTCGCAGACCTCGGTTCCGGTTGAACACGCGCACGCTCCTCGATCCGCCGTACCAGGGGTCGGCGGCAGACCATACCGCAGCGTTGCGCGCGTGGAAGCACCCCGGAAACACGGGCGTTGATCGAATGCGCTATGACGACGTTGTCATTCCCCTGTGCGGATCTTGTACGATCGCGTGGGCGCCGTTTTCCTCACAGATGCGGCAAATATCTGTGACGAAGACGACGCCCGACGCTCCGTCAGGCCATGCCGGCGTTGAGGAAGATGCCCCCGTCGACGACGAGCGTCTGGCCGGTGATCCAGTCGGACTGCTCCGAGGTGAGGAACGCGGCGGCGCCGCCGATGTCGGAGGGCACGCCGAGCCGCTTCAGCGGGTAGCCCGCGGCGGCCTCCGCCTCGCGGCCCTCGTACAGGGCCTCGGCGAACTTGGTCTTGACGACGGCCGGAGCGATCGAGTTGACCCGGACCCCGGGGGCGAACTCGTGGGCCAGCTGCTGGGTCAGGTTGATCATCGCGGCCTTGCTGATGCCGTACGCGCCGATGAACGGCGAGGCCGAGAGGCCGGCGACGGAGGCGATGTTGACGATGGCGCCGCCGTTGTCCTTCTGCCAGGCGTGCCAGGTCTTCTGGGCGAAGCCGAGGGCGGAGACCACGTTGGTCTCGAACACCTTGCGGGCCACGTCCAGGTCGACGTCGGCGATCGGGCCGAACACCGGGTTGGTTCCGGCGTTGTTGACCAGGTAGTCCACGCGGCCGAAGGCCGCCATGGCGCGTTCGACGACCTCGCTCTGGTGGGCCAGGTCGTGCGCCTTGCCGGCGACGCCGACGACACGCTCGGCGCCGAGGCTCTCGACGGCCTCCTTGAGGGCTTCCTCGTTGCGGCCGGTGATGACGACGCGGTCGCCGCGGGCGATCATCGCCTCGGCGACGCCGTAGCCGATGCCGCGGCTCGCGCCGGTGACGATGGCGACCTTGCCGGAAAGCTCGGGCAGTTCAGTCATGTCAGTGTTCCTCAGGTTCCCCGGTGTGCTGCTAGTCGAGCGGTCCGCCGGCCACGTACAGCACCTGGCCGGAGACGAAGCCCGCGGCCTCGTTCGTGAAGAAGGCGATGGCGTTGGCGATGTCCTCGGGCTCGCCGACGCGCTGCACGGGGATCTGGGTGGCCGCGGCGGCCTTGAACTCCTCGAAGCCCATCTTCACGCGCTCCGCGGTGGCCTTGGTCATCTCGGTGGCGATGAAGCCGGGGGCGACGGCGTTGGCGGTGATGCCGAACTTGCCGAGCTCGATGGCGAGGGTCTTGGTGAAGCCCTGCAGACCGGCCTTGGCGGCGGAGTAGTTGGCCTGGCCGCGGTTGCCGAGCGCCGAGGAGGAGGACAGGTTGACCACCCGGCCCCAGCCGGCCTCGACCATGTGCTGCTGGACGGCCTTGGTCATCAGGAAGGAGCCGCGCAGGTGCACGTTGAGGACCGTGTCCCAGTCGGACGCGGACATCTTGAACAGCAGGTTGTCGCGGAGCACGCCGGCGTTGTTGACCAGGATGGTCGGGGCGCCCAGTTCCTCGACGACCCGCGCGATCGCCGCGGCCACCTGGGCCTCGTCGGAGACGTCGGCGCCGACCGCGATCGCCTTGCCGCCGGCCGCGGTGATCTTCTCGACGGTGTCCTTGCAGGCGGCCTCGTCGAGGTCGATCACGGCGACCGCGCGGCCCTCGGCGGCCAGTCGTACGGCGGTGGCGGCGCCGATGCCGCGTGCGGCCCCGGTGACGACGGCCACCCGCTGCTCAGTGCTGGACATGCTGTTTCTCCTCGCCCTTGAGAACACCTGGGTACACCTGGTCGAGAACCCGGCCGACGGGTGAGCGACCGCTTAGTACCTTCGACAGACGTGACGCTAGAAGCCCTGGCACGCGGTGTCAACGTCACTCCGCGCCAGTGTGATCCATTACCTCACCAGGAGGTCCAGCAACCGCTCCGTCTCGGCGGCCGGGTCGCGGGTGAGCCCGGTGTGCACGGGGCCCGGCTGCACGACGGTGGAGCGGGGCGCGACCAGCCAGCGGAACCGCCGCCCCGGGTCGTCGCCGGCCGCGTGTCCCGCCGCCGCCCCGCCCGCGCAGATCCCCTCCACCGCCCCGAGCGCGGCCCGCACCCCGGCGACGTCCGCCTCCGGATGCAGGGCCAGCAGCCGGGCCTCGTCGAGATGGGTGCGGGCGCCGACGTAGCCCTTGGCCCGGCAGTACACGAGCACGCCCGCGTTGATGCACTCGCCGCGCTCCACGCGGGGTACGACGCGCAGCAGGGCGTACTCGAAGACGTCCCGGTCGCCGCCCTGGCCCGTCCGGGTGATGTGGCGCTCGGTCATGTGTCCGGCCACGTTGATGTGGGTCTCGCTCACTTGGCCCCCTCGATGCCGGTGATGCGCTCGTGGATGACGGCGGCCCGGGTGAGCAGCGGCCGCGCGTAGGTGCGCCGCAGGTCGTCGGGGGTGTCGAAGCCGGGCTCGGCGGCGAGCCAGACGTCCGGGATCTCGGCGGTGACCTCGGCGAGCAGGTCCTCGGTGACCAGGGGCGCCAACTCGGCGGCGGCCGCGCGGACGTCGGGGCCGAACCCGCTCAGTGCGTGGTCGGCGGCGTCGTACGGGCGGGCCGCGGAGGCCTCGGCGGACGGCCAGTTGTGCTGCCAGATCATGGTGGCGCCGTGGTCGATGAGCCACAGGTCGCCCTGGTGGACCAGCAGGTTGGGGTTGCGCCAGGAACGGTCGACGTTGTTGACCAGCGCGTCGAACCAGACGATCCGCCCGGCCTCCGCGGGGCTCACGGAGAAGGCGAGCGGGTCGAAGCCGAGGGCACCGGAGAGGAAGTCCATGCCGAGGTTGGTGCCGCCGCTGCCCCGCAGCAGGTCCTGCACCTGCTGCTCGGGTTCGCCGAGTCCCAGCACCGGATCCAGTTCGACGGTGACCAGACGGGGCATCCGGAACCCGAGCCGGCGCGCGAGTTCACCGCAGACGACCTCGGCGACCAGCGTCTTGCGGCCCTGCCCCGCACCGGTGAACTTCATGACGTACGTGCCGAGATCGTCGGCCTCGACGAGCCCCGGCAGCGAACCGCCCTCGCGCAGGGGCGTGATGTAGCGGGTCGCGGTGACTTCTCGCAGCATTTTCCCAGGCCATCCAGCTTCTCAACCAGGCAGTCGTCGACCGGGGGCCTCCGGCACGAAGTGAGCATAGTAACCGAGCGTGACAGCGGTGAGGTCCGGGCCCGGCCATGCGACGACGCGGCTCGCTGCGTCCCAGGTCAGGACCGACAGCGAACCGACAGCGCTGTTTTACCGAAGCCTCATGTCCAGGTGGTCACTATCTGGATGCCGTCTGAACAGGTGGTGCCCGAAGACCGTACCCCTGGACGGATCAACGAGAAGCTCCGCGGAAGGGAACCCCTCACATGACCAGCGCACCGCTCAACCCCTCGGCCAGCCCGGCTCGCCGCACCGTCATGGTGGCGGCCGGAGCGGCAGGGCTCGCCGCCGCGCTGACCGCCTGCGGGTCGTCGGACGACGGCTCGTCGAGCACGACCACCACGAACGGCAACGCGGGCGGTGGCTCCACCACGCAGGACAGCAACGGCTCGGCCGGCGGCTCCACGGCCGCGGCCGGTGGCACCGCGCTCGCCAAGACCACGGACATCCCCGAGGGCGGCGGCACGATCTACAAGGACCAGGCCGTGGTCGTCACCCAGCCCACGTCGGGCACGTACAAGGCGTTCTCGACGAAGTGCCCGCACGCCGGCTGCGCGGTGACCAGCATCGCCAACGGCGAGATCGTCTGCCCCTGCCACGGCAGCAAGTTCGCCATAGCGGACGGCAGCGTGAAGCAGGGCCCGGCGACCACGGGCCTGACGGCCGCGAACATCACGGTCTCCGGCGACCAGATCTCGCTGGCCTGATCCTCAGGACCGCCGACGCGGTTCTCCGAGGCAGCCGAGCACCTCGTCCGTGGTCGCGACCGTGGCGACCAACGCGAGGGTGTTGCGGACCATCGCGGGGGTGTACTCGGGGGGCACTCCCGCTACGGCGTCGGCCGGGACGACGGCCGTGTAGCCCCGGTTGACCGCGTCGAACACGGCATTGGGAACGGCCACGTTGGCCGAGACACCGGTGACGACCAGGGTGCGGCAGCCGAGGTTGCGCAGCAGCGGGTCGACGTCGGTGCCCTGGATCGGCGACAGGCCGTGCAGCCGTCGTACGACGAGGTCCTCCTGCGAGACCTCGATGGGGGGCGCGACGCGGACCGCCGCGGTGCCGGAGAGCTGCTGGACGGGCAGCCGTTCGGCGGCGCGGAACAGGCGGGCGTTGCGGTTCGCGCCGCGGCCGTCCGGGCGGCGTTCGGCGATCGCGTGGATCACCTGGACACCGGTGTCGTGCGCGGCGGCGACCAGGCGGGCGATGTTGTTGAGGGCCCCTGACGTCCGTGCCTCACGGGCGAGTTCGGGCAGCGCGCTGTCCGGGCCCACCACACCCTGCTGGCACTCGACGGTGAGCAGCACGGTGCTCTCGGGGTCGAGGAGTTCCGCGAGCCGCTCGTACGACGACGGCATGACGCCCCCTTCCGCCTTGGTGCGGGGCGGGTGACACTAACCGCCATCGCGCGGGAACGGAAGAAGAGACAGAAGAAGAGGGGGCCGCATGACCGTCACTCAGCGCCGGGGCCGGAAGATCATGATGACGCCCGGTGAGCTGGACGAGTTCCTCACCACACAGCGCACCTGCCGGGTCGCGACCGTCTCGGCGTCCGGCGCCCCGCACGTGAGCGCCCTGTGGTTCGCCTGGGACGGCACGTCCCTGTGGCTCTACTCAGTGGTGCGCAGCCAGCGCTGGAAGGACCTCAGCCGTGATCCGCGGGTGGCGGTCGTCGTCGACTCCGGTGAGGAGTACGACCAGTTGCGCGGCGTCGAGCTGAGAGGGAGCGTCGAGTTCGTGGGCGAGGTCCCGCGCACCGGCGAACTGGTCGCCGAACTCGACTACATCGAGACGGTGTTCGCCCGCAAGAACTTCGGCCTGGACGAGATGCCGCACGACGGCCGGCACGCCTGGGCCCGGCTCACCCCGACGAAGACCGCCTCCTGGGACTTCCGCAAGCTGGGCTCGGCGTAACGCGGTTCGAGGGGGCCGCCTCAGGCGATCGCCCCGGCCGCGCCGCGCAGCTCCTGCACCGCCGCCCGGATCGAGGGGCGGCGGTCGGCGTCGGCCCGCCAGACGACGTACACATGGCGGCGCACCCGCTGCTTCAGCGGCACCATGACCACGCCCTCCGGCACCGGGTGCCGGCCCAGCAGCGGGGCGATGCAGACGCCCAGTCCGGCTGCCACCAGGTTGAGTTGCGTGTGCGTCTCGGCCGCGCGGTGCCCGACGATGGGCTCGATGCCGCGCGAGCGCAGCGTGAACATCAGCCATTCGTGGCAGAACTCGCCCTCGCCCCAGGTGATCCACTCGTCCTCGGCGAACTCCCCCAGGTCCACCTCCTCGCGGCCGGCGAGCCGGTGCCCGGCCGGCAGCGCCACCTCGGCCGGGTCGTCCAGCAGGGGCGCCTTGACCAGCCCGTCGGGCACCGGCATCGGCTTGTTGTACCAGTCCAGGACGACGGCGAGGTCGAGGTCGCCGCGGACGACCCCGGCGACGCCGTTCTCCGGTTCCAGTTCGCTGGAGCGGACGCGCAGCGCCGGGTGCCGGGCGCGCAGGGCGGCCAGTGCGGCCGGGAACAGGCCGCGGGCTGCCGTCGGGAACGCGGACAGCCGCAGCTCGCCGACGACCTGGCCCCGGTGCGCCTCCAGGTCGGACTGGGCCAGCTCGACCTGGGAGAGGATGCGGGCCGCGTGCTCGGCGAGCAGCCGCCCGGCGTCGGTGAGCCGGATGCCCCGGCCGTTCTTCGCGAGGAGCTGCTGGTCCACCTCGCGCTCCAGCTTGCCCATCTGCTGCGACACCGCCGACGTGGTCACGTGCAGGGCCTCGGCGGCGCCGCTGACCGAGCCGTGCCGGGCGAGGGCGTCGAGGGTGCGCAGGCGCTCCAGGTTCAACATGTAAGTGATTCTAAGAGGTACCCCGTGGGAAGTCTCGATTGTGCTACGATGTTGCCTCCGGCATCGTTGCGGGCATGAGTACCGTGACCTCCGCCGCGACCGGCAAGCCCGCGCTTGTCACCACCGACTCCCGCCCCCGCCTCGACTGGCGGCTGCGCTTCGGCGTCCTCTCCCTGATCTGGGGCTTCAGCTTCCTCTTCATCAAGGTCGGGACGGAGGGCTACGCACCGTTCCAGGTCACGCTCGGCAGG
This sequence comes from Streptomyces sp. NPDC104761, assembly GCF_055583445.1. NCBI lineage: Bacteria > Bacillati > Actinomycetota > Actinomycetes > Kitasatosporales > Streptomycetaceae > Streptomyces > Streptomyces sp. NPDC104761. The sequence continues at coordinate 5,659 of NZ_JBVJNZ010000001.1, read as the reverse complement.
CTGGTGTTCGGTACGGCGGTCCTCGCGGCGGCGATGGCCGTGAAGCGGCAGCGGCTGCCGCGGGGCGCCCGCACCTGGGGGCACCTGGCGGTCGCCGCGTTCCTGCTCAACGCGCTGCCGTTCTCCCTCTTCGCCTACGCCGAGCTGACCATTCCGTCCACCCTGGCCGGGATCTGCAACGCGACCTCGCCGCTGTGGGGGATGGCGCTGTCGCTGGTGGCCCTGTCGGAGGACCGGCCGACGCGGGTCCGGTTCGCCGGGCTCGGCCTGGGGTTCATCGGTGTCCTGACGGTGCTGGGCGCCTGGGAGGGCTTCCACGGCCTGGACGTTTCGGGGACGCTCATGGCGCTGCTGGCGTCGCTGAGTTACCCGGTCGGATGGATCCACGTGCGGCGGACGCTGGCCGGGACGGGCGACTCGCACCTGGCGATGACCGGCGCGCAGCTGCTGCTGGCGACCGCGCAACTGGCCGTGGTGACACCGCTGTTCACGTCCTTCCCGGCGCACTTCGCCCTCGTCCCGCTGCTGGCGGTCGCCGCGCTCGGCGCACTGGGGACGGGACTCGCGGTGCTCGTCCAGTACGGGCTGGTGGCGGAAGTGGGTCCGACCACCGCCCAGATGGTCACCTACTTCATCCCGGTCATCGCCGCCGCGGCGGGGGTCGCGGTGCTGGGCGAGTCGCTGCGGTGGAGCACGCCGGTGGGCGCGGTGATCGTCCTCGCGGGGGCGGCCCTCACCCAGGTACGGCAGCGCCCCGCGGGGGCGCGGGGAACTGCGCGACCAGCCCCCACCGGCCCGCGGTGAACGAACGGCACAGCCGGCGGAGCGCTCAGGCCTGGATCCGGCCCCCCTTCGCCGGCGTCACCGCTCTCGCCACCGCCGCCGCCAGCGGCCCCGCCTCCTCGGGGGTCAGCGTGGAGACGGTGACCCGGATGCCCGGCGGGGTCGCCAGGCGGTAGCGGGCGCCCGGGGCCACCGCCCAGCCTTCGAGCAGCAGCAGGGACACCGCGCCCGTCTCGTCCGGGACCGGTACCCAGACGTTCATGCCGCTGCGGCCGTGCGCCTCGATGCCGTGGTCCGCGAGCGCGTCGACGAGGAGCTCGCGACGGGCCCGGTACGCCGCCGCCACCGCCGGGCCGTCCACCACGCCGTCGGCCCACATCCGGACCACCGTGCGCTGCAGCAGGCGGCTCACCCACCCCGGTCCCAGGCGCTGACGCCCCCGCACCCGGTCGACCGTCACCTCGTCGCCGGTCAGGGTGGCCAGGCGCAGGTCCGGGCCGTAGGCCTTGGCGACCGAGCGGATGAAGGCCCAGTGGTGCGTGACGCCCGCCAGGGCGTGCAGGGGGAGGTCGACGATGCCGTGGCCGTGGTCGTCCTCGATCAGCAGGGTGTGCGGGTGTGCGCGCAGGACGGCCCGCAGGGCACGCGCGCGTGCCGCGCTCACCGCGGCACCGGTGGGGTTGTGCGCCCGGGCCGTGACGAGCAGGGCGCGCGCCCCGGACTCCAGGGCCCGGCGCACGGCGTCCGCACGCGGCCCCTCGTCGTCGACGGCCACCGGGACGGTGCGCAGCCCCAGCGCCGGGATCAGGTCGAGGGTGCGGCTCCAGCCGGGGTCCTCGACAGCGACCGCGTCGCCGGGCCTGAGATGCGCCAGCAGGACGCGTTCGGCCGCGTCCAGGGAGCCCGAGGTGACGGTGAGCGGAGCGTCGGGCACGTCCTCGGCGGCCAGTTCGGCGCGCGCCATCCGCTCCAGCTCCGGCTCGACCGGCTCGGCGCCGTAGAGGACCGGGGCACGGTCGCACTCGGCCGCCACCACCCCCAGGACCGGTGCGAGGGCGGGGAGCAGCGCGGGGTCGGGGTTGCCGGAGGACAGGTCGCGCACCCCGGCCGGGACGTCGGGGAGCTGGTCGCGTCCGGTGGTGGCCGGCTTCGGCCGGACCCGGCTGCCCCGCCGGCCGGCCGTCTCGATGACCCCGCGCTCGCGCAGCGTGCGGTACGCGGCCGCGACCGTGTTGGGATTCACCCCGAGCCTGCCCGCCAGCTCCCGCATCGGGGGCAGCAGTTGCCCCGGCTCCAGCTCCCCGGCAGCCACCGCGCGCTCGACGCTGGCCGCAATCTCTGCTGCGCCGCGCCCTTCGATCCGATATTCTCCTAGCACAAACAACATTATGCACTAGTGCAAGGGAGATCCGCAATGGAGACAGCCGTACCGGGAACCGTCCCGGCCCAGCCCGCCGCCTACGCGCAGACCGACCGCACCGTTCCCACCCGCTCCGCCGAGCGCGCCTCGTACGACAGGGAGCTGGTGCACGCGATCCTCGACGAGGGCTACCTCTGCCACCTCGGCTTCGTGCGGGACGGCGCGCCGGTGGTGCTGCCGACGCTGTACGGCCGGGTCGGCGAGGTCCTCTACCTGCACGGTTCGACGGGTTCGCGGCCGCTGCGGATGACCGGCCAGGCCGATCCCGGACTCGCGGTGTGTGTCACGGTCACCCACGTCGACGGCCTCGTGCTGGCCCGCTCGGCCTTCCACCACTCGGTCAACTACCGCTCCGTGGTGGTGCACGGCATCGCCCACCAGGTCACCGACCCCGAGGAGAAGAGCCGCGCGCTGGACGCCCTGGTCGACCACGTGGTGCCGGGCCGGGCCGCCGACTCCCGCCCCGCCAACAAGAGGGAGCTGGCCGCCACCGCGGTGATCCGCCTCGACCTGAACGAGGTCTCCGCCAAGACCCGCACGGGCGGGGCGAACGACGACCCCGAGGACATGGACCTCCCGCACTGGGCGGGCGTACTGCCGCTGCGCAAGGGATACGACGCTCCGGTGGCGAACGGCGACCTGGCGGCGGACGTTCCGGTGCCGCCGTACCTGACGGGCGCCTGAGACGGCGCTGGGAGGGATGCCCCCGGCCGAAGGCCGGGGGCGGGAACTGCGTGACAGCCACGACGGGCCGCGGCAACTGCCGCGGCGCGCTCAGGCCGAGGCGACCGGCTCCTTCGCCGCGCTCCGGCTCACCACCGACTCCGGCACCGGAGTCGAGGACTGTGCGATGAACGCCCCCAGCAGGACCACGGCTCCCCCCACCACCTGCGGCACACCCAGCCGCTCCCCCAGCAGCACCCACGCCAGCACGGTCGCCACCACCGCCTCCAGGCAGGCCACCACCCCGGCCACCTGCGGCGACAACCGCCGTACCGACACCACACCCGTGACATACGCGACGACCGTCGCGACCAGCACGATCCACCCCAGCAGGACGACCGCCGGCACGGCAGCCCCGTTCATCCGGGCGGAGCCGCCCAGCACCGACCAGTCCAGCTCCCACGGCCGGGCCACCACGGTGAGCAGGCCCGCCCCTACCAGCAGCCCGTAGGCGATCACCCCCAGCGGATCCGCCCCCTCGCCCCCGCCGTGGTCGGCCAGCACGAAGTACCCCACCTGGCAGCACGCCGCCGCCAGCGCCAGCACCAGCCCCAGCGCGTCGAACCGCAGCCCCGACCACACCTCCACCACACAGGCGAGGCCGCCCGCCGCGAGGACGACACCGAACGCGGCGGCACGGGTGACCGGCCGCCGCTGCACGAACCGGACCCAGCCGAGCACCAGCGCGGGCGCGAGGTACTCCACGAGCAGCGCCACGCCCACCGGTATCCGGGAGATGGCGGCGAAGTAGCAGGCCTGGACGCCGGCCACGGCGAGCAGGCCGAACCCGGCGAGCAGCGCCGGCCGGCGGCGGGGCAGGTCGCGCTGGCGGACGGCGAGCGGCAGCATCACCAGGGCGGCACCCGCCACCCTGAGCCACACCACCTGCAGCGGCGCAAGCCCGGCCTCGATCAGGGGCTTGGCCGCGACGCCGGAGCCGCCGAAGGCGAGCGCCGACGCGAGGGCGAGGGAGAGCCCGAGGCCCTTTCCATGGCTGCTGTCAGTGGTGTGCACCGGCACATGATGCCAGCACAGGACATGAGCGTCACCCCTGATGACACCTGTCTCAACGGCTGGACGTGCGGTGTTCCCCGCGCTCCCCCTCGGCGTCCCGGACCGCTCCGGCCGCGCCGACCGCCCCGTCGCCGTCTATCCGCACGGCCAGTTCACGCGCGGCGACCCCGGCCCGCTCCAGCACCTCGACGGCCCGGGACTCGGGGTCGAGGACCAGGCCCGCGAGCAGGTCGATGCCGTCCGAGTGGGCCGCGCCGCGGCGCCGGGCACGGCTGCGGGCGTACTCCAGGGCGGCCGCGGCCACCGGGGACCAGGCGCCGTCGCCCCTGCCCTCGGCTCTTCCCCCGGCGTACGGGAGGGCGGGCAGCGCGCCGGAGTCCTCGACCCCGCCCTGCCAGCGCAGGCCGTAGCCGATGCTGCGCTGCACGAGGTAGCCGAGCAGGCGGGCCAGTTGCGGAGCGTCGCCGATGACGGCGCGCACGTCGGCGTCGTGCTCGATCAACGAGTGCAGCAGATGGGCGGTGTCGACCTGGCGGTCCCCGTCCCGCACGGCCCGGCGGCGGGCACCGGCGACCACCGCCGCCGACTCGGCACCGAGCCCGGCATCGTCGTCCGCGTGGATACCGCCCTGGTCCTGGGCGGGCTGGCGGGGAATACGGGGTTGCACACCCCTACCTCATCAATCCCACAGGCCTGAGTCATCGGCGGGGGGAAGCATCTTCACGTCCCACGCAGAGTGGACGCGGATGGCCGGAATCTCCTCCTTGCGGATGAGATCAGGCCGATTCCGGCCACCGGGGCGCGTGCCGTCTTGCCGCGCGCCCCATACGCAACCGTCGCGCATCCGCCGGACGTCTCCCCCTGACGTGGAGAGCGGGTGCTGTTGCTGGCTGGTCGCCCTGCCGGCGGTCGACGGCAGGCAGTACGTGTACCGGGTCTACGCCCCGGCGGACGCGCTGCTCGCGGACCTGTTCTGGGACGCCTGGCACTGCCACGACGAGAGCGCGTTGCCGCGCGCGTGGGACCTGTTCGACGCGGCGCTGATACGACGGGTCGGCTGACCGGCCCGGGCGCCCCCGATCGGCACATTTCCTGACGGTTCATCAGTATTGAATGTTCGAGGCCCTGCGGCTACGTTCCGCGACACCGTAGCCCGACACGAAGGGGTGGCCCGATGGCCGAAGTCAGCGCGGAGGCACGCATCCAGGCACCGGCCGAGAAGGTGTGGGCACAGCTCACCGACTGGTCGGCGTACGGCGAGTGGAACGCGACCCACACCAACTTTCCCAAGGGCGGCCCCGAGACCCTGGCGGTGGGCGGCACCTTCCAGGAGAACATGAAGCTGATGGGCTTCCCGGCGGAGGTCGAGTGGACCGTCGAGGAACTGGAGCCGGCGCGGGTGCTGGCGATCCGCGGCAAGGGCCCGATGGCGGTGACCGTCGCCACGCGTTACACGCTCACCCCGGACGGGGACGCGACGGTGGTGCGGATCGACGGCGAGTTCACCGGCGCCGCCGTGTCGCTGATGGCGGGCAAGCTCAAGGACTCGGCGACGGCCGCCCTCGACGAGTCGCTGCGCAAGCTGGGCGGCCTGGTGGCCTAGGGGCTGCCCGGCAGAGACGGAGGCGGGGGGGGGGGGGGGGGGGGGGGGGGGGGGGGGGGGGGGGGGGGGGGGGGGGGGGGGGGGGGGGGGGGGGGGGGGGGGGGGGGGGGGGGGGG